>NZ_JBEZFP010000045.1:0-58863 GCF_040649515.1 Streptodolium elevatio
TGTTGGCGTACTGCTCGCCTTCGTCGCGCAGTACGTCGGCCTCATCGGTGATGACCAAAGTCGTCGGGAGGCCCTTCAGCTGGTCCAGGCTCGCCCGGAGCGGGGAGGCGTGGTGCTCGGCGCGCTGGGCGGGGTCGGTGGTGTACGCGTCCCAGAACCACTTCATGCCGTCGCGCGTCAGGTAGTAACCCTCGGCGAACTGCAGATAGGAGGGCGTGTCGAAGTCCGCGTTGGCCACCGGGTACAGCAGCACCTGGGCCTTGAGGTCGATGCCGCCGCGCTCCTTGTTCATCAGCGCGAACACCGTGGACATACAGCCGCCGACCGACTCGCCGGTGACGGCAATGCGCGAAGTGTCCAGGCCGTGCTCCGCGCCGTGCTCCATCACCCACTGGCCCACGGCGTAGTTCTGCTCCACCTGCGTCGGGTACTTCGCCTCGGGCGCCCGGTCGTAGACCGGGAAGACTCCCGCCGCGCCCGCGCCGACGGCGAGTTCCCGGAAGAGGCGGTCGTGGGTCTTGTCGTCGCCGAAGACCCAGCCGGCGCCGTGGATGTAGAAGACGACCGGCAGCGAACCGGTGGCTCCCTTGGGTCGGATGATGCGGGTGCGGACGGTGCCCCACTCGCCGGCATCCACGTCGACCCACTCCTCGTCGACGTCCGGCCGGGGCACGCTCGGGTCGCTCTGCAGGCTCAGCAGGATGTCGCGGCCCTTCTCGGGCGGCACCTCGTAGATCCGCGGATGCGGATCGGTGGCGTCGCACAACTCCTGCGCGGCGGGTTCCAGGTAGGGCGTGACGGGCGGGGGAAGCGAGGTCATGGCGGCTCCAATCGCGGGCACACGCGTGCCCTGGAAGGTGCGTCCCGCACGATTGCCGACCGCTCGGGTGCGGAGGCCGCTCACGGGACAAGGCCCCTCGCTCAATCCTGGTACGCGGCCCGGGCGGCGCAACCCGACGCGTTCGCCCAGAAAGTGCCGATACCCCCGCCGCCGTGCACGAGGAGCGTCTCCCCCGCCGTGGGTCCCGCGGTGGCCGCGACCCCGGGGCAGGGCCGCCGCCTCGACCAGGCCGACCCCTCTAGGCACCGTCAGCAGCTTCTGGGCGTACCCGCCCCGGGTCAGCAACGCGCACGCCTCGTCACCCACCCGCCAGCCGGTCACGCCCTCACCGACGGCGCTGATCCGACCCGAGACCTCCAGTCGGGGAGCCAGGCTGGTTGAACCACGACGTCATCCCGGACGGCCGGTACGCCGCGGGGCCGTGATTGGAACGGCGTCGACGTTCCTGCGGGCCTGGTTCCTGGACCCGTTCGCGCTACGTGACCTTTACTTCGCTGTGAGGTACGTGCGGATCTCCGCGATGAGCGCCGGAGGCATGGTGTCGTCGAGAGGTCCGCGAGTCACGAACTCGTCGATCGTCTGGACCCCGATCGTGTATCCCCCACCGAAGCCGACGTCCGAACACCACCCCAGATAGCGCACGCGTCCGCCCTCGTACATCAGCGAGCTGTCCGGCGGGCAGGTGGTGCAGCACCGGTGATCGCTCTCCCACCGCCATGTCTTCGCCACGTCACGCTCCCGGCCCGACGGCCCCACCGATCCGGTCCAGGCGAGGCATTCGTCGCTCCCAGTAGAGCACGAACGCAGCGATGACTACTGCGATGCACTACTTCGTCATGACCGGATGGCGAACTCGCTATCAGCGCAAAGCTGTTCACGAGTTGCGCGACCACTTTTCAGGCTCGAATGCGCTGCGACTCCGGGCAGGGGCTGGTCAGACCTCCGCCACCAGGAACTGCTCGGCCCTGGGTGGCCGCAGGCCATCGGCTCGGCCGGTGAAATACCGAGCGGCCAGATCGTCGGGCGACACGTGCACGGCCTTGGAGAACCCCGCTGCCAGGGCTGCCTGCCGCATCTGCTCGGGCGCGTACAGGCTGACGAACGGCGTGCCGGACGCGGCCGCGTTGCGCATCGAGAACTCCTGGACCTGCCGCTGGTCCGGTGCCAGCAGGTCGAGCGGCAGCAGGAACGTCGTCGCGAACACCGAGCCGGGCGCGAGCGCGGCGACCTGGCGCAACGTCGCGGTGTTCGCCTCGTCCGTCAGGTACATGCTGACGCCGGTCGACGCGACGACGGCCGGCCTGGCCGGGTCGAATCCGGCGGCGGTGAGGCGCTCCCACCACGAGTCGCCGCCCTCGAAGTCCACGGGGACCAGGGTCAGCCAGGACGGGATGTCGTACCCGAGTTCGGCCAGACGACGGCGCTTCCAGGCCTGGGTACCGGGCTGGTCGACCTCGAAGACACGGAGTCGGGCGCCCAGTTCGGGCCGCCGCTGGGCGAAGGTGTCGAGGCCTGCACCGAGGACGACGTACTGCGTCACGCCGGCATCGGCGTGCTCGGCGACGAGGTCCTCGACGAAGCGGGCGCGCGCGACCATGGCCGCGCGGACGCCTTCGACACCCGGCATGGTCATGTCGCCGCGCGCACGCCAGTCGTCCCCGGGGTCGGCGAGCTTCAGTCCGACCTGGTCGTCGAGGACGTGCGGCGGGGCGTCAGCCTGGACGTGCAGGGCACGCCACAGGGCGACGCGCACCGCGGTGTGGTCGGGTACGGACGGCTGGTGGGCCTCTTGGCCGTCACGCATCGCCGCCTCCCTGCGCATCGTCCTGCCCTCCGGGGAGAGGCGCTTCGAGAGCGACCGTCCGCCCGTCGGGATCGCGTACCAGCGCCTGGCTGACGCCCCAGTGCGTCGGGGTGAACGGCTGCGCGAAGTCCGGGGCGCGGTCGGGAGCGAACGCCTCCGCGTCGGCGACCCTCAGGATCGGGTGAGTGGTGAGCTCCCCTTCGTGCTGCTCGACGATGAACACGTAGGGGCCGCCCGCGGGGTGCACCCACTGGCCGGAGCCGTGGCCGGTCTCCAGCACGCTCTCGAAGCCGAGCGACTTCCAGAACGCGGCCGTCGCCCCGTAGTTGCGGGTCTCGACGAGGAAGCCGTCGAAGCCTTCAGTCGTCATCGGTGCCCTCCTTCTCGGTCGTCGCCACACGCTGGAGGTACTCGGTGAGGGCCGTCTCGACGATCGAGGACAGCGAGCGCTCGGTGTCGACGGCGTGGTGCTTGACCTCACGGATGAGGTCGACGGGCAGGTAGACGTTGAACTGCTTGACCTGTTTGCCGGCAGCCATGACTAGGATGCTAGCAATCTATGCTCGATTGACAAACCCCTCCCCGGCGCCGCGACAACTCCTTTGACGCCTCCAGCCGACCGCCGCGATGATCCACGGGTTCATCCAGAGGACGGATTACCGGCATGACTTCACACTTCGAGGCTCCCGTATTGCATGGGACCCACGTACGGCTGGAGCCGCTGTCACCGGCACACGCACCGGGACTGGTCCAGGCCGCGGAGGAGAGCCGCGAGACGTACGGCTTCACCCTCGTCCCGCGCGCCGACGAGGTAGCGGCATACATCGAGACGACCCTCGGCCGCCCCGGCTGGACCTGCTTCGCACAGATCCGCACCACCGACGGCGCCGCCGTCGGCTGCACCAACTACCTGGAACCACGGACCTGGCCAGGCGGCACGGATCTCTGCGCACTCGAAATCGGCGGCACCTGGCTGTCCGCCTCCGCGCAGGGCACGGCCATCAACGCCGAGGCCAAGTACCTGCTGTTCGAGTACGCGTTCGAGAACCTCGGGTTGGCCCGTGTCGACCTCAAGACCGATGCCCGCAACGCCCGCTCCCGAGCCGCGATGGAACGCCTCGGCGCGCGCTTCGAGGGCGTCCTCCGCAACTGGTCGCCGTCCTGGGCCCCTGGCGAAGCGGGCAAACTCCGCGACTCGGCCATGTTCAGCATCACCGCCGACGAATGGCCCGCCCTCAAGCCCACCCTCCAAGCCCGAATCAACAACAAGTCCGCAACCCCCTGAACCACCGACATCAGCGGCGGTGGCGCGGGGGCGGATGGAATGGGCTCGGCTGCTGGGGGCGGGAGGTCACCGTGGGCGGGGCCTCGGGGCTTGTGCGCTCGCTCGGTCCGGAGAGCCGACGGTTCAGCGGTCCGGTTCGGTCGACGTCGAGCGCTGAGCGGCGGACAGTCGGGACTGGGCGATGTTGCGGATGCGGCGGGTGCGGCCGTTCTCGGCCAGGATTTGCAGAGGGGACGTCGCCAAGGACCGCTCGGCGGTGTGGAGTTGGAGCCAGTTGGACGCCGTGAGCAGGCTTTCGACGTCCCATGGTTCGTCGAGGGTCATCGCCCGTAGCAGGGTCCACTCGTTGAGGCGTCGTGTGCAGAAGTCGTCCGCCATGACGGCGCGGGTCATCTCCAGGCACCACGAGGGATAGCCGGGATCCGCGAGCAGTTCGGCGGCCCGTCTGTCGAGATACTCGCAGACGGCGCTGTTCGCCATCCCTTTGTCGGGGTCGGTGAGTACTCGGGCGACAAGGGCGGCTGCGTCCGCAGGGGCCACCTCGTCGAACGCCTGCCGGTAGCGCGCAAACCGTACGTGCTCGTCCGCGTTCCAGCCCGAGTCCGCCGACACCGCGCTATGCCGCCTGGGGGGCGAAGGGGCGGAGTTCGTCGGTGTCCGGGCCGACGACGCCGCAACTGCTCTCCGGTACTTCGTTCCACGCACCGGGCAGGTCGCCCAGAGGCTCGGACACGACGAGGCGGGTGTCGTCGGACACTTCGCGCAGGAATTCCACGTCGGGGTGCAGTGCCCGCAGAGCCTCCACCCGGGTGCTGAAGAAGAGCGAGCGCGAGGTCCGCTGCGTGGAGTAGCGGAAGGCCCAGATCCGCTGCCCGTCGGTCACCGCGATCGTCATTTGGAGGGGGAACTCCACGCCGTGCTCGCGACCGACGCCCTCCACCAGACCCGCCATCCGCGCGACCGCGCCCGGTGGGTCCTGCTCCAGCCCGAGAGTGAGCGCGAGAAAGAACATCAGCTCCGAGTCCGTCGACCCCTCGATGTCGGGGAACAGCGCCGGGTCGACGGCGAGGGCCAGGTCCCGCCGCAGCCGGTGGAAGTCGGTGATGGCGCCGTTGTGCATCCACATCCAGCGGCCGTGGCGGAACGGGTGGGAGTTGGTCTGCTGCACCGCCGTGCCCGTGGAGGCCCGGATGTGCGCGAAGAACAGCGGGGAGCGCACGTGGTCGGCGATCTCCCGCAAGTTGCGGTTGCTCCACGCCGGGCCGATCTCCCGCACGACCGCCGGTGTCTCCAGATCGGGCCGGTACCAGCCCACCCCGAACCCGTCGCCGTTGGTCGTCTCCACGCCCATCCGGGAGTGGAGGCTCTGGTCGATCAGCGAATGGGACGGCTTGTAGAGAATCGTGCCCAGGAGCACCGGGGTGCCCGAGTAGGCAAGCCATCGGCACATGGTTCCACCACCTCGCGATCGTCTGGCCGCCGTCCGCGCGGACGCCATCCCAACTCCGCCGGCCTGGGGCCGGCAGCCCCGGAATGCGCTTTCGGCGCTCACAGCCACCGCTCGCCGACCACGGGCGGCGGGCGGCGCGCGACAGGCGGCCCAGGTCCTCAGCATTTCAGCGATGCGGAGCCCTCGCACCCGCGCGGCGACCCGCCTGGACACAGGGACGCAGGTTCCGAGGATTTTTCGTCCCGGCCGCATCCGAATGCCTCCCGGCGCCGGAAGAAGGTGTGAAGGACCGCTCATGGACCGACGGAGGAAGGATCCGATGCGCAGAGATCGTCCCTGGCGGGCCCCGACGCCGGTCCCGGCTGTGGGTGCGTACCAATCTGCCCGCCTGTCCGCGCCGAAGCATGTGACATGAGAGTGCCACGTTCGGCGGCGCCCGGCGTCGTGGATGCCACGCCCCGGTTGTCCCTGCGGACGCCTGGACCCACGGATCAGCCGCGCAGCGTGGTCGTGGTCCTGCCGGGAGGTCGGTCGCACAGCACGGCAAGGGCTTCGCGGCGCAACCTGGCGTACCTGAGAATGGCCGCGATGGCCGGAACGCTGCGTCGGCGGCTAGACCCGCGCGGCGCCGCGGTGGCCGTACTGCGCTATCGGCTGCGCGGTTGGAACGGGAGCGCGGCCGATCCGGTGCAGGACGTGCGGTGGGCCCTGGACCAGGTGCAGACCCGGTTCCCCGGCGCGCCGATGGTCCTCGTCGGTCACTCGATGGGCGGCCGGGCCGCACTGTGGGCCGCGGATCACCCGTACGTGACCGGGGTGTGCGCACTTGCGCCCTGGACCCCGGCAGGGGACCCGGTACGCCAACTGGCCGACCGCTCGGTGCTCATCGTCCACGGGTTGCGCGACCGGCGCACCTCGCCCGAGGCGTCGCACGAGTACGCCCTCAGGGCTCTGTCCGCCGGGATGCCCGTCCGCCGCGTCGAACTCCCCCATGCGGGCCACGCCATGCTGCGCCGCCGTCGGGACTGGGACGCCTTGGTGGCCGACTTCGCCGGCAGCATGCTTGTCGACCAAGCCCGGATGCCGGCCCGGCTGACGGAGCCGACGGCAGCGCCGACGACGGAGAGGCGGTCGCCATGAGCCGCCGACGCGTCGCGGTGATCGGCGCCGGGGTCTCCGGCCTGACGGCTGCCTACATCCTGCAACGTTCCTACGACGTCGTGCTGTTCGAGAGCGACGACCGACTTGGCGGGCACGCGCACACGCACGACGTCCCCGCCGAGACGGGCGGGACCATCCCGGTGGACACCGGGTTCCTCGTCCACAACGAGCAGACCTACCCCCATCTCATCAGGCTCTTCCGGGAATTGGGGGTGCAGACGCAGGACACCGAGATGTCGATGAGCGTCCGCTGCGAAGGCTGCGGTCTGGAGTACGCCGGAGCCCGCCGTACAGGCGGCCTGTTCGCGCAGCGCTCCAACAGCGTCAACCCCCGCTACCTGCGCATGCTCGGCGAGGTCGTGCGCTTTCACCGCAATGCCCGCGCGCTCCTCCTTGCCGCCCAGTACGGCAGATCGGCCGTGCCCGCCGGCGCCGCAGGGGTCGGACAGGCCGCCGGGGCCGCCGCGGCCGACGACACGCAGGAACAGCCCACGCTCGGCCGCTTTCTGGCCGACGGGAAGTATTCGCCCTACTTCGTCGACCACTTCGTCATGCCGCTGGTCTCCGCGGTGTGGTCGACAGGCACGCGTGACAGCCGCATGTACCCCGCCGCCTACCTGTTCGCTTTCCTCCACAACCACGGCATGCTGACCGTCAGCGGATCACCCGCCTGGAAGACCGTGGTCGGCGGATCCCGCACCTACGTCGACCGGGCGGTGAAAGGCCTCGCGTCGGTCAACGTCGCCACCCCGGTCCGCGCCGTGCGGCGCACCGCGGACGGTGTCGAGGTGCGCGACGACTCCGACCGGCCGCATCGGCTCGACGCCGTGGTGCTGGCGACCCACGCCGACGACGCGCTGCGTCTTCTCGCGGATCCGACACCGCGCGAGCAGGCAGTCCTGGGGGCGTTCCGCTACGCGAGGAACGAGGCTTGCCTGCACACCGACACCGCCCTGCTTCCGCGTGCCGCCGCGGCGCGTGCCTCCTGGAACTACCTCAAGACCTCCTGCCACGACGGGGTGGACCAGGACCGCGTCCTGGTGAGCTACGACCTCAACCGGCTGATGCGCCTCGACCAGCGGACCACCTACCTCGTCACCCTCGGTGCGACCGAGCGCCCGCGGGAGGATTCCGTGGTCGACCGGATGGTGTACGAACACCCCGTCTTCACACCGGAGTCGGTCACCGCCCAGCGTTCGCTGCCACTGCTCGCGGACGGACGTACCGCGTTCGCGGGGGCGTATCACGGGTGGGGTTTCCACGAGGACGGGTGCGCATCGGGCGTACGCGCGGCCGCGTCCCTGGGGGTGGTCTGGTGAGCGCAGGCACGGCGTTGTACGAAACCGAGGTCGTCCACGTACGCAGGGAGCACTTCGTACGCGCCTTCCGCAACCGCGGCTACACGTGGCTGGTCGATCTCGACGACCCGCCGGAACTTCCCTGGTGGCTGAGGCCGTTCGTACGCTTCGAGGCACGCGACCACCTGGGCGACCCGACCCGCTCGATCCGCGCGAACGTCGACGCGTGGCTCGCGCAGGAGGGCGTCGAACTGGACGGTGGCCACGTCCTCATGCTGGCGAACGCCCGCGTACTGGGCTACGTCTTCAATCCTCTGACCCTCTACTGGTGCCATCGCCGCGACGGCACCCTCGCGTGCGTCATCGCCGAGGTCCACAACACCTACGGGCAGCGCCATCCCTACCTGCTCTTTCCGGATGCGACCGGGCGCGCGCGGGCGGCGAAGTCGTTCTACGTGTCCCCGTTCCTCGAGGTCGACGGCGTGTACGAGTTGCACGTACCCGAACCCGCGGCCCGTCTCGACATCGCGGTCACCCTACGGCGTGACGACCGGGTCGCGTTCACCGCGCGGTGGCGGGGGCGACGCCGCCCCGTCGGCACACGCGGCCTGGTCCGCCTGCTGCTTCGCCATCCGTTGATGCCCCACCAAGTCGCACTCGGTATCCGCAGGCACGGCATCGCGCTGTGGCTCCGCCGCGTACCTGTGGTCGCCCGGGAGCCGCTCCCGTGTGCGCGGGCACGACGGTGAGCGACGACTGGCCCATATCAAGTTCGAGAGGGAGCCGAATCGATGGTCGACGTACAACGCACCTTCACCATCCCGCGCCCGCTCCACGAAGTGGTGGCCTATCTGCGGGACTTCGCCAACGCCGTCTACTGGGACCCCGGGACCCGCCGGTGCACGCGCATCGACTCAGGCCCCGTGCGGGAAGGATCCCGGTGGCGCAGCGTCTCCGAGTTCCGCGGGAAGCCCACGGAATTGGAGTACGAGTTGAGCCGCGCCGAGCCGACCCGGCTGACGTTCGTCGGCACCAACAAGACCGCCACCTCCACCGACGATCTCACGTTCGTGCCGCGTGGGGAATCCACCGAGGTCACGTACCGGGCCCACGTGCGCTTCCACGGCTTGGCCCGCCTCGCCGACCCGTTCCTCCGGCGCGAGTTCGAACGCCTCGGTGACGAACTGGTCCAGACCATGCCGCGCGCCGTGACGGGCCATCAGGGCTGAGGTGCCTCGCCGCAATCCCCAGATTGTGGCCGTTCGGCGATCAGTCCGGCAATCAGCTGGGAGTTCAGCTGGGCAGGGTCCCGCGTACCACGCTGTTGCCGGAGTGTTCGGGTGAGCCGTTGTACTGCTGCACAGACACGTCCACGACCGGGTAGCCGTCGAGGTCGAGGTTCGCGGGCAGGTCGAAGGTGGCTTCCCCTCCGACGGGCAGGATGCCGACGGCAATCATGTTCTTCGCGTCGCGGTCCAGGAGCCAGACCTCGTAGAAGCCGGGCTGGGGCGTAAGGCCGGATACGCGGACCACGAGGCGTCGTCCGGCTTCACCGCCGGTAGTGGTGTCGACGAATGCGGCGCCGGCCGCCTGGTGCGTGGGCAGTGGATCCAGCCGCGTCTCGGCATCCACGCGCGCACGTGGAGACTCGTCCTCGTCCGTCGCCCAGAGCGTGCCGCCGACCCCGGCGGCGGCACCGATCACCGCGGCCGAGGCTGCCAGGGCCAGCGACTTCCGCAGCCGAAACCAGGGTCCCCCGGTACGCACGGCACCCTCGGGCCCCTCCGCCGGGCCGGCGCCGCGGTCGGCAGGTGCCTCCTCCGCGGGCACGGACGGGTCGGGCGCGGACGGGTCGAGCGCGGACGGGTCGAGCATGGACGGGTCGGACTCGGAAGGACCGGGCACGGACAGGTCGCCGTCGAAGTCGAGTTCGTCGGCGATGCGCCGCCAGAGCCGCGCGGGCGGAGGGGACGGTTCGTCCTCGGGGCGGATCTGCCGCCCGGCCCGCACGACGGCCCGCAGCTGGTCGAGTTCGGCTCCACAGACCGGGCAGGCGGCGATGTGCGCACGGTCCGTCTCGGGCACCTGTTCACCGAGTGCGGCCAACGCGAGTGTCCCGGGGTCACTGTGATTCATCGTCCACCTCCTCCATTCGGCCCCGTAGGCGGCCGAGGCCGCGTCTGATGTGGCTCTTGACCGTGCCGAGCGGCAGGCCGAGGCGTTCCGCGATCTGCTTGTGCGTCAGGTCGCCGAAGAACGCCATCTGCAGGATGCGCCGCTGGGGCTGCCCGAGCCGCGCGAGTTCGTCGGCGACCACGACCCGCTCCACGACCCCGGAGTCGTGGGAGGGCTCCGGGTCCGAGACCGGCTCGGCGTCGGTGGGACGCGCACGCCGCGCGCGGGCGGCGCAGGCGTCCGCGACACGGTGCCGGGCAATGCCCACCAGCCATCCGGGCAGCGACCCGGCCTCGGGGCTGTAGGTGGCACGCCCGCGCCACGCGGAGACGAACACCTGCTGCGTGACGTCCTCGGCTTCGGTCCGGTCGCCGAGGGTACGTGCGCACAACGTGTACACGAAAGCGCCCCATCGCCGGTACACCTCGGCGAACGCCGCCTTGTCGCCGTCCGCGAAGGCTTTGGCGACGTCGGAGTCGTCGAGGTGTTCCACGGCGGAAAGCCTAGTGGCCAGGACCGCGGATCCGGGGAAGCCTGTGTCGGTGTTCATGCGTTCTCCGGCACAGAGGTGACCACAAGGTTGGCCTGGTAGCCGCCGGCCGACCGGTCGTACGCGCCGGCGCAGGTCACCAGCACAAGCTGATGCGGCCCGTCACGCCGGAAGATCGCCGGGCCCGGGAGAGCCCCCTTCGGCACCGTCTCGACCCGAACGACCCGGTACACGAGCGGCGGCGCGGTGCCGCGCTGTACGGAGACGCGCAGGCCGGGGGCCGCACGTTCGAGCCCGGCGAACTCGCCGATGCGGCCGTCCGCGGTGTCGACGTGTCCGACCAGCACGGCTGATCCGGCCGGGGCGCCGGGCGGCGGGCCGAACCGGTACCAGCCGACGGTGCCGCCATCGGGCGGCACTTCCACCTGACCGTCCGGGGCGACCCCGACGGGCACCACCGGAGCGGACAGGTCCAGCGCGGAGACACTCACCGCCGTCGGAATCCGGGTACTCGATCCGGCGTCGCCGGGCAGAGGCGACGTGGCGGTCGTGTCGCCCGGTCCCGGGGCCGGCGCCCCCGCTTCCGGCCCTGCCGACGCCGCCGGCTCAGCCGTGTCGGCCGCGGCCGTCGCGGCCGTCTCGCCGGCGGTCAACGTGGGGACGCCCGTCCCGGTGCCCGCGCCGGTGCTTGTGCCGGCGACGGTGCCGCAGGCGGCGAGGACGCAACTCGTCGCCGCCAGGCACCACATCAGCGCCGCACGCCGACGACGGGGCCACTTGCCCCGCCTCTCGGCGAACGCCGTGGCGGGCTTGCCGAGGGCGGGCCCGCCGAAGGCGCCCTTGCCGAACGTGCATCCGGTCCGCCGAGTGGCTGCGTCCTGCGCCGCTCGCGACACGGCAACCTCCTGAGCGTCCGAGAGGTGGTACGGCCCGCGAGAACGCGACGGACTCGCGTGATGCCGCCACGGGCGGGCCGTTGACCGGTGGCCGTCGGTGGTCAGTTCCGGCGGTTCGCGACGACGCGGTAGCCGCCCGCGGCCAGGCCCAGTGCTCCGGCCGCCGCCAGGCCGATCGCCCAGGCCGGTGCTCCGCCGCCGTCGTCGGTGCGGGCGTTCGCGGCGGCGCCGGATCCGCCCGCCGGGACGCCGCCCGGCGCGGAGTGCAGGCCGGTGATCGCCTGTGTCTTCAACGCCAGGGTCTTGTCGGCGGCGCTGCCGTAGGCGTAGACGACGGTGTTCGTGCCTTCCGCGAGGTTGAGGTCCGCCGGGCCCAGCGCCACGGTCGAGGTGCCCGCGAGGGTCACGTCCGCCTTGATCATGCCGGCGTCGACCTCCCCCTTGGCTTCCTTGGGGTTGGTCAGACCGGTGAACACCGGCGTGCCGTTGGCGCGTACGTCGACGGCGGGTGCCGCGGCGACGTGCCGGACGGTCACCCGGGCCTTGCCCGCGGCCACCGGCGCGGTGTCGTTGACGAACGCGGAGAGCATCGGTGCGCCGTTCGCATCCAGGTGCGCCACCAGGGTGGCGTTGGCTCCGGCGGGTACCTCGACCTGCTTCTGCAGGGCGGGTGTGCCGTTCGGGCCTTCGTTGTCCTTGAACACCTTGATGTCGTAGCTGCCCGCCGGGAGTTCCTGCGGGTCGGTGAGCGTACCGGGCTTGAAGTCCGGCAGGAGTTGCTGCCCATTGGCGTACACGTCGACGGTCAGGCCGGGGATGCCGTGCAGGACCGACACAGTCGCCTCGTCGGCGGCCTGCGCAGGGGCGGCCGCGAGGGCCATGGAGGATGCGCACAGCGCCCCGACGCCCAGTGCCGCGACGGCGCGGCGCCGTCCGGTCATCAGGACGCGGCGTCCCGTGGGTGTGACGTCGGCGGTGAACAGGTTGGTATCCATGAGGCTCTCCAGGTCTTTTGCGTGCTGAAGCCTTCACCTGTCCTTCCGTGACAAAAGCTCTCCTGGATGCACCTGACGCACGATTGCCCGGGCAGCCCGCACAGCGGCGTGCCGAGCGCGTGCGGAGGCAGCCCGTTCAGATGTGGTCGGAAATGCCTGCCCGTTCGGCCAAGGCAGCCACGTGGTCCCACAATTCGCGCCGCGCCTGCGGACGGTCGCGGCCGGCGCCGAGCAGGTACGTCGTGGGCCTCGGCCTGCGGTCCTGCCACAGCAGCCCGGTGGTATCGACCGCATCAGGAGCCGAGCCCAGCCACACGATGGTGTCGGCGCCCTGCTCCGCGTCGCGGATGACGGGGCGGGTGACTTTCCGGAACACCGGCATCCAGGTGCGGACGCCCTTCGTGTCGGCCCACCCGGGGTGCATGGCGTGGACATGCACCCCATGCGGGGCAAGCCGCTGCGCCCATTCCTCGGTGAGAATCACTTCGGCGCGCTTCGTACGGGCGTAGAACTTCTTCGGCGAGTACGCCGAGTTCGCGGACTCCGGGTCCCCGACCGGCAGTCGCTGCGCGTACTGGCCGCCGGACGTGACGTTGACGACGCGGGACGGAGCCGCCGCCCGCAGCAGCGGCAGCAGGGCAGCCGTCAGCACCCACGGCGCCAGCACGTGCGTGGCGAAGTTCAGTTCGACGCCGTCAGCGCTGTACGTCCGCTCGTCGGGCATCACGCCCGCGTTGTTGACCAGCACGTCGAGCTGCTCTTCCGCACCGAGGAACCTGTCCGTGAAGGAGCGCAGTTCCTCCAGGCTGCCGACATCACACGCGACCGGACGCACGTCGCCGGTCACCTTGCCGCGCGCAGTCGCCCTCACCTGCCGCACGGCGTCCTCCGCACGGTCGGGCGTACGACCCAGTACCCGCACGGACGCCCCGAGTTCGGCAAAACCGACCGCGGCGGCAAGCCCGATCCCCGAGGCGGCTCCCGTGACCAGCACGACCTTGCCGTCCATGCGCGCGCCGTCCGCCGGCCACCCCGGCAGGCGCCTACGCAGGTGATATCCCGGGGTTCCGTAGCCGAGCACGATCGTGCGATCCAGCGTCAAGTCGACCAGCGACGCGAGGTTCATGGGCACCCGATTACCCCCGCGCACCCAGGAGAAACCGCCTCCCGAAGGCGAGGCTCGGCGGGGTGGGACGGCGTCAGTGTCTCTCGGCCGCGAATCTCATGTTCCGCAGCCGTCCGGGACGAAGTAACTGGAGGTGATCCGGTAGACCCCGGGGCGCGAAGCGGTCAGTTGTATCCACGGGCCGCTCGCGCGCAGGCAGGCGCCGTCGGCGTACAGCCAACGCGAGTAGGCGGCACGCACGGTGACCGTTCCCGGGCGGGGCATGTTGAGCACGATGTCGGCGTCGCCGGCGCGGAGCACCTCGGCGGGGGCGCTGGCCAGCGGCACGGCGTCCCGGACGCGGAAGACGGTCCAGTAGGCGTCGTTCCAGACCGGCTCCAGCCAGGAACTCAGGCGGCCGGACCGGATCAATGCGGCCTCGGTCCTGGCGTAGCCGTCCGGTGGAGCGTGCGGCAGGACGACATAGCCGACCGCCCACTCGTTCAGCCACGCCCGATAGCTCGCCTCGTGGAGCTCCTCGGAGTAGAACAACCGGCCGCGCTCCATGTCGAGTTGGCGGTTCCAGCCGCGTACCGCCTGGAAATGCCGGGCGAACACCGGCGCCTCGCGGTGCGAGCCGGTGGGGACCACTTCGACACGGCCGCGGTACGCGCCCAGCCGGTCCAATTCGGCGATGACGCCGGCGGTGTGCCGCGACCAGCCCGGCACCTCGGTATGCGACTCCACGTCTCTGGCGGTCGCAACCACCGTCCAGATCACGCACATCGCCAGCCCCGCGGCACAAAAGCGTGTGCGGTACGACGCGTCACCACCGACTCGGAGCAAGGACCTCCGAGGATGCGGGCTTCGCCGTCGCCGCTCGAACCAGATTGCGAGCAGCGCGGGCGCGCCGAAAAGCGCGGCCAGGCGCTCGACGTTGGTGCCCACCGGCGACGGAATCAGCCAGGTCAGCACCACACCGACGGCGTAGACCGCGGCGCCGGCCCGCAGCACGCGCCAGTCGCGCGGTGCCGCCAACGCCACCACCACCCCGGCCAGGGCAGGCAAGATGATCCGCTCGGCCCCCATGGGCTGTTGGCCGTGGGACGGGAACAGCGCGCTCACCAACCCGCCGACCACTCCTGTCGGTACGGTCAGGGCCAGGCCTGTCGCCCACTGCCGGTCGAGCAGGAACCCCGCGCCCGCCACGAGAAGGAACAGGCCGGCCACGGGGCTGAACAGCACGGTCAGCGCCGTCCCCACGACCCCCGCGACGACCCGCCACACAGGTGTACGCCGCACCATGAGGACCAGCAAGGTGCCCAGCGCGCTTGCGACACCGAGAGCGAACGTGGCGCGGCCCGAGACGACGTTCGCCCACAGCGCCAGCGCCCCTGCCAGCACCGGCCACGTCGGCACGTTCCGGGTGGTACGCACCAACAGCGCGGCCAGCAGCCAGGTAGCGGTCAACCCACTGAGGGCGGCAAGGGTGCGGACTCCGAGCAACGCCATCAGCGGCGGCGAGAGGACGCTGTAGCTGCCGACGTGGATCCCGCCGTACCAGAACAGGCCGTACGGGGTGCCCGGATGCCGTACCGCGAACTCCGCCCACGAGTACTGAGCCGCGAGATCACCGCCACCGGTGGCCAGCAGCAGGCCCCATCCCACGTACAGAGGCAATGCGAGCACAACCGCCACATGGCATATCCGCCACCGGGAGGGGGAGACGCCGGACGGCTTCGCGGGCTCGGGGTCCCCGCCGAGACGCGCACTGGACGCGCCGCCACGCGCGCTGGGCACCTGGCCCAGGCGACCACCGAGCCGTTCGCCGGATGCGGCGCCGACAAGCGCCGTCGCGGTGCGGCCGCCCTCGCCTCCGAACGCCGACCGACGCGGGACCGGTCCCCACCTCCGGCGACGCGGTCGTGCGAAACGATCCTGGCCGACGCCCCCGCGCGGCTCGCTCATGACAGGTTCCTCACAGGCACAACTGGGCTCCGCAACCGCTGGACGGATGCGGAGCCTGCTCAAGCATCAGGATGACGCATGAAGACTATTTGGCAACGCGCGCTGCGGGGCGCCCGGGGGCGGACCGGGCTCGATCAAGAGGCGGCCGGCGGCTGTGCCGGGACGCCGCCGCTCGGGCGGCAAGGGTCAAGAACCAGCCGGGTCCAGCCCGATGGACCTCATCGGCCGCCGACGGCCCCAAGAACAAGAATGACGGGACGCGAGGCGGCAAGTCCGGCGAACAGACCGGCAAACCTGTGAAACAGCGCCGCCCGATCACGACTGCGCATAGCAGCAATATCGGGGTAGTTGGCGCTCATGGATCGCATATCGGTGGGCACATGTTCCTGGACCGACGCCGCCCTCATAACCAGTGGCTGGTATCCACCTGAATGCAGCACGGCGGAGGCCCGACTGCGGTACTACACAAAGCAGTTCGACGTGGTGGAGGTGGATGCGACGTACTACTCGCTACCCAGTGCACGTAATAGCGAGTTGTGGGTCGAGCGAACACCGGACACGTTTGCCTTCGACGTCAAGGTGTTCTCGTTGCTCACCGGCCATCCCACCCGGCCGAGATCTCTGCCGCCGGAGTTGCGTGCGCCGATGCAGCACTGGCCGGGCCGGGCCGACCCTCGTCTGCTGGACGAGATCTGGCAGCGTTTCAGCGGTGCGCTGCGGCCGCTCCGCGACGCCGGACGCCTCGGTTCGGTGCTCTTCCAGTTCCCGCCCTCGTTCGCTCCCGGCCCTGATGCCACGCAATTCCTCGTCGATTGCGTGGAACGGGCCGGAGACTGGCCGCTGGCCGTCGAGTTCCGTCACCCCGCCTGGTGGTCCGACGCCAACGCCGATACGACGCAGGAGCTTCTCAGGCGCTTGGACGTCAGCGCAGTCGCCGTCGACATGACACAGACGCTGTCCACATCCATCCCGCCCGTCGCGACGGTCACCGCGTCCCGACTCGCGGTGGTCCGTTTCCACGGGCGCAGCCCGGCCTGGGGAACCGGCTCCAAGGAAGACCGGTTCCGCCACACCTACTCGGTCGCCGAACTCGCCGAATGGGTCCCACGGTTGCACGGTTTGGCCGAGAGCGCCGACCACGTGCACGTGTTGTTCAACAACTGCTGCGCCGATGCATCCGTGCGGGCGGCCGAAGCCATGGACCGACTCCTGCACGGCGACCGGAAGAGCGCGTGAGAGCGGCGAGTGCGCGGAACTCCCAGAGCCTGCAAAGCTGAAGCGGGACTTTGACGCATCCGTCGCGCTTCACCAGTGCGCTGCGGTGGCGTGGTATGTGGTGCCGGGCCACGCCTCGACCGGCGTCGCCGACGGCACGATCTTGCCGGCGCACAGACCGCGCTCGGCGAGCCCGACGACAATGCGCGGAATCGCCGCGAGCGTCGTCTCGTATCCCTCGTGCAGCAGGATGATGCCGCCCGGCCCGACCTGGAGGGCGTTGTCCGCGATCTCTTGTGCCGAGATGCCGTTGTAGTCGAACGAGTCGGCGGTCCACAGCACTTCGGTCATGCCGAGGGTGGCCGCGTCAGCTCGGATCTGCGCGTTGGTACGGCCATACGGCGGGCGGAAGAGCGTCGGGGCGGTCCCGGTCTGCGCTTGGAGGATCTGGTTGGTGCCGAGGAGTTCGTTGAACGCGTCGGGCTCGCCGAGTTCGTCGAGGAACGGGTGCGAGTAGCTGTGGTTGGCGATCCAGTGCCCGTTCTGCGCGAGCTGGTCGACGTACTGCGGGTACTCCTGCGCGTGTGCGCCGGTGAGGAAGAACGTCGCCTTGACCCACCCTGCGTCGTACAGGGCCTGCACGTACGCGGGGGTCAGCGGGCTGGGGCCGTCGTCGAAGCTGATCGCGACGAATCCGTTGGCACACGGTTCCGCGGCCGACGCGGCGGGCGCCGGTCCGGTGACGAGCAGGCTGACGGCGGCCGACAGCGCGAGCAGCCCGGTCGTGAGGCGGCGCCGGACAAGGCCGGCGCGCGAAGCGGAGGACATCGGTACCTGACCCTTGGGTTCGGAGGACGGGACCGGCCCGCGGGTCCGCAGACGCCGCAGGCCGGTACGGGGCGTCAGCGGGTGCGCGCGGGCGCGATCCGCTTGAGCGCGAGGCCTGCGCTGAGCAGCGTGAACGCCGCCACGAAGGCCCACACCAGGCTGACCGCTCCGGTCGCGGCCAGGGCACCGCCGGTTCCGGCCGCTGCGGCCCCAGTGCTCACGTTGTACACGTCACCACTTCCTTTCCTTGTTGCGTACGGCATCCCAGAACGCTTTCGCCTGGGCGGCTTGGAGGAACAGGTCGAACGCCATCTCGACGACGATGAGCGCGCCGAGAAGCATCTGCAGCGGCCCGCGGCTGCGCACGGTCACCGCGCGTTCCACGGAGAAGATCACCGTCACGACCATCCAGACCGGCTGCACCGTGACGTGCCCGGTGGCGATCAGCGAATAGAGGAGCGACGACAGGTAGATGACGATGACCAGCAGGCCGACGAGGGCCAGGGCCTGGCGCCCCCAGTAGCCGCGGGTGACACGTGTCCACCCGTAGTCGGTGAGGTTCTCCAAGGCGCCGCGCTTCCACCGCAGGCGCTGGTTGAACAGGTCGCGCCAGGTGAGCATCACCTCGGTCTCCAGCGTGCACTTGGGCGGGCAGATGATCCGCAGCCCCAGGTGCAGGATGGCCAGCGTGAGCTCGTTGTCCTCGGTCAGCACGCGGGTGTCGTAGACCTGCGGGCTGCCGGGAAGTTCGCGCGAGCGCCGGGCCTCGACGACCTCTCGCAGCGCGAGGGCACGGAACAGCGTCGCGGTGCCGGTAAGCACGAGCGCCTTGCCTTGCAGGCGCTGCACGTCGCGGACGTACCTGGCGTACTCGTTGCGCTGCAACATGCCGACGAACCCGCCGCCGGGCTTGCCGGTGAAGGTGCCGCCGACACCGCCCCAGTTACCGGTAGCCAGGCGCTCCAGGCCGTGGCTGAGGAACTCGCGGCCGAGCGTCGAGTCGGCGTCCATGACCAGGATCGCGTCGAGCGGGCCGAGTTCCGGCAGGATCCGGTCCAGGACCTGGTTGAGGCCGCCGGCTTTCTTGTGCTTGTTCCCGATCGTCTCGTAGACGTCGACGCCCATGCCACGGGCGATCTCGACGGTCCGGTCGGAGCAGTTGTCGGCGATGACGACGATGCGCTCGGGAGGGCGCTTCTGCGCCAGCAGCGACTGGATCGTGTCGGCGATCTGGTCCTGTTCGTTGTGCGCGGGGACGAGCGCGGTGATGCGCATCTCCGCGACGTCGACGGCGGGCAGCGAGCGCCGCCTACGGCGCTTGGTGCGCAACCGGAACGGTTCCGCCTTGCGTGGCGCGTGCTTGCCCCGCGAGCCCCGAGGCCTTGCCGCGGCCGCCTGGTGGGAGTTCGGCGTCTTCGCCTCGGGCTGGGCCGGAGGGCTGTCGAGCCCGACCGGGCGAGTCAGAACGGCTGTGGAGGTGTCCTCGGACAGTCCCGTGAATGCGGCGCGGGCCGCGCCCGAGCCCGGCCGGAACCAGGCGTCGGGTATCGGGTCGGCGAAGGGCCGTGTGCCCGCCGGCTGCATATGTTGGTCCAATTCCCCACCCCGGTGATACGACCGCCCCGCCGAAAGACGGTTGGGAAAAGCCGGGGAAACAGGAATGCGGAAATTATGCGCCGAAGCGCCACCTCGCGCGAGTAGGAGGGAACGACGTGCCACACCCATAGGGCGCTCCCCTGGCACACCGATCAGGAAAATTATGAGGGGCTACAGGCGCGCGTGTAAACGTGATCGCGATCACCGGCAGCCGCAGGGTCGGAGAGTGCGATGGCAATCGACGCCTGCAAGTGAAAGATCTTCTCGGGCAGTTCATGCGCAAGCGCAGGGCGCAACCGGCGCAGGCCCCGTGCCGATCTCCGCAGACCGGGACGGCGACTGGTCGACCTCCCAGGACAAGCCGGGCGTCAGTCCCGGACGGTCGGAGGGTTCCAACCGGGCAAGTCGGCCCCGTCCGAGATCACCAGTCTCGGAGAGGCCGGGACGACACCGGGAAGGCCCCGGTCGGTTCCGGCCCACTCTGCGGCCAAGGCGTTGAAAATCGGCGTGTCCGGATCGGCGGCGGCCAGACGGCGCCGACGGGCGCGCTCGGTGCGCCGGTCATGCGGCGGGGGCAACGTCATACCGGGGTCAACGACGCCGGCCGCCTCAGGACGCGCTCCACACGAGAAGGCGCAATGCCGGTCTTCGCGCATACGCCGGCCCCCCGCACCGGGGTACGGGGGGCCGGGCGGGAGCGGTCGGCGATCAGCAACAGCCACCGGAGTTCGCGGGCGCGAGGTCGATCAGGTTCGACGCTTCGGCGGGCACCGGGACGCCGCTGTCGGTGGAGGGCAGGCAGCAGGCCGAGTCTTCGTTCTTGGCCATCTGGTCGGCATCGCCCTTGACGACGTAGACCTCCCACGGCTCCTGACCGGGGCCGTGCACCCACACCTTGTCCTGGACCGCGTAGCAGCACGCGGTGTCGTTCTCCTCCAGGGTCGCCAGGCCGACGTCGGCAAGGCGGGTGGTCGCGGCGGTGACCTGGTCGGTGGACTCGACCTCGACGCCGAGGTGGTCCATGACAGTCGGCTCGCCGTCCGCGCCCTGGATCAGGACGAGTTTGAGCGGGGGCTCGGCGACGGCGAAGTTGGCATAGCCGTCGCGGAGCTTGGCCGGCTCGGTGTTGAACAGTTTGCTGTAGAAAGCGATCGAGGCGTCGAGATCGGCGACGCGCAGGGCCAGCTGGACACGGGACATGGTGGGAACCTCCTGGATCAGATGCGGAGTTGGTCGGGGTCGGTCGGTGCGATTGAAGGCGCCGGGTTCATCTGTGATGCGGGTGGCCGTCAGAATGCGCCGCGAATGACGGTGCGACTGCGACTGCGACCGCGACTGTGGCGAGCGTCCGGCGGATGCGGCTGACGGCGTTGCCCATGGGTCCCCTGAAGTCCGTGCGGTCGACACCTCGGTATTGACGTCTGTCGATATCGGCACCTTGCCACCGGCATCGGCGCCTGTCAATATTGATACATGTCGAATCTGAAGGAGCTGCCGGTCCTGCAGCCCGGCACGATCGCCGACGCGACGGGGGCAGCCGTGGTGCCGTGCTGCGCTCCGTTGTCGCGCGAGCCGCTGGGGGCGGAGGACGCGGAGCGGGTGGCGGTGATGTTCAAGGCGCTCGGGGACCCGGTCCGCCTGCGGTTGTTCTCGCAGATCGCCTCGCACCCGGGCGGGGAGGCGTGCGTATGCGACATCCAGGACGTGGGCGTCTCGCAGCCGACCGTGAGCCACCACCTGAAGAAGCTGCGCGACGCGGGGCTGGTCACCTCCGAGCGGCGCGGCTCGTGGGTGTACTACAAGGTCACCCCGAGCGTGGTCGCCGCCCTCGGCGGCGTGCTGCGATAGGCGTGCCGCCCGGGCACCTGCAGCGGAAGGCGCACGACGAGGGGCGACACGGTCAGGCCGGCGGCCGAGCGGTGTACCGCTTGCGCAGGGCGAGCGAGACGTACACCAGGGCGACGAGGACCGGGACTTCTATGAGCGGTCCGACCACGCCGGCGAGGGCTTGGCCGGAAGTGACGCCGAAGGTGCCGATCGCCACCGCGATGGCGAGTTCGAAGTTGTTGCCGGCTGCGGTGAAGGCCAAGGTGGCGGTGCGGTCGTACGGGAGACCGATCGCGCGGCCGATTGCATAGGAGCCGAACCACATGACCGCGAAGTAGATCAAAAGCGGCAGAGCGATGCGGGCGACGTCGCCGGGTTCGGAGGTGATGGTGTCGCCCTGAAGGGCGAACAGGATCACGATCGTGAAGAGCAGCCCGTACAGCGCGACCGACCCGATCTTCGGGAGGAATTCCGTTTCGTACCAGTCGCGGCCCTTGGCCTTCTCGCCCTGGCGGCGGGTGAGGTATCCGGCGAGGAGGGGGACGCCGAGGAAGACGACGACGTTGGCGGCGATCTTCCAGAAGGAGACGTCGAGGTGCTCGCCGTCGCCCAGGCCGAGCCAGCCGGGCAGCAGGTCGAGGTAGAACCAGCCGAGCACGCCGAACATGACGACCTGGAAGACGGAGTTGAGGGCAACCAGGACGGCGGCCGCCTCGCGGTCGCCGCACGCGAGGTCGTTCCAGATGACGACCATCGCGATGCAGCGGGCCAGTCCGACGATGATCAGGCCGGTGCGGTATTCGGGCAGGTCCGACAGGAACGTCCAGGCGAGCGCGAACATCACCGCCGGGCCGATGACCCAGTTGACGGCCAGCGAGGAGGCCATGAGTTTGCGGTCGCCGGTGACGGCGTCGAGCTTGTCGTAGCGGACCTTGGCGAGCACCGGGTACATCATCAGCAGCAGGCCGAGCGCGATCGGCAGGGAGATCCCGCCGACCTCGACCTGGCCCAACCCGTCGTCCAGGCCCGGGATGAGCTTGCCCAACCCCAGACCAACGGCCATGGCGACGCCGATCCACACCGGAAGGAACCGGTCCAGTGTGGACAGCTTCGCAACAACCGCGCCGGCGCCCGGGTCGGCGGAGGCGTCGGCGCGTCCGGGATCGGTGGTGGTCACGAGCAGGGCCTCTTCCGGTCCGAGGAAGCGGTCTGGGCTGCGGCCTCGGCCAGCCGGCCGAGCGATGCGGCGAGACTGCCGACGACGTCGGCCTTGAGCCGGTAATAGAGGAACCGGCCGCACGGCTCGGTGTCGACCAGCCCGGCCTCGCGCAGCACCTTGAGGTGGTTGGACAGGTTCGTCTGCTTGGCGCCGGTCTCCTCGACCAGGTGGCACACGCACAGCGCCTCGCGGGCCAGCAGCTGCGCGATGCGCATCCGCAGCGGATCCGCCAGCACCTTCAACATATCAGCATCAACTGACATCACCATGTGCTGATACGTTACGCGGGTCGGGTCCGGAAAGCGAACCCCTCGACGGACACCCGGGCATGGACCACCGCGCCCTGCCCGCCGAACCGACCGCCGCCTGAACCGCGCACGCCATACCCGCGCAATCCTCCCGAGAGGACCACCCCCTATGCCGGAGAAGCCGTCCGTACTGTTCGTCTGCGTCCACAACGCGGGTCGCTCCCAGATGGCCGCGGGCTTCTTGCGCCACCTCGGCGGCGACCGCGTCGAAGTCCGCTCCGCCGGGTCCGTGCCAGGCGACCAGGTCAACCCCGTGGCCGTCGAGGCGATGAAGGATGTCGGCATCGACATCGCCGACCAGACCCCCCAAGTTCTGACCACCGAGGCGGTCCAGGCGTCCGACGTCGTCATCACCATGGGCTGCGGCGACGCCTGTCCGGTCTTCCCCGGCAAGCGCCACCTCGACTGGGCGCTCGACGACCCCGCCGGGCAAGGCATCGACGCCGTACGCCCGATCCGCGACGACATCGAGCAGCGCATCCGCGCCCTGCTGACCGAACTCCTGCCCGAGGGGCGGTAGCCGCCCCTGCCGGGCAACCGCCCCTGTCGGGCGCCAAGGCAATTCGTCGGCACGGGCGCACAGTTCGCGGCCACCGTCCGCCCATGAACCGCCGCCCCGGGGCAGACGACACGACCAGCACCGCGGCCCGCCCCGGGCCGTACATGGCGGGCTCGAGAGGCGCCGGACGGCGAACACCCACCGCCGCGGACTCCACACGCCATCTGTGATCTACCGGGGCCGTTCAGGCGCCATCAGGGGTCGCCTGCCTGCCATCAATCGACTATCGTCGATTGACGATGAAAGATCCTGTGCCCCAGCTGCGACTCCTCGACGCGGACACGGCCGCGACCTACGCGTCCTGGTTCAAGGCACTCGCCGACCCCACCCGGGTCCGGCTGGTGAACCTGCTCGCGGTGGAGCTGCGCCCGATGAGCGTCGGCGAGATCGTCGAACGCTCCGAGGTCGGCCAGTCCACTGTCTCCCACCACCTCAAGCAGCTCGCCGAGGTGCGGTTCGTACTCGCCGAGAAGCGCGGGACAGCCGTGTACTACCAGGTCAACGAACACTGCCTGGCCTGCTTCCCCAGCGCCGCTGACGCCGTCATGGGCCACCCTGCCCCCGACCCGGCGGCAGTCCCCTGCGAGGAGCCGTAGATGGACGAAGAAGACAATGACGCACTTGGAGATGACCACGTCCACGCTTGCATCCGGGGGCGGGATGTACTTGATCCGGCCCTGGAGGAACTCGACGTTGTCGACGCCCACTTCGGCGGCGTGCCTGCGGGCCAGGTCGAGCATCTCTCTGCCATGGCCTGACTGCGGTCAGCGTCCGCGCCCAGCGGCCGGAGGAGAGGTGACCGCCTCCACCTCCCCGACCGCTACGACCGTCACCGTCGCCGCAATGTGCCCTGAACACGCCGACCAGGTCCTCGAGATCTACCAGGCGGGCATCGACACCGGGGACGCCACCTTCGAGACCGACGCTCCGCCCTGGGCCGCCTTCGACGCCGCCCGGCTCCCCGCCCACCGGCACGTCGCCCTCGACACCTCCGGCCGCGTCCTGGGATGGGTCGCCGCATCGCCCGTCTCCGAGCGCTGCGCATACGCCGGCGTCGTCGACCATTCCGTCTACGTCTCTCCTGACGCCCAGGGCCGCGGCGTCGGCCGTGCCCTCCTCGATGCGCTCATCGCCTCCACCGAGGCCGCCGGCATCTGGACGATCCAATCGGGTGTCTTCCCCGAGAACACTGCCAGCCTCGCCCTCCACGCACGTGCGGGATTCCGCGTCGTCGGCGTCCGCGAACGCCTCGGGTGTCGTGGCGGCGTATGGCGGGACGTCGTCCTGGTCGAACGCCGCTCCGCCGCCTTGTGACCCGAAACCTGTTCGGGGGAAGCCGGGTTCGCCGGGGATCGGTCTCGAACCGCCGTACGCGCGGCCTCCCGGACGCAACCTCGGACCCAAGGTGTCGCGGCAGTTCCCGGTCCTGGCCCCAGCGACCGCGACGCGTACCGGGCACAAAGGCCCGCCCGCGCCGCTCACCCCCGCGCCGCCGAACCCGAACCCGCCCCCGGCGAGCCGGCCGCGACCACCAGCGTGCCGTCCGTACGCAGCCCGGCGACGACCGTCCGGCCGCCGGCGTCCGTGGCGACCGCCGGGCCGACCACCACCGGCCCCGGAAGTGCCGGAAGTGCCGCCGCGGACACCGCACTTGACGGCGCCGCCGTCTGCACCGCCCCGTGGCAGGTACGGGCCGCCACCACGGGACCGGCCACCCCGCCGCCGTCCGCGGCCACCGCCCCGAACCCGGCCGGGTCCGCATCCGTCCCCGCGGTGGCCGGCAGCACGAACGGCTCCTCCCACCCCGCGCCCGGCGCGTGCTGGCGCACCACGACGACGCGCCCCGACCCTGCCTCCCGGTGCACCACCAGCAGGCGCCCTTCCGCGTCCCGCGCCACCGCGGGCGGCCCCACCGGCCGGTCGGCGGGCAGTTCGGCGTTGACGCGCACCGTCCCGTCGACGGCCTGGGACCAGCGGTGTACGGAGTCCCGCCCGGTGCCGAACACTTCGACGTGCCCGTCGGCCGCGGTCACGGCGGCCAGCCCCTCGACGACATCGCCGCCGCCGAGCGCGGTCCACGGACCCCAGCCGCCGTCCTTGCCGGCCCCGCTCGCCGACATCACCCGCGTCGACACGCCCTTGCTGTGGTCGCGCACGAATACATGCAGCCGACCGTCGCCGCCCGCGGCCGCGACCGGCTCGCCCACCCCGCGTCCGTCGGCGGCGCCGGGCGGACCGCCCGTCGGATCGGGCGCGCCGAGCGAGGACCAGCCGCCGAGCGCACCGCCGGGAACGGTCTCCACGGCGCCCACGATGTCCTGCCGTTGCGGACGCCCTTTGCCGCCGGGCGCGATGCGCAGCGCGAAGACGTGCATGCGCCCGTCGGGGGTGCGTACCAGTGCGAGCCCCGGCGCGAGCACGCCCTCTCCGGGGCCCGCGAACATCTCGGGGCCGTGCCATTCGCCGCTGCCGGGCGCCGACTCGCGCCACCGCGCGATGGCGCCGTCCACCACCGCCCAGGCGCTGAGCCGCCGGTCCGGTTCGGCGGCCAGCCAGAGGCCGCCCGCGGGATACCGGTACGTGGTGCTGCGCGGCCACGGCCCGTCGAGCGCCCGCCCGCCGACCTTGCGGTCGCCGCAGCCCGCGGGGTCCTTGCAGTAGTTCTCGCCGTCCGCCCACCCGTAGATGTCCAGCGGCCCGCGCTTCGCGGCGAGCGCGCCGGGCCCGAGGTTGGCCGGCCAGCGTTCGTTGTAATAGCCGCGGTACGCCGTCACCGTCACATGCCGGCCACCGCCCGGGCCCGCGTACTCGCGCAGCGCCTCCCACGCGAACAGCGCGGCGGCGGTGTGGTCCTGGTGGTCCGAGTGGTCGCCGAAGTCGGTGCCCCGCGGATGCCGGGCGTCGTGCACCTGGTGGTCGGGGTCGGGGTCCATGGTGCGGATCAGGGTCGGCCGTACCGTGCGGAGCAGGTCGGCGAGCGACGCGATCAGTTCGGCCCGGGTATAGGTGTACGGTCCGCCCGCCCGGCTGCCGTCCGGCACCAGGGTGCTCAGCTCCTTGCCGGAGCCGTCCCAGAGAGTGCGCAGCCGCGCCGTCCGGGACATGAACTTCTCCTGTTTGCTCGTGTTCAGGAAAAGCAGGCGCACGCGCGGGGCGGCCACCAGCGTGTCGAGTTCGGCCACGGCCCCGCCCCGTAGACGCACGCTCTGCCGGTGCCATGGGGAGCTCCGGTCGCCGGTGGCCATGGCCGCGTGCGCGGCGCGTGCGCCGTTGTTGCGGGCGGCCGCGTACGCGTTCGGATCGCGACGTGCGCCGGGACCGTTGCGGCCGTCCGACTCGCCCGCCGTCAGATACACGGTGACGGAGCCCGCGCCGGAGGCGATGGTGCGCGCCACGTCCGGGTTCATGAAGTACAGGTCGTCGTCCTGGTGCGCGACGAACTGCACGGCGGTCCCGGCAGGCGGCGGCGCACTGCCCAACTCGGCAAGCGGAACGACGTTCCGCGCCGCCTGTCGGGGATGCAGGTACGGGCGCACGGCCACGGCGGTCGCGGTCGCGACGAGCAGCGCGACGAGCACCGTGCCGACGAGGAAGCGCCGGGTACCGGGAGGCGGATTCACGAGCACGATTGTCGCGTGTCGCCACCCACCCCCGTGGCGCCCCCACCGCGTCGGCAGGCGAGCCCCCGCCCCACGGCGCCACCGCCTCCCGCGCAGCCCGCGATGGACGCCTGCACCACGATCTGGACCCGCGCCGCCTGAGCCGGTGCCGACCCCATCCCCGGCGGCCCGACCCGTCACCGCCCCAGGCGAACGCCGCGGCTGCGCATGCGTCGGGGCGGGGTGCGTAGCTCGCTCGCACCCCGCCCCGAAGTCACGCTTGCCGGTGTCAGGCCGCGTGATTGCCGCCGAGCCGGCGGCGCAGCAGGTAGCCCCCGCCGATCAAAGCGGCGGCGGCCGCGAGGATTCCGCCCACCGCGACGGCACCGGTCTGCGCGAGCGAACCGCCGTCACCGTCGGTCGTCGCGGGGGTCGAGGGCACCGGCGCCGCCGAGTCGGTCGTGGCCGGGCCCGGGGACGTCGGAGGCGCCTCGGTGCCGGGTGGCGTCGAGCTCGTGGTGGCCGGAGGCGGGGTCTTCGTACCCTCGGTCGGCGGCTTGCTCGTCGACGGTGTGGTGGGAGGCGCGGTGGTGACGGGGGGCTTGGTGGTGGGCGGGGCGGTCGTCGGCGGAGTGGTGGTCGGCGGCGTGCCGGGGCAGGCGTGCGACAGGTTGAACCACTTCACCTCGCCGCCCTTGACCTCGGCGACGGCAGAGGTCAGCGTGGCACCGACGGGCGAGGCCACGTACGCGTGCTTGTCGGTGGGCGCGTCGAACGACGTGACGACCTGCTCGCCGCCGGGCTGGAAGGTCACGGTCAGCTTGACGAAGACCGTGCCGTTCGTCGGCAGGACGAAGTGCCAGCCGTCTTTGTCCGCCGGAATGCCAGGACACTCGCCCGGCTTCACTCCGTCGTCCGTGGCCTTGATCGGGAGCGGCTGGTGCAGGGGCACGGTGTACGTGTCGCCGGCGGCAAGTGCCGGGGCGGCGGTGGCCAACACCGCGGCGGGCACCGCGAGGACGGCGGTGAAGCGCGCGGCTGTCGAGTGGAAAGACACGAAAGGCACCTCTGGTCGGGACGGGTGGCGGCCCATACTGGTGAGGTCTCGGTCCGGGCGCAGGAGGCCGTGCCGACGCGAGCGCGCTGCGTGGTGCGCGCGGGCGGCGACAGGTCTGCGGCTCGGGGGTCGAGGGCCCTCGGTGGAGGGCAGCCAAGATTGTCCGCCGCGAGATCACCGCGTCAAGCATGGTTTCGCCACTTCAGGCACGGTATTCCGATTTGCGGGCTATCGGCGCTGTAACGATTACGCCCAACGAAATCGTCCCGGAACGCTCCCTCACGGCTCGCCGAGTTCAGCCCGGCGGTTGCTGCGCGGTGGCGAGTTGGTCGGTGGCGGACCCCGTGCGGTGCATCCGGTGCCATCGCAGCCGGCTGCCGAGAACGGCGGTGACCACCGACTGGATGACGACGAGATACATCAACTGCCGGTAGACGAACTGCTGCAGCGGCAGCGTCCAGATCGGACCGAGCTTTTCCCTGTCGAGGCGCAGCGCGTACACCGCGGTGAGCACCTGCGCGAGCAGGAACGCGGTCCAGATGTACAGCGTGCGCCAGGGGTCGAGGAAAGCGATTCCGTACAGCGCGAACACGTCGACGACGGGGGCCAAGAGCGGGAGCAGCACCTGGAAGAGGAACAGGTACGGCAGGCCGCGGCGGCCGAGGTGACCGGCGGGACCGCGTTCGAGCACGGCGCGCCGGTGCTTCCACATGGCCTGCAGGGTGCCGTAGCACCAGCGGTAGCGCTGGCGCCAGAGCTGCCGGAGCGACTCGGGGGCCTCGGTCCAGGCGAGCGCGGTCTCCTCGTAGACCACACGCCAGCCGGTCCGGCACAGGGCCATCGTCAGGTCGGTGTCCTCGGCGAGGGTGTCCTCGCTGACGCCGCCGACACCGGTCAGAGCAGTGCGGCGGAATCCGCCGATGGCGCCGGGCACGGTCGGCATGCACTGCAGAACGTCGAACATGCGCCGGTCGAGGTTGAACCCGATCACGTACTCGAGGTGCTGCCAACGTCCCAGGATGCGGCGGCGGTTGCCGACCTTCGTGTTGCCGCTGACCGCACCGACCGCCGGATCGGCGAAGGGTTGGACGAGGCGGTGCACCGCGTCGGGCTCGAAGACGGTGTCGCCGTCGATCATCACGATCAGTTCGTGGCGGGCGCGGGCGATGCCGACGTTGAGTGCGGACGCCTTGCCGCCGTTGGGCTTGCGGATCACCACAACGCCGGGAAGGCCCAGAGCCGCCACGATGTCGGCGGTGCCGTCGTCGGAGCCGTCGTCGACGACGAGGATCTCCACGTCCGGATGCGTGGAGGCAACCAGAGACCGCACGGTCGCCTCGATGCCGGCCGCCTCGTTGTACGCGGGGACGATCACCGAGACCGGGTCCCAGACCTCCGGAAGCCGGTTGCGCCGCCGCTTGGCGCGGCGGACCCGGCGCACGTGCACCCGGGCCAGGACGACCAGGACCAGCAGCCGCAACACGGTCAGCGCACCGGCGACGGTGAGCACCCATGCCATGGCCACCGTGAACTGGTGCGCTCCGCGCTGCGCCCAGATCAGGGCGATGCCGCTGACCTTGGCACGGCCGGCCGCCTGTGGCTCGGGCGGCAGGCCGAGTCCCGCGGAGATGGTGGTGAACCGGTAGCCCTGGCCTTCCAGGTTCGCCAGGAGCAGGTCCAGCCCCTCCACGGTCTGGGCGCGGTCGCCACCGCCGTCGTGGAACATGATCACCGCACCGCGCCCGTCCCGCGGGGTCGCGGCCGCGGCGATGGCGTCGGCGCCCGGTCGGGTCCAGTCCTTGGAGTCCAGGTCGGTGGCCACGGTGAGGTAGCCGTCCTGCCCCGCCCGGCGGACCGCCTCCCACGTACCGCCGCACAGTGCCGCGGGAACCGAGGAGTACGGCGGGCGCAGCAACCGGACTTGGACGCCTGCCGCGCCCGCGAGGACATTGCGGGTGAGGGACAGTTCCAGGTCGGCGCGCCACGGAGGCACGTCGCCGAGTGCCGCGTGGGTGTAGGTGTGGGAGCCGATCTCGTGGCCCGCGTCGCGGACATCGCGCACCACGTCAGGGTGCGCCGCGGCGTCCGCGCCGACCATGAAGAACGTCCCCTTGGCCCCGTGCCGTGCCAGGACCTCCAGGACGCGGGGCGTCCAGGTCGGATCCGGGCCGTCGTCGAAGGTGAGCGCGACCGTCTTGGCCGGAAGTGCGGCCGATTCGGTGCGTTCGCCGTCGATACGTATTACCGGGCCGCCCGCGCGGACTGTGTCCGGAGCGGGAACACACGATGCACTCTCGGCACTGGTCCCCGAACGGCCCACCGCATGACGGGTGAAGCCCTCCAGCAACAGAGCGCACGCCACCACGAGAAGGACGAAGGCCAGCAGAACCCAGTGAGCACGGGCCTCGCGGCGCCGCGCCCGACGCCCGGCCACTCAGTTCCCGCCGGGCTTGTTGCTGTTCGCCGCGCTCGGACGGCGGGTCTGCCCCGGCGGAGCCGACGGGGCGTTGCCCGGCTTCGTCGTCGCGGTCGCAGGGGTGGGGCCGACGGAGGTTGACGCGTCTGCCGAGGGCGCGGCGGGAGTCGTCACGGGACCGCCGGCTGCTGTCGTCACGGGGCTCGTGGGGACGGTCGCCTGGCCGCCCGGTGCGGTGACCGGGACCACGGGGGAACGCCCGGCGCCTGCCGAGGGTTTGCCGGTCGCTCCCCCGGGCCCGCGCGTGGCACCCGGGGACGAAGGCTGCTCGTCCTTCCCCGAACCACTTTCCGTACCGCCGCTGTTGCCCTTGTCCTTGGCCGGTTCCTCGGCGACCCAAGGGGGCGTCCCGATCGGCGACGACGCGACCACGCCGGTGGCCAGCATTCCCAGGTAGCCCACCAGGGGTATGCAGGCACCGAGGGCGACGCGACGCGTCCACCGCTTCCGCCGACCCGTCTCGTCGACGAAAATCTGATCATCCGCTGACCCCATGGCGCCGCAGTTTAACCACCTTGGGCAACCCCACCACCCCAACCGGGCAGCCTTTTGCCGGGCGCGCTCCACCGCTTCCACAGGCATGCCCGGCAGATGCCGACTTCCGCGGAGCAGGCAGCCGCAGGAGCACCCGAGATTGCAGCCCACCCTCGCAACTCACGTAGACGGCACCTCCGGCGAAGCGCGGCGGGGCGGTGACATGGCGGTCGACGGCCATCCGCCACAGTTCGCGTCCGGTTGCCGGATCGCAGGCACTCACCGAACCTGCCCCCGTTCCGACATAGATGGCCCCGTTCGCGCAGGTCGCATGATGGAACCCCCCTTCGGGCGCGGGTTGCCTGCGCCACCGCACCGTCCCGGTGTCCGCGTCCAGAGCCATGAGATCCCCGCCGGTCACGAACACCGTCCGATCGACGACCACCGGTGTGCAGTCCGCGATGTCGGCGGTCGGCTGTTCCCATACGACGTCCCCCGTCGCAGGGTCCAGTGCCGATATACCCGCGCCCCCCACGTAGATCCTGCCGTGTGCGAACGCGGGGCTGACGGCCGCGGTTCCATAGCTGTCGAACGTCCAACGCACCGCCCCTTGGCGCAACTCCACAGGAGACCTCCCCGCCGATACCGGCTCGCGCCGCGCAGTTCCTCTGCCACATGCCACCGCCGACGCGCCGCCGGTCGCAAGGATGCCCAGCAACACCCGCCGCCGCGAAGGCCCCGGGACGGCCGCCACGGTACCGCCCGGTGGTTCGTGGTGATCTCAATGTCGGGAGAGCCCGGCACCGGCAACGAGTTCGCGGCACCTCACGACGGTGAACGCGGTGGTGCCGCAGCCGGTGGCTCGAGGTCGCACACCGTGTGTGAGGTGCGGCCCACAGCCGAACACGCGGCGTTTGAGGGATTCCCTGGCATCGGTGCCGTGCTTTCGCTGGTAGCGTCGCGACGCTTCCGGGAATGCGTACGAGGGGTTCGAACCATGCAGAGCCAGCCGAAGTGGGCGTGGTGGATCGTCGGGATCGTCATTCCGGTCATCGGGATCGTGGTGACCATCTGGGCCGCCAACCCCTCGTCGGACTCCGGCACGGCGGACGCCGGGACCGACCGGCCGCCGGCCGCGACCGGGACCGGTTCCGGTTCCCGGCCGGGGCCGACCGGGCCGCCGCAGGCCGCCCCGCCGGCGGCGGACGTACCGCGCAAGGTGCTCGTCGGTCCCGTCGAGGTGACCATCGACGGCGCCAAGAGCTACCTCGAACTGGACACCGTGCCGCCGATGGCGACGCAGTCCAACAAGAGCGCGGACGTCGTAGCGCTCGTCAACGTCGGCGACCCCAGCCTGCAATCCGAAGGCTCGACCAAGACCATCGGCCTCCTGCCCCCCGAAGGCGCCGACCCCGCCCCGGCGGACTGCGAAGAGGCCGTGGACAAGCGCGGCACCTACAACAGCGGCGAACTCGCCCGCGGAACCCGCCTGTGCGTCGAGACGGACGAAGGCCACATGGCTTACCTGCGCGTCGTCAGCGGCGTGTCCATCAGCGCACCCGTCCGCTTCCAAGTCACCGTGTGGGAATAGGGATTCAGCAGCACGCCGGTGCGCACGGGTGTAACGGCCTTCCTTCATGGACTCGTCCCGGCCGACCCGTGCCCGGCCTCGCGGAACCGCTCGATCATCGCTGCGGCAATCGGCGGTGTGGTTCGTGCTCAGCGCGGAAGCGAACGTGGAAAAACCCCGGTCGGCGGCCCATACGGCTACACCGAATCGGCGCCGGTGCCATGGCGGACGGTGAGCGCCGGGGTTCGCCGAGCCCCCGCCACGCAACGTGGTCTTCGTCCTCGCGGCCGCCGATCCCCGCATCCCGGACTAATCGGTACGCATGACCGCAGCGGCCTTCGACGAGGCCCGCGCCGAGCAGTACAGAGACAAGGCGAAGCCCGGCGGTGGCACCTGGCTCATCGAACAGAAAGGCAGCGGGCACTTTCCGGGCGGGAACGAACAGGCTGTCCTGTCCACCGTCCTGGGGCATCTCACCGGCCGGAACCAGGTCACTCAGCCGCCGCCAACACCGGCCCACCCGCCGGAGCCCCGCAGGTCGCGCAGGTCCCCGACCTCGCGCCGACGGTCCCCGCAACGCACACCACCCGCGACCGGCAGATGCCACCGCTCAACGACGGCCGAGGCAGGCCGCGGGCGCCGCTTCACCCGAAGCCGCAGGCACGTCCGCGGATCTCGAGCAGCGTATTGCCACCCGCACCGCGACCATCGAGCGCGATGTGCCCGAGATCGCCCGCCCCCGGCAGCAGGGCTTGTGACGCCCCCGCAACCCGCCGCCAGGACACCCTCGTCTCAGAAGCACCGGAAAACGCCGCCGTCGCCCGCACACCTGGGCCCCCGGGCGGTCCAGCCCGGGGGAACGGGCCGCCGATGTGGTGGGCGGTAATTCGGTGCGATCAACCTGTGGGTGAACAACGCCTTCACCCCGCGTTCGGCAGGTTCACAAGTTTGTCCCCGCTGCGGGATCCCGCTGCAGAGTGCGTGCTGCCGTGCAAACACGCCATCCAGGGCCGACGGAATCGCTCCGCCGCGAACTGCCGCACGACAAGGCGCACGTCCGGGTCTCTCCGTCAACGCTCCGCAGTTCGGCCGGCTGCGCAGTCGTCTGCCGCGGCACGCCCAGCCGGTACCGCCGAACCACCAGCCGGAGGTTGCCGCCCGTGCGGTGCTGCGTGCCGCCCCGAGCATCCGCGCTGACGCAAGTACCGGGGGACGCGTCCACACGCTCACGAAGGCCGGCACCGCGGGAGTTGCGCCCGGTCTCCAAGGCACCGTCGATCCGTCCGAAGCGGCGGGCGGTCGCGCCGACCAGGCGCTTCGCGCTGCGAAGCGCCTGCCCACCCGCGGCACGCCGCAGCAATCCGCCGGGTTCCGACGGCGCCATGGGACGCGCGCGCGGCGCAGGGTGGGATGATTGCGCGCGTGACGGCAAGCATCACTGACATCGAGAAGGCCGCCGATGTGCTGCGCGCCGGGGGCCTGGTGGCGTTCCCGACCGAGACGGTCTACGGCCTGGGAGCGAACGCGGAGGACCCCGCCGCGGTCGCGCGCATCTACCAGGCCAAGGGGCGCCCACCCTCGCATCCTCTGATCGTCCACCTCTCGGACGCGGAGCACCTCGACGGTTGGGCCAGGGAGGTACCGGAGACGGCGCGGCTGCTGGCGGAGCGCTTCTGGCCGGGTCCGCTCACCCTCGTCCTGCGGCGCGGCCGCCGGGTGTCCCTCGAAGCGACGGGCGGCCTGGACACGGTGGCGGTGCGCGTGCCGGACCACCCGGTGGCGCTCGCGCTGCTGTCGGCCTTCGGCGGGGGCGTCGCGGCGCCGTCCGCCAATCGCTTCGGTTCGGTCAGCCCCACGACCGCGGACGACGTCCGTGCCGAGCTCGGCAACGCCGTCGACGTCGTCCTGGACGGCGGCCCGTGCACGGTCGGAGTGGAGTCGACCATCGTGGACACCACCGCCGAGGCTGCGGCTGTGCTGCGCCCCGGCGGGGTGACGCGCGAGGACCTCGAAGCGGCACTGGACCGGCGGCTGGCGGTGCACTCCGCCGGCGGAGTTCGCGTGCCGGGCCGGCATCCGTCCCACTACGCGCCGCGGGCCCGGGTCGTCCTGGTCGAGCCGGAGAAGGTTGTTGCGGAGGCGGCGCTCGCGCAGGAGCTCGGGCACCGGGTGGGCGTCCTGCTGCCGCCGTCGTTCGCCGACAACCACGTGAAAGCCCACGCAGTGGTGGCCGTCCCCGATTCGGCGGCGGCCTACGCGCGCGGGCTGTACGCCTTCCTCCGCGAACTCGACCGGCACGAATGCGACCTCATCGTCGCCTCGCTCCCGGCCGAGGACGGTCTGGGACTTGCGATCGCCAACCGCCTCGGCCGCGCCGCGGGCCCGCGCCCCTCCCCGTGACCGGCGCAGACGCCGTTCACGACCCGGCGGCAGTGCCCACGGCCCCCAGACTGTCGGCGGTGGCATCGAGGCCGCGGGCGGCGACCACTCGGGCGCTGCCGTCGGTGAGGCGGTAGCGCAGGCCCACGACGGCTCTCTGCCCTGCGTCGACCCGCGCGGCAAGGACCCGCGAGCGGTCGAGGAGCAGGTCCACAGTGTGCCGGACGTGGACGGCGAGATCCGGAGGCCGGCGCGATCACGGAGAGATTCGGCGCTCGCGGCGGGGAACCGCGGTACGGGGCCCTGTGTGGCGAGCCGTGTAGTCAGCCTGCCGCGTGTGCGGGCAGGTCCCTGTTGCCGTCACCCCGGGTCGCTGTCATTACGCCGGAGTCGGTCAGACATCGGCCGCCGGCTCGGACCAACTCCCACCGGTAATCGCCGCCGAGCGTCCACAGCAGAGCCCCGTGGAGGGTGGCGAGACGGTGGATGCGGCCGCCCCCTCCCGCTCGGCGTGATCGGCCCAGGCTCGTGCCGAAGCAGTGCCGGTGCGGCGGTTCCTGACGGTAGGTGAGAGGGCGCGCGGCGCTATCGGGATCCGCGGTCATCCCCGAACCGGCGTACCAGCAAAGCCGACCGCAAGCGGCGCGGCCGACGCGGCAGTCGGCCGCACCGACACCGCTGTGAGGCCTACAAGCAGCGCAACACCGTCGAACGCTGTATCAACAGCTCAAGCAGTGGTGCGGCGTGGGGGCGACGCGATACGACAAGAACGCCAACATCTACCGCGCAGGCTCGCCATCGCCGCCATCCGCGTCTGGGCGGCACGATGATCCACCGGAAAGCGCCTGGCCAGGCCGGCCGGCGGAACGCTGGTTGAGGAGTGAGGCGAGGCCGCCGAGGAGGCACTGGAGGCCGAACTCGAAGAGGGCATCGAGGTCGAGGTCGTAGCCGGCCGCGGCGAGGTTGGAGAGTGCGGGGAACCGGCCGGTGGCCAATACCGCCAGGAGCGCGGGCTCCTGGGTGTCCATCCACTCCTCGCTGTCGAGTCCGCTGTGCGCCTCGGCCTCCCGCTCCGTCTCCAGGTTGACGGCGATGCCGCGAGCGTAGTTGAGCAGCGCGAGGTGCGCGGTGAAAGCGGAATGCAGGTCGAGTCCGTGGGCGTGCAGGATCGCCAACATCCACTCGCCGTACGGCAGTGCCGAGGTGATCACGGGCGGACGTGTGATGGACAGCGCCGGTGCGAGCCAGGGGTGGCGGCGGAACAGCTCCCAGAGCTGCCGGGCAGCCAGTTCGATCGCCTCCCTCCAGCCCTGCGGAGGGTCGGCGGGCAGCGGGTGCTGCGCGATGACGCTGTCCATCATCCGCGTCAGCAGGTCGTCCTTGTCGGCCACGTGCCGGTACAGCGACATGGTCGCCACCCCGAGCTCGGCGGCCACCCGGCGCATGGTGACCGCGGCCAATCCTTCGGTGTCGGCGACCGTGACGCCTGCGTCGACGATCCGTCCGAGGGTGAGCGCCGCCTGGACCGAGGACTCGTCGGACGGCCCACCCGGGCGTACCGCGGCCGTGGGCCGGGCTGCCCGTCCCGGGCGGCTCGGGGCCGCCACTACCGTCCCGACGCCCGGGACGGCGCGGACCGTGCCCTCACGGCGCAGTTCGGTGAGTGCCTTGGTCGCGGTCGCCATGGCGACGCCCCACTGCCGCGTGATCTCCCGGGTCGAGGGCACGCGATCGCCCGGCGCCAGTTCGCCCGTCTCGATCCGCCGCCGCAGTTCGGCGACGATCCGGCTGTAGCGCGGTACCGCCTGTCCGCTCACTGACACCCCTCCGCACTAGTGCACTTGTACGGCGTCATCCTAGCCACCGACACCGGGCTGCCCCGGGTACCAGCGTCCTTTCTTGCCTCTGCGCACTAGTGCATCGTTGTCCAACACCTCATCTTGAAAAGGCATTTCGTGATTGCGCATCGCTCTGCGTACGGCGTACTTTCCCACCATGCCGAACAACGAGATACTCATTTGCGGCGCCGGTATCGCAGGTCCCGCGCTGGCGTACTGGCTACGCAGGGGAGGCTTCACGGTCACCATCGTGGAACGCGCGCCGGCACCCCGGCCGGGCGGGCAGACCGTGGATCTGCGCGGCGCCGGCCGCACTGTGGTCGAACGAATGGGGCTGATGGACCAGGCCAGAGCGCAGAGCGTGGACCAGCGCGGCCTCGCCCTCGTGGACGCCTCCGGCCGGACCACCGCGCGATTGCCCGCCGACAGCTTCGGCGGCGAGGGAATCGTCTCCGAGATCGAGATCCTCCGCGGCGACCTCGCCCGTCTGCTGTACGAGGCCACCCTGCCGGACACGGAATACCTCTTCGGCGACACCGTCACCGACATCCACCAGGACGCGGACACGGTCACCGCCACCTTCGAGAACGCCGCGCCGCGCCGCTTCGGGCTGGTCGTCGGCGCGGACGGACCGCACTCCGTGGTCCGCGCGCTCGCCTTCGGCCCGGAGCGGGAGTTCGTCCACCCGATCGGCCTGTACACGGCCTGGTTCACCGCCCTCGACAGCCTGGACCTCGACGGCTGGTTCCTGATGCACAACGCGCCCGGCGGCCTGGTTGTCTCTGCCCGACCCGGCCGCGTCCCCGGCGAGATCAACGCCGGCTTCAGCTTCCGCTCACCACCGCTGACCTACGACAGCCGCGACACCACCGCCCAACAGGGACTCGTAGCCCGGCGCTTCGCCCACGTCGGCTGGGAGACCCCGCGCCTGCTGCGGGCGATGCACACCGCCCCGGACTTCCTCTTCGACTCCATGGGTCAGGTCCGCCTCGACAGTTGGTCGCGCGGCCGCGTGGCGCTGCTCGGCGACGCCGGATACTGCGCGACCCCGCTGACCGGCCTCGGGACCAGTCTTGCCCTGGTCGGCGCCTACGTCCTGGCCGGTGAACTCGCCGCCGCCAAAGGCGACCACGGTGCCGCCCTCCGCCGCTACGACACGGTGATGCGCCCGTACGTACGCCAGGCCCAGCAGTTGCCGCCCGGCGGAGCCGCCGGGTACGCACCGTCGAGTCGGCTCGGCATCCGGCTGCGCGACCTCTCGATGCGGTCGACGACCCGCTGGCCGATGCGGAACCTGCTCGCCGCACAGTTCGCCAAGGCCGGGCACATCGCACTGCCGCAGTACAGCCTCGCCGCAGACATACGCTGACCGGCCCCCAGCCACGGGCCGGCGTTCCCGGCTTTCGGGGACGGCGGTCCCTGGTGCCTGGGACGCGGATGCGCGGACAGTGGCCGACAGTGGCGGACAGAGCGTGCTCCACAGCAGAGGCCGAACAGGGGGCGGTGACGTGGGCCGGCGAAGGTTGGACAGCACGGCGGAGTACGGGCGTGATGTGTGCAGCGGAGGCTCCGGTGGGCAGTGACGCGCACAGTGGCGTCACGCTGCGGCTGGGCCATGAAAACCCGCGCGGCGCAGGCATGTTCGAGCGCATCACCTACGCCATGACGGCAGTGGTGTCGCCTCGTCCTGAACGTGGCGCCGACGACGTCGAGGGGCGGTGCTCCGCGTGCGGTGCGCGGTTCGTCTACCGGGTGTGGTCGCGATCGGCGTTGCGGAGGCGACGCGTCGCGTGGACCGCCGTCCTGCATACCGGCATCGCCGTACTGGTGGTGTGGGTCCTTCTGCTGAACAGGTATCCGGAGGCGTCCGCAGGCGGGCACACTGTCGTGTCGGGCTCGGTGTGGGCGGTCGGCGTCTTCGGGCTGGCGGGGGTCCTGCAGGGCGTTTCTCGGCTGTGCAAAGAGGATGGCACCCGCCTGGTCGACGCGCCGAGTCGGCACCGCGGATTCCGCAGCGTCCGCAGCGACGGGCCGACACCATGACGGCGCATCGGCGCATCGGCGGCCCGGCGGCCCGAGCACTCTGTGGCGTCGCGACACCGAACCGATGTTGCCTGTCCGTACGTTGGACATCGCAGCTGTCCGATCCCGTCGTACACCGCGCTCGGGAGCAAGACTCGTCGCCGCGCCGGCGCCGGCAGATATGCCAGGCGGTGACTGACAACAGCTTCAGCACTGATGCGATCTCCGACATCGAGCGCGTGTCCCGCAATGCCGACGGCGACACCGTCGGTCCCGGCCGGCACCTCGGCGCGCGCGACCGCGCGGTCAACTGACCGCACGTTGGCCGGCCCGTCGGGCCCAGGCATCGACGGCGGTGGCGCCGACGAGAGTCCGGCTGGGCCGGCCGCCGCGCTGCCCGGTCACCCAGTCATGCACGACCTGTCGTGTTCCCTGGTGCGGCGGCTGCACCCATGCCATGACTGGACGCAATGCACCCGGCGTCATCGCATTGCCGATCCTTGCGGCTCTTCCGGGAAAGGCGCGGCCTTGTTTCCGCTTCTCTCAGCCCCCAGTGATCAGTTGGCGGGTCAGACGGACTATCGGACGGGTGGATTCCATCTCGTAGTTGGACAGGATCACCGTCACGTACCCGCTGTCGGGGTAGATCGCCAGCTCGGTCGCGGCGCCGTTGCTCGCTCCGCCGTTGTGCCCGTACCACGTCTGGTCGCCGGTGATCGTGACGGTCGGACCGTACCCCTGGAACGCGACCGGCGCGGGGCCGGGTGGCGGTGCCTGCGCACCGGCCTGTGCCCCGGGTTGCGGTGCCTGCGCACCCGTCGGCCCACCGGGCTGCGGTGCCTGCGCACCCGTCGGCCCACCGGGCTGCGGTGCCTGCGCACCCGCCGGCCCACCGGGCGGGCCGGCAGACATCGGCGGCATCGGCGTCTTCCCGCTGAGCATCAGCCGGGTGTACGCCCGATTCAGCAGTTTCTCCTCCGACAGCGCGCGAGCAAACCGTTCCATCTCGGCGCAGGTCGAGAACGCACCGGGGACGAAGATTTGCTCGTCCAACGACTCGACCCGGTCCGCCGACCCCGGTGGGCGCCAGTAGGAGTGGGCGATCCGGCGGTCCTCGCGCATCTGCGGCAGCGTGTAGTAATCGGTACCGGCCATGCCGGTGGCTCGGAAGACGTGCTGTCGCAGGTAGTCGTGGAACGGCTGCCCGGACGCCCGCGCGACGATCTCGTCGAGCAAGTGGTACGCCGAGTTGCTGTACCCGCTGCCCGCGCCCGGCGGGAAGGCCAGTGTCTGCTTCCGGATGAAGCCACCGATGCCCTCGAACACCTGGGTCTCGCTGGTCCACGTACGGGCGGTCTCCCAGAACCCGGGCATTCCGTGGTGGTCGCCCAGACCCGAGGTGTGGGTCAGCAGATGATGGATCGTCACCTGGTCCGCGATATCGGCCGGGAATCCTTGTAGGTGTGCGCCGAGCTTGTCGTCGTACCTCAGCTTCCCGTGCTGCGCCAGTTGTGCCACGGACACAGCGGTGAACAGCTTGGCGACCGAGGCCAGGCCGAAGAGCGTGTCCGGCCCGTTGGGGACCGACCGGGCTTTGTCGGCCCAGCCGCATGACCGGGCGAGCACAGTCCGTCCCCGATGCGTGACCAGCAGAGAGCCGGAGAAGGCGTCCTTGGCCGCCTCGTCCGTGACAAGCCGGTCCAACTCACCGCCGGGCCGCAGCCCCTTTGGCACCGCCCCCATCGCCGGCGCGTCGTCCTTCGCGGCCGACCATGTGGCCCCGGCCGCCACTGCTCCGGTCGCAGCGACTGTGGAAGCACCCAGGATGCCCAGAACCGCTCGGCGAGACGCCATGTGAAACCACCCTTTCCGACTGCGATTTGACGGTGACCAGGTTTATCCGCCGGAACCGATGGGCGGCCGATCGGCGATCCATATGCGTTCCATAGATGGCCGTTGCGATACTGCGCGGGTAGGCCGCTCCCCCGGCTTTGCCGCACGCGCCGAGCATCGCCTCTACCCGGGCGCCTTCGCCCCTCGCCCCTCGTCCCCCGCCCCTCGCCCCTCGCCCCTCGCCCCTCGCCCCGAACCGGCAACGCCGTCGCCGGAACGATCGGAAGGAACTCGCCGCCAACTCAAAGAACTTCAGCAACAGCGCGAACCCCGACCGGATCGCTCCCGACGTGTTCCGCGGTCGCTCCTGATCCTCGTCCAACAGCGTCCGGGCCTCGATCAGGTCCTCCGGCTCCCGGTCCTGTGCACCCCGGGCTCCTCCCGGTCGTCATGACCGGATCAACCTCGCCGAGCGCCGCCGCGCCACAGAGAGCTGCTTGTCAGTAGTCGTGGCTTCGGGAGGACATCCGTATCGCGCCGTGCGGGAGGTCGATGGTCACGGTGAGGCCGCCGCCGGCCCGGGCGGTGACGGCGATGTGCCCCTGGTGGGCGAGTGCGACCGCACGCACTATGGACAGTCCAAGCCCCAGTCCGTCAGTGCGAATGCGGGTGCCCTGCCCCTGTACGAAGGGTTCCAACAGCGTTTCCACCTGCTCGGGCGGGATGTCCCGGCCGGTGTTGGAGATCCGCAGGACGGACCGTTTGCCCTCCGTACCCGTGCCGACGGTCAGGTGCCCGCCCGGGCGGTTGTAGCGGACGGCGTTGTCGACCAGATTGCCGACCATGCGTTCCAGCAGGACGGGTTCCCCGGTGACCGGCGCCGGCCGCAGCTCGGATCGCACGGTGAACCCGGCGGCGGCCGCCCGAGCCTGGGCGGTGGCGAGGGCGGCGGCTGCGATGGCGGCCAGGTCGGCCGGTTCTCGGGTGGTGACCCCGGCCTGGCTGCGGGCCAGCAGCAGCAGTCCGTCCAAGACGCGCTGCATGTGCTCGACCGCGTTGCGTACGTCGGCGGCCATCGCCAGGAGTTCGTCACGGGGCGGGTGTCCGTCCAGGGTGACGTCGATGGCGGTGCGGGCGGTGGTCAGCGGGGTGCGCAGTTCGTGGGCGGCGTTGGCGGTGAACAGCCGCTGGCTGTCCAGGACCCGGTCGCGTTCGGCGACGCCGTGCTGGATGCGGTCCAGCATGTCGTTGACCGTGCCGGCCAGTGCGGACAGTTCGTCGGTCGGGGCCGTGACGGGGACCCGCTCGGTGAGGTTCTCGGCGGACAGCCGCCGGGCGGTGGCGGAGATCACGCGGATCGGCCGCAGCACCCGCCCGGCCACCAGCCATCCGAGAACAGCGGTCAGGACGGTCACCACGACGAGCGCCAAGCCGGCCCGGGCCAGCAGTGCGGACAGGGTGTCGGCCTGCACCTGGTCCGCGAGACCACGCACTCCCTCGGCCTGCGGCGGCGCCGGCTCCGGCGTGCCCGGCGGCGAACCGGCCGGGTCCAAAGAGGTGTGGATCGTGCGGCGCCGCATCAGAAGGTAGGTCAGCCCGGTCAGCGCCCCACCGGCAGCCAGCACCAACACCGTCTGGAGCAGCGCGAGCCGGGTCCGCGCGGTCAACCTCACGAACCGATCCGGTAGCCGGCCCCGGTGACGGTTTCGATCAGCGGAGGTTCGCCGAGCTTGCGGCGCAGCGTGCCGACGGTGATCCGCACCGCGTTGGTGAACGGGTCCGCGTGCTCGTCCCAGATTTTGTCCAGCAGTGTTTCGGCGCTGACCACGTCGCCGTTCGCGGCGAGCAGTTGGTGGAGCACGCCGAACTCCTTGGGGGTCAGGCGCAGCAGGCGTCCGTCTCGTTCGGCGCTGCGCCGGGCGGGGTCCAGGGCCAGTCCGGCGGCCTGCAGCACCGGTGGGCGGGCCGGGGCGCTGCGCCGGATCAGGGCGTGCACCCGTGCGACGAGTTCGGAGAACGCGAACGGCTTGCCCAGGTAGTCGTCGGCGCCGAGCATCAGACCTCCGACGCGGTCCTCGACGGCATCGGACGCGGTCAGCATCAGCACCCGCGACCTGCCCTGCCGGGCGAGTCGGCGGCACACCGCGTCGCCGTGCACGACAGGCAGGTCCCGGTCGAGGACCACAACGTCGTACGGCGTGACCTCGCACTTGTCCAGCGCACTACGGCCGTCCACGGCTACGTCGACGGTGAACCCGTTTTTGCGCAGCCCGGCTTCGATGTACCGGGCGAGGGGCTGCTCGTCTTCGACCAGGAGCACACGCATCTGGGGATCATCGCAACGCTCGTATATGAAACGCGTATGGTCCGCCGATCGGCGGCGCATCGGCGCCGGCCCGTACATCTGGTCTCCCGGAAAGTCATGCGGAGAGGATCACGACGATGAGGCGCGGCAAGACGATGGGCCCAGCCCTGGGAGTAGCAAGTGCGGTGCTGGTGCTGAACGTTCCGGCACCGGCGCACGCCACCGCCGACCGGCCCGTGCTCGGCGACGTCCAGCAGGCGATAGCGGAGGTGGCGAAGGCGTACGGCGTGGTCGGGGCCATCGGCGAGGTGTACGTGGACGGCAAGCGGTGGGACAAGGGCACATCCGGGTCGCGTCTGCTGGACGGCAAGGGCGGGCGCATCCCTTCGAGTTCGCGGTACCGCATCGCGTCCCAGACCAAGCTCATGGAGGCCACGGTCATCCTGCAACTGGTCGCGGAGGGCAAGATCAGCTTGACCGACAAGCTCGGCGACGTCCTGCCCGAGATGGCCGAGAACGACTACGTGGAGCGCGCCGACGAGATCACCGTGGCGCAGCTGATCCGGCACACCTCGGGCATCCCCGAATTCATCGACAGCGGCCAGTTCGACGTATTCGACTTCACCACCGCCTACGAGCTGATCGACCTGGTGAAGGCCGCGCGTACTGTGCCCCGGCAGAGCGATCCGGGAGAGTACCGCTACTCCACCACCAACTACGTCCTCCTCGGCATGATCATCGAGAGGGTGACCGGCAACAGTCGGGCCACCGAGTTCAACCAGCGCCTGTTCGCCCCGCTCGGCATGAAGGACACCTACCTGGCCACCAAGGTCTCCGACCAGATCAAGGGTCCGCACGGGCACGGCTACCACCCCGACGTCAACGGAGCACCACGCGACGTCGATCAGCTCAACGCCACCATCGGCGCCGAAGGAGCGATCTCCACCGCACGCGACGTCAGCGCCTTCTACCGCGCGCTCAACAAGGGCACGCTGCTGCCCGCGGACCTGCAACGGCAACTGCCGCGGCCGTTCCCCAACCTGTGCGGCGGGACGGTCTCCTCCGCGGCGGGTGGCATGCCCGGGATTACCTCCACCACCTTCTCCACGACCGACGGCCGAATCCAATTCGCTGTGGCTGCCACGCTGAAGATCGACAACGAGCAGGCCATGGCCGTGGGTGACGCCATCACCAAGGCCGCGGAAGCCGTCCTCTGCCCCGACCAATAAACGCAGCCGCCCCTCCGAACCCAGCCCCGCTCCCGCACACGCCAACACGCGCGCGGGAACGGGGCCACCCAAACCACACCCACCCACGACAACATCCACCCGCGCCTCCGCGGATCGTCGCGCCTCGGCCTCGGCCGGTATCCGGACCCCCGCGTCCGGCAGGCTCGAGACCACCTCTACACCGGGGGTAGGTGCTCAACTCTCATGGGCTTTTTCCAAAAGGGACTGCTCACCAGGACAGGGCGGCCCCCGTCCGCGCGCCGTCGACGACTGTCACTGCCGGCGCGCCGCTCGGTCTTCTCTCTACTGAGAGCACGAGAGAACAGAGGACGCCCTACGTGAGATCTGAGCGTCGGCGGCGGCAGCACCGAATTCTCCCCGCGGTGTCGCTGTGCCGACATCTGCCCCGCACCCGAGTCGTCGCGGGCGCCGTGACCGAGATCCGCCACGGCAACATCCGACCTGGCTGCCTGCTCGCTTGGCTCGCGTGTGGCCCTGGATGCCATGACCATGTCCGAGCCGATCAGGGCTGGTTGGGCGATCATCGGCGAGATGGGGTGGACGGCCATTTTACGCCGAGGGACGTGGAGGGCCCCGTACGTGCCGTTCTGACATCCCTACAGACCCTGCCGATGCCGACTCGTATGGTCCATCGGGCGTGACGGCAACGAGCGCGAAGACGCCGCCGCGCCGGCCGCCACGCTCGCGAACGGCTCGTACGCAGGAGTCCCCGGCACTCGTACGGCCGCTTTCAAAGCTCTTGAGTTCAGACGAACGACCGTGGACTTCCTGGGCGCCCCGATCCACCGCAAGGTGCGAACTCAGATGGAATCAGGAGGTGTTCGTCCTTGATCGGCCCGTTCCTCGGTACGCCACCGCCGCGCCGTTCCCGCCCGGATGCCCGCAAATTCGGCTGCCTGTCCCGGCGTGAGTCCGGCCGCCATCGCGGCGACGACTGCAACCTTGAGTTGACGCAGCACTTCCAGTTCGGCGTTCCTCGCCTCCTGGTACCGCACGCCGTACTCGACCAGGTCCATCTTCAACTTCTCCAACTCCCCCACGACCACCACTCCTCCGAGCACGCCACACCTGGATCGCCATACCTCAGCACACCATCAGCCCTTGATCCATTCCGCTCACCCCTCCACTGATTTCCCCGGCCGGGGTCACGCGACCCGGAGCTCCAGCGGAGACGCCCGGAGACGGAACGCCTGGTTCATGGGCAAGGCGGCGTCTCCGCCCCGAAATCGAACTGCCCGAATGACTGCCTGATCACGTCGCGAGCGGCACCAACGAGGACTCGGCGAGGATCCGGAACCCCGCGGCAGCGGGCCCGTCGGCGGTAGAGGAGCGGGAGCGCATTCGGCATGGGTCCTGGCACCGTTCGAACAGACTTGCAGCATGTCCGCGGTCATGCCGCAGGCGGCTCGGGACGAGGCCGATCCCGGCGAGGGGGAGCGCGTCGTTCTCGCCGCGGTGCGGACGCGCAGCGCGGTCAGGCAGGCTGCTCGCGCGTCACCCGCGGCCGGAAATGCCCGTTGACGTCGGGCTGGGAACGACCGGAGTCATCGTCGGCTCGTTTCGCGGGTGCTCCGTCCGGGGGGACGATCCTGACGGATCCCGTGGCGGATGTGGAGAACGGGCCGGTCTCCTCAACCCGACGCCGGCAAGCACGCGAGGGCGGCTTCCCCATGACGACGCCGACGGGGGCGCCATGCCGCGCGCAGTGGCCACTCACGAAGCCTGCGGCGTTGCACCCTTTTCGTTGCGCCGCGTCGCACCCTGCCGCCTTTCCGAGGAACGAACCAGCGAACGCTCATCGGGCGGGACACGCTCTGCGTGTCCTCCCAGGCGCACGGCTTTTGGTGCGCGAATATCGGGGCAGCAGGCACGTGTCCGCCCCGGGCCGGAAGGAAATCCCGGGAGGCGTGGGCGCTGCGGCCGCACACAAGCACCGAGTGAGGAAGAAGGCGGGCGTGTCCGGTAGCGAGAGCGAAAATCCAGCGATCCCCTCCCCCACCCCCGCGACCACGCGTCCGAGAACAAACCGGGACTGGTGGCCGCAACAGCTGGACCTTCAGGTACTCCGCCAGCATTCCACCCGGTCCGAGCCATTGGGCGGGGATTTCGACTACGCGAAAGAGTTCGCGAAGCTCGACGTCGACGCCCTCAAAGCGGATGTCTTCGCGGTGATGACGACGTCCCAGGACTGGTGGCCTGCGGACTACGGCCACTACGGACCGCTTTTCATCCGGATGAGCTGGCATGCCGCGGGAACGTACCGTATCGCCGACGGCCGGGGCGGCGGGGGCGGCGGCGCCCAGCGCTTCGCACCCCTCAACAGTTGGCCGGACAATGCGAGCCTGGACAAGGCGCGCCGTCTCCTCTGGCCGGTGAAGGAAAAGTACGGGCAACAGATCTCCTGGGCCGACCTGCTGGTCTTCGCCGGCAACTGCGCCATGGAGTCGATGGGATTCAGGACATTCGGATTCGCTTTCGGCCGCCCGGACGTGTGGGAGCCGGAGGAGATCTTCTGGGGGCCTGAGGACACCTGGCTCGGAGACGAGCGCTACAGCGGCGACCGGGAACTCGCCGGCCCGGTCGGCGCCGTCCAGATGGGTTTGATCTACGTTAATCCCGAAGGGCCCAACGGGAATCCGGACCCGATCGCCGCCGCGCGGGACATCCGCGAAACCTTCGCGCGCATGGCGATGAACGACGAGGAAACGGTCGCTCTCATCATCGGCGGCCATACCTTCGGCAAATGCCACGGCGCGGTCGACCCCTCGTACCTCGGCCCGGAACCCGAGGGCGCCCCGCTCGAACAGCAGGGCCTCGGCTGGCGGAACACGTACGGCACCGGCAGCGGGGTCCACGCGATGACCAGCGGGCTGGAGGGTGCCTGGACCTCCGAACCGACGAAGTGGGACAACGGCTACCTCGACAACCTTTTCCGCTACGACTGGACGCTGACGACGAGCCCCGCCGGCGCACAGCAGTGGACCCCCACGGATCCGTCGGCCCAGGACACGGTGCCGGACGCCCACGACCCGTCGAAGCGGCACGCTCCGATGATGCTGACGACCGACCTGGCCCTGAAACTGGACCCGGTCTACGGACCCATCTCGAAGTCCTTCCACGAGAACCCGGCAAGGCTCGCGGAAGCCTTCGCCAAGGCCTGGTACAAGCTGCTGCACCGTGACATGGGGCCCCTCTCGCGCTACCTCGGCCCGTGGATCCCGGAACCGCAGCTGTGGCAGGACCCCGTACCCGCGGTCGACCACGAACTGGTCGGGGACGCCGAGGTCACCGCCCTCAAGGCGAAGATCCTCGACGCGGGCCTCTCCGGCCCCCAGTTGGTCGTCACCGCCTGGGCCGCGGCGGCGAGCTTCCGCGGCACCGACAAGCGCGGCGGGGCCAACGGGGCGCGCATCCGACTCGCGCCGCAGAAGGACTGGGAGGCCAACGACCTGCCCGAGGTGGCCGACACGGTGCGGTCCCTCGACCGGATCCGCCAGGAGTTCAACGACGGGCGATCCGACGGAAAGAAGGTCTCGCTCGCCGATCTGATCGTCCTGGGCGGATGCGCGGCGGTCGAACAGGCCGCGAAGGATGCCGGGCACGACGTCACGGTCCCGTTCGCGCCCGGTCGTACGGACGCCTCGCAGGAACAGACGGACGTGGAATCGTTCTCCGTCCTCGAACCCCGCGCCGACGGGTTCCGCAACTACCTGCGGCCCGGTGAGAAGCTCTCGCCGGAGACGCTGCTGTTGGACCGTGCCAACCTGCTGACGCTCACTGTGTCGGAGATGACGGCGCTGGTTGGAGGTATGCGCGCCCTGGGCACCGGGTTCCGGCAGTCCTCGCACGGGCTGCTCACCGACCGCCCGGGGGTGTTGACGAACGACTTCTTCGTCAATCTGCTCGACATGGGCACAGAGTGGAAGCCCTCCACGACTGCCGAGAACGTGTTCGAGGGTCGGGACCGCGGCACGGGTTCGGTCAGGTGGACGGCCACCGCGGTCGACCTCGTCTTCGGTTCGCACTCCCAACTCCGGGCGATCTCCGAGATCTACGCCTCCAAGGACGGCGGCGCGCGCTTCGTGCGCGACTTCGTCGCTGCCTGGGACAAGGTGATGAACCTCGATCGGTTCGACCTGCGCTGAGTCCTCCCACGCCGGCACCGACACCGGCACCGGCGCTCAGCATGTAGTAGCCACTACCCAGCGCACCGCACCACCGATCGCCTCTCGTTTCGCCGCCGGCCGGCTGCATACACCCGCCGGCGGCGAAAAGCCCTGCCGGCCCGCAAGCCGCGCGGTCGACGGCGTCGGCGAGTTCCTCACGACCGTCGCGGCGACGACCGTCCTCTGGCCGTTCAAGGCGGCGACCATCGACCTGCACACGACCGAGGGCCGCTCCTGACGCCGGACCTGAAAGCGGACGAACTCCGGCACGCTGCGCGGGCCTTCACCGGCCTGGAACTGCGAACCGAGACCTTCTCGTTGGGGTCGCCGGGGCCGGAGAGACCGGAACCGGAGGGGCCGCAGCCCGAGGGGCCGGAGCCGAACGTCGTGTTGTACGCGGTGACCGAGCACACGTCAGGCCTGAGACTCCTGCAACCGGCGGCCTCCGGCGAGGCGCCGGTCTTCCAGGTGCTGCCCGCCGCCGAGCCGCACTACGCGGCCGAGCGGGACCCGAGCGACCCTCGGGTCACCCAAAGGCTGGTGCTCGCCGCCGACGACCTGGGCTGCGTCACCCTCGCCGCCGCGGTGATCCGTCCCCGCCGCGTCATCCCGGCCGGGACGCCACCGGAACTCGCCGCCGCACAGCGTGAATTGACTGTCACCTGTACGGCCGGTGCGCGGCGACCACCTTCGGTGCCGCGCGCAGGAGTTCACGGGTGTACTCGTGCCGCGGTTCTTCGGTGACGGCGGCCGTGGTGCCGGTCTCGACGATCTCGCCGTGCCGCAGGACCGCGACGCGGTGGCTGACGACGCGGACCACCGCCAGATCGTGGGAAACGAACAGGTATGCCACACCGGTCTGTTCCTGGATGTCCAGTAGGAGGTCGAGGATGGTCTTCTGGGTGGTGAGGTCCAGCGCGGAGACCGGTTCGTCGCACACAACCAGCCGTGGGCGCGGAGCCAGGGCGCGGGCGATGGCGACGCGTTGGCGTTGGCCGCCGGAGAATTCGCGGGGCAGGCGCTCGGCGGCGTCGGCGGGCAGGCGTACCCGGTCCAACAGGTCGCCGATCCGCGCTCTGGCGTCGCGGCGGTCGAGCCCGAGGGCGTACAGCGGCTCGGCGAGTGTGTCGCCAATGGTGCGGGACGGGTTCAGCGACGTGTAGGGGTCCTGGAAGATCACTTGGAGTTCGCGGGCCAGTTCGCGGCGACGGCGTCGCGTCGCGTGCTCGATCGGTTCCCCGTCGAAGACGATCGTGCCGGAATGCACGGGTACGAGGCCGAGCACGGCACGTCCGATCGTCGTCTTGCCGGAGCCCGATTCGCCGACCAGGCCCAGCGTTTCCCCCGGCCGTATGTCGAGGCTGATGCCCTTGAGCACCTCGGCCCGCGGCGCTCGCCGGCCCTTGCCCGGGTATGACACCCGAAGGTCCCGGATGTCCAGCATCGTCTCGCTCATGCGGCGCTCCTCATGGTGCCACGGATGGCCTGGATGGTCGTCGGCAGGGCGGGCCTCACGCGCCGCTCCCGGCCTTGTGCGGCTGCCAGGGGGCACGAGCGGGGACGTTGTCGAGGACCGCGTCGAGGAGCGTACGCGTGTACGGGACGCTCGGCGCGCGCAGAATCCGCGCCACGTCGCCGCTCTCGACGATGCGTCCGTCGTGCATGACGGCGACCCGGTCGCAGATTTCGGCGACGACACCGAGGTTGTGGGTCACCAGCAGTACGCCCATGCCGCGTTCCCGCTGGAGCCGACGCAGCAGTTCCAGGACCTCCGCCTGAACCCGGACGTCCAGCGCGGTGGTGGGCTCGTCGGCGATCAACAGGTCCGGATCGCAGGAGACGGCCCCGGCGATGAGCACCCGTTGCGCCATGCCGCCCGAGACCTCGTGCGGGTACAGACCCATGACCCGTTCCGGCTCCGGGATTTCGACCTGTCGAAGCAGTTCGGTCGCCCGCGCCCGGGCGTCCTTGCGGGACAGTCCGAGCACGACCCGCAGCGGCTCGACGAGCTGGCTGCCGATCGTGAAGGACGGGTCGAGGTTGCTCATCGGTTCCTGCGGTACGTAGCCGACCACTCGGCCGCGCAGTTCGCGGTGCCGTGACTCCGGCAGACCCACGATGTCGCGCCCCGCGATCGTGATGCTCCCGGTGAGCACGCGCCCGCCTTCGGGCAGCAGGCCGAGTACGGAGAACGCGGTCTGGGTCTTCCCCGACCCGGACTCGCCCACCAGTCCGACGATTTCGCCGGGGGCGACGTCCAGGTCGATGCCGCGCACGACCTCGCGGGTGCCATCGGGCAGGTCGTATCCCACGGAGAGTCCCCGAACCGACAGCAGCGTGGCGCGCTCGCCGGCGTGCGGGCGGTCCGTGGCACTGCCCGGCGCGTCGTCGGTGCGGGGGCTGCCCGCCGCCTGTTCCGGACGAAATCCGGAAAGGACTCGACGTGTTCGACGGCGCCGCCGGGGCGGGGGCGTGCGCTGTTCCTCCAGCGCGTCGCGCAGCCCCGCCGCGATCAGGACCAGTGCGCTGGAGGTCAGGCCGAGCGCCAGTCCGGGCCAGAGCATGAGGGTCGGTTCGCGCTGGATGTTCTGGAACGCCTCGTTGAGCATGGCGCCCCAGGTCGGGGTGTCACCGCTGCCGATACCGAGAAACTCCAGTCCGGCCTGCAGGCCGATGGCGATTCCGGCGACGAGGGCGACCATGATGATGATCGGGCCGCGGACGACGATGAGCACGTGCCGGCCGACGATGCGGGTGTCGGACAGGCCCGACACCCGGGCGGCATCGACGTACAGCTCCTTGCGGACGTCGGCGACGATGCCCCTCACCAGTCGGAAGAACGCCGGGGCGACGAGGAACCCGAGGACGACCATCAGCACCCAGACGGTGGGGCCGAGGACGGCTCGCGAGGCGAGCAGCACGACCATCGCCGGCAGCGCCATGACGAGGTTGGCCGCCCAGTTCGCGGCGGCGTCGAACCTTCCGCCGTAGTAGCCCGCAAAGAGCCCCGAGGGGACACCGAGCACCAGGGCGACGACGAGGGAGATGAGCGCGCCGACCAGGGTGTTGCGGCCCCCGAAGAGGATGCGCGACAGGAGGTCGCGGCCCGCGGAGTCGGTGCCCAGCGGGTGTGCCCCGCCGGGCCCGGCGAACGCATCGCGCAGTACGGCGGTGTTCGGGTCGGCCGGAGCGATCCAGGGCGCGAACAACGCGCCCAGCACTATGAGAGCGAAGACCACGAGCGCGCCGAGCGCCAACGGGTTCCGGACGAGGCGGCGCAGCACGCCGTGCCGCGCGGCGGTGGCGGACGCGGCTGCCGGCGCGACGCCGTCGGTGGGCAGAACGGCGGTCATGCGGCCCTCGCCTTCGGGTTGAGCCAGCCGATCAGCACGTCGACGAGCAGGTTGATCAGGACCACTCCGACCACGGTGAACATGACCAGGGCCATGATCACCGGGATGTCACCGCGGGTGGTGTAGCTGATTGCCATGCTGCCGATACCCGGCAGGGCGAAGATCTGCTCGACGAGGACGGCACCGCCGAGCAGGCCGACGAACTGCATGCCGAGGACCGACAGCGCGGGCGCCGAGGCGTTGCGCAGGACGTGCTTGAGCACGACCCGGTGTTGCGGCAGTCCGCGTGCGCGCAGGGTGCGTACGTAGTCCTGCCGCAACGCGTCGACGACCGCGCCGCGGACCTGCTGGGACACCCCGGCGACCGTGCCGACCGACAGGGACAGGACCGGCAGCGTGATCGTCGACAGCCAGCCGCTCGGTGACTCCGCGAACGGGGTGTAGCCGATCGCGGGGAACCAGTTCATCTGTACGGCGAAGAGCTGCACCATGACCAGGGTCACCAGGAACCCGGGCAGGGCGTGTCCGAGGACTCCGACGAGCTGCACCGTCCGGTCGATCGCCCCGCCCCTTCGGACTCCGGCCCACACGCCGAACAGGAAGGACACGACCGTGGTGACGACGGTGACGCCGACGACCAGGCTGACGGTGACCGGCAGCCGGTTGCCGATCGCGGTGTTCACGTCCTCGCTGGTGAACCAGGAGGTGCCCAGGTCACCGCGCAGGGCGTTGCCGAGCCAGTCGGTGTATTGCTCGACCACCGGGCGGTCCAGGCCGAGTTCGGCGTTCTTGGCGTCGACGGCCTCCTGGGTGGCGGCCGGGCCGAGGAGTTGGCGGCCGGCGTCCGTGTCGGCGATGGAAAGCAGCAGGAAGGACAGGAACGAGATCACGAACAGGAGCAGGACCCCCGACGCGATCCGCGCCGCGATGAAGCGGGGCATGGCACGGGCCTTCGGTCGGGGCTACTTGGCCGGCTTGTAGTTGTAGATCGAGGGGACGGCCATGCCGTCCTGCGGGGCGATCTCGACGGAGCCGTCGGACACGTGCAGGTACGTCATGCGATAGAAGGGGACGAACCACGCGTTCTCGACCAGGTGCCGGTTCAGTGCCTGGGCGGCGGCCTTCTCCTGGTCGCCCGTTTCCGTCTTGAGCTTGGCGAGCAGGTCCTGGACCGTGGGATCCGTGGTGCCGAAGATGTTGAACGGGCCCGGCGAGACCAGGTCGTTGGCGATGACCCAGTCGTTGGAGGACTGGCCGAGGTTCATGACCATGCCGGAGAACTCCCGGCCCCGGATGATGCGGTCGATGGCCTTGGTGGGCTCGACCTGCTCCCACACCAGGTTGATGCCGACGGCCTTGAGGTCGGTCTGCAGGGAGGCCGCAAGTGCGTCGTTGACGATGGTGGCGACGCGCGGGAGTTTGAGGGTGAAGCCGTCGGGGTGGCCGGCCTCGGCAAGGAGTGCCTTGGCCTTGGCGGGATCGTGCGCGTAGTAGCTGTCGAGTTCCGGCTTGTAGCCGGGGCTTGTCGGTCCGAAGACCTGGGCGGTGGCGGTGCCGCGGCCCTGTCGGAGCTGGCTGACCATGGTGGCCCGGTCGACGGCGAGGTTGATCGCCTGCCGGACGCGCGGGTCCTTCAGTTGCGGCGTGATCTTGCCGTCGCGGTCGAACAGCAGGATCCCCTGGAAGTCGAACTCCTGCTTCACGGCCTTGATGCGGTTGTCGGACTCGATGCCGATCTGCTGGTCGGCGAGTTGCAGCAGCGCGGCGTCGATCTGACCGGTCTTGACGCCGTTGACGATAGCGGTCTCGTTGTCGAAGACGCTGATGCTGACGGACTTGTAGGGCAGCGGGGCACCCCAATAGTCGGTCTTGCGCTCGTAGGCCCACTTGGTGCCGATGACCGTCTTGCCCTTGTCGAGGGTGTACGGCCCGGTGCCGTCGGGCGCGCCCTTGAGGCTGTCGGGCTGCGCGAACCGTGCCGGGTTGGCCATGAGACCCGCGGCGTCGCTCAGGTAGTAGAGCATGGCGGGGTTGGGCTGCTTGAGCTTGAGGTTCACATGTGTGCCGTCGACGACGTCGACCGCGTCCAGGTCGTTGAACCAGCGGGTGTTGGACCCCTGGGTCGCCTTGAACCGGTCCAGGTTCGCCTTGGCGGCGGCGGCGTCGAATGGTGTGCCGTCGGCGAATTTGACGCCCTCGCGCAGGGTCAGGCGCAACTGCGTGCGAGTCGCGTCCAGTTCCCATGTGGTGGCGAGCATGGGACTGTAGGTGCCGTCGGGCTCGCGCTTGAGGAGCGTGTCGTACACCGTCTGGAAGAACGGCAGCGTGCTGCCGATCGCGGTGGTGGGGTCGAAGCTCTGCGGCACGGAGAGCGTGGCGATGGCGAGGCTGTCGGTGTTGGCCGAGTGGCCGCCGGATCCCCCCGCGCAGCCCGACACGGTCAGCGCGGAGGTCACGAAGACCGCCAGAGAGGCCTTCCGGGCGTGGTTCGTCATGTGTTCGCTCCGACGGGAGGGGGACCAGGTCCCGAACGATGGGCCGATTTCGCAGAAGCCGGTTTCGCGGCACGGACGCGGGCGAGCGATGTTGCGGCAGGAGGCAGCCCGAGGGCCGTACTCCGACTCGACCACCCGGCAAGGCGCCAAAACAGTAAGTCGATCGGTTTCTACGAGTCAATGGCCTCCGGGCATCCTTGACCCAGAAAACCGATCAACTTATGGTTTTGGCCTGCCCACCGGTAGTCGCCGGTAGCCACCGCCCACGGAACGGAGCCGACGTGGCCCAGCACGAGCTGACGCTCGCCGAGAAAGCGTCCCTGACCAGCGGTTTGGGCCAGATGACCAGCAAACCCGTGCCACATGCCCAAGTTCCCTCGGTCACGATGTCCGACGGGCCGCACGGGCTGCGCCTCCAGGGTGAGGACGCCGACGCCGGTCAGTTGAACCTGCGCGCCGCGACCCCGGCCACGTGCTTCCCGCCCGCCGTGGCCCTCGGCAGCAGCTGGGACGTCGACCTCGCCTACCGCGTCGGGGCGGCCATCGCCGCCGAAGCCGCGGCCCACGGCATCGGCGTCCTGCTCGGACCGGGCGTCAACCTCAAGCGCTCACCGCTGTGCGGGCGAAACTTCGAGTACTTCTCCGAAGACCCGTGGCATTCGGCCGAGTTGGGCGGCGCAATGGTGCGCGGCCTGCAGGACGCCGGCGTCGGTGCGACCCTCAAGCACTACGCGGCCAACAACCAGGAAACCGACCGCATGCGGATCAGCGCGGACATCGACGAGCGCCCCCTTCGCGAGATATACCTGCGCGCGTTCGAACGCATCGTCCGCCGCGACAAGCCGTGGGCGGTCATGTGCGCCTACAACGGCGTCAACGGGGTGCCGCTGTCCGAGAACGCCCGGTTGCTCACCGACGTACTGCGCGACGAGTGGGGTTTCGACGGGCTCGTCATGTCCGACTGGGGCGCCGTGCGCAACCGCGTCGCCGCGCTCCGCGCCGGACTCGACCTGGAGATGCCGCCCACCGGCGGCCGTACGGACCGGGAGGTCGAGGCCGCCGTCGCCGCGGGCGACCTCGACGAGGCCGTTCTCGACCGCGCCGTCGAACGGGTGGTCCGCTTCGCCCGCCGGGCCGCCCGGCCGACCGGAGACGGGACCGGCATCCCGTACGACGACCACCACCGCCTCGCGGGCGAGGTCGCCGACAACTGCGTGGTGCTGCTGAAGAACGACGGTGGACTCCTCCCCCTGAACCCGTCCGCGGGTACCGTCGCGGTCATCGGCGAACTCGCCCGCACCCCGCGCTATCAGGGCGGCGGTAGCTCCCAGGTCAGCGCCACCCGCGTCGACGTGCCGCTCGACCGACTGCGCGCCCTGGCGTGCGGCGCCACCGTGGAATTCGCCCCCGGATACCCCTTGGCGGACGGTCCCCAACCCGACGCCGACCCCGAACGGCTCGCGTCCGACGCGGCACTCCTGGCCGCCGACAGCGACGCCGTCGTGCTGTTCCTGGGACTGCCCCGGCAGGACGAGTCCGAGGGCTACGACCGCGACCACCTCGACCTGCCCGACACGCAGCTCGCCCTGCTGCGGCGCGTCGCGGCCGCCAATCCGCGGGTCGTGGTGGTGCTGTCCAACGGCGGGGTGGTCCGCACCAGTCCGTGGCATGACGATGTGCCGGCCGTCGTCGAGGGCTGGCTCCTGGGCCAGGCCGGCGGCGGCGCGATCGCGCGTGTGCTGTTCGGCCACGTCAACCCGTCCGGCAAACTCGCCGAGACCGTCCCCGAACGCCTTGAGGACAGCCCGAGCTTCCTGTCCTTCCCCGGCTCCGAGGGGCATGTGCGGTACGGCGAAGGCGTCTTCGTCGGATATCGGGGGTACGACGCCGCCCGGCGCGCGGTCTCCTTCCCGTTCGGGCACGGCATGTCCTACACCACGTTCGCCTACCGGGACATGACCGTGGAGTTCGACGAGGCGGGGGCGAACCTTGTCGTGCGTCTCACCGTGACGAACACCGGCTCCCGCGCCGGGCGCGAGACCGTACAGATCTACTCGGCGGCCCCGGCCGACTCCACGATCGAGCGGCCGGTGCGCGAACTGCGCGGCTTCGCGTCCGTGACGCTCTCGCCCGGCGAAAGCCGGGAGGTGGACATCGCGTTCCCGCGCACCGATCTCGCGTACCACAGCGTGCGGGACGACGGTTGGCGTGTCGAAGGGGGAACGTACCGGGTCGAAGCCGCCGCATCCTCACGCGACATCCGTCTCGCCGTGGACGTCCCGGTCGACGGCGACCCGCCGCGCGGACCCCTGACCGCCCGTCACACACTCGGGGAGTGGCTCGACCATCCCGCGGGCGGTCCGCTGCTTCTCGCCCGACTCGCCGCGGTGTCCGGCGGCGCCTCACCGCTCGCCGAAAACCCCATGCTGCTGCGCGCGGCGGCCGGAGTGCCGGTGGAGGTGATCGCGGACTTCGCCCACGGCCTGATCTCCCAGGCGCAACTGCGCGAACTGGAGGAGGAGGTCGCCGCGGCGGCGGCCGCAACGGCCACCCCCGACAGGGAGGTCGGGAGTCCGGGCAGCCGCTGATTCGGCGTACTCGCCGCGGCCGTTCCGCCCGGCCCGGAACCCACGAAGCGGCGGGACCCCCGGGGGTCCCGCCGCTTCGCGCCGTCGCCGACCGTCCTGCGCGAACTGTCCCGGGCCCCCGCCGGTCAGTCGTCGTCGCGGCGTTCCAGCAGGCTGAGAGCGTCCTTGAGCGGTTGTTCCATGTCCACCGAGCGGTCGTTGAGCCACTGCAACTGGATGCCGTCGACCACCGCGAGGAGCATGGTGGCAAGCCGGTCAGCCGGGAGCGATGCTTTCATCCGGCCCCCGGCGACGCTCTCCTCCACCATCTCGGCGATCCGGGCGCGCAGTTGCGGATAGCGCTCGGCGAAGAAGGCGTGCGCCGGATGCTCCGGGTCGCTTCCCGCCGCCGACATCGACACGAACAACTCGACGAGACCGGGGGTCCGCGCACCCTCGCGGATGCGCTCCAAATGCCGCTCCACCCCCTCGGCGGCCTCCCAGCGCTCGCGCCCTCCCTCGTCACGCGCCCGGAGAACCTGGACCAGCAGGTCTTCCTTCGACGCGAAGTAGTGCATGAGGCCGGGCAGGCTGAGGTTGCAGCTGGCCGCGACCTTGCGCAGGGATGTGCCGCGGTAGCCCTCCGCGGCGAAGATCTCCAGTGCGACCTGGAGGATCTCGCGTCGCTTCGCCTCGCCCTTTTCGTACGGGCCGCGCTTCGCCATGGCAGCCACCTTATTGCGCGGCCGACGGGACGACGGCGCGCAGCGCGAGCGCCAGTCCGCCGAGCCAACGCGCCGACGGCTTCGGGGTGCGAACAAATGTGTCGCGGTCCACCGCGATCAGCCCGAACGTCGGTGTGTAGGAGCCCCACTCGTAGTTGTCGACGGCGCTCCAGTGCAGATACCCGCGTACGTCGATGCCGTCGCGCATCGTCTCCGCGAGCGCCGTCAGCGCCGCCGAGGTGTAGGCGATGCGCTCTTCGTCGTCGGCGGTGGCGATGCCGTTCTCGGTGACCAGGATCGGCACGTCGGGGCCGACGACGGCAGCGGTGTGGCGCACGGCGTGGCCGACGGCTTCGGGGTAGTACTCCCAGCCGGTGATCGTCCGTTTCGCCTCGGCCGGGACCGGCAGCGGGCCGTCGCGTCCGATACGCGTCCGCGAGTACGACTGGACGCCCACCCAATCGTCGTCGCGCGCGGCTTCCAGGAACAGGTCCTCGCGCGGCCACGCGTGCGCCGCGGCCTCGGCCTCGGCTCCCGGCTCGGCCTGGAAGACCTGGTTGGCGATCGTCCAGCCGACCCGGAGGTCGGGCCGCGCCGCCTTCAGGACCGCCGAGGCGGCTCGGTGCGCGCGGACCAGCGCCTCGCTCGTCGCGGTGTCCGGCTCCGCCACCGCGGCCAGGGCCGCGGCCCCTTCGCGGCCGGTGCCGGAGGCGGAATACTCCGACGCGTCCCGCGTGTCGGCGTCGGCTCCCAGGGCGTTGGCGGGGTCTTCCCCCGAGGGCGCCAAGTGGCGGACGAGCGTGGCCATCAGCGCGATCATGTTCGGCTCGTTGATCGTCGCCACATATTCGACGTCGTCGCCGAGCACGTCGAGCGCGGTCTCGGCGTAGCGCGCGAAGAGGTCCGCCGCGTCCGGTGCCGTCCAGCCGCCGCGTGCGGTGAACCAGTGCGGTGAGGTGAAGTGATGCAGCGTCACCACGGGGTTCAGGCCGCGCTCGTGCGCACCGCGGACCATCGCCCGGTAGTGCGCGATCGCGGCCCGCGAGACGGCCCCGGGTTCCGGTTCGACGCGAGCCCACTCGATGCCGAACCGGTAGGCGTTGAAGCCGAGTTCGGCGAGCAGGTCCATGTCCTGCGGCCAGCGGTGGAAGCTGTCGACCGCGTCCCCGCTCGGCGACTCCATGACGCCGCCGACCAGCCTGCGTTCGAGGGCCCACCAATCGCTCGAGACGTTGTTTCCCTCGGTCTGGTGCGCGGAGGTGGACGCGCCGAACAGGAAGCCCGGCCTTGCCCGGAACTCCCGGGGGAGGCCGGCCGGGCCGTCGGTGGACAAAGACATGTGCGAACTCCTTGCGGACGAGCGCGAACGCGGCGGGCGGGCGGCGGGCCGCCCTCCGAAGGGACATCCGGAAAAGCGTTCATTGAACGGTTTTTGTGTTACCTTACCCGCCGTCCTGTCCGTCAGGAAGCTCCTCGATGGAGGAAACCGTGAGGGCCGTCATCCCCCGTCCCACCACGCAACACCGCCCCGGCTCGGCCGCCGGCACCGCGTCCGGCGCCCTGCTGGCCTGCGAGAGATGGCGCGTCGAATCCGCCGACACGGCGCTGGAGCCGGTGGCGGCCGTCGTCCGGGCGCTGCTGGCGCCGCACACGGACGCGGACACCGACGACGGCGAGGTCCGCACGGTCGTGTTGGAACTGAGCGCCCCGGAGGACCCCGCTCCCGTACGGTCC
>NZ_JBEZFP010000046.1:0-57137 GCF_040649515.1 Streptodolium elevatio
TCCGGCGGTGCGGGCGCGGCCCCGCCGCCCCCTTCCGGGGTGCGCTTGCGGGTGGGTTTGTCGGTCGCCACGTCGCTCGTCACGCGGTCATCGTATTGACCGCGAGGCGGTGCGGTGCCCACCACGGGGGAGGATGGTGCCGTGGAACATGAACCCAGCGGTGTCCTCGTGCTTGCCGGTACTCCGATCGGCGAGGTCGGCGACGCGCCTCCCCGGCTGTCCGCGGAGCTCGCCGCCGCCGATGTCGTCGCGGCCGAGGACACCCGCCGTCTGCGCAGGCTCACGAACGCGCTGGGCGTCGAGATCCCCGGGCGGGTGGTCTCCTATTTCGAGGGCAACGAGTCGGCGCGTACGCCCGAATTGGTGCGCGATCTGCTCGGCGGCGCGCGTGTCCTGCTGGTCACCGACGCCGGCATGCCGTCGGTCTCCGACCCCGGCTACCGCCTCGTCGAGGCCGCCGTCGCGGAAGGCGTGCGGGTGACGGCCGTGCCCGGCCCGTCCGCCGTGCTGACCGCCCTGGCGCTGTCCGGCCTCCCGGTCGACCGGTTCTGCTTCGAGGGCTTCCTGCCCCGCAAACCGGGTGAGCGGGCCGGCCGTCTGCGCTACGTGGCCGCCGAGCCGCGCACGATGGTCTTCTTCGAGGCACCGCACCGCGTCGCCGACTCCCTCGCGGCGATGGCCGAGGCCTTCGGCGGCGAGCGGCGCGCGGCCGTCTGCCGCGAGCTGACCAAGACGTACGAGGAGGTACGCCGCGGCCCGCTCGCCGAACTCGCCGCCTGGGCCGTCGCCGGCGTACGCGGCGAGATCACCGTCGTGGTGGAGGGCGCGCCGCCCGCGAAGCCGTCCGATCTGGGACCCGACGAGCTGGCCGCCCTCGTGGCCCGCCGGGAGGATGCCGGCCAGCACCGCAAGGAGGCGATCGCCGAGGTCGCCGCCGAACTGGGGCTGCCCAAGCGCGAGGTCTTCGACGCGGTGGTGGCCGCGAAGCGCAAGGGCTGAGCCCCGGCCGCCCACTCGCGGGGACGCGCGTCAAGCGCGGGCAACGGGTCGGTAGCACAATGGGAGTGTTCGGCCCAAGCAGGCCCCAACTTCTTCATTCTCCTCACTAGAAGATGCCAAGGCCGCGTAACCACTGGTGCGCGGGGCCGCACCGGGCGCATTTCCTGGGAGTCGGGGCCGAGGAACCACCGAACCGTCGGTGGGAAGGCCGCGCGAGGAGGTCGCCATGAACCAATCGACCATCGTGCACGAGGCGTACTCGTTCGTGTGTCTTGGCTGCGGCCACGGCTGGGAGCGCGCGTACGAGATCCACCACGTCACCGACCTGCAGGGCAAGCAGGTCTGCCACTACTACCACGACGGCAACCGCGTACCGTCGCCGTTCAGCCGCCCCAGCTGCGAGCACTGCGAAGGCGCTCGCCTGCGGATCCTGCCCGCGGGCCGGGTCGCGTCCGCGGCGGCGCCCCCGCCCCGGCCGTCGTCCGGCCGACACCACTGGCATCTGCTGCGCCTGTCCCGCCGCTGAGCCACCGCCGACCTGCGGGGCGGCCCACCCCGGGACGGCCGGGTGGGCCGCCCCGCCGATACTCGGGGGCGACCCACCCACCGCGGGCCGTAGGATTTCCGGCATGGCGGCCACTGGATCCACTGATCTCTCCACGACCCCGGGCGGACACGCGGGCGGCAAGGCGTTCTACGTCACCACCCCGATCTACTACGTCAACGACGCCCCGCACCTCGGCCACGCCTACACGACCGTCGCCGGCGACGTGCTCACCCGCTGGCACCGCCAGCGCGGCGAGAAGGTGTGGTACCTGACCGGCACCGACGAGCACGGCCAGAAGGTCATGCGCACCGCCCTGGCGAACGGCCTGACGCCGCAGGAGTGGTGCGACCGGCTCGTCGAGTCGGCGTGGAAGCCGCTGTGGAAGCACCTCGAGATCGCCAACGACGACTTCATCCGCACGACCGAGCCGCGGCACGCGCAGCGCGTACAGGAGTTCTGGCAGAACCTGTACGACAACGGCGAGGTCTACAAGGGCTCGTACGAAGGCCCGTACTGCGTCGGCTGCGAGGAGTTCAAACTCCCCGGCGACCTCGTCGACGGCACCGGGGAGTACGAGGGCCAGAAGCTCTGCCCGATCCACGGCCGCCCGGTGGAGATGCTGTCGGAGGACAACTACTTCTTCCGGATGTCCGCGTACACCGACAAGCTCCTCGCGTTCTACGAGGCCAACCCGGACTTCATCCAGCCGGCCTCGGCGCGCAACGAGGTGCTGAAGTTCGTGCAGCAGGGCCTTCAGGACCTGTCGATCTCGCGTTCGACGTTCGACTGGGGCATCCCGATCCCATGGGACTCCGGGCACGTCCTGTACGTCTGGATCGACGCCCTGCTCAACTACGCCTCCGCCGTCGGCTACGGCACCGACCAGGCCAAGTTCGGCGAGACGTGGCCCGCGGACGTGCACATCGTGGGCAAGGACATCCTGCGCTTCCACGCGGTCATCTGGCCCGCGATGCTGATGGCGGCCGGGCTGCCGCTGCCGCACAAGGTGTTCGCGCACGGCTGGCTGCTGGTCGGCGGCGAGAAGATGAGCAAGTCGAAGCTGACCGGCATCTCGCCGCAGCAGCTCACCGACCACTTCGGCGTCGACGCGTACCGGTACTACTTCATGCGCGCGATCCCGTTCGGCCAGGACGGGTCGTTCTCGTGGGAGGACTTCTCGGCGCGCTACACGTCCGAACTCGCCAACGACTTCGGCAACCTCGCGTCGCGCGTCGCCGCGATGGTCGGCAAGTACTTCGGCGGCACGCTGCCCGCGGCAACCGCGGCCGGCGCACCGGAGAGCGCGCTGCACGAGGCGCTGGCGGAGACGGTGAAGACGTCGGACGCCAAGGTCGAGCAACTGGACTTCCAGGGCGCGCTGGACGACGTCTTCGCGTACGTCAAGCAGGTCAACGGCTACCTGACCGAGCAGGAGCCCTGGAAGGTCGCCAAGGACACCACTCCCGAGGGCCAGGCCCGCCTGGCGACGATCCTCTACTCGGCGGCCGAGTCGCTGCGGGCGCTCGCCGTCCTGCTCAACCCGGTCATGCCGGCGACCGCCGAGAAGTTGTGGGTCTCGCTCGGTGCCGAGGCGCACCTCGGCGCGCTGGCCGACCAGAAGCTCCTGGACGCGGGCAACTGGGGCCTGCTGCCCGCCGGTGCCACGGTCACCAAGGGCGACATCCTCTTCCCGCGCCTGGAAGAGAAGCGCGACGAGCAGAAGGACAGCTGACCCGATGGGCAAGCGCACACGCCGCGACGGCGGGCCGAGGGACACCACCCCGCCCCCCGCACCCCCGTCGCTGCGGGTGCCCGTCTGGGACGCGCACACGCACCTGGACCTGCAAGAAGGCGACATCGGCTCGGCCCTCGCCGCGGCCGCCGCGGTCGGGATCTCGACGCTCGTCCAGGTGGGCATCGACGTGCCGTCGTCCAAGTGGGCGGCCGAGGCCGCGCTCGACAACCCGCGCGTGCACGCCACCGTCGCCCTTCATCCGAACGAGGCACCCCGGCTCGTGCACGGGGACCCGGACGGCTGGTCCGGGCAGCGCCGCGAGCCCGGCGGCATGGCGGCCCTCGACGCCGCGATCGCGGAAATCGACGAACTGGCCGCGCTGCCCCAGGTACGCGGCATCGGCGAGACCGGCCTCGACTACTTCCGCACCGGCCCCGAGGGCACCGAGGCGCAGCAGGAGTCCTTCCGCCGCCACATCGCGATCGCGAAGCGGCACGGCAAGGCCCTGGTCATCCACGACCGGGAGGCGCACGACGACGTCCTGCGCATCCTCGTGGAGGAAGGCGCCCCGGAGACCGTGGTGTTCCACTGCTTCTCGGGCGACGCCGAGATGGCCAAGACCTGCGCCGAGCGCGGCTACGTCATGTCCTTCGCCGGCAACGTGACCTACCCCAGTGCGCAACCCCTGCGCGACGCGGTGGCCGTGGCGCCGCTGGACCTGCTGCTGGTCGAGACGGACGCGCCCTTCCTCACCCCGGCCCCGCACCGCGGCCGACCGAACGCGCCGTACCTCGTCCCGGTGACGGTGCGCGCGATGGCCGAGGTCAAGGGCGTCGACGAGGACACCCTGTGCGTGGCCCTCGCCGCCAACGCCGAACGGGTTTTCGGCACGGGCTGACCGTTCGGGCCCGGTTCACCCGTACGCGGTGGAACGGCAGTTGGGCATCGGCAACCTGTTACAGTCCCTGCTCGGTCGACTGGCACCGGTCGACCTGCACCGGCCGCACGTCGGCCTGTGGGCCGACCGGCAGGTGAGGGAGCCACCCTTTTGAGTCGTTCCGCCGAGCGCGGGCGTCGGCGCGGGAAAGCGCCCCGCCGCGGGTTCTCGCCGCGCATGCTGGTGCCCCAACTGCTGGTCGTGGCCGTGCTGGTGGGCGGCACCACGGCATTCGTGCAGTACGACAAGACGGTCACGATCGTCGTCGACGGCGAGAAGCGCCGCGTGCACACCTTCGCCTCGAACGTCGGCCAGGTCCTCGACCGCGAGCAGATCGACATAGGGGAGCACGACGTCGTCGCACCCGGCCGCAACGCCGACCTTGACGACGGCGACCAGGTCGCGATCCGGTACGGCCGCCTGCTGAACCTGACTCTCGACGGCCGCCCGCAGCAGGTGTGGGTGACCGCCATGTCGGTCGCCGAGGCGATGGACGAGCTCAAGGTGCGCACCGACGGCGCGTACCTGTCGGTGCCGCATGACGCGCCCATCGGCCGCGAAGGCCTTGCCGTCGACGTGCGCACCGAGCGGGGCGTGACCTTCATGGTCGACGGCCGCCAGATCCCGGTGCGCACGAACGCCGCGTCCCTGGGTGAGGTGCTGCAGCAGGCCCAGATCGCCATAGGGCCGCAGGACCGCATAAGCGTTCCCACCGACACCTACCCCACCGAGGGCATGACGGTGTCGGTCCTGCGCGTCACCGGCACGACGGTCGTGAAGGACGAGCGCATCCCCTTCGAGACCAGGAAGCAGGACGACCCCACGCAGTTCAAGGGCAACGAGTCGGTCGAGACCAAGGGCGCCGCCGGCATCAAGAGGGTGACGTGGGCGTACGAGACCGTCGACGGCGTCAAGCAGAACCCGCGCAAGGTGTCGGAGGTGATCGTCAAGGCCCCGGTGCACCAGATCGTCAAGGTCGGCACCAAGCCGCTGCCCACCTCGGTGGCCGGCGCCGACGGACTCAACTGGACCGCGCTTGCGAAGTGCGAGGCGGGCGGCCGTCCGACGGCCGTCGACGCGTCCGGGACCTACCACGGGCTGTACCAGTTCGACGCGCGCACCTGGCAGTCGATGGGCGGGACGGGGGTCGCGAGCACGGCGCCCGCGGCGGAGCAGACGTACCGCGCCAAGCTGCTGTTCGTGAAGCGGGGCGCGAGTCCGTGGCCCATCTGCGGCCGTAAGCTGTATACGTGAGTGATCGTCCCGCGGGACCCGGTCTCCTCGGTCCCGCGGACATCCGCGAGCTGGCCGGGGCACTGGGCGTCCGGCCCACCAAGCAGCTCGGCCAGAACTTCGTCATCGACGCCAACACCGTGCGGCGCATCGTCCGCACCGCCGAGGTGCGCCCCGACGACGTCGTGGTGGAGATCGGCCCGGGCCTCGGCTCGCTGACCCTGGCCCTGCTGGAGGCCGCGGACCGCGTCGTCGCGGTCGAGATCGACCCCGTGCTCGCCCGGCACCTGCCGACCACGGTCGAGGCGCGCATGCCCGAACGCGCCGACCGGTTCGCGCTCGTGCACGCCGACGCGATGACCGTCACGGAGCTGCCCGGCCCGCCGCCGACCGCACTCGTGGCGAACCTGCCCTACAACGTCTCCGTCCCCGTCCTGCTGCACATGCTCCAGACCTTCCCGAGCATCGAACGCACGCTGGTGATGGTGCAGTCCGAGGTCGCCGACCGCCTCGCCGCCCGCCCCGGCGGCAAGGTGTACGGCGTCCCGTCGGTCAAGGCCGCGTGGTACGCCGACGTCAAGCGCGCGGGCGCGATCGGCCGCAACGTCTTCTGGCCCGCCCCCAACGTCGACTCCGGCCTCGTCTCGCTGGTCCGCCGCGAACCGCCCGCGACCACCGCCACCCGCGAGGAGGTATTCGCCGTCGTGGACGCCGCGTTCGCGCAGCGCCGCAAGACGCTCCGCGCCGCACTCGCGGGCTGGGCGGGCTCGCCGGCCGCGGCCGAAGAGGCGCTGGTGGCCGCGGGGGTGGACCCCAAGGCGCGCGGCGAGGCGCTCGACGTCGGGCAGTTCACGCGCATCGCGGAGGCGGGGACGCGGTCCCGGCCCGGCTGCCCACCCCCCGCGTAACCACCTCCTCACGGGCCGTACGATCGACGCGACCCGCATCCGAGAACGAGGGGCACCCGCACTCGTGGCTTCCGTGACCGTCCAGGTTCCCGCCAAAGTCAACCTCCAGCTCGCCGTGGGGGCGGTCCGGCCGGACGGGTACCACGAGCTGGTGTCGGTGTTCCACGCCGTGTCGCTCTTCGACGAGGTGACCGTCACCCGCGCCGACACCCTCACGGTGACCGTCGAGGGCGAGGGCACCGACGGCGTCCCGCTGGACCGCACCAACCTCGCCGCGCGCGCCGTCGAACTGCTGGCCGACCGCCTCGGCACGTCCCCCGACCTGCACGTGCACATCCGCAAGGGCATCCCGGTCGCGGGCGGCATGGCCGGCGGCAGCGCCGACGCCGCCGCCACCCTGCTGGCCTGCGACACCCTGTGGCGCGGCAACACGCCCCGCGAGATGCTGCGCCGGCTCGGTGCGGAACTGGGCAGCGACGTGCCGTTCAGCGACCTCGGCGGCACCGCGATCGGCACCGGCCGGGGCGAGCGCCTGGCCGCGGTGCCCTCGGTCGGCCGCTTCCACTGGGTCTTCGCGCTCGCCGACGGCGGCCTGTCGACCCCGGCGGTCTACGGCGAGTGCGACCGGCTGCGGGCGGTCGCGGGGGCGGACGTACCGGATCCGGCGCCGCACGAGGGGCTGATCGCGGCGCTGCGCGCGGGCGATGCGGCCGCGCTGGGCGCGAGCATGGCGAACGACCTCCAGGAGGCCGCCCTGTCGCTGCGTCCGGCGCTGCGCGCGACGCTGGCGGCGGGCACCGCGGCCGGGGCGCTGGGTGCGCTGGTCTCCGGCTCCGGGCCCACCTGCGCGTTCCTCGCGGCCGACGAGGCCGGCGCACACGCGGTCGCCCGGGCATTGGAGACGTCGGGCACGTGCCGCACGACGAGAGTGGCGTACGGTCCGGTGGGCGGCGCCCGTGTCCTGCCGCGCCTGCGCAACGCGGAGAGCGCACCGGGCGTGCTCTGAGCGCATTGGGCGTGCTCTGTGCGTGCTTTGGCGTACCGGGCGTGGTCTGAGCGCACCGGGCGTGCTCTGCGCGCACCGGCCGAACCCGCTGTCACCCGAACCGCTGTCACCCGACCCGTAGAATCGGGTGTTTCCCGTCCCCCCAGAAGGTCGTGCTGTGGCGAACCTGGTCAACCTCGAGTCCGTCAGCAAGGCGTACGTCATGCGCACGCTGCTCGACGGCGTCTCCCTCGGCGTCGGTGAGGGCGACCGCATCGGCGTGGTCGGCCGCAACGGCGACGGCAAGACGACGCTGATCAGGGCGATGGCCCAGAAGGAGCCCGTCGACTCCGGGCGCGTCACGCACATCACCGGTCTGAGCCTGGGGATCCTGAGCCAGCAGGACGACCTGGACCCCGGCGCGACCGTGCGGCACGAGATCGTCGGCGACCGGCCCGACCACGACTGGGCGGGCGACGCACGCATCCGCGACGTCATCACCGGCCTGTTCGGCGGCCTGGACATGCCGGGCTTCCCGCAGGGCATGGACACCGTGATCGGGCCGCTGTCGGGCGGCGAGCGCCGCCGCATCGCGCTGGCCAAGCTGCTGATCGGCGAGCACGACCTGGTCATCCTGGACGAGCCCACCAACCACCTCGACATCGAGGGCATCTCGTGGCTGGCCGGGCACCTGAAGGCGCGGCGCTCGGCGCTGGTCGTCGTGACGCACGACCGCTGGTTCCTCGACGAGGTCTGCACGCGCACGTGGGACGTGCAGGCGGGGCGGGTGCACGACTACGAAGGCGGCTACTCGGCGTACGTCCTGGCGCGCGCAGAGCGCGAGCGGATCGCCGCGACCGAGGAAGTCAAGCGGCAGAACCTGATCCGCAAGGAACTGGCCTGGCTGCGCCGCGGCGCCCCGGCACGCACCAGCAAGCCCAAATTCCGCATCGAGGCCGCCAACGAGCTGATCGCCGACGAGCCGCCGCCGCGCGACCGCTCCGAGCTGATGCGGTTCGCGAACGCCCGGCTCGGCAAGACGGTGTTCGAGCTCAAGGACGTCACCGTGCAGGCCGGTCCCAAGACGCTGGTCGAGCACCTGACGTGGAACCTCGGCCCCGGCGACCGCATCGCCCTGGTCGGGGTCAACGGCGCGGGCAAGACGTCGCTCATGCGGGCAATGGCGGAGGCCGCGTACGAGGAGAAGGAGCCCGCGGCCGGGCGGGTCGTGGTGGGCAAGACGGTGCGGCTGGCGTACCTGTCGCAGGAGGTCGCCGAACTCGACGCCACGTGGCGCGTGCTGGAGGCGGTGCAGCGCGTGCGCGAGCGCGTCGACCTCGGCAAGGGCCGCGAGTTGACCGCGGGCCAGCTGTGCGAGCAGTTCGGGTTCACCGGCGAGAAGCAGTGGACGCCGGTCGGCGACCTGTCCGGCGGCGAGCGCCGCCGGCTGCAACTGCTGCGCCTGCTCATGGACGAGCCGAACGTGCTGTTCATGGACGAGCCGACCAACGACCTCGACATCGAGACACTGACCCAACTCGAAGACCTGCTGGACGGTTGGCCCGGATCACTCGTCGTGGTCAGCCACGACCGGTACTTCGTCGAGCGCACCACCGACACCGTGTGGGCCCTCCTCGGCGACCGTACGCTCCGCATGCTGCCCGGGGGCGTCGACGAGTACCTGGCGCGCCGCCGGGCCGCCGTGGAGGCCGCGGTGCCGTCCGCCGCGGTGCGGCAGCGCACCGGCGACACCCGCGCGGCCAAGAAGGAACTCCAGAAGATCGACCGCCAGTTGGCCAAGCTCGGCGAGCGCGAGGAGAAGCTGCACGCCGCCATGGCCGAACACGCGACCGACTTCGGGAAGGTCGCCGACCTGGACGCCGAACTGCGCGCCGTCGCCGCCGAGCGCGACGACCTGGAGTCCCGGTGGCTTGAACTCGCCGAGGAGGCGGGGGAGTAGGCAGGTGCCGGCGTCGGTGCCGGTGCCGAGCGCGGGGCCGGGCGGGCGGTTGGACGTCGTGCTGAGCGAGCTGTCGGACGTGGTGCCGAGCGCGCTGTTGGACGCGGTGCCGAACATGGTGCCGAACGTGCCGAGAGCGTGCGGTTGGACGCGGCGCGGGTCTGGTGCTGAACGTGCTGTTCGACGTGGTGCCGAGCGCCGTGCCTAAAGTGGCGAGCGTGTGGTTGGACGCGGTGACGTCTGGTGTTGAACGTGCTGCTCGACGCGGTGTCGAACTGCTGTTGGACGTGGTGCGAGCGGGCTGTCGGACGCGGTGCCGAACGGTGTCGAACCTACTGTTGGACACGGGGCCGGACGCGTTGTCGGACGTGGTGATGAGCTTGCTGTCGGACACGGTGCCGAAGGGGACCGAGCGTGTTGTTCGACGCGGTGTCGAACGTCGCGGGGTCTTCGTCGGTTCGAGTGGTCGGCGATGGCGGTCGGCACGTTGGGGTGGCGGCGAACGTTCCCGAGGTAAGGAAGGGTCGGGCGGGCGGAGCGGCGGTTGTCCCAAAGAATCGCCCCAATTCCCCACGGGCACCGCATCGCACCCGTAGTCTGAACGGCGGTACCGGTGGGCGTTCCCGCGCCTGCCGGGGTTGTGGGGGCGGGAGGGGCAGTCGCGGGGACGACGCCTGAGCGGGCTCGGTGGGTGCGGATGGGGATTTTCACCCGCGGGTCCGGTGGCGTCGACTCGGCACGTGACCGGAAGCGTTCTGCCGACGGTGACGATGCCCCTGACTTTGGGGGGCTTGATGGGGTTGGAGACCACGTCGGCAAATGCGCTGCGCGCGGGCCTGCGCACCCTGGTCGTGGGGGCCGGGTCGGCCGGTAGCGCGCTCGCGCGGGATCTGCTGCGCACACCCGAGTTCGGGTTGTGCCCGGTGGGATTCCTCGACGACGATCCGCACAAGAAGGAGGTCCGTGTCGCCGGACCGCCCTGGGAGGAGCCCGGCCTGCCGGAGACCCTCCCGGTGCTCGGCGGCCTGAACGAACTGGTGGGTGTCAGCCTCGAATTCGGTGTCGAAGTCGTGGTGCTCGCCATCCCCGGGCTGCCGCCCGAGGACTTCCGCAAGGTCGCGGCCGACGCCTCGGCCGTCGGCGCGAGCGTGCGCTACCTGCCGTCCTTCCTCGTCGCCCTGCGGCGCGACGTGGTCGGCTCGGACATGCGTACGCTCGACGTCAACCGGCTGATCGGCCGTCAGGAACTGCACGTCGTCTCGGCGTCGGTACGCGAGGTCATCGCGGGCCGCCGCGTCCTGGTGACCGGGGCCGGCGGCTCGATCGGCAGCGAACTGTGCCGCCAGGTGTACGGGTTCGGCCCCAGCAAGATGTACATGCTGGACCACGACGAGTCGAACCTGCACCGGCTGCAACTCGACGTGTGGGGCGAGGCCCTGCTCGACGACGACACGCTCGTGATCGCGGACATCCGGGACCGTCCGCGCATCGAGCAGCTCTTCCGCGACCTCAAGCCCGAGGTCGTGTTCCACGCCGCCGCGCACAAGCACCTGCCGCTGCTCGAACGGCACCCGTGCGAGGCGGTCAAGTCCAACGTGCTCGGCACCGAGAACCTGGTGCGCGCGGCGCTGGACATCGGCGTGGAGCGGTTCATCCTCATATCCACCGACAAGGCCGCCGACCCGGTCTCGGTCCTCGGCGCGACGAAGCGGCTCGCCGAGCTGATCGTGCAGGCCAACACGCAGGCCCCTGGGGTCTTCGCGGGCGTGCGGTTCGGAAACGTGCTGGGCAGCCGGGGCTCGCTCCTGTCGGTGCTCGCCGAACAGGTGCGCGGCGGCGGCCCGGTCACCGTGACGCACCCGGACGTCACCCGCTTCTTCATGACCATCGAGGAAGCGGTCGGTCTGGTCCTGGAGGCCGGGCGGATGGCCCAGGGCGGCGAGATCTTCGTACTCGACATGGGCGATCCGGTGCGGATCGTCGATCTCGTCCACAAGTTCGTGGAACAGGTGAACCAGCCGCAGGTGGAGATCCGCTTCACCGGCCTGCGGCCCGGCGAGAAGTTGCACGAGGCGCTGTTCTCCCAGGCCGAGGAACGCCTGCCGACCGAACACCCGCGTGTCTACGCGACGGTGCCGCCGGTGGACTCCCTCGGCGCGGTGGTGCGCCTGCCCGATTTGTACGGCGCGGCCGCGGGCAACGACAACGAGGCCGTCCGGGTGCTGCTGACGGAGCTGCTGCCCGGGTACGCTTCCGCACCGTCCGAGGGAGCCGCGGCCTTCGCGGCGCCCTACCCGGACGACTTCTGAGCGATCCCGCGCAGGCGCCGCCGGACGCCTGGCTCAGGGGCTGTCGGCCGCCCGCTCCGTGGCGCGGACGGCCGACAGCCTCTGAGCCGAACCGCCGAGTGCCGGGCCCTTCCCGTCACTCGGCGGACCGGGCCGTCGTTCTTCACGGCATGACGACGCCGATGACCCCGACGACGCCGACAACCGCGCAAGCCCGGTCGGCGAAGGCCGCCGCATCTGCCGCATCCGCCGCGCCCGCCGCGACCCAGCAGGCCCGCCAACCGGCCGAGGACATCCCGTCCCACTCTGGCGCCGACCGCATTCCGTACCATTCCGACGCCGACCGCATCCGGCGGCAACTGGCGCTGATCCGGCCCGTCGTCGAACACACCGTCAAGCCGCTCACCGTGCTCGACCTCGGCTGCGGCGACGGGTACGCGACCGCGCGCATCGCCCAACTGCCGGGCCTGGCCGCGAGCCCGAGCCACCGGGTGATCGGGGTCGACCGGTCCGAGGCCGCCCTCGAGCGCGCCCGGGAACGCGGCGTGCAAACCGTACGCTCGTCACTCGACGCGGGCCGGCTGCCCTTTGCGGACGGCGAGGCGGACATCGTCGTCATGAACGAGATCGTCCAGCACTTGGCCGACCCCGGGGCCGCGGTGGCCGAGGCGTACCGCGTCCTCCGCCCGGGCGGCCACCTGTTCGTGTCCACGCCGAATCTGGCCGCGTGGTTCAACCGACTGCGGCTGCTCGCGGGCGTGCAGCCGGCGTTCTCCGGGGTCGCGCCGTCCGGCGTGCCCGGGCCACCGGACGACAACGCAGCCGGCCGGCCACTGCTGTTCACCCGCCGCGCGCTCGTGGAGCTGCTGACCTCGGGCGGGTTCCGCGCGGTCCGGGTGACCGGCGCCGCGTCCGACGCGGTTCCGGCCCCCGGGCGGCCGCTGGACCGCCTGCTCACCCGGGTGCCGTCCGCGGCCGCGATCCTGCTGGCGCACGCGCGTACGCCGGCCCGGTTCAGCCGGAGAACTCCAGAAGCAGCGGGTGGTGCACCGAACGCCGGTCGCAGGGGCCCTGGAACACCACCCGGAAGTCGCCGAACTGCCGCCGTACCAGCATGAGCAGTTCGGAGTGCGGGTAGACGCCGCGCGCGCCGGACACCTCGACGTACAGGTAGTGCACGGTCATGCCGCCGAGGCACTTGAGCACTTCGAGCTCGTAGCCCTCGACGTCGATCTTGACGAGGTCGTACTCCTGGTTGCCGGTCACGGTCGAGGGGTCGCTGACGCTGCGCACCGCGAGGCTGCGCGGCGTTCCGACGGAGTCGATCTGGTCGGCGAGGACCGAACCGGTGGCGGAGCGCCCGGGGTCGAAGAACATCTCGTCGACCGGGCGCGGCGAGAGCGCGTACGGCCAGATGCGAACTCCCTTGAGCGCGGCGGTGTTCGCCTCCAACTGCGGGAGGATCAGCCCGTTCGGTTCGAAGACGTCGACCTCGGCCTCGGGGGCGAAGTGCCGGAGCGTGACCGCGAACTGCCCGAGATTGCCGCCCACATCGAGGGCGGTGCGGACCCGGAAGCCCGGCCGCATGTTGCCCAGCAGGTCGCGGCTCACCTCGCGCGGACAGGTCTGGAGGTTGAGCGGCGTCGCGATGTCGTCGAACGCGAACTCCTTGTCGAGGTAGCGGACGGTACGCCCCCGCCCCCGCGCGCACCGCGTGTACGACGCGACCATGTCGCCGTAGTAGCGCAGCTTGGCGCCGGTCGCCAGCTCCGAGCCCCACCAGGCCCGATTGCGCTGCCACAGACGCAGGTTCGTGGCGTAGCGGCGGTAGCGGGTCTCCGGTGCGCGCTCGTTGGCGTCGCGCGTCGTGCCCTGGGACGGCACCCGAGCCGCCGATGGCGCACCACCGCCCTCGGACGCGACGGAGGTGGCAGGGTCGGTCGGCTGATCCACGGCTCTCCTCGGGGGACGGCGTCGAACACCCTTCGCAGGGCGGACATACGGGGTAGGGCGGTAGGGCGATGAGTACGGCGAGCGGGCAAGCGGTCGACGAACAAACGATCGAGCAAACTGCCGAACGAGCTGCCGAACGAGTTGCCGAACGAGCAGACGGACGAACAGCGGAACGAACGGGCCTGCGCCGCGGACGAACGGGGGAACGCGAGGTCAACGAATCAGGGCACCAGGTGGTCACTTCGTCGCTCGATCAGGGGAACATCCGGTCGCGCCGGAACGCGTCGCGGCCTCAAGGCGATGCCGCGCTGGTACATCTGGGCCCGTGCGCGTCTGCCTGTTCAACTGGAAGGGCCCCGGCCACCCCGCGTCGGGCGGGGCCGAGGTCTACACCCGCGAAGTGCTGCGCCGGTGGGCGGCGCGCGGCCACCAGGTCACGTGGTTCAGTGCGGCGCTGCCCGGACGCGCGGCCGAGGAGACCGACGCCGACGGCGTACGCCTCGTCCGTGCGGGCGGGCAACTGGGCGTCCACCGCGCCGCCCGTATCTGGTACCGCGAAGCTCTTGCGCGCGGTGAGCGCTTCGACCTGCTGATCGACGAGGTCAACACCCGGCCGTTCGGCTGCGCGCGATGGAGCGGGGGAGTGCCGACGGTCGCGCTCGTGCACCAAGTCGCGCGGGAGACCTGGAACTGCGAACTCCCCTGGCCCGTGGCGATGGTGGGCCGCCACGTGCTCGAACCGCGTTGGCTGCGCGCGTTGGCGGACGTTCCGGTGCTGACCGTCTCGCCGTCGAGCCGCAGGTCGCTGCGGGCGTACGGGCTTCGGCGCATCGAGTTGGTGCCGGAGGGCGTCGACACGCGCACTCGGCCGTCCGTGCCGCGCGAGGTACGCCCCACGCTGGCCCACGTCGGTCGGCTGTCCGCGGTCAAGCAGATCGACCAGCTGTTCGACGCCTTCACGCTGCTGAAGCGTGAGATCCCGACCACCCGGCTGTGGCTGGTCGGGGACGGCCCGGAGTACGCGCGGCTGCGCAGGATCGCGCCGCAGGGCGTCAACTTCCACGGCCGGGTCCCGGGTGCGGTACGCGACCAGCTCGTCGCCCGCGCGCACGCCCTGGTGTGCACCTCGATCCGCGAAGGGTGGGGCCGCGTCGTCGACGAGGCCGCCGCGATGGGCACCCCCGCTATCGGGTACGCCAACCCGGGCCTGCTCGACTCGATCCCCGCCGCGGGCGGAGTCCTCGTCAGCCCCGACCCGCGCTCGCTCGCGGTCGGACTCGTCGAACACCTGCCCGCCTGGGCCGAGGCGCCGTCCCCGGAAGGCTGGCGCGGCGGGGCCGTCCCGTGGGACGACGTCGCCGACGCGGTCTGGTCGGCTTGCGAGTCGGCCCTTCCCGCCTCGGTCGAGGACACGGCGGACCGCCCCGAATACGCGGCCTGACCCGGAGGTGTAGGCGGTGTCCACGTGCTCGAACAGGTATTCGAGAACGTGAGCTATCGTTGCCCTTATGTCCGTCTATCTCCAGGCGTCGCTCTTCGGGCAGGGCGACGACGCCCGGCTTGGCCCGACGCGGGGGATGCGCCGTTCCGCCCTCGGCGAGGGGGCGTGGATCGACCTGCTCCCCGGCTGGCTCCGGGGCGCCGACGCACTGTTCGCCCGCCTCGCGGGGGAGGTCCCGTGGCGGGCCGAGCGGCGGCAGATGTACGACCGCGTCGTGGACGTCCCGCGCCTGCTCGCGTACTACGGCGCCGACGACGACCTGCCCGACGCCGCGCTCGCCACGGCACGCGAAGCGCTGTCCGCGCACTACGCATCCGAGCTTCGCGAGCCCTTCCGCACCGTCGGCCTGTGCTTCTACCGCGACGGCCGGGACAGCGTCGCCTGGCACGGCGACCGGATCGGCCGCGGTGCCACCGAGGACACGATGGTCGCGATCGTCTCGCTGGGTGCGCCGCGCGACCTGCTGCTCAGGCCGAGGGGCGGCGGTGCCGGCCGGACCGTCCGACGACGGCTCGGCCACGGTGACCTGCTGGTGATGGGCGGGTCGTGCCAGCGGACCTGGGAGCACGCCGTCCCCAAGACCGCCCGCCCCACCGGCCCGCGCATAAGCGTCCAGTTCCGACCCCAGGGCGTGGCCTGACCCGGCTCGGCCCCCGCTCGGACCCGCTCGGCCCCCGCTCGGACCCGCTCGGCCCCCGCTCGGACCCGCTCGGCCCCCGCTCGGACCCGCTCGGCTCCCGTTCGGAATCGGCCCGGCCCGGCTGCGACGCGGCTGGGATCCGGCTCGGCCCGGCCGGGACGCGCCTCAGCTGCGGCGGGCCCGGCGTTCCTCGGCCATGCCGCACAGCATGCCGCCGACCTCGACCGCCTTGAGGAGGACGAGGCCGACGGTGAGGGCCGGCGCCTTGGCGAGGCGTGCCGGCGAACCGACGAGCGACGTGCGTCCGAGCGGACGCCGCTGCTGACGCGGGAGCATCGCGTAGTCGTAGAAGTTGCGGCCGTAGTAGCGCTTCTTCGCGAACGCCCGGCCCAGCGAGACGCGCCCCTCGTCGTGGCCGACGGCGGACTTGAGGCGGCCGATCGTCCAGCCGTCGGCGGCGACCCGTTCGGAGAACTCCCAGTCCTCACCCGCGTAACCCGACTCCTCGTATCCGCCGGCCAGTTCGACCGCGTCCCGGCGGAAGAAGCGGGCGCCCTCGGTGTCGGGGCCGCCCGCGGACAGGCGCTTCTCGTGGGCGCGGCAGCGGGCGAAGAACCCGGCCCCGAACGCGTATTCGGGCACGATGAGGCCGCCGAGGCCCGGGTCCTCGCAGAAGGCCGCGGATGCCTCCGACGCGGCCCCGGCGTCCAGGACCATGTCGCTGTCGAGGAACGCCACGACGCGCGCCCGCGCGGCCTGCCACCCGGCGTTCCGCTGCGCGCTGCGCTCGGGGCCGTGGGTCAGGACGCGGTCGGCCCAGCGTGCGGCGATCTGCGGCGTCCCGTCGGTCGACGCGTTGTCGACGACGATCACCTCGACCGCGACCCCGACCTGTGCGCGCAGACTCCGCAGGCACGCCTCCAACGTGCGCCCCGAATTGCGCGTGGGCACGACGAATGAGACCTCGGGCACCGCAACCGCCTTCCGTGATGACCGGCCGGTGAGACCGGAGGACCGCACCGTGCGCCCCGGACCTCGAGCCCCGCGACCTTGAGCCCGGCCGACGCACAGTCGACGTATCGGGTCAACGAACAGAGGTCACGGCGGACACTCCGGAATCACCCTTTGGTGGGAAGCGCGTGCCCGGAGGCCCGCAAGATCGTTGTCGGGCGGGCGGTCTTCGCCACCGCCGCCGTACGCGGGGCGGCCGCGGCTCCGTCCACCGCGGCGCGCCACGGGTCGCGGCCTGCGCCTTCGCAGTTGCGTCCGCAGGTTGCCTTCGCAAATGCCTTCGAAACCGTCTTCCCCGACCCCGCCGTGTGTCCCACGTCACTAGGCGAGGTACCGTGGCCGCGTCGAACAACCGTCGGACCGTACCCGCAACTGCGCGGGACGGCACACGAGAGGCGGACGAGGATGATCGACCCGGAGTTGAAGGACGCGCTCGACCACATGCTCGGTGACCCCGAGCACTGGGTGCACGTCGGCACCGTGACACCGACCGGTGAACCGCATGTGACCCCAGTGATGCTGGCGTACGACGACGACCACCTCTATCTGAGCCTGACCGGTCGCACCAAGAAGTCGAACCTCGAGAAGAACCCCAAGGTCTGCATCTCGATAGCCGAGGACGGCGACATCGCCCACGTGATCGTGTGGGGCGAGGTGGAACTGCGCGAGGACGCGTGGGCCCAGGAGCGCTGGGAGTTCGCGATGCGGCACATCCTGGGCGACGAGGGACTGACCCAGCAGCACCGGGCGCTTTCGCGGGAAGGCACCAGCCTCGGCGTGGTCACCCCGACCCGCTGGCGCATCTTCGGCCTCGACGGCGGGCCGGGCGGTCCCGGCTACTTCGTCTGACCGCCGCGCCCGCCCGCAGGCCGGGTTCCTCGAACAACCCGCAGTCCCACGGCTTTCGGTCGCGCAGCCCCTCAGCGCCAGCCCCTCGGTCCCGCAGCCCCTCGGTCCCCGCTCAGTCCCGCAGCCCCTCGGCCCCCGCTCAGTCCCTCAGGCGCTGCGCTCAACTCTTGAGCCTCTTAGCTCCGCAGCCTCTCAGCCGCGCAGGCGCTCAGCCCCGCGGTCCCGCGCCGTCTCGGTCCCCGAACCGCCCCGCCCGCACCTCGACCGCGTCCAGCAGCAGGTCCAGGGCAAGCTCGAAGTTCTCCTGCGGCCCGACCGTGGGCAGGTACGCCGACGCCGCGGCGATGCGCGGGTAGCGGTCGGCGGGCGCCCCGGCATACTCGCGCGACCATGCGCCGTCGTCCCCCGACTGGGCCTCCTGATCCAGCGTCAGGAACGCGGCCTCCAGCCCGCTCCACGACAGGATGAAGTCGACGAGCACCCGGTAGTACCGGACCGCCTCCTCCGGCGGGAACCCCGCGTCCGCGAGCGCCCCGAGGATGATCTCCACGGCGGCCATCTCCGCGGGCCGCCGCGTCGTCCGGGCCACCGACAGCACGGCCGCCTCGGGGTGCGCGAGGTACACCTCGCGGCTGCGCACGAGCATGTCGCGCAGCGTCCCGCGCCAGTCGCCGGACGGTGCGAAGTCCTCCATGCTGCGCGCCAGCAGGCGGTCCGCGACGGCCAGCACAAGTTCGTCCTTGTCGCGGAAATGCCGGTAGAGCGCCGTCGGGTCCACCCCGAGGTACGCGCCGATCCGGCGGAACGTCAAGGCGTCCGCGCCCTGCTCGTCCAGCAGCGCGATGCAGCCGTCGACGATGCGTTCGGGGGACAGCCCGGGCCGTCCGCCCGCCCGGCTGGACGCCGCGCGCCGCCGGGTGCCGCGTACCCCGGCCCCTGATCCGGTGCCTGCCACGACGTACCCCTCCTTGCTCCGGCGGTCTTCCGGTGTTGTCCGGTGCTTTTCGGCGCCTTCCGATGCCTCTCGACACCTGGCGGCACCGCACGGCGCTTCCGCCGCCGCCCGCCGCCTCCCGGCCGCGCCGGGTCCCGCGAGCACCGCTTCCTGCCGCCCCATCTTGCCGTGCCCGGTGCGGGAAAGGGCCCGCAGGTGTCGAGGGGAACACTTTTGTCAACGCCATTGACTTATCCGTTGACATCCGTGTTTCCTTACGACTGCCTGACACCCCCCGGGACGCCGTGGCCGCCGACCGAGCCCACCCCGCGTCCCCCCGAGGAGGCGTTACCCGAGCTCCGCCTGTTCCGCCATGCCCTGCCCTGGAGTGCCGATATGTCCGTTGACACCGACCGCCCCGCGGTCCCGGACGCCTCGTCCGCGGCGTCGTCCCCGACGCCCGGCGAGCCGCGCCTCGCCAAGACCCTCGGCGTACGCCAGGGCGTGGTGATCGCGCTCGCGAACATGAGCCCGACGGTCAGCATCGGCCTCGGCCTGGGTCTCATCGGCATGGAGGTCGGCACCAGCCTTCCGGCCACCTTCCTCATCGCATGCCTGCCCATCCTGGGCATCGCCGTCGGCTATGCGCGTCTGTCCGCCCGCGACCCGAACGCGGGCACCACCTATATGTGGGTGCGCCGCGCGCTCGGGCCGTGGTTCGGCTTCATGGTCGGCTGGATCGGTGTCGCGAGCTCGATCCTGTTCCTCGCGTACGGCACGCAACTCGCCGGGCAGTTCACCCTCGGCGTCGCCGCCGAACTCGGCGCCGACATCGACCCGCTCAACTCGATGAAACTGGCCACCGCCATCGGCGTCGCCTGGGCCGCGCTCATCACCTACACCGCGGTACGCGGCGTCGAGATGGCCGCGCGTGTGCAGGCCATCCTGTTCGGGTTCGCCGCCGTTGTGGTGATCGTCGTGTGCGTGGCGGCCTTCGGGGGTTGGGGCGACGCGGCGCCGGTGAGCGACTTCAGCGCCGGGTGGTTCAACCCCTTCGGGTTCGACGACACCACGATGCTCGCCACCGGCGTGCTGCTGGCGGCGTACAACTTCTGGGGCTGGGAGACGGCGTTCAGCATCTCCGAGGAGAACGTCGACCGCCGCGTCGCCGGCAAGGCGGGCCTGCTGTCGATCGTGCTCGCCGCGGGGCTGTTCGTGTTCGCCGCCGTGGCGTTCCAACGGGCGCTCAGCCGCGAGGAATTCGCCGAGTACGGTGCCAACGCGCTGCCCTACCTCACCGACAAGATGTTCGGCGGACAGGGCGCGCTCATCGCCTACATCGCGATGTTGCTGTCGACTGTCGCGTGCCTCCAGTCGAGCGTGATCGGCGGCGCGCGCCTCACGATGGCGATGGGCCGCAACGGAGTCCTCGGCAAGAGTTGGGCGCGCCTGCATCCGGTCCACCGCACGCCCTCCGTCAGCACCTACCGCACCGTGGCGATCAGCCTGGTGCTGGCCGTCGCCGGGACCGCGCTGGGCAAGCTCACCGACGTCATCATGGCGACCGTGACCGCGGTCGGGATCCTGGTCTCGTTCGGCTACGGCATCACCGGGGTCGCCTGCGTGATGATCTTCCGGCGCGAACTGTTCGACTCGGTCCGCAACTTCGTGACCCTGGCGCTGCTCCCCGGGGTGGCCGGACTCGCACTTCTGCTGCTCGGCGGCTACATGGTGCACTCGAACTGGACCGCCTCCGACACCCTCGCGTTCGACGCCGAGAACGGGCGCTTCCTCGTCGTCGTGCCGCTCACGATCATCGCGTTGGGCGTCCCCATAGCCGCGTGGAACCGCTACGTACGCAAGCCCGCCTACTTCAGCCTGCCGAAGTCCGTCGACCCGGACACCGCCGCGGCGACCGCCGAACCCGGCAGCCCCGCACCGCACCCCGAGCACTCCGAGCACTCCGAGCACCCCGAGCACCCCGAGCACTCCGAGCCGCACCCGGCGCCGTAGTCCGCACCCGCGGCACCCCGGACCGCACCGAACACCGCAGCACACTCCCGAAAGGCCGCCGACACCCATGACGCACGCCGACCTCGTCCTGTTCAACGGTCCCGTCCTGACCGTCGACCCGGCCCGCCGCTGGGCCACCGCGGTCGCGGTACGCGGCGGCCGCATCGTGGCCGTCGGACACGACGAGGTCCGCGAACTCGTCGGCCCCCGCACCGAAACCGTCGACCTGGCCGGCCGCCTGCTGGTGCCGGGCTTCCAGGACGCGCACGTGCACCCGGTGTTCGCGGGCCTCACGATGAGCCGCTGCGACCTCTCGGACGCCGAGACGCAGGAGGACAGCATCGCGTCGGTGGCCGAGTACGCCGACGCGCACCCGGAGGTCGAGTGGATCCTCGGCGGCGGCTGGTCGTTCGAGGCGTTCCCCGGCGGTCTGGCGACCCGTCAGATGCTCGACGCGGTCGTCCCCGACCGGCCGGTCTACCTGCCCGTACGCGACGGCCACAGTGCGTGGTGCAACACCCGCGCGCTGGAGATCGCGGGTCTGGACAAGAACTCGCCCGACCCCGCCGACGGCCGCATCGAACGCGAGCCCGACGGCACCCCGAGCGGCATCCTGCACGAGGGCGCCATGGGCCTGGTCGGCCAGTACGCGCCACAGCCGACGCGCCAGGACTACCTGAAGGGCCTGGCCGACGCGCAGGCATATCTCCACTCGCTTGGCATCACCGCGTGGCAGGACGCCATCATCGGCGAATTCGGCGGCTGGAACGACCAGTTCGACGTGTACACCGAGGCGGCCGAGTCCGGCCTGCTGACCGCGCGAGTGCGCGGCGCGCTGTGGTGGGACCGCGAGAAGGGCGCCGAGCAGCTCGACTTCCTCCTGGACCGCCGGGCGCGCGGCACCATGGGCCGCTTCAACGCCGGCACCGTCAAGCTGATGCAGGACGGCATACCCGAGAACTTCACCGCCGCGATCGGCGAGTCGTACCTCGACGCCTGCGGCTGCCAGACCGGCAACAAGGGCCTGTCGATGGTCGACCCGGAGCTGCTGCGCGAATACATCACGCTGCTCGACGCGCACGGCTTCCAGGTGCACTTCCACGCGATCGGCGACCGCGCGATCACCGAGGTGCTGGACGCCGTCGACGCCGCCCGCCAGGCGAACGGCTTCAACGACCTGCGGCACCACGTCGCGCACGTGCAGATCGTCGAGCCGGGCGACATCCCGCGCTTCCGCGAACTCGACGTCGCCGTCAACATGCAGCCGCTGTGGGCCGCGCACGAGAAGCAGATGGACGAACTCTGCATCCCGTTCATCGGCACGGAGCGCAGCGCGTGGCAGTACCCGTTCCGCGCGTTCCAGCAGGCCGGCGCGGTCCTCGCGGCGGGCAGCGACTGGTCGGTCTCGACGCCCGACCCGATGGCCGGCATCCACGTGGCCGTCAACCGCCGCGTCCCCGGCTCCGACAGCCCGGTGTTCCTGCCCGAGCAGCGCCTCGACCTGGCCACCGCCATCGCCGCCTACACCGCGGGTTCGGCGTACGTGAACCACCTCGACGAGACCGGCTCCATCGAGGTCGGCAAGCTCGCCGACCTCACCGTCCTGGACCGCAACCCCTTCGCGGGTGCGCCCGAGGACATCCACGAGACGCGCACCGCCCTCACCTACGTCGAAGGTGCCCGCGTCCACGCCGCCGACAACGCCTGACCGCTCCGACGGCGGCCGGTCACACCCTGCCGGGGCGACCGGCCGCCGCACCAGCCGACCGGTCGACCAAGGGGTCCGGCGAACAGCCCGCCGAGCGGCCGACCGGGGGATCCGGCGAACGCCCCGCCGACCGTGCGCGGAACGGATACCCGCGGCCACGGGGGAGGCCGCGGAGCGGGCAGGCACTAGGCTCGGCCGAGCAGACCCTCGTGCCCGGTAACACCAAGGAGATGCTGTGCCGTCCATCGACGTCGTCCACGCCCGCGAGATTCTCGACTCCCGCGGCAACCCCACGGTCGAGGTCGAGGTGGTCCTCGACGACGGCAGCCAGGGCCGTGCCGCCGTCCCGTCCGGCGCCTCCACCGGTGCCTTCGAGGCCATCGAACTGCGTGACGGCGACACGTCGCGCTACGGCGGCAAGGGCGTCGAGAAGGCCGTCCTCGCCGTCATCGAGCAGATCCAGCCCGAGATCGTCGGCATCGAGGCGGACGAGCAGCGCATCGTCGACCAGACGATGATCGACCTCGACGCCACCGCCGACAAGTCCAACCTCGGCGCCAACGCCATGCTGGGCGTCTCGCTGGCCGTCGCGCACGCCGCCGCGGAGGCCGCCGAACTGCCGTTGTTCCGCTACCTCGGCGGGCCGAACGCGCACGTGCTGCCGGTCCCGATGATGAACATCCTCAACGGCGGTGCCCACGCGGACACCAACGTCGACATCCAGGAGTTCATGATCGCGCCGATCGGCGCGGAGACCTTCGCCGACGCGGTGCGCTGGGGCACCGAGGTCTACCACGCGCTCAAGTCCGTCCTGAAGTCGCGCGGTCTGGCCACCGGCGTCGGCGACGAGGGCGGCTTCGCCCCCGACCTGCCGAGCAACCGCGACGCGCTGGACCTGATCGTCGAGGCGATCGGCAAAGCCGGGTTCGAGCCGGGCCGCGACGTCGCGCTCGCGCTGGACGTCGCCGCCACCGAGTTCTACAAGGACGGCGCGTACACCTTCGAGGGCAACGCGAAGTCGGCGGCCGACATGGCGGCGTACTACGCGGAGCTGGTCGCGGCGTACCCGCTCGTGTCGATCGAGGACCCGATGAGCGAGGAGGACTGGGAGGGCTGGAAGCAGCTCACCGACACCCTCGGCGGCAAGGTCCAGCTCGTCGGCGACGACCTGTTCGTCACCAACCCCGAGCGGCTGCAGCGCGGCATCGACACCGCCACGGCCAACGCGCTGCTGGTGAAGGTCAACCAGATCGGCACGCTCACCGAGACCCTCGACGCCGTGTCGCTCGCCCACCGCAACGGTTACCGGTGCATGATGAGTCACCGTTCGGGCGAGACCGAGGACACCACGATCGCCGACCTGGCCGTCGCCACCGACTGCGGTCAGATCAAGACCGGTGCCCCGGCCCGCTCCGAGCGCGTGGCCAAGTACAACCAACTGCTGCGCATCGAGGAGATCCTCGACGAGGCGGCGGTCTACGCCGGCCGCAGCGCGTTCCCGCGGTTCTCGGCCGAGGCCTGACGCATCGTCGGACCGGCCGCGCGGGTGACCGTGCGGCCGGCCCGACGGCAGGGAGGGCGCGTGTCCGACGCGGACGCACGCAAGGGGACCGAACCGGGCAAGGCGGGCAGGGGAGCGGTGGCCGGCGGTACGGGCGGGCGGAACGCCTCGGGCAGCGGCTCGGGCGGCGCCGCCCGGCGTACGGGCGGCGGGGCGGCCAGGCCGTCCAGGACCGCCAGACCGTCCTCGTCCGCCAGGCCCGCACGGCCGACCCGGCCCGCGAAGGCCGCCGCGCCGGCCCGCAAGGCCACCGCGAACCGGCAGGCCGCGCCCGGCAGTCCCGCGCCGAAGCCGGCCAAGCGCCGCCGCATCGTCATCACGTGGGGCGGCACCAAGGGACGGCCCAACCGGCTCACCGGCCGCGCGGGGGTGCTCGCCCTGGTCGTGTGCGTCCTGGCCATCGCCCTCGTGGTGCCCGTCCGGCAGTACATCAGCCAGCAGCGCGAACGCGAGGACCTGCGCGAGCAGACGCGCGACCACCGCGAGGAGGTCGAGCGCCTGCGCGAGGAACTCGAGCGGTGGAAGGACCCCGCGTACGTCCGCCAGCAGGCGCGCATGCAACTCCACTACGTCAACCCGGGCGACGTCGCCTATTCGGTCGTGCCGCCGCCCGCGCCGACCACCTCGCCGGACGACGCGGCCAAGCCGAAGGGCGACTGGCCGGACAGCCTGTGGACGACCGTGCGCGAGGCCGACGCCAAGCCCACGCCGTCGACGGCTCCCCAGGCACCGCCTCCCCCGCCCGACGAGACCATCACCGACCCGCGGAGCGGCGGCCGCTGACCACCCGCACCAGCACCCGCCGCGGCCCGCGCCGAGACCGTGTGCCCGGCTCGGGTCGGGCTGCCCGTCGACCCACGCGGTACATCGTCCGCCCTCGGACCCGTCCGCCCGCCCCGCCCCCGTTCGCCCGCCGCGCCGCCACCGCGCCCGGACCACCCCACCGAATCGGAAATACTGACCGGCATGGATCAGCAGGACGTCGCCTCCGTCACCGCCCAGCTCGGCCGCACACCGCGCGGCCTGCGCGGGGTCGCCCACCGTTGCCCGTGCGCGCTGCCCGACGTGGTCGAGACCGCGCCGCGCCTGGAGGACGGCAGCCCCTTCCCGACGATGTACTACCTGACCTGCCCGCGGGCCGCGTCGGCGATCGGGACGCTGGAGTCCGACGGGCTGATGCGCGAGATGAACGAGCGCCTCGCCGCGGACGCCGACCTGGCGGCCCGCTACCGCGCCGCGCACGAGGACTACATCCGGCGGCGCGACGCGATCGAGGTGCTGGCGGGCTTCCCGTCCGCGGGCGGTATGCCCGACCGGGTGAAGTGCCTGCACGTCCTGGTCGCGCACTCGCTCGCCGCCGGACCGGGCGTGAACCCGCTGGGCGACGAGGCGCTTGCGGCGCTCCCGGAGTGGTGGAAGAAGGGTCCGTGCGTGGCCCCCGACGGCAGCGCCGCCGATGCCGATGCCGATTCCGCCTCCGCCGACCCCACCGCCACCGCCACACACTCCGACTCCGACGCGAACTCCGCCCCTGCCGCCCGGAACGGCGGCACCGGCACCGAAACCCGAGGGGACTCGTGACGACCGAACGCGTGGCCGCGATCGACTGCGGCACCAACTCGATCCGCCTCCTGGTCGCCGACCTGGACCCGGACACCGGAAGCCTGAGCGACCTCGACCGCCGGATGCGCATCGTGCGGCTGGGGCAGGGCGTCGACACGACGGGCCGGCTGGCCCCCGAGGCGCTGGAGCGCACGTTCGCCGCCTGCCGCGACTACCGCGACGCCATCGACGCGCTGGGCGCCAAGCGGCTGCGCTTCGTGGCGACCAGCGCGAGCCGGGACGCCGAGAACCGCGAGGACTTCCGCACCGGCGTGCGCGAGATCCTGGGTGTCGAGCCCGAGGTCGTCACGGGCGACGAAGAGGCCGCGCTGTCCTTCACCGGAGCCACCCGCGAACTCGCCGGCGCCTCGCCGGACGATCCGGGGTCCGCCGCGTCCGGCTTCGAACGCCCGTTCCTGGTCCTGGACATCGGCGGCGGCTCGACCGAGTTCGTGCTCGGCGGCGACCGGGTCGAGGCGGCCCGGTCGGTGAACATCGGCTGCGTCCGCATGACCGAGCGCCACCTGCGCTCCGACCCGCCCACCCCCGCGGAGATCGCCGCCGCCAAGGCCGACATCGAGGCCGCGATCGACCTGGCCGCCGAGTCGGTTCCGCTGGACCGTGCCAAGACCGTGGTGGGCCTGGCGGGTTCGGTCGCCACCGTGGCCGGCATCGCGCTCGACCTGCCGGAGTACGACCCGCGGCGCATCCACCACTCGCGCATCGCGGTGGACCGGGTCCGCGAGATCACCGAGAGCCTGCTCACCGGCACCCACGACCAGCGCGCCGCGATCCCGGTCATGCACCCGGGCCGCGTCGACGTGATCGGGGCGGGGGCGTTGGTCCTGCTGACCATCATGGAACGCGTCGGGGCCCGCGAGGTTGTGGTGTCGGAACACGACATTCTGGATGGAATCGCCTGGTCCGTGCTGGGCTGAACAGGCGGTCGTCCCACGCCTCGGGATATTTGGCGACTTTGTTTGTGAAACTCTTCACATGGGTGGCGCCGATTCTTTTCGTCACCTTGGGGCTAAGTGGGGGCGTTCGCGGGCCGGCCCGTGCGGCGAGCGGGTTTGGTTGACCCTGTCGTGGGCTCGTTCCCAAGATCATGACGGGGATCACACGGCCTGCGGGAGATCCCGGCCCGCGTGGATCGTTGCAGGTCACCGCCCTGTTCCGGGGGCCCGGTTGGGATACCAAGGCGTTCGGGGTCGACGGCCCGGACAACCGCAGGCGGGCGCCCCGGAAAACAAAACCGCGCAGGGTATCACGGGGATGCGGGCAGGCATCCAGCGGGCTCCCGACCGGACCCCCTCCAGCTCCGGGATACTTCCGTACATGAGCAGCAACAAGGACCGTCGCCACCGCATCCTCGTCGTCGGCGGCGGGTACGTCGGCCTGTACGCCGCACAGCGCATCCTCAAGAAGGCCAAGTACGGAGAGGTCTCCGTCACGGTCGTGGACCCGCGGTCGTACATGACGTACCAGCCCTTCCTGCCCGAGGCGGCCGCGGGAAGCCTCTCGCCGCGCCACGTCGTCGTCCCGCTGCGTCGCGCCCTTCCCAAGGCCGACGTCGTCACCGGCCGGGTCACGGTCATCGACCAGGACCGCAAGGTCGCCCGCATCGTCCCGCTCGTCGGCGAGGCGTACGACCACGAGTTCGACTACCTGGTCGTCGCCCTCGGCTCCATATCCCGCACGTTCCCGATCCCCGGTCTCGCGGAGAACGGCATCGGCTTCAAGACCATCGAAGAAGCCATCGCCCTCCGCAACCACGTGCTCGGCCAGCTCGACGTCGCCGACTCCACCACCGACCCGGAGATCCGCCGCAAGGCGCTGACCTTTGCGTTCGTCGGCGGCGGCTTCGCGGGCATCGAGGCCCTCGCGGAGATCGAGGACATGGCCCGCGACGCGGTGAAGTACTACAAGAACATCAGCCGCGACGACATGCGCTTCATCATGGTCGAGGCGATGCACCGCATCCTCCCCGAGGTCGGCGACGAACTCGGCAAGTGGACCTTGAAGAAGCTCAAGGAGCGCGGCATCGAGTTCTACCTCGAGACGTCGCTCCAGTCCTGCGTCGACAAGCACTGCGTGCTGTCGGACGGCACCGAGTTCGACGCGTCCACCATCGTGTGGACCGCGGGCGTCAAGCCCAACCCGGCGCTCGCCGACTTCGGCCTGCCGCTCGGCCCGCGCGGCCACGTCGACACCCGCCCGACGCTCCAGGTCACCGGCATGGACCACGTGTTCGCGGCCGGCGACAACGCGCAGGTGCCCGACCTCGCCGCCGGCGAGGGCGCCTGGTGCCCGCCGAACGCCCAGCACGCGGTACGCCAGGCCAAGCAGCTCGGCGACAACGTCATCAGCGTGATGCGCGACTTCCCCCCGGGGGAGTACAAGCACAAGAACCTCGGCGCGGTCGCCGGCCTCGGCCTGCACAAGGGCGTCGCGATCATGTTCGGCAAGTTCAAGCTCAAGGGCCTGCCGGCGTGGCTGTTCCACCGCACGTACCACATGTACGCGATGCCGACCTTCAACCGGAAGACGCGCATCGTCGCGGACTGGACGCTCGCGATGTTCTTCCGCCGCGAGATCGTCTCGCTCGGCTCCATGGAGCACCCGCGCGACGAGTTCGCGGAGGCGGCGCTGCCGCCCGCCCCGGCCCCCGAGGCCGCGGCGAGCAAGAGCGCCTGACCGCACGGCGGCCGCCGGCACGACGCGCGGACCGCACCTGATCGACCGTCAGGGCCCGTACCCCGGGAAGGGGTACGGGCCCTGACGCGTTGCCCGGGTACGACCCGGTTCCGCACCCACCGGTTGCGCGAAACCGGTTGCGTACGCCCGGCAAACGGACTAAATGGAGCGTCATTCACGCCGCTGCCGGGAAACGTAGGAAAGTCGACATGCAGCGGGAGTGAGGCGAGCGCAGTGAGCACGAGTACGACGAGCACCGGCAAGCCGAGCAGAGGTCCGGGCGGCGGTTCCGCACCGCGTCTGCGCACCGCGCCCGGCACCGCCGGAGCCGCGGCCGAACCGGGCAGCGCCCCGGACGCCGGGCGCTGGCCCGGCCTCGCCGAGGTCCCGGACGTGCCCGCGCGCGCCCTGGTGGCCAAACGCATCTTCCTGGCCGCCGTGCGCGGTCTGCGGGTTCGCGTCCACCTGCCCGGCGGGCGCGTGGTCGGCGGCGGCGGCTTCGGCGACCCGGTGATGCGCATCGTGCGGCCCGACGAGTTCTACCGCCGCATCGGCGCCGACGGCCTGATCGGGTTCGGCGAGGCGTGGATGACCGGCGCGTGGGACGCCGACGACCCGACGGGCGTGCTCACCGTGTTCGCGCGCCGCCTCGACCGCCTCGTCCCCAAGCCGCTGCAGAGGCTGCGCCGCTGGGCCGTCGCCGTGCGCCCGGTCGACGAGGAGAACACCCCCTCTGGAGCCCGCGGCAACATCAGCCGCCACTACGACCTCTCCAACGACCTGTTCGCGCTGTTCCTCGACGAGACGATGACCTACTCCTCGGCGCTCTTCGAGCCGGGCGACGAACTGGCCGACGCGCAGCGGCGGAAGATCGACGCCGTGCTCGACGCCGCGGCTGTCGGCGCGGGCACGCGCGTCCTGGAGATCGGCACCGGCTGGGGAGAACTCGCCCTGCGGGCCGCCGGCCGGGGCGCGGAGGTCGTCACCATCACGCTGTCGGAGGAGCAGCGCACGCTCGCCCGGCGCCGCTTCGAGGAGGCCGGGGTCGCCGACCGGGTCGACGTGCGACTGTGCGACTACCGCGAAGTGTCGGGCACGTACGACGCGGTGGTCAGCGTCGAGATGATCGAGGCCGTCGGCGAGCGCTACTGGCCGGCCTACTTCGCCGCCATCGACCGGGCGCTCGCCCCCGGCGGCCGGGCGTGCGTGCAGTCCATCACCATGGCCGACGACCGCATGCGCGCGGCCCGCGACACCTGGACGTGGATGCACAAGTACGTCTTCCCCGGCGGTCTGATCCCCTCGACCGAGGCGATCGACGACGCGCTCGCCGAGCACACCCGGCTGCGCGTCGTCCAGCGCCGCGACTTCGGGCCGCACTACGCGGAGACGCTGCGCCTGTGGCGCGAGGGCTTCCTGGCGCGCGCGGAGGAAGTCGAGCGCCTCGGATTCGACGCGACGTTCCGACGCATGTGGGAGTTCTACCTCGCCTACTGCGAGGCCGGATTCCGGGCGGGATACCTCGGCGTCTCGCAACTCACGCTCGCGCGGCGTGTCCGGTGAGCGCGGGTCCGACGACCGAGTCGTGCGCGGGTGGTCAACAGGGTGCTTCGATGCCGCTACGCTCGGCATCGCGCCCGGATGGTGGAACGCAGACACGGCGAGCTTAAACCTCGCTGGCCGCACGGCCGTGCCGGTTCGAGTCCGGCTCCGGGCACCGGATGAAATGGCTCTGACCTGGGGAAACGCCACCGACGCCGCCACGTCGGACCAGGCCGGGAGAGTTCGAGTCCGCACGGGAGGGATTCCCCGTGCGACGCCTCAACCCTCCGTACCGCACTCGTCACGCGCGGCAGAGCCCGGGAACGTTCCATAGAACTCCTGATGCCGGTGCCCCGGAGCGGCAATGACGGGTGTCCCTCACCACGCCGCTCCGGCATCGGGCACAATCACGGTCGCCCGCGCGTTCTCCATCCACAGGATGGGGAGATGAGTTCTCCGTCCTGCGGATGGGGTAGAGATCCTGCTCACGGGTAACACCAAGGCTTTACTGAACGATTACCCTTGAGCCAGACCCCGCACAGACGCAGGGGCATGGAGGAGTTGACATGAGGAGCAGCAACCCGGTCCTCTCGCGGCGGGGGGCCTTCGGAGCGCCGCAGGCCGGGCCGCAGCAGGCGCCGCAGTACGGCGCGCCTTACGGGCAGCAGCCGTCCGGCGGCGGCAACCCGTTCGGCGGGAACACCGCCCAGTACGGGCAGCAGCAGGCGCCGTACGGCCAGCAGATGACCCCCGACCAGCTGAACCAGATGTACCGGCAGCAGTCGGCCGGCCCGCTCCAGACGGGCCGCATGACCGTCGACGACGTCGTGGCCAAGACCGCCCTGACGCTGCTGACCGTCGTCGTCTTCGGCGCCGGCGCGTGGGCCCTGCTGCCCGCCGAGAACTACGCGTGGGCCTTCGCGTCCATGCTCGCGGCGTTCGGCCTCGGCATGTTCATCACGTTCCGGCGCACCATCCACCCGGCGCTGGTCATCGGGTACGCCGCACTGGAGGGCATCTTCCTCGGTGCCGCGAGCCACGCGTTCGAGAACGCGTACAGCGGCATCGTGGTGCAGGCGGTGCTCGGCACCGCGGCGATCTTCGTCGCGATGCTGTGGGCCTACAAGTCGGGCCGCATCCGGGTCACCGCGCGGTACGCCCGCATCGGTATCGCGATCGCCATCGCGTTCGTGCTGCTGATGATCGTGAACCTGATCTTCGTCGCCTTCGCCGGCGGCGACGGCGTGCGCGGCGGCGCGATGGGCATCGTGTTCGGTGTGATCGGCATCGCCCTCGGTGCGTTCTTCCTGTCGCTGGACTTCCACGAGGTCGAGCAGCTGGTGGCGGCGGGCGCCCCGGAGCGCGAGGCGTGGCGGGCCGCGTTCGGCCTGACCCTGTCGCTCGTCTGGATCTACCTGGAGCTGCTGCGCCTGCTCGCGATCTTCCGCGACTAGCGCGCCGGTTGCCGCCGGTTGCCGCGTGCGGCGTACCGGCTCAGAGCCGAGTCGCCGGCGCCCCGTCACCGGCAGAGTGGCAGGCGCGGTGAACAGCAGTAACAGCAGTAGGTGACAGCACAGTGGCGGTGGCCCTTCACAGGGTCACCGCCACAGCTGTTCTACGCACTTCTCCACGAAGGTCTCGGTGGTCGAGATTCCTGAGGGGCTGTGTCCCGGGTCAGCGCATGCCGCGCGACATGCGGCGCCGGTCGTGTTCACGCATGATCGCGGTGGCGTGGCCGTGCGCGATGCTGTGTTCGTCCTGGAGCCAGTGGACCCGGTCCTCGAAGCGGGAGAAACAGGGGCCCTCGTCGATCTCCTTGAACCATTCGGGGAGTTCGCGGCCGGTGACGGAGGGAACCCGGGCGAGAAGGTTCCTGTGCGTCTCTTCGGAGAAGTGCGGCAAGGACATAAGCGCCTCCGGTGAGCGTTCCGTGACCCGAGCGTGCATGACGGGCGAACGGTTGGCAACTGGTCGAAGCGCATCAGTCGGTGCGATCGCCGAACGGTACGCTCCGGATATGTCCACCCTCCCCGCTGAAACGCCCCGGCAACCGTCCGGAGACGGGTCCGGTTCGGCGCCCTCCGAAGTGGCGGTGCTGGCCCGGGAGGTGCGCAGACTGGCCGAGCGCTTCCGGCATCTCTCCGAGTCCCGGCTGCGTGCGCCCGTCTCGCCTGACGACCCATCAGATTCGGGTCGTTCGCGCGCTCAGGCGGGCCTCGCGCTGGCCCGCAGGCTGGCCGCTCTCGGCGACGCCCCGGACGGCCGCGAGGTCCCGGACCTCGGGGTGTTCGCGGTCGGCGACCAGATCGCGGTGACGGGGCTCGACCTCGCGGCGCATCTCGGTGCGCGCGTGCGAGCGGCGGCCGGGTCGGACGACCGGGCCGCCGCCGCGGTGTGTGCGGAGGTGTCGGAGACTGCGCTGCGCGAGGTGCGCGCGCTGGCCGCGCTCGTGTGAGCCGCCGCCGACGCGTGCGTCAGGCCGCGGGGCGGGCGTAGACGCGGTCGGCGAGGAAGAACGCCGTCGACTCGTGCACCTGGAAGGTCAGCGAGCGGCCGCCGCCGACCTCCGAGGTGCCGAGCAGGCGTACCTCCTGGCCCTCGGCGAGTGCGGCGCCGACGAGTTCGGCCACCTCGCGGTCGGACGGCATGACGACGATCGAACTGCCGTCGGCGAAGTCGAAGACGTCCAGTCCGCCCGCGGTGCCGGAGCGCAGTCCCGTGACGGCGGTGCCGCGGGCGGCGACGCCGAGCAGGTGCGCGCCGGTCAGATGGGCCGGGAGCATCGGGGGCAGGGCCTGCGACGGGTGATGGGTGGTGAACCGCAGCGGCGGCAGGTCGGCGGCTCCGGCACCGGCCTCGGCGCCGCCGTCGGCCTCGGGTGCGGCGGGCGGCGGAGTGAGGGCCGCCATCGCGGGATCCTGGCGCGGTATGCGGGGCGTCGGGACCTCGGAAGGAGCCGCGGCGGCGCCCTCCGGGACGTCCTCGAAGGCGGGCTCGGGCGCGGCCCCGTACCCCGGGTCGCCGGCATTTTTCGGCCTCGGTCCCGGACCCGGCCTCGGACCCGGCCTCGAACAGGGCCGCCATGAACTCCGCGTCCCAGAGCTCGTTCGTCCGGCGCTCGGCCCGGGAGCGCAGCGCGTGCTTTGCCGCGAACGCGACTCCGGCGGCGCAGGCGGCGGCGATGAGGGCGGGGACAACGTACGACGACATGGCGAACCTGGACCCTTCGCAAGCGTGGGTGGGGGACTCCTCCAGGGGTTGTGCAGGTCTCCGGGGGAGTACGTCCAGGTTCGCCCGCGGCAGGGGGTCGGCGGCAGGGTGCGACGTCCTGACCTGCGGGGACCTTTGGCGTCAGCCGAACGGGTGACGGGGTGGCCGGGGTGCGGAAACCGCGGCGCCCACCTGAGAACGTGCAGGTCAGGTGGGCGCCGCGGGGATGCGTGAGATGTCCGTCTCAGGACTTTCGGCCGGAGCGGGAGCGCGAGCCCCGAGTCCGGAGTCCCAAGTGGGGCCGGAGCAGGGTCAGCTCAGGCGCTCCAGCACCATCGCCATGCCCATGCCGCCGCCGACGCACATGGTCTCCAGGCCGAACTGCTTGTCGTGCCACTGGAGCGAGTTGATCAGCGTGCTGGTGATGCGCGCGCCGGTCATGCCGAACGGGTGGCCGATCGCGATCGCGCCGCCGTTGACGTTGACCTTGTCCACCTCGAAGCCCAGGTCGCGGTAGGACGGGATGACCTGCGCCGCGAACGCCTCGTTGATCTCGACCAGGTCGATGTCCGCGGTGGTCAGGCCGGCGCGCTTGAGGGCGAGGCGCGAGGCCTCGACCGGGCCGTACCCCATGATCTCCGGCGAGAGGCCGGTGACCGCGGTGGACACGATGCGGGCCAGCGGGGTCAGGCCCAGCTCGCGCGCCTTGGTGTCGGACATGACCACGACCGCGGCGGCGCCGTCGTTGAGGGGGCACGCGTTGCCGGCCGTGACCGTGCCGTCGGGGCGGAAGACCGGCTTGAGCTGCGAGACGCCTTCGAGCGTGGTGCCCGCACGCGGGCCGTCGTCCTTGGTGACCACGGTGCCGTCGGCCAGCGTGACCGGCGTGATGTCCTTGGCCCAGAAGCCGTCCGCGATGGCCTTCTCGGTCAGGTTCTGCGAGCGGACCGCGAACTCGTCCTGGTCCTCGCGCGTGACGCCCTTGGCCTGTGCCAGGTTCTCGGCGGTGAAGCCCATGCCGATGTAGACGTCCGGCAGCAGCCCCGACTCACGCGGGTCGACCCACGTGTCGCCGTTCTCGACCGCGGCGGCGGTACGCGCGGCGGCGTCCGCGAACAGCGGGTTCTTGGTGTCCGGGATCGAGTCGCTGGAGCCCTTGGTACGGGTCGAGCTGACCATCTCCACACCCGCCGAGATGAACACGTCGCCCTCGCCGGCCTTGATGGCGTGCAGCGCCATGCGGGTCGTCTGGAGCGACGACGAGCAGTAGCGGGTGATCGTGGTGCCGGGCAGGTGGTCGAAGCCGAGCATCACGGCCACGTTGCGGCCCATGTTGAAGCCCTGCTCGCCGCCGGGGAGGCCACAGCCGAGCATCAGGTCGTCGATGTCCCGCGGGTCCAGCGAGGGGACCTTGTCGAGCGCGGCCTTGACCATCAGCGCGGTCAGGTCGTCGGGACGCACGTCCTTGAGCGAGCCCTTGAAGGCGCGGCCGATCGGCGAACGCGCGGTGGCGACAATGACTGCTTCGGGCATGGGACTACTCCTTGGCCGTCTCGGTACGAGGACAGGGGTGGTCTCTCGTCTGGAGCTGAAGCTACTTCCTGGTAGTCGAGGTGGCGAGGGGGTCGGCGCGCATTCGCCGTGCGATCTGCCCCACGTCCGACCTGACGGCCAGTCAGATCAGGCTACTCGACGGCGCGTCGGTACCCTCCGCCGCGTCCCGGCCGCCCGGTCCGGTGCCGGTCGCGCCCTTGCGCTCCTTGCCGTCGCCCGCCTGCCCCTCGGCCTGCCCTTCCGTCTTCCCGGCCGCCTGCCCGTCGGCCTGGCCCTCGATCTGCCCCTCGGCCTGCCCGTCGGCCTGCTCGTCGGACTGTGTGGGCGCCGGGATGCGCCGGCGGCGGCGGTGCCGCAGCAGGGCCCAGCGGCCGCGGGGGCCGCGCTCGTTCCCGGCGACCTGGGTGCCGGCGACCTCGGTGCCGCCCTCCTCGACGGCCTCCACCGCCGCGACCGCGATCGGCAGCACGCCCTCGCCGCGGAAGCTGTCCGGACGCTCCTCGTCCAGCGGCCACAGGTCGAGCGCCGCGCACACGGACGGCAGGATCGCCATCGCCGCGGTCGAGTAGCCCTCCGCGGACGGGTGGAACCGGTCCGGGCCGAACAGGTCGCCGGGCCGCGCGGCGAACTCCGGGCCCAGCAGCGCCCCGATGGACACCGTGCGCCCGCCCGCCTCGACCACCGCGATGGTCTGCGCGGCGGCCAGGCTGCGGCTCCACTGCCGGGCCAGGTAGCGCAGCGGCTGCGCGATCGGCTCGATGGTGCCCAGGTCGGGGCAGGTGCCGACGACGACCTCGGTGCCGGCCGCGAGCAGGCGGCGCGTGGCCTGCTCCAGGCGGCGTACCGAGTCGGCGGGGCGTACCTGGTGGGTCACGTCGTTGGCGCCCACCATGATCATCGCGACCTCGGGCTCGGCCTCCAGCGCCAGCGTGACCTGGCGTTCCAGGTCCGACGACTGCGCACCGGACTTCGCCACGTTGACCAGCTGTACGGGCCGCTCCGCGACCGCCGCGAGCCCGCACGCCAGCAGCGCGCCGGGGGTGTGCAGCGGGTTGTCGACGCCGAGCCCGGCCGCCGAGGAGTCGCCGAGCACCGCGAGGCGGATCGGCGGGCCGTCGAACTCCGGGAACTCGCCGTACACGCCGTCCGCGGTGGGCGGTTGGCCGACCGGTACGCCGACGGTACGCCGGGCGATCTTGGCCTCGGTATACAGCACCGCGACCATCGCACCGGTCAGGATGCCGACGCCGCCGCCGCCGAACGCGGCGGCCGCGGCGATCCGGCGCGCGGTCCTGGTCCGGATCATCGCGGCGGTCCGGAAGTGGTCGGGGTGTTCATCGGCCGGACTCCTCCCGTCGCGCGCTTCGGCAAGCCGTGCGACGACCCTAACCGACGGTCACGACGCGCCATTCCCCGCAAGGCCGGTGGAGAGAGCCACCCGGGGTATCACCCGGGATATTTCGTCCTAAGGTGTCCGTTGACCGGTCACCCCGGTCACCCTGGCGGACCAGGGAAGGACGTGAAGAGGAGCCCTGTGCGCTACGTCGACTCGATGCTCGACCTGATCGGCAACACCCCCCTGGTCAGGCTCAACAGCGTCACGCAAGGACTGCAGGCGACCGTGCTGGCCAAGGTCGAGTACCTCAACCCCGGCGGCTCGGTGAAGGACCGCATCGCGGTGCGCATGATCGACGCCGCCGAGGCGTCGGGGCAGCTCCAGCCGGGCGGCGTGATCGTCGAGCCGACGTCCGGGAACACCGGCGTGGGCCTCGCGATGGTCGCCCAGCAGCGCGGCTACCGCTGCATCTTCGTGTGCCCCGACAAGGTGAGCACCGACAAGATCAACGTGCTACGGGCGTACGGCGCCGACGTGGTGGTCTGCCCGACCGCCGTCGACCCGGCGCACCCGGACTCGTACTACAACGTGTCCGACCGCCTGGTGCGCGAGACGCCGGGGGCATGGAAGCCGGACCAGTACTCCAACCCGCACAACCCGGAGTCGCACTACGTCGCCACCGGCCCGGAGATCTGGGAGCAGACGGAAGGGCGCGTCACCGCGTTCGTCGCGGGCGTGGGCACCGGCGGGACCATCAGCGGCACCGGGCGCTTCCTCAAGGAGGTCTCCGGCGGCGCGGTGCGCGTGATCGGGGCGGACCCGGAGGGGTCGGTGTACTCGGGCGGCAGCGGTCGGCCGTACCTCGTGGAGGGCGTCGGCGAGGACTTCTGGCCGACGGCGTACGACCGCACCGTCGCGGACGAGATCATCGCGGTGTCGGACCGCGACTCGTTCCTGATGACCCGTCGGCTCGCGCGCGAGGAAGGCCTGTTGGTCGGCGGCTCGTGCGGCATGGCGGTGGTCGCGGCGCTGCGCGCGGCGGAGGGCCTCGGCCCGGACGACGTCGTGGTGGTCCTGCTGCCCGACTCCGGGCGCGGCTACCTGTCGAAGATCTTCAACGACGAGTGGATGGCCGACCACGGCTTCCTGGAGGCGGCACCGGGCGAGGCCAAGGTCGCCGACGTCCTGTCGCGCAAGCAGGGCGACCTGCCGGCCCTCGTGCACGTGCACCCGGACGAGAGCGTCGGCGAGGCGATCGGCATCCTGCGGGAGTTCGGCGTGAGCCAGATGCCGGTGGTGAAGCCGGGCGCGGGGCACCCGGACGTGATGGCCGCCGAGGTGGTCGGCAAGATCGCCGAGCGCGACCTGCTCGACGCGCTGGTCGCCGGCCGCGCGGGGTCGGACGACCCGCTGGAGAAGCACATGTCGTCGCCGATGCCGGTGGTGGGTTCCGGCGAGTCGGTCTCCCGGCTCGCCGCCGTACTCGAATCGGCGGATGCCGCCCTCGTGCTCGTCGACGGCAAGCCGCAGGGCGTCGTCACGCGCCAGGACCTGCTGGGACACCTCGCCGGGACGTGACGCGAGGGGTACGCGGGGGTGGTGCGCTGCGCCGCCCCCGCGTCCGCTTGCATTCCTGTTCTCGTCACCTCCGTGTTCTCGTCACCTCCGTGTCCTCGATGCCCGCTCGCGCCGAGATGCGGTTCTTACACGATGGGCCATGTCCGAATCGTCTGGTCATGTCCGCGTAGCCGTCCCGTAACACGGCCAGGTGAGGGTTGCTCACGTGCCCACCCACGCACGGAGGTGATCAACCATGGCGCTGTGGCGAGTTCGCGCACAGGTCGACGACGATCCGGGACGCCTGGCCCGGCTGACGGCAGTACTCGCCGCCCAGGACGCCAATGTGCTGGCCCTCAACGTCCAGGCCTGCGAAGGCGGTCCGGTCGACGAGTTCTTCGTGCACACCCCCGCCCGGGTCAAGGACTGCGACCTGCGCGACGGCCTGGTCGCCGCCGGCGGGCGCGGCGTGGTCGTGGTGCCCGCCGACGCGCACGAGCTGGTCGACGGCCCCACCAAGGCCCTCGTGTTGGCCGCGCACCTGCGCGACCACCCCGACGCGCTGCCGCAGTCCCTCGCCGAACTGCTCGGCGCCACCGACGCCGTGTGGATCGACCCGGACGCGTCCCTCGGCGGTGTCTACACCGGCGACCCCGAGGTGCTGTACGTCCCGGTGCCGGACGGGCGGGCGGTCCGGGTCACGCGTACCGGCATGCCCTTCACGATGACCGAGGCGGCCCGTGCCGCCGCGCTCGCGCGCATCCCGTCCGAGGCGCCCATGCCGCCGTCCGCGTCGACGGGGACGTGGCTGCTGCTCACCGACGGCACGGAGGTCCTGGTGCGCCCGGGTCGGGCCGACGACGTGGCGGGCGTACAGCTGATGCACGACCGCTGCTCGCCGGAGAGCCGTCGGCTGCGCTACTTCACCTCGATCCCGAACCTCCCGCGCAACGCACTGGAGCGGCTGCTCGTGCCGCGTGCCGGCGTCACGCTGGTCGCGGTACGCCCCGACGGCGGCATCGCCGCGGTCGGCTCGCTCCTGCACACCCGCGAACCCGGCAGCGGCGAGATCGCCCTGCTCGTCGAGGACGCCTGGCAGGGCCGCGGACTCGGCACCGCCCTGCTGCGGCGCCTTGGTTCGCTCGCGCAGTCCCGCGGCATGGCCGAGATCCGCGCCCACGTGCTGCCGGGGAACCGCCGCATGCTCGGGGTGTTCGACCGGGCGGGGCTCGCCGGGCAGCGCACCTTCGAGGAGGGGGTCGTGCTGCTCAGCATGCCGGTGGTGCCGAGCGCGCTGCCGGGGCGCTGCGCCTGACTTGGTGCCGCGGGTGCCGCGGGTGCCGCGGTGCCGCCCCGCGCCTGCGCGCTCGGCCGGTGCTCCCGCTGGTGCTTCGGCCGGCGCGATCCGGCGGCGCGGGGCCGTGCGGGCCCGCGCCGGAAAGCGGACGGCGCGTCACCCGGAAGGTCCCGCGCTTCGCGCCACTAGGCTCCTGCCATGGACACCGCACCTGTATCCGACAACCCCCAGTTCATCCGGCTGAGCCTGGACATCGTCCTTGAGGTCACCGATGAAGGGGCCCTGCGCGCCGCGGCCTTGGAGGCCGTCAAGGGCGACGAGGACCTGACCGCCGAGGAGCGCTCCGACGCCCTCGCGGCGATCGACGCCGACCTGGCCGAGTCGGTCTCGTACCTGATCGACCCGTTCAGCCTGGTCGCCGATGTGCCCGGCACCGAACTGAGCGAGGCGGGCTGGCAGTCGGAGGGCGCCGAGTACGCCCCCGACGACGAGGACGAGGTCGACGAGGACGAAGCCTGACACGTCCCGGACGAGTTCCGGACCTTTCCTTTTCCCGCGCATTCACCGTGTTTTCCCCGCGTCTTGCGACCGCGCGGGCGGCCCGTCCCGACCGGGGTGCGGACGCCGTACGACCGGTCGTGCCGCGCCGGGACGAGCCGACGTCCCCCGGGTAACGCTGTCGGCTCCCAACGGGTGAATCCCGCTCGGGGGCGTTGCCCGCTCCCGAGCTCCTTCGTTGTCCCGGATGCCGCGCCGGTTCGCGCGGCACTGTGACATGGAGGATCAATGAACACGGTCAAGAAGGCGGTCTTCGTTTCCGCCGCCGCCGGCGGTCTCCTGGCCGCGGGCATGGGCGCCGCCTACGCCAGCTCGGACGCCGACGGCGCGACCACGGGTTCGCCCGGCGTCGCCTCGGGCAACCAGATCCAGGTTCCCGTGCACGTTCCGGTCAACGTGTGCGGCAACACGGTCAACGTCATCGGTCTGCTGAACCCCGCGTTCGGCAACACCTGCGTGAACTACGGCTGACCTGGCGTCAGGCGCGGCGAAGGCCGCAAACGTGCGGCGGGCGCCGGACGGGACCACCAGTCCCTGTCCGGCGCCCGCCGTCGTCGTGCCGGGGTTGCGCGTCGAACCGTGCGTACCGCGCGCGTCAGGCGTGCGTACGCCGCGCGTCAGGCGTGCGTGCCGCCGTCGATGCGCAGCGTCGTACCGGTGACGAACTTGCCGTCCTCCGAGGCCAGCGCGGCGATCATGCCCGCGATGACGTCCGGGTGCGCCATGCCCTCGCCGATAAGCGGCATGAGCTTGCCGAACAGCTCCCATTCGGCGTCGGCCGGCACCTGGTTGGGGGTGTCGTCGACGATGCCGCTGGAGATGCTGCCGGGTGCGACGCACAGCGCGCGCAGGCCCTGGCGGCTGTACTCGAGCGCGATGGCGTGCGTGAAGGCGTCGATGCCGCCCTTGGACGCGGCGTACGCGGCCATGTAGGGGTGCGCGAACGCCGCCGACGTGGAGCTGAAGTTGACGATGACCGCGCCCTCGCCGGTCTCCAGCAGCGCGGGCAGCGCGGCACGGGTCATCAGGAACGTGCCGGTCAGGTTGATGTTGATGACCTGGTTCCACACGTCCAGTGAGAAGTTGTGGGTGTGGCCCGCGCGCAGGATGCCCGCGGCGTTGACCAGCACGTCCAGGCCGCCGAGGCGCTCCACCGTCTCGCCGACGCCCTCCGCGACCGCCGCCTCGTTCGAGACGTCGAGCACTGCCGTCGACAGCTTCGCGTCGACCCCGGCCTCCTTGGCCATCGCGCGCGTCTTCTCCAGCCCGTCCGCGTTGACGTCGACCGCGTGCACGGTGCCCGCCTCGCGCAGCAGGCGCAGGACGGTCGCCTGGCCGATACCCGACCCGCCGCCCGTGACGATGATGCGCCGATCCTGGAACCTCTCCACTGCTTTCCTCCTCGCATGGGCGGCCGGTGGCCCGCCCGGGGTCGTCTGACCCCATCAGATGCGCAAGACGCCGCCGGTTCAAGTGCTTCGGTCGGCGAATTGAAACACGTTCCAGTGGCGGGTAGGCCCCCGAGCTTCACCCATGCGCGTGATTGATGTGATTTGCAGGGGAATGCCGGGAACGAATCCGGGGAATGTCTGGGACTTGTACGCAGGACCGCGCACCGTCCGCGGACGACAAAGCGCGACCGACCAATCGCGAACGACCAATCGCGCACGATGAAAGAGGTTCCCCATGGCAGAGCGCCCGATCAAGGCGGCCGAGGCCGGAAACGCACCGTCCGGCTCCTCGTCCGGCCACTCGATCCAGGTGTCGGCGCTCGAGTCCGACAAGGGGCGTACCGCGATCGCCGACTCCGTGGTCGCCAAGATCTCCGGCATCGCGGCCCGCGAGATCTCCGGCGTGCACGACCTCGGCAAGGGTGTCTCGCGGGCGTTCGCGTCGGTGCGCCAGCGCGTCCCGGGCGGCAAGCCCAACGTCGCGCAGGGCGTGAGCGTCGAGGTCGGCGAGCGGCAGTGCGCGGTGGACCTGACGATCATCGTCGAATACGGCGTCGCCATCTCGGAGGTCGCGCACGCGGTCCGGGAGAACATCATCGAGGCCGTGGAGCGCATGACCGGCCTTGAGGTCGTCGAGGTCAACCTGTCTGTCGACGACATCTACATCGACATGGGCGACGACGACAGCTCGTCGGGCCGGTCGCTGCAGTAGTCCCGCGGAAACCCGCGCAGCAGCCCGTACACGGGGGATCCCTGGAACGGCCTCTTCTGGCGGGAGGCCGGGGGTACGGCGGTCGCAGAGGGGCGGCCGCCGTACCCCCGTTTCACTTCCCGGGCGGGAACGGCGACGGACCCAGCACCTCGTAGCCGGCCCGGTGCGCGGCCTCGGCGACCGCCGGCAGATTCGCGTCCGACAGCTCGGTGTCCGCCATCTCGGCGGCGAACTCCTCGAATCCGGACGGCTGCGTCAGGTGCAGCGTCACCGCCTCGTCCGACACCACCCGGAACGCGTGCGGCACGCTGTGCGGCAGGAACACGAACGCACCGGTCTCGGCCCGCCAGCGCGCGTCGCCGCACGCGACCTCCAGTTCGCCGGACAGCACGTAGAACGCCTCGTCCTCGATGTGGTGCACATGCCACGGGGTACTGAACGCATGTTCGGCCCGCCGCTCGAACACGGTGACCTCGTCGCCCGTCTCGCGCCCGGTCGCCAGCATCCGCAACGGCTGTCCGAGGAACGTGCGCGAGCCGCCGAGGCCCTCCCCGGCCTTCAGCATGTACCGCCTGTCTCCGCTGGTCATGACGCCTCCTGAACCCCCGGAGGACCTGCGTTGTCCTGCCCTCCCAGTATCCGCGCGTGACCACCCGGACGCCCACAGCAGCACCGTGCCGCGCTCTTGCCCCGCACGCCGCGGCGGAGAGACCCTGGAACCACGCGCGACCGGGTACGCCCGAAGCGCCGCCTCCCACGACGCCGTGCGCGGTCCGCGCCGAAACCAGGTGAACGTCATGCGCGTGCTGCTGACCGGACGTATGGACAACGACGCGGCCAACCAGGCAATTGCCGACGGCACAATGCCGAAACTGCTGCAATCCCTCGTCGAGCAGATCAAGCCCGAAGCGGCCTACTTCACCACCACGAACGGGCAACGCACCTGCTTCTTCGTGTTCGACATGCAGGACTCCTCGCAGATGCCGGCCATCGGCGAACGCCTGTTCGCCAACGGCATGTCGGTCGCGATACGTCCCGTCATGAACCTCGAAGACCTGCAGAAGGGCCTCGCCGCGATAGACCGCTGACCCGCGACCCACCCGGTTGGGCCCGCCCGGCACCGGGCATCAGGACGAGACGTACGCCGATCGGAGCAGCCATGGTCACCATCGCCCTGTTCGCCGCCGCCCTGGCAGCGGCGCTCATCGCCCTGACCATCCTGGTCACCCGCCGCAGCCCGTCCCGCACCACGACCGTGGAAGGCCTCGCCACGGAGCGGGCCCACACCACCACCGCCCGCGCCGTGGGCGGCCTCTGGGGCGTCCACGGCGCCGGCACCGAAGCCACCGCCGGCCTCACCGCCCCCGAGTCCACCAAGTCCTTCCACTGACCCCGCCGCGGAAGGACCCGGCAGAGTTGGCCCTGAACTCGGCAGATTCAGGCCGTGCACGTTGCCGGGACCGGGCATGACGGCCGGCCTGCGCCGCCGCGTACCGTCGCCGAGCGGGGACCGGCGAGGGGGCGATGGTGGCAATCGGCGCGGCACAGGACGGGCTCTTTCTGATGGCCTGGGGGATCGGAGCCACGGCCCTCGGTGTCGTCATCGCGACGGACTTCCGCGGCGCCGCCCGGCGCGTCTACGGGTTGGCCGCGCGAAGTATGTGGTTCGCCGCGCACCGAGACCCGACCCGACGAGCCGTCGCGTTCCTTCGCGCGGGAGCCGGCCTCTTCGCGCTGGTGGGGCCGATCGCCTTGGCGTGGGGCGTGTTCGAGCTGTCCCGAGGACGGCAGGGGCCCGGATTCCCGGAGCGATTCCCCACTCCGGTCATCGTGATGTGGTTTCTGATCGCCGCGGTCGGACTGCTGCAACTGTGGACGAGATCCGGGTGGCTCCGCCGCGCGTGCGCCGAGGGCGGCACCCTTCGGCGCGCCGCCGCGGCGGTACTCACCGCAGCCATGGTCGGCTTTGTGGCCGCGGGTTCCTTCGGCCAACCGGTGACCATGTTGTGCTGCTGGCTGGTCGGCATGTCGGCGGCCCTGACGCTGCTCCTTACCGGCAAGGAGCTACCCGCGAACCCATGAACCTGGCGTGGTCCGTGACTTGTCATGGGTCGGTCAGGGGGTCCAGGGCAGGCGCAGGGCCTCGATCTCGGTGTCGTTCAGCAGCGCGTCGACGAGATCCGGGTGCCCGGCGACCTTCGTCGCCCACAGGTCGTAGTCGGTGCACAGGACCCAAGAGCGGTCCTCGGCCCAGAGATTGGACGGGCTGAAGTCGACCTCGGGATGGTCGTACAAGACCTCGGCGTCACCGAGGCGGCCGGAGCGTATGAGGAGGTTGTCGAAGTCGGCGACCCCGAGCAACAGCGGGCTGTAGTAGGCCATACAAGGCGTGTCCGGTCCGGCAGGACTGCACTCGGCGAGGATGCCGATAAGCCGGTTCCAGGTCTCACGGTCCAGGCTGCCCTCGGTAGGCAGCGCGATGTCCGGCAGCCGACTGCCCTCCTTCGGGGAGAAGGGGAGGCACCGATAGCAGGGCAGCAGGCCCTCGGGCACCACGGGGTTCCCGGTCCGCCGGGCCAGTTCCGCCCAGCGCAGCCGCCGCCAACCAGGACCGGGATTCTCGGCACGCCCCAAGCCACCACCCGGGGCCGTACCGCCAATGTCGAGAGCGATCCCGGGCGCGTGTTCGCGCTCGTACATGGCGTTGAGCACCCAGGCGGAATCGGGCATCGCAGGCGGCATGAACCCGGTCACCCCGTCGCCGCACAGCTCCAGCAACCACGCCGTCGCACCGGGCGGCGTCACCGACCACAGGTCAGACAGCCGACGCAATTCCTCTCGCATCCACCCATGATCCCGACCCACCCCCCAGCCCGCCGCCGGTCACCAGGCCAGCCGAGGCTTCCTCAGCCGTTGGCTTTGGCGACGCCGATGGGGCACGTGACTCCGGTGCCGCCTAGGCCGCAGTAGCCGTTGAGGTTCTTGCCGAGGTACTGCCGGTGCCAGTGTCTGCGACTGCATCGCCTGGGAAGTGTCTTCAAAGACCCGGCGGGAATTTGAAGACACGACCTTGGTTCGGGCGCCGTTGGGCCGGGTCTTGGAGGGAGTGCTTGGTCATGCGGACGGTGTCGGTCTCACGCGTACGTTGCCGCTGTGGTCGCAACTCGCCATCATGCTGCCGTCGCGGTTGAACGCGACGGTGTAGAGGGTATTGCCCCAAATTCGTGGAGTGCCGTCCGCGTAGACGGTCGGGTTGTTGTGCGCGTTGTAGGGGTCGCCGAAAGGTTGGCGTGTGTGGGCGTCCCAGAGGCGGACGGTGCCGTCGTCACCCGCAGTGGCGAGCAGTCGGCCATCGGGGTGGAACGCCAGTGAGAAGACCGACCCTTTGTGCCCGATCAGAGGGTCGCCGATCGGGCTGCGGGTCTGTGTGTCCCACATTCGTACGGTGCCGTCTTGGCCGCCGGTGGCGAAGAGGTGGCCGCCAGGGTGGAACGCCACACTGAACACCCAGTCTTGGCGCGTGGCCAGGGGTGCGCCGACTGGACGGCGGGCCTCGGTGTCCCACAGACGTACAGTGCAGTCCTCCCCGCCGCTGGCGAGGAGTCGGCCATCGGGGTGGAACGCCATCGTCCACACCGGCTTGTCGTGCCCGGTGAGGGCCTCGCCGACCGGACAGCGCCTCACGGGGTCCCACAGCCGCACTGTGGCCTCCGACCCGGCTGAGGCAAGGAGGCTTCCATCGGGGCGGAATGCCATTGTCTTCACTTCACCGGTGTATCCCTCGAGGGGTACACCGGTTTCTTGCTGGGTGTCGCTGTCCCACAGGCGTATGACAACGCCCGCAGTGGCGAGCAGTCGGCCGTCGGGCTGAAACGCCATGGCCCTCATGCCACCGTGATCGATGAGAAGTTCGCCAACCGTCTCCCGCGTGTGGATGTCCCACAGCTGAGTCCAGTAGTAGCCAGTAGTGACGGCAAGACGACGACCGTCGGGGTGGAAAGTTACCGTCTCCATGGGCTCGTCTGCGGTGGTCAGGACGTACCCGTCCAGCGGCCCCGAACCCGTCTCCTCAGCCATCTGCATTGGCTACGCCTATGGGGCAGGAGACGCCGGTGCCGCCCAGGCCGCAGTAGCCGTTGGGGTTCTTGTCGAGGTACTGCTGGTGGTATGTCTCGGCGAAGTAGAAGGTGTCCGCCGGGAGGATCTCGGTGGTGATGTCGTCGTGCAGGGCCTTGGTCAGGACCTGCTGGTAGGCGTCGCGCGAGGACTTTGCGGCGGCTTCCTGGTCGGGGGAGTGGGTGTAGATCGCGGAGCGGTACTGGGTTCCTTCGTCGTTGCCCTGGCGGTAGCCCTGGGTGGGGTCGTGGGCTTCCCAGAAGACCTTGAGGAGGGCTTCGTACGAGACCTGGGCGGGGTCGAAGACGACGCGGACGGCCTCGGTGTGGCCGGTGCGGCCGCTGCAGACCTCTTCGTACGTCGGGTTCGGTGTGGTGCCGCCCTGGTAGCCGACGGCGGTCGTCCACACGCCGGGGGTCTGCCAGAACTTGCGCTCCGCACCCCAGAAACAGCCCAGGCCGAAGTCCGCGACCTCAAGGCCCTCGGGGTACGGACCCTCCAGCGGGTTGCCGAGCACCGTGTGCCGGTCCGGAATCGAGAAGGGGCGTCCCGCCCGGCCCTTCAGGACTTCGTCGGGGTCGGGCATGCGCGGGGTGAAGTCCCTGCGGTCGAAGAGCACGGCGTCCTCCGTCGTCGGGTACCGGCGGTTGAGGGGTGTGTCGCGGGCGACGACACAGTACGGCCAACAATCCGAGGGGTGCCGGGATTCCGCCGCGCGATGATGCCGGACAGGTTGCGCGGGAAGAGCGAGTGATCGGTACGTCCGGCGCGCGACGGCGCGGGGGAGGTGGGCGGGACCCATTAGCGTTGCGTCATGAGCGCTGCGAATTCCGGCCATCCCGGCACCACCGGTACCCCCCACACCCCGCACGGCTTCGAGACGCTGGCCATCCACGCCGGCCAGGAGCCCGACCCGCTCACCGGCGCGGTCGTTCCGCCGATCTACCAGGTGTCGACGTACAAGCAGGACGGCGTCGGCGGCCTGCGCGGCGGCTACGAGTACAGCCGCTCGGCCAACCCCACGCGGACCGCGCTGGAGGAGTGCGTCGCCGCGCTGGAGGCCGGCGCGCGGGGCCTCGCCTTCGCGTCGGGGCTCGCCGCCGAGGACTGCCTGCTGCGTACCGTGTGCAAGCCCGGCGACCACGTGGTGATCCCGAACGACGCGTACGGCGGCACGTTCCGCCTGTTCGCCAAGGTCCTCGACCGCTGGGGCCTGGACTGGACCCCGGCGCACTCCGGCGACGCGGACGCGGTGCGCGAGGCGATCCGCCCCGGCGTCACCAAGGTCATCTGGTGCGAGACGCCCAGCAACCCGCTCCTCGGCGTCGCGGACATCGCGCAACTCGCGGACATCGCGCTGGAGTCGGGGGCGCTGCTGGTGGTCGACAACACGTTCGCGTCGCCGTATCTGCAGCAGCCGCTGACGCTCGGTGCGGACGTCGTCGTGCACTCGACCACGAAGTACATGGGCGGCCACTCGGACGTTGTCGGCGGGGCACTCGTCGCGGCCGACGCGGAGCTCGGCGAGCGGCTGGCGTACCACCAGAACGCGATGGGTGCGGTGGCCGGGCCGTTCGACGCGTGGCTGACGCTGCGCGGGATCCGGACCCTGGGCGTACGCATGGACCGGCACTGCGCCAACGCCGAGCGCGTCGTCGAACTGCTGAGCGGGCACTCGGCCGTCGCCGAGGTGCTGTACCCGGGCCTGCCCGGCCACCCGGGCCACGACGTCGCGGTCAAGCAGATGAAGGCCTTCGGCGGCATGGTGTCGTTCCGGGTGACCGGCGGCGAGCAGCGCGCCGTCGACGTCTGCAACCGCGCCCAGCTGTTCACGCTCGGCGAGTCGCTGGGTGGCGTCGAGTCGCTGATCGAGCACCCGGGGCGCATGACACACGCGTCGGCGGCCGGTTCGGCGCTGGAGGTCCCGGCGGATCTGGTACGCCTGTCCGTCGGCATCGAGTCCGCCGACGACCTGCTGGCCGACCTGGAGCAGGCACTGCGCTGACGCCGACATCAGGCACCCGACACCTCACACCTGACACCTCACACCTGACACCTGACACCTGACATTCGGCACCGGCAAGCGGGGCCGGGGCTTGCCTCGAGGGCGAGTCCCGGCCCCGGCTCGTCGGCCCGTCCGGGTCGGCCCGGTTCGACGGGTCAGGTGGCGATGCGCCCCGCCGCCATGCAGTCGTTGCACGACGCGAACGACGAGCCGTCCGGCTCCAGAACCTCCACCGACACCGCCCCGGTACGACTGAACCCCCACAGGAACATGACCCCGGGCAGCCCCGGCACCCGGTCGGTCGCCATGTCGCCGGAACCGGCGGCGTCGGTGAGGCGCCCCCGCAGCGACGCGGGCGGCGCGGTCGGACCGATCGCCACCGCGACGACCAGCGAGTATCCGGCGGGCGCGTACTCGCCGGGGTTCAGGACCGCCACGTCCAGCCCGCCTGGGCGCGGCAGGAACCGGCACGAGTTCACGACCCCGGTCGACTGGTCCGCCGCCAGGTCGCCGATGCACCAACCCTGGGCGTGCACCCATGCGTTCGCGCCCAGTCCGACGGCCGTACGCGGGATGGGGCGACTCGGGTTGCTGGGCTCCGGACCGGGCGGCGACGGTACGGGCGCAGGCCCCGCCTGCCGTTCCGTCGGCGCCGGGACGGTGACCGCCGCCACCGCGGCGAGCCCCGCGCCGACCGCGACGGCGGCGATCAGCCGGGTGAGCCGCAGCCGGGCGGCGGTACGCCGCGCGCGTCGCGAACCACCCGCAGGCAGCGGGCGCATCGGGTAGTCGGGCGGCGTCCCTACGGGCTGGTCGGGCGGGAGCGCGGCAGGCGTCGGTTCGATGGTGATGCTCATGCCACCGCCTCCACCATCGCCCCTAGGCCAACCCCTGTTCTCGCTCCTGCATCGGACCGTGCGGCCGCGGTGGCGGGGCGCGTGCCCCTACCGGCTCGGTCGCAGCGCTCGCTCATCGGCCCTCCTCGGACCGGACAGCCGGGAGACACACGGCTGTTGGCGCCGTTTCCGGCGCCGCATCGAGTTTGTCGGCCACTTCTTACGCGATGCCCGGCGCGGAGTCCGGGAAACGCTCCTTGGCCCCGGTGGGCCCGGCGTGTCCGCGTGCCGCGGCCGCACCGCGCCGGCGTCGCCAACTCCCGTGCTACACATGTGGTTTCGTGCCGCCACTCGGGTGCATGCGACCCACCTCCCCCGAAGAGGCAGATGTGGTGGATGCGGCTGACGAGCCGAACGTGTCGACCGAGCCAACCGAGCCGACCGAGCCGAACGTGTCGAACTCGGCAGCCGCACCGGCCGCGACCGACGAGGCCGCGGAGTCCGGAGCGCCCGGCGCGAGCGTCTGCCCGTGGGTGACGCCGACGCCCGCGGTCCACGTGATCGTTTCCCTCGACCGCCGTCGGTTCGCGCCGCCGGGCTGCGCGGCGGTGCCCACACCCGCGGCCGCGGCCAGGCGAGCCGCGGCCCGTCCGTACGCCGAGCGCACCGTCGCCTCGCGCACCGCCAGCGCTTCGGCGGTGTCGAACTCGTCGAGCCGCGCGTACGCCCGCAGCACCGTGACCGCACGCTCCAACCGCGTCAGCCCGTCCAGCCCCCGCAGCACCTCGTCGCGAGCCCGTTCCGCCTCGGCGTCCGTGCACGAGCCCGGTTCGCCGGCCCCGACCGCGGCGCCGACTCCGGCCCCCGGTGCGACTCCCGCCCAGACCTCCGCGGAACCGGCCGCCCACCCTCGGCCCGGCCCCCGCGTCGGCTGCGGCCGCCACGGCAACGGCCGCCACGGGTCCAGGTATCCGGCCACCAGTGCCCGGTGCGCGATGCGCGTCGGATCCGACTCCGCCGAGTGCCGCCACTTGAGATAGGTGCGGGCCAGCGCCCTGTTGACCCGCCGCTCCGCACGTACCGGATCGCCGGTCAGGAGTTCGGCGGTATGCAGCAGCCGGTCCCCCACGGCGCGGACGAACGCGTCGAACTCACGTTGATCGCGGCGATGCACGACACCTCCCGGCGGTGCGGCTTGTGATGTGCACTTGTTCCACCAGGGGAGCCAATAGATTCCCTTGACCGGAATATCACGCGTAGGCGCATATCTGGACCGGTTTCACGAGGATTCCTCCTCGCGAAGATCATTCGATCGATCCCGGAACGTCCGTTTCACGCTGCCCGGTTGCGCGGGCCGCACGCCCGCCTCCGCGGGCGACATGCGCGGGATGCGGTGAGCGGCATCCGGTACGCCGTGCCGGTCGGGGCCCTATCCTTCGTGCCACCACATCCCCACGACGAGTGAGCCGCAATGACACCCGACCTGGCGCCCGACGACGCGCTGTACGACCGGATGCAGCACGAGGTCGCGCTGTTCGCGCGGCGTGCCGAGCAGACCCGCCTGGGCGCGGCCGGCGAATTGCGCTACACCATGGACCGCGCGGCGTACCTGCTGCTCGGCCGCCTCGAAGTCGACGGCCCCATGGGCGTGAAGGCACTCGCACAAGCCATGTCGATCGACTCGTCGACCGTGACGCGGCAGGTGACGCCGCTGGTCGAGCAGGGGTACGTCGACCGCGTGCCCAACCCCGACGACGGCCGCGCGGTCCTGCTGCGGCTGTCCGAGATGGGCCTGGACCGGCTGCACCAGGTCCGCCGGGCGCGGATCCAGCTGATGGCCGAGATGTGCGACGACTGGGCGGCGGAGGACCGCGAGCGGTTCACCGAGCTGCTGGCCCGGTTCAACCAGGCGATGGTGCGGCGCCAGGCGGCGCGTGCGGGGGCCGAGGGGCAGCCCGCGGCCGAAGGGCGACCCGCGTCCGAGGACTGAGCGCGTCCCGAGAACCGCGCGCGGGCGACTGACGGCTCGTCAGCCCCGGGGCGCGCGAAGGCCCGTGCCGACTCACGCTGTCCGACTCACGCTCTCCGACTCAGGCTGTCCGACTCACGCTGTCCGACTCGGGCTTTCGGCTTCAGCTTGGTCCGATTCAGGGTTGTCCCCGAGGCGCCCCGCGGGCCGTCCGGGCCACCATGAACCCACCGATCGCCGCGGCGTTCCGGTGGCGGCAAGTACGGGACCCCGCCCGTACGCCGAACGCCACCGCCGCGCGGTGAGGCCCCGGGGGGAGGTCTCACCGCGCGGGGCTCCGCACCAATACGTTCGGCCCGCATCGACCCGGGCCGCACGTGGGGGGTCCAGGGGGACACCCGGTGCAAGGCGGAGCCGAAGAACCCGCGGCGATCGGCCCACCCGGCCCGCCGACAGTCGCTCTGCCGCGCTTCGCGGTTCGACGGCCCAGCGGCGGAGGAGGATGTCCCGGTGGCTGCAACCGGATCACCGCTGACCGTCGTCCTCGTCGACGACCACGAGGGTTTCCGCAGGCTGGCGACCCGGCTGCTGACCTCGTGGGGGTACCGGGTCGTGGGGGAGGCGGCCGACGGCCCCGGGGGCGTCGAGGCGGCCCGGCGGCTGCGTCCCGACCTGGTGCTGCTCGATGTGCAGCTTCCGGGGTACGACGGCTTCACGGCGGCCGACCGGATCCGGGCGGACGACGCGGGGGTGGGGATCGTGCTGATATCCGGGCGGGCGCGCGACGACTACGGCGACCGCATCGCGGGGGCGCACGCCGACGGCTACATCTCGAAGGAAGAGCTGTCGCCGCAGAGCCTGGCCGCGACCCTGCGCGCTTCGGCCGCACGGAGCCCGACCGCGCCGACTCCGGCCGCGCCGAGTTCGACCGCGCAGAGCCAGACCGCGCAGCGCCCGGGTGACCCGCCCGTCGCGGACGACCGGTGAACCGCAGCACGCGCGTCACCCGGACCATCATCGCGGGCCAGGCCGCCGCCACCCTCCTCGCGATCGTCGCCGTCCGCTACGGCGGCTACCACCTCACATGGTCCGAGACCATCAGCCGCACGGTGCTGCCCCTGCTCGCCGGATGGGCGTTCACCTGGTGCGCCGTCGTCGCCGCGGAACGCCGCCGCCCGGGCGAGACGATCTGGCCGATGCTGCTCGCCGCCGTGATGTGCACGCTGATCCTGTTCGGCGGGGTGCACCACAAAGTCGCCTTCCTCGTCGGCTTCTTCGCCGACTGGCTGGTCATGGGCGTGATCGCGCACGTCATGACCGACTTCGCGCGGGGCAAGGTGTACCCGCGGCTGCGGCGTGCGCTGCTGGTGGCCGCGTACGTCACCACCGGCCCGTGCGTGGTCGTGTGGTTCTGGCTCGGCGGCGGCTGGGACGTCCGGCCGCGCGACCTGCTCGCCGAGACCGACGTCGCCAACATCTCGCCGCGCCGCGCCGACATCGTGTTCTCGATGCTGCCGACCATCGTGTACCTCGTCGCGCTCAGCCTCTTCTGCGTCCGCTGGTGGACCGCGAGCCGGCTGCTGCGCCGCGGCTGGACCCCGGTGCTGCTCGGCAACATCGGCATGACCGGCGTGTACGTCTACACGGGACTGATGGTCATGGTCCCCGCGCTGCGGTCGACGTACGGCACCGGCATCGCCGCCGCCCGCGTCTCGCTCGCCGTGTGGCCGCTGTTCCTGCTGGCCGGCATGATCCGGGCCCGCGCGGGGCGTTCGGTGGCCGCCGACCTGGCCGCCGAACTCGGCCATTCGCCCCCGCCGCCCGGCCGCCTGCAAGGTGCCCTGGCCCGCTCGCTGCGCGACCCGAGCCTGCGGCTGATCTACTACCGCCCCGGGTACGACGACTACGTCGACCCCGACGGCCGGCCGCGCCCGCTCCCGGAGCCCGGGCCGGGCCGCGCGGTCATCGCGCTTCCCGGCGTCGGCGCCATCGCATACGACCCCGCACTCGACGAATCCCCGGACCTCATCTGGGCGGTGGCCGCCACCGCGCGGCTGCTGATGGAGAACGAGCGCCTGCACGCCGAGGTCCGGGCGCAGCTGGCCGAGGTCCGCGCGTCGCGCACGCGCATCGTCGAGGCGGGCCTCGCCGCACGGCGCCGGATCGAACGCGACCTGCACGACGGAGCGCAGCAGCGGCTGGTGACGCTGGCGCTGATGCTGCGGGTCGCACGTACCCAGGTGCCGGGCGGCGACGAGGCACTCGCGGCAAGCCTCGACGAGTGTGCCGGGGAGCTCAAGCTCGCCATCGCCGAACTGCGCGAGCTGGCCCGCGGCATCCACCCGGCGGTGCTGACCGAGGCCGGGCTCGGTGCCGCGCTCGTGTCGCTCGCCGAGCGGTCGCCGGTGCCGGCCGAGGTGGTCGCCGTGCCCGAGGACCGGTTCCCGCCGGGCCTGGAGGAAGCGGTGTACTTCGTGGTCAGCGAGTCGCTGGCCAACGCCGCGAAGCACGCCGGCGCCGCCCGCGTGACGATCGCGGTCCATCAAGGGGAAGGGACGATGACGGTGGAGATAGCCGACGACGGGGCGGGCGGCGCGGATCCGTGCGGTGGCTCGGGCCTGCGCGGACTCGCGGACCGCGTCGAGGCGTTGGACGGCGTGCTGACCGTGCACAGCCCCGAGGGCCACGGCACCCGGGTCGTCGCGGAGCTGCCGTGCGCGTCGTGATCGCCGACGACGCCCTGCTGTTCCGCGAGGGCGTCGCGCGCCTGCTGGCCGAGGCCGGCTTCACCGTGGTCGGACAGGCCGGCGACCCGGACGGGCTGGTCGCGCTGGTCCGCACCGAGCACCCCGACGTCGCGATCGTCGACATCCGCATGCCGCCGACGCACACGACCGAGGGGCTGGACGCCGCCGTCACCCTCGACTCGGTACGCCCCGGCATCGGCGTGCTGGTCCTGTCCCAGTACGTCGAAGGCCACCACGCGGTACGCCTCCTCGGCGGCGACGCGCCCGGCCGCGGCTACCTGCTCAAGGAGAGCGTCACCGACCTCGACCGGTTCGCCGCCGCGATCCGCACGGTCGCGGACGGCGGCGTCGTCGTCGACCCGGAGGTGGTCGCCGGCATGCTCGGCCGCCGACGTACCGGCGGGGCCCTGGCGGGGCTGTCGGACCGTGAGGCCGAGGTGTTGTCGCTGATGGCGCAGGGACGTTCCAACCAGGCCATCTGCGCCGAGCTGTTCCTCAGCCCGAAAACGGTCGAGACCCACGTGCGCAACATCTTCGGCAAGCTCGAACTCCCGCAGGGCGCGGACGGGAACCGGCGGGTACTCGCGGTCCTGACCTTCCTCCGCGAGGGGAAGATCGGCCGGTGACACACTGAGGGCATGAGTTCGCCCTCACCCCAGTCGGTCTCACTGGACGACATCCGCGTCGCGCACAAACTGCTCGACGGCGTCGCCCGCACCACGCCCCTCGCGGGCTGCCGTGCGCTGACCGAGCGCATCGGCGGTCCCGTCTACCTCAAGTGCGAGAACCTCCAGCGCACCGGCTCGTTCAAGATCCGCGGCGCGTACGTGCGCATCGCGGGCCTCACCGAGGACGAGCGGGCGCGCGGCGTCGTCGCGGCCAGTGCCGGCAACCACGCCCAGGGCGTCGCGCTCGCCGCGCAGCTGCTCGGCGTACGGTCCACCGTCTTCATGCCGGCCGGGGCGCCGCTGCCCAAGATCGCCGCGACCCGCGGCTACGGCGCCGAAGTGCTCCTGGAAGGCACCACCGTCGAGCACTGCCTGGTCGCCGCCAAGGAGTACGCCGACGCGACCGGCGCGGTGTTCATCCACCCCTTCGACCACGAGGACATCGTCGCGGGCCAGGGCACGGTCGGCCTGGAGATCCTGGAGCAGTGCCCGGAGGTGCGCACGATCCTCGTCGGCACCGGCGGCGGCGGTCTGCTCGCGGGCGTCGCGGTCGCGGTCAAGGCGCTGCGCCCGGACATCAAGGTGATCGGCGTGCAGGCGGCCTCCGCGGCCGCGTACCCGCCGTCGCTGGCGGCGGGCCGCCCGGTCGCGCTGCCGTCGGTGACGACGATGGCCGACGGCATCGCGGTGGGCTGCCCCGGCGAGGTGCCGTTCTCGCTGATCAGCGAACTGGTCGACGGGGTGCGCACGGTCGGCGAGGAATCGCTGTCGCAGGCGCTGCTGCTGTGCATGGAGCGGGCCAAGCTGGTCGTCGAACCGGCCGGCGCGGCGTCGGTCGCGGCGCTGCTGGAGGCGGGCGGCTCGCAGTCGTACGTCACCATCGAGCCACCCGTGGTCGCGATCCTGTCCGGCGGCAACGTCGACCCGCTGCTGATGCTGCGCGTGCTGCGGCACGGCCTCGCGGCCGCCGGGCGCTACCTGTCGCTGCGGGTACGCATCCCCGACCGCCCCGGCGCGCTGGCCACGCTGCTCGCCGAACTGGCCGCGACGGACGCGAACGTGGGGAACGTGACGCACGTGCGTACCGACGCCTCGCTGCAACTGGGCGAGGTGGAGGTCGAACTCCAGTTGGAGACCAAGGGCGTCGAGCACTGCCGCGAGGTGATCGCGGCGATGACCGAGGCGGGGTACCCGGTCACGGAGGCGTGAGCGGTCGGACGGGCGGCACACACGCGCAGCACGTACACGCGGACCGTCTCGCGACACGCGCGGACCTTCCGCGGCCGGATCTTGCCCTCACGCTGTGTCAGTGCGCTGTGCTTGGCTGGTGACGACCTGTGGCCGGGGGAAAACCGGTCGCGCCGGTTCGGGTCGCGCGGCAGGGTGGAAAGCGACACGCACAAGATCGGATACCCGTCCGGTCGCGACGGCCGCCGACCCGGCCACGCGCCGCCATCACGACTGACGCGGAACACCGCCCGAGGAGTGATCCAACAACATGCAGGATGCGATCGTCGCCGAAGATCTGGTCAAGACTTTCGGCGAAGTACGGGCGCTCGACGGCGTCGACCTCAATGTGCCGACGGGGACCGTCCTCGGCCTGCTCGGGCCGAACGGGGCCGGGAAGACCACGACCGTGCGGGTCCTCACCACCTTGCTCACCCCCGATTCCGGACACGCCACGGTGGCCGGGTTCGACGTCGTCAAGCAGCCGAACCAGGTCCGCCGCTCGATCGGGCTGTCCGGCCAGTTCGCCGCCGTGGACGAGTACCTGACGGGGCGTGAGAACCTCCAGATGGTCGGCGAGCTCTACCAGATGAGCGCGAAGGACTCGAAAGCCCGCGCCGTCGACCTGCTCGAATGGTTCAACCTCGCGGACGCGGCCGACCGGCCGGCCAAGACGTACTCGGGCGGTATGCGCCGCCGGCTGGACCTGGCCGCCGCCCTGGTGGTCCGGCCTCCGGTGATGTTCATGGACGAGCCGACCACCGGCCTCGACCCGCGCAACCGCCTCGCCCTGTGGGAGGTCATCCAGGACCTCGTCGCGGACGGCACCACGCTGCTGCTGACCACGCAGTATCTGGAGGAGGCCGACCACCTCGCGCACGACATCATGGTCGTCGACCACGGCAAGGTGATCGCGCGCGGCACCGCCGACCAGCTCAAGGCCCAGACGGGTGGCGAGCGCGTCGAGGTGGTCGTCCACGACCGCGAACTGATCGGCACCGCGACCGAGGTCCTGCGCGGCTTCAGCCGCGACGACGTGGCCATCGACCAGCACACCCGGCGCCTGACCATCCCCGTGCAGGGCGGCGCCAAGCTGCTCGCCGAGGTCATCCGCGAACTCGACCAGCGCGGCGTCGAGATCGACGACATCGGGCTGCGCCGCCCGACCCTCGACGACGTGTTCATCTCGCTCACCGGCCATCACGCCGAGGACGCCGACGACAACGGCGACGGCGGTGACGACGAAGGCGGGGACGCCGGACGCCGTACCGCCGACAAGGCCGCACAAACCCGGAAGGACGCCGCCCGATGACGACCGACACCGTGGCGAAGGGCTCGATCTCGCCCACCTCTCTCGCGCCGAAGCCGCGCGGGGGGCTGGTGCAGTCGTTCCACGACTCGATCGTCATCGCCAAGCGCAACCTGATCCGCATGACCCGGATCCCGGAGATCGTCGTCTTCGGCATGATCCAGCCGGTCATGTTCGTGCTGCTGTTCGCGTACGTCTTCGGCGGCTCGATCAACGTCGACGGGTCGACCGACCCGAAGATGTTCCGCGAGTTCCTGATGGCCGGCATCTTCGCCCAGACGGTCACCTTCGCCACCGCCGGTTCGAGCGCGGGCATCGCGGAGGACATGACCAAGGGGCTCATCGACCGCTTCCGCTCGCTGCCCATGGCGCGCGGCGCGGTGCTCACCGGGCGGACCATCGCCGACCTCGTGCAGACGGCGCTCACCATGGTCGTGCTGATCGTGGTGGCGCTCCTGGTGGGCTGGCGGGTCCACGAGGGCATTCCGAAGGCGCTGGGCGCGATCGCGCTCATGCTCCTGCTCGGCTACTCGTTCACCTGGATCGGCGCGCTGATCGGGCTGTCGGTGCGTACGCCGGAGGCGGCGACCTCGGCCGGCCTGATCTGGCTGTTCCCGCTGACGTTCGTGTCCAACGCGTTCGTGCCGACGGCCGGCATGCCCACCTGGCTCCAGCACATCGCGGACTGGAACCCGTTCAGCGCGACCGTGCAGGCGGGCCGCGTGCTCTTCGGGAACCCGGGCGTGTCCGAGTCGAACGCCTGGCCGATGCAGCACCCGGTGTGGGCGTCGCTGCTGTGGTCGCTGCTGATCATCGCGGTGTTCCGCACCCTCGCGGTCCGCAAGTACCGCTCCGCGACCGCCTGATCGGCAACGCCGCCCGACCGGCGGCAGCGGGAAACCGAGAACCGACGACGCGGAAGGGCCCCGGCCACGGCCGGGGCGCCCCCCCCCACCCCCGGGGGCACGGGATAGGGATATGC
>NZ_JBEZFP010000047.1:0-56435 GCF_040649515.1 Streptodolium elevatio
CACCGATCGGTGCCCGGCCCTCGCCCGTCGTCCTGATCCGGCCCCGCTCCGGCCCGATCCGTCCCTGATTCGGCCCGATCCGACTCAGTGCCCCGAACCGCCGTCCTCCCTGGCCTGCTTCGGCATCAGGAACACGGCGCACCACGTGGCCGCCAGGACTCCGGCCATCACCAGCAGCGAGTTCGTGATGCCGTCGGTGAAGCCGGCCTGGACACTCGCGGCGCCGCCTTCGGCGTAGTGGAAGAACAGCGTGCCGAAGGCCGCGACGCCCACCGCGCCGCCGAGTTGCTGCACGGCGTTGAGCACGCCGGAGGCCGACCCGGTCTCCTCGAAGGACACCCCGGCGATCGCGATGTCGAAGAACGGCGCCATGATCAGGCCGACGCCGAGGCCGGTCACGGCGAGCGCGGGCGTCAGGCCCCATCCGGAGACCCCGGCCGGGTCGTGGTCGACGGTGTACCAGACGGCGAGCACGCCGAGGACCTGCACGAGCAGCCCCGCGTGGATCACCCGGCGGCCGAACTTCGGGGCGAGCAGGCCGCCGGAGAGTCCCGCGCCGACGGTGCAGGCGAGCGACCACGGGATGAGCGCGACCGCGGTGTCCGAGGCGCTCCAGCCGTGTCCCGCCTGCAGGTACACGGTGACGATCAGCATGAACGCGACCATGGTGCTGAAGAACAGCAGGCCGACCACGAGGGCGCTGGTGAAGGCGCGGTTGCGGAACAGGCTGAGCTCGACGAGCGTCGAGGCGCCCCCCGCACGGCGCCGCCGCTCGTGCCACACGAACAGCGCGAACGCCGGGAGTGCCGCGGCCATCGACACGAACGCCCAGGTCGGCCAGCCGGATTCGCGGCCCTGCACGAGCGGCAGGATGATCAGGACCATCGCCGTGCTGAGCAGCACCATGCCGGTCATGTCGAGGGTGACCGTACGCCGCGCGTCGACGCGGTCCCGCGGCAGCAGGCGCATCCCGGCCGCGAAGGCCGCGATGCCGATCGGCACGTTGACGAAGAAGATGGCGCGCCAGTCGGTGCCGAACAGGTCGGCGTCGACCAGGAACCCGCCGATGATCGGGCCGGCGACCGCGCCCAGGCCCATGACGGGGCCGAAGATGCCGAACGCGGCGGCCAGTTCGCCGGGCGGGAACATGTCACGCAGGAGGCCGAGCCCCTGCGGCACCATCATCGCCGCGGCCACGCCTTGCAGCGCTCGGTACGCGATCAGCGTCTCGGGCGAGGTGGCCAGGCCGCACAGGAGCGAGGTGGCGGCGAACGCCGCGGTGCCGACCAGGAACATCCGGCGCCGCCCGAACATGTCGCCGAGCCGGGCCCCGGTGATGAGCAGCATCGCGAACGCCAGGGTGTACGCCGCCGACATCCACTGGAGCTGGCTGTAACTGCCGCCGAGCGCTGACTCGATGCGGGGGCCCGCGACGCTGGTGATCGTGCTGTCCAGCAGGTCCATGAGCTCGGCGCCGAGGATGACGAAGAGCGCGAGCCAGCGCCACTTGTAGGGGGTGGCCCGTGGTGGCGCCTCGCCATCGGCGGCGCCGTGCACCCGCGGGTCTGCGGTCGTCACGTCGGTAGTGGTCACGGGATCCCCCTGGAGGAAGCGGTTCGCGAGCGGTCCGAACGCCGTTCGTCTTACGAACGCCGTTCGTTTACTACGAACACTGTTATAGGTACGAACAGTGTTCGCGTCAAGTACAGTGTTCGCACCGAGTCCCGGAGGTGATGTGGTGTCCGACGTTCCCGAGGTCCCGACGCCCGCGTGGCGCACGGCCCGCAAACCCGCGCGCGCACCGCGCAAGCCCCCGGTCACCGCGGAGGCGATCGTCGATGCGGCACTCGAGATCGTCGACACGGAAGGCCTCGAAGCCCTCTCCATGCGCGGGGTCGCGCAGCGCCTCGACACCGGGGCCGCGACGCTCTACGCCCACGTGCAGAACAAGGACGAACTGCTCGAACTGGTCCTGGACCGGGTGAACGGCGAAGTGCGGCTGCCCGAGCCCGACCCCGAGCGCTGGCAGCAGCAAGTGCGGGAGTCGGCACGGCAGATCCGGGACGTGTACGCGGCCCACAACGACCTCGCGAAGGCCAGCTTCGGCAAGGTCCCGACGATGCCGAACAGCCTCACCGCGATCGAGGGCATGCTCGCCCTGCTCAAGGCCGGGGACCTGCCCGACCGGGTCGTGTCGTGGGCCGCCGACCTGCTCGCCCTCTACACGACCTCGGCAGCGTTCGAGCAGGGGCTGCTGGGCCTGGAGGAGCGCCGGAACCCCGGGGCCACGGACAAGTACTTCCGGCAGCTCGGGGAGTTCTTCTTCGCCCTTCCGCCGGAACGATTCCCCACCCTGACCAGCATGCTCGCGTCGATGATCGAAGGCGACGGCGACGAGCGGTTCGACTTCGGGATCGACGTCATCACGCTCGGCCTGCGGGCGTACGCCGACCGCATGCTCGCCGAGAAGGCCGCGGAGGCCGGGGCGGAAGCCGGTGCGGCCGACGGTGAGGGCGCCGCCGCGACCGACCGACCCGCCACCGCCGCGGACGGCTCCACGAACTGACCGGGCGAACTCCCGTGCGGGCCGCCGCTACCCGCGCGACCGCACCGGCGCGGCGGTGCTGCCCACGGCCACCGCGCCGGTGCGCTTCGGCTCCGCGCGTACCGGGGTCAGGGCCGCGGCCGCGAGAGGGATGGCCGCGCAGATCCCGTACGCCGCGGCGTACCCCGGCCCGCCGATCACGATCGCGAACACCGGGGGCCCGACGGCCGCCGTCAGGTTCTGTGCGGTGTTCTGGATGCCCAGTGCGCGTCCCGCCCAGGCGCTGCCCGCGAGTTCGGCGACCGAGGTGAAGGCCACCCCGTTCCAGCACACCGTCGCCACGGACGCGACCAGCAGGGCGACGATCGCGGGCCACGAGCTCAGCCACGCGGCCAGCGCCAGGGCGGCGACGGCGGCGGAGTTGGCCAGCGAGAGCCTGCGCATGGGTATCAGCCGGGACCCCATGCGGTCCGACCACGCCCCCACGACCAGCCGGGAGACCGCCGCGACGCCCTGCACCGCGGCCAGCAGGCGGCCCGCCGACGTCGCCGTCCAACCGTGGTCCTGCACCAGGTAGTCCGCGGAGTAGGAGACCACCACGAACTGCGGTATCACCAGCAGCGCGCTCGCCGCGTGGATTCGGTAGAGCACCGGAGTGCCGTACGGCGAGCCCGACTTCGCGGCGCCCTCGACCGCGGCCGCGCGCGGCGGGTCGACGACGAACAGCGCGATCGCGATCCCGGCCAGCACGCAGAAGGCCAGAGGGAACAGCAGCGCCGCACCGAAGCCGTACGCGGTCCCGATCGGCGGCAGCACCAGCGCCGCCGCCACCATGCCCAGCGGCTGCGCCATCTGCCGTACGCCCATGGCGACTCCGCGTTGCTCCGGGCCGAACCAGCCCAGGACGACGCGCCCGCTCGCCGCGTTGACCGAGGCACTCGCCGCACCCGCGACGGCGAGCCACGAGCCCGTCCAGACGACTCCGTCGCCGGCGACCGCCAAGCCCATGGCGCCGCCCGCCAGCAGCAGACCGGAGGCCATGACGACGCGCTCGCCGAACCGGTCGGCGGCGGCACCCCACAGGACCAGGGTGCACATGAGCCCGATCGTCGGACACGTGACGAGAACGCCCGCGGACGTCAGCGACAGGCCCTCCTCGGCGCGCAACACCGGGACGAGGTAGGCGAGTCCGTAGAGGAACACGCACGACGCACACTGCGCGGTCATGCCGATGCCGAGCATCAGCCACCGCCGGTTCGAGTCCCCGCCTCCCGCAGTCATGCGCACCCCTCCCCCGCCGGACCACCCCGGCGGAACAGCATGCACATTACACCGAATCTCATGATTCGAGATCTGTTTCTCACATAGTGGATCAGCGTGCGCTCGGTGCGGCGCGTCGGACGCGGAATCGCCGGACACGGTGTGATCGTCGAACCGAACCCCCGCCGACCAGGAGGCCCCTCATGAGCAAGCCCGTCCCGACGTCCGACGCGACGGCCCCGTACGCCCCGACTCCCGGCCCACGCAACGCTCTTACCGATGTCCTTGGGCTCCGCGTCGGGCACGCGTCCTACACCGGTGACGGCGCCCTCACCGGGGTCACCGTCGTGCTCGCCCCGCCCGGCGGTGCGGTCGCGGCGGTCGACGTACGCGGCGGCGGCCCCGGTACACGCGAGACCGACGCCCTGGACCCGCGCAACCTCGTGCCGCGCATCGAGGCGATCGCCCTCACGGGTGGCAGCGCGTACGGACTCGACGCCGTGTCGGGCGTTGTCGCCTGGCTGGAGGACCAGGGCCGCGGGTTCCCCGTCGGCGAGGCCCCGCACGAGGTCGTCCCGGTGGTGCCCGCGGCCACCGTCTTCGACCTGGGCCGGGGCGGGGACTTCCGCCGCCGCCCGGACGCCGCGCTCGGCCGACTGGCCGTCGAGCGCGCCGCCGCCTCATCGGAAGGTGCGGCGGTGCCGACCGGCTGCGTCGGGGCCGGCGCCGGCGCGGTGGTAGGCGGACTCAAAGGCGGTGTGGGAACGGCGAGTTGCGTCCTGGAGGGCGGGGTGACGGTGGCAGCCGTCGCGGTCGTCAATGCGGCGGGGTCGGCCGTCGACCCGGTCGGCGGGCTGCCCTACGGCGTCGGCCTGGGCCTGCCCGGCGAGTTCCCGCTGTCCGCCCCCGAGCACGGCGAACACGCCGCCGCGCTCGACCGGTTCGCCGCGGACGGCCCGGACGGCGCCGCCGACGGCCCGCCGCCCCTGAACACGACCATCGCCGTCGTGGCGACAGATGCCGCACTGACGCGCGCTCAGGCCCACAAGATGGCCGGCACCGCACACGACGGCCTGGCCCGGGCGCTGCGCCCCGTACACACGCTCTACGACGGCGACACGGTCTTCGCGATGGCGACGGGCGCCAAACCGCTGCCGGCCGTGCCCGCCGACACCCCGTACGGAATCGACGCGGAGACGGCCGCGTTGGCCGCGATCCAGGCCGCGGCGGCGGACGTCCTGACCCGCGCGGTGGTCGACGGACTGCTTGCGGCGGAATCGGCGGAAATGGCCGCCGGGACGGTGCCTTCCTATCGCTCGCTGTATCCGAACGCGGCAGTCCGTTACCGTCCGCGCAACTGAATTCCCCACCCATGGCCCATCATTCCGGAGGGAACGGACGAATATCTCCAGTCCGGAATGCGCACCACCCGTACCAGCCGTCAAGATCAACAAAAAACGTCCGGTTAGCGTGCAGTGCACACGGACTTGCCGAGCCCATATCATCGGCCCGCAGCGATCGCATTTCCGGTTTCCCGTCGGGCGCTTCGTCGTTCGGCCGTCGACCCGTGATCTGCGTGCGCGGGGGACGAAGGCACGCCAACGATCTAGGAGGCTCGGTGAAATGGGGACGATCGACCATTTCTCGTCAGGACCCATCACCCCCGCACTCGCATATGTGATGTCGTGCATGGGCTCCGCGCTGGGCCTTCTGTGCACGTCGCGAGCGCGTGCCGCACAAGGCTGGGCCCGCGGCCGGTGGCTGGTACTCGCCGCCCTGTCGATCGGCGGAACCGGAATCTGGGTCATGCATTTCATCGCGATGCTCGGATTCTCGGTCGACGGAACTCCGATTCGCTACGAGGTGCGTCGCACGATCATCAGTCTGATCGTCGCGGTGGTCGTCGTCGGAATCGGCCTGACGATCGTGGGGTACGCGGGCAACCGCGTCGCCGCGCTGCTCCTGGGCGGCACGCTGACCGGCGGCGGGGTGGCCAGCATGCACTATCTCGGGATGTCCGCGATGTGGCTGCGCGGCTCGGTCGAGTACGACACCCTGATCGTCGCGCTCTCGGTGGGAATCGCGGTGGTCGCGGCCACCGCCGCATTGTGGATGGCATTCAACATCAGAGGCGCCGTGGCGACCACCGCGGCGGCTTTGATCATGGGCCTCGCGGTAAGCGGAATGCACTACACCGGAATGTCGTCGATGAGCGTCGACATGAGTGGCACGAGCGCCGCCTCGCACGGCGCCGATCCCGTGCAGTTCCTGGCCCCGTTGATCACCGGAATCAGCCTCTTCACGTTTGTCACGCTGTTCATCGTGGCGCTCTCCCCGACCGAGGAGGAAATGCGCGAGGAGGCCGAACTCGGCGCCCGGCTCACCAGATTGACCCAGGACCAGGTGATCCGCCGGCGTACCACCGTCCGGGCCGCCCGGCCCACTCGCCGGGCAGCCCGCCCGGCACCCCAGCCGCCCGGCCCGGACGACACCGTCGACGATTCCGTCTGGGGCCGTCCCGGATTCACCGCGCCGAACGTGCAGCGGCCCGACGGGAACGGAAACGGAATTCCGAATTCCCCGCCGAGGCGCGGCGGCCGGCCGATGCCGCAGCGCCGTCCCGGCGAGTCCCGGCCGCCGGGCGAAGGGCCCGGGACGCACGAGGACTTCTTCCGCAATCCGCGCCGATAGCGGGGCCGGGGGCGACGGGCCCTGCCGTCCCCTCGGCGGTCAACCGGACCGACCGCCGGACCGGCAGCCGGACCGGCAGCGGGCCGACAACCGGCCGACAGCCCGACCGGCAGCGGGCCGACAGTCGGACCGACCGCGAGTCCGGCACGGCGCGGACGGCCCTGCCGGGCGGCCCTTCTGACGATCCGTAACGCCCCGGACACGCCCGGGTGACGCACCCGCAACCCCTGCGTCGCAGGCTGTTCCGCAAACGATCCGGCCCCGGAGCGGAGCCCAGCAGGGGGAGGCAGGCGCATGCCCGAGCCGATGTCCGTCGTCGCGACAGCCCGCGCGCTGCGGGACGGCAGGACCACGTCCCTCGAACTCGTCGCGGCGGCACTGGAACGGGCCGACAGATTCGGCGTGCGCCTGGGCACGTTCGCCCACCGGCGCGACGACGAGGCGCTGTTCGAGGCGGAGCGCGCCGACGCCGACCGCGAGGCCGGCCGCGCCCGCGGACCGCTGCACGGCGTCCCGCTCGGCGTACGCGACCTGCTGGGCAGTTCCAGCGCCGTCGCCCGGCTGCGCGCCGCCGGGGCGATCGTGCTCGGCGCCACCACCGCGATGGAGTTCACCATCGGCCTGCCCGACCCCGGCCGCCCGACCCTGGTGCCGCGCAACCCGTGGAACCCCGCGACGTGGGCGGGCGGCGGCTGTTCGGGCACCGCGAACGGCGTGGCCGCAGGCATCTTCCCCGCCGGCGTCGGGGCGGACGGCGCGGCCGGCATCCGCATGCCGGCCGCGTTCTGCGGGGTGACCGGACTGCGCCCGACCAGCGGGCGGGTGCCGAGCCCGGTGGACGACGCGCGCGACGGCAGGCCGCTCGACCACATCGGTCCGGTGGCTCGGACCGCCGAGGACTGCGCCCTCATGCTGTCGGTCATGGCCGGGTACGACGCGGCCGACCACCGCTGCGCGGACCGGGCGGTCCCCGACTACCCGGCCCTGCTCACCGGCGACCTGGAGGGCGTCCGGGTCGGCGTGGACCCCTTGCTGCGGATCGGCGGCGACCTCGCCGACCCCGCGCTCGCGCTGCGCTTCGGCTCCGCGCTCGACGTGCTGGCCGCCGCGGGTGCGGTGATCGTCGACGTGGAACTCCCGTTCGTACGCAAGTTGTACGCCGCCGACATGCTCACCCTCGCGGCCGAGGCGCTGGCCCACCACGCCCCCGATCTGACCACCCGCTGGGAGGAGTTCGGCCAGGTGGGGCGCACGGCGTTCAGCACCGGAGCGTTCTACACGGCGGCGGACTTCGTACGCGCGCAGGCCGTGCGCCGCACCGGGCAGCGGGCCGTCAACGGCCTGCTGGACGAGGTGGACCTCGTCGTGACGCCGACCGCGACCGTCGGGGCGCCGCGCGTGGACACCCTCGATACCCCCGGGTTCATGGCGGTGTTCCGTTCGGCGGTGCACACGCCGTACTGGAGTGCGGTCGGCAACCCGACGCTGTCGGTGCCGATCGGTTTCGGCGACGGCGGGCTGCCGCTCGGGATGCAGATCTCCGGCCGGCCGTTCGACGAAGCCACCGTGCTGCGGGCCGGCGAGGCGTACCAGCGGCGGGCCGCATGGCACGACGAAGTTCCGGACATGCGCGGGAAGTTGGCCAGCATCCCGGCCGCCGCCTGAGCGCCCCGGGACGCCGCGCGCCGTCCGCGCGCCCGCGTACGCTCCCGTGGGCCGGGCGTACTATACGCCCGCGCACGGAGCATGCGGACGATTCCCGGCACTTTGCGGAAACAGCGCATCACGCGCGGTCACGCTGGTGACCGAGAGGAGGGCCGTGGTCCCCGCGAACGAGCGGGCACGCCGCGGCGCGAACCACCATGAACCACTTCACGTACGGCCCGCTCACCCCTGGTCTCGCGTTCCTGATGTCGTGCACGGGTGCCTGCCTGGGCCTCTTGTGCAGCGCTCGGGCCCAGGCCACCACCGGTGCGGTGCGTGCCCGTTGGCTCGCCTTGGCGGCCTTGTCGCTCGGCGGCACCGGAATATGGGTCATGCACTTCATCGCGATGCTCGGATTCAGCATCCCGGGACGCCAGGTCAGGTACGACATCCCGCTCACCCTCGCGAGCATGGCGCTGTCCGTCCTGGTGGTCGGCATCGGCCTCGCCCTGGCGATCGGCGGGGGCAGCCGCAACTCGACGCTGCTGGCCGGCGGGGCGATCACCGGCACGGGCGTGGGCGGCATGCACTACCTGGGGATGGCGGCGATGAAGACGTCGCAGCCCATCACGTACGACCCCCGGATCGTCGCGCTGTCGCTGGTCGTCGCCATCATCGCGGCAACGGCCGCACTGTGGGCGGCACTTCACGTCCGCGGGGTCAAGGCGACCGTCGCCGCGGTGCCGGTGATGGGGCTGGCGGTGACGGGCATGCACTACATCGGCATGTACGCGATGCGGGCCGGTGAGACCGCGCCGGGCAGCCGCGCGCTCGAGCACGTGCACGGCACCGAGCCGACGCAGTTCTTCGCCCCGATGATCACCGGCATCAGCCTCGTCACGCTGATCATCCTGGTGATCGTGGCGATCTGGCCGGACGTCGAACAGATGGCCGACGACCGGGACTTCGACATGCGGGTGAACCGCCTGACCGGGCCCCACCCCGGCGCTTAGCAAGTCCGCCGAACGCGCGTGCGGCCGCCGAACGCCCCGCGGCACCCGCACGCGCGAGGGTGTGCCCGCCGCCACCACCAGCCCGGCGGGCACACCCTCTCCCGTGCGCTCTGTACGCTCGGTGCGCTCACCGCACTCAGGGCTCTGAATGCGCCCGGTGCGCCGAACTCCCCGAGTCGTCCTGGTGCGCGCTCAGTCGTCGGCGAGCAGAGCGCCCAGGCGCTCGGTCGCCTCGACCCATTCCTGCACCATCGTCAGCACGACCTCCTGGGTCGGCCGGACGCGGTCGATGGCGCCCACGATCTGGCCCACCGGCCAGCCGTTCAGCTCCTTGTTCTTGGTCCGCGTGAAACGCCGTGCGGCCTTGTTGTAGATGAGGCCCTGGAGCGGCATCGGCAGCGGGTCGGGGTTGTTCTCGTCCTCCCACGCCTCGGTCCACGCGGTGCGCAGCTGGCGCGCGGGCTTCCCGGTCATGGACCGCGAGCGCACCGTGTCGGTGGACTTGGCCTCCAGCAGGTTCTGCACGGAAGTCTCGTGCGTGTCCGCCTCGGTGACGGTCAGCCAGATGCTGCCGGTCCACACGCCCTGGGCGCCGAGCGCGAGCGCGGCGGCCATCTGGCGGCCACCGCCGATGCCGCCCGCCGCGAGCACCGGGACGTCGGGGCCGACCACGTCGACGACCTGCGGGATGAGCACCATCGTGGAGATCTCGCCGCAGTGGCCGCCGGCTTCGGTGCCCTGTGCGACGACGACGTCGACGCCCGCCTCGACCTGCTTCTGCGCGTGCCGCGGGCTGCCGCAGAGCGCGCCGACCAGCACACCCGCGTCGTGGCACGCGTCGATGATGTCGGCGGGGGGCGGGCCCAGCGCGTTGACGAACATCTTGACGAGCGGGTGCTTGAGCGCGGTGTCGATCTGCGCCCGCGACTCCAGGTCGACGTTGAGGCCGGCGGCCTTGGCCGCCTTGCCTTCCAACTCCGGGGGCAGCGGCGGGATGTCGTGCGCCGCGAGGAGGTCGTCGACGAACTTCCAGTGGGCTTCCGGGATCAGCTTCTCGAGGTTCTCCGGCACGGCCGCGTCGCCGCCGCCCTTGCCGAGGTACTTCATCGGGATGGCGAGGTCCACGCCGTACGGCCGGCCGTCGACGTGCTCGTCGATCCAGGCGAGCTCGATCTCGAGCTGGTCCGGGCTGAACGCGAGGGCGCCGAGGACACCGAAGCCGCCCGCGCGGCTGACCGCGGCGACGACGTCCCGGCAGTGGGAGAACGCGAAGATCGGGAACTCGATCCCGAGCTTTTCGCAGATCGGTGGCTTCATGCGAAGAGCGTAGACAGGATGCTTGACCAATACAAGGTCAGGCATCCTTACAATTTGCCCGTGCCCGACGAGACGAACGGGCCGGACCGCATCCCACGCGCGGTCCGGCCCGTCGTCGCCGTGCGGATCAGCTCGACGGGAGCTGCGAGCCGACCGCCCACATCGCGAAGTACTGCGCGGCGGCACCGTACGCCTGCGCGAGGGCCACCCGCGCGCCGTCCACCTGGTGCTCGCCCGCGGCTCCGCGGACCTGGAGCGCCGCTTCGAGGAAGCGGAGCATGCCGGACGCCCCGATCGGGTTCGACGACAGCACGCCGCCCGACGGGTTGACCGGGAAGGAGCCGTCGAACGCGGTCTCGCCGCGGTCGACCATCTTCCAGCCCTCGCCCACCGGCGCGATGTCGTGGCCCTCCAGCCACATCGGCTCGTACCAGGAGAACGGCACGTACAGCTCGGCGACGTCGATCTGGTTGCGCGGGTCGGTGATCCCGGCCTGCTTGTAGACGTCCCACGCGCAGTCGACGCCCGCCTGCGGGCGGATCGGGTCGCGGCCGTTGAACGACGACGGCTCCGAGCGCATCGACGTGCCCAGCACCCACGCCGGCGGCCTGCCGTCGGCCTCCGCCGCGAGCCCGCCGGCCTTGTCGGTGAGCACGATCGCGCCGGCGCCGTCCGACGACGGGCACGACTCCAGGAAGTGCAGCGGGTCCCACATCATGGGCGACTCGCGCACCTTGTCGATGGAGATGTCCTTCAGGTGCAGGTGCGCGTACGGGTTGCGCAGCGCGTTCTGCCGGTCCTTGACCGCGACCTGCCACCCGATGTGCTCGGGCGCCCCGGACTTGCGGATGTACGCGCGGATCCACGGCGCGAACGCACCGCCGGCGCCGATCGAACCGGACTTGCCGCCGCCGAGGCCGAACTGCGCGTTGCCCTCGGACTGCTTCTCCCACGCCACCGCGAGCACGCGCTTGTGCACGCGCGAACTCACCAGGTGCGACGCCACGATGGCGGTCGAGCCGCCCACCGAACCGGCGGTGTGCACGCGGAAGACCGGCTTGCCCGCGCCGCCGAGTGCGTCGGCGAGGTAGAGCTCGGGCTTCATGACGCCCTCGAAGATGTCCGGCGCCTTGCCGATGACGACCGCGTCGATGTCCGACCACGTCATCTGGGCGTCGTCGAGCGCGCGTTGCGCGGCCTCGCGGACCAGGCCGGCGATCGACAGGTCGTCGCGGCGCTTCTTGTGCTTCGTCTGGCCGATGCCGACCACTGCGACAGGCTCGTGCCCCATCAGACGTCACCTTCCAGAATGCACACCAGGTTCTGCTGCAACAGCGGACCCGAAGTCGCGTGGGCCAGCGTGCGGTTGCGACCGCCGGACAGGATCTGCTCGGCCGCCTCGGCGATGCGGACCAGACCGGTCGCCATCAGCGGGTTGCCGGTCAGCGGGCCGCCCGACGGGTTGACCACGACGTCGTCGGCAAGGCCCAGAGCCTGCCGCAGGACGACCTCCTGCGACGTGAACGGGGCCATCAGCTCCGCCACTTCCACCCCCGCCACGCCGCCGGCCTTCTCCGCGGCCAGGCGCGTCGACGGCGAGTCGGTCAGGTCGCGCAGCGCCGGGTTGTGCACCTCGCTGCGGTGGTCGAGGCCGGTGATCCAGGCCGGGCGGGCCACCAGTTCGCGGGCGCGCCGGGCGGTCGCCATCACCACGCAGGACGCGCCGTCCGAGATGGGCGGCAGGTCGCTCTTGCGCAGCGGCGAGCGCAGGTACGGCTCGGCGAGCAGCTTGTCGACGTCGGTCTCCGCCGAACGCAGCTGCTGCTTGGGGTTGTTCGCCGCGTCGCGCCGCGAACGCGCGGAGATCTCCGCGAGTTCGCGCTCGGTGGTCTTGCCCGACTCGATCAGCTGCCTGGCCTGGAGGGCCGCCAGCGACACCGGGTCCGGGCCGAGCGGGGCCAGGTAGTAGGGGTCGAGTTCGAGCGGGTAGATCTCCGCCGGGTCGCCGGTCGACGACTTGCCGGAGCCCAGCGCGACGGCGATCTCGACGTCGCCGTGCTGCATGCGGACCCACGCCTCGTACAGCGCCCAGGCGCCGTCCATCTCGACGTGCGACTCGTGGATCGGCGGCCAGGCGCCCATCGCGTCGAGGTTCGGCACGAACGAGAAGGTGCCGCCGGAGATGTAGTCGCACGAACCCTGGCAGCTGAAGCCGACGTCCGAGCGCTTGAGCCCGACCTTGCCCAGTGCCTCGTCGACCACCGAGATGAGCATCTCGGTCTCGCTGAGCTCGTTGCGGCGTACGGAGGGGAGGTACGCGGTCGAGACGACCGCGATGTCTGTGTCGTTACGCACGATGCCTGTCTCCTGAGTGGCCACGGTCAGAACACCCGGTTCAAGAACTGCTCGGCGGGCAGGTCGGGTTCGCCGGTCGGCAGCCAGCCCTCGATGAAGCCGGCCACGGTGCCCCAGCCCTTGCTGGTGATCTCGGCGGCGTCGCGCTGGGCGTCCGGGAACCACTGCGCCTTGACGCGCATGCCCACCCGGATCTCGCCCACCGGGATGCCGATGATCTGCTGCTGCGCGATGACCATCTCGTCGCCGTCCAGGACCACCGAAGCGCGCGCGAACGGCTCGGTCTCCTTCTGGCCGGGGTACGGAGTCGGGGTCACGATGGTGTAGTTCGACACCGTGCCGACGTCCGGCAGCGTCTCCTCGAGCTCGGGGCCGAGGATCAGCGCGTCCACCGAGCAGTAGCCGCGGCCGAGGAAGACGCGGTTGCACTTGGGGCAGCGCTGGCCGGTGATGACGCCCGCGCGCATGCTCGCCGCGTACCGCTCCAGCGTCGGCGAGAGCACGTCGGTGTAGGTGATCGTGGAGAAGAAGTCCATGGTCTGGACGTCCTGCGCCTCGCCCGCGGCCGGCCCCTCGGGGGTCTCGCCGGGGATGAACGCCACGATGTCGTCGATACGGCCCACCGGTTCGTCGCGCCAGCGCGGCACGACGCGCATGCCGGTCGACACCGCGTCCTCGCTGCCCGCGTCCAGCACGTGCAGCAGGTTGGTGTCGGCGCCGTCCAGCTTGACCAGCGCGTACGCGAACGGCCGGTCGAGCGGGTGGTGCTTGCCGGGCTCGGCGACCCAGGTCCAGGACACCACGGTCCCGGCCGGGCCGACCTCGACGAAGTCCGGCTCCAGTTGGTTGCCGGTCTCCGGGTCGTATTCCATCGGCGGCACGATGACCCGCTCGCCGCTGCGGATCCCGACGATGCGCTGCGCGGTCAGCTCCGAGAAGAACCGGCTGATGACCGGTCCGAGCGTGCGCTTGTACGGGAACTGGATGGTGCTGCTTGTCTGTGTCGACACGCGGTCGTCCTCTCGGCGCTGGGCTGATCGGCGATGCTGCTGGTCTGCTGGGGCTCGGGCTCGGGCTCGGGCTCGGGGCTCGGGGCTCGGGGCTCAGGGCCCGGGGGCCGTTGGTTCGGGTGCTCAGGTGGCCTGCGCCGCGACGCGCGAAGCCCAGGCGTAGTCCGCCTTGCCGACGTTGGTGCGGCCGATCTCCTCGGTCAGGACGACCGCCCGCGGGACCTTGTAGCCGGCGAGCAACGAGCGGCAGTGCTCCGCCAGTTCGTCGTACGAGGGGGCGGCGCCCTCGCGCGGTGCGACGACCCCGACCACGCGCGCGCCCCAGCGCTCGTCGGGTACGCCCACCACGATGCAGTCGAACACGTCCGGGTGCGCCTTGAGCGCGGACTCGACCTCTTCGGGGTAGATCTTCTCGCCGCCGGAGTTGATGCAGACGGAGCCGCGGCCGAGCATGACGATCGCGCCGTCGGCCTCGATCATCCCGAAGTCGCCCGGCACGACGTAGCGCACGCCGTCCACCACCGGGAAGGTGGCGGCGGTCTTGACCTCGTCCTTCCAGTAGCCGAGCGGGATGTGCCCGGACCGCGCGATCTTGCCGACCACGCCCGAGCCGGGCTCGACCGGACGCATGGACTCCAGGTCCAGCACGGTGACCTGAGGACCCATCAGGAACCGCGGCGCGTTGCCGGCCGCGTCGTCCTTGTCGACGGTCTCCTTCTTGACGCCGCTGCCGCCGGCACCCAGTTCGGAGCTGCCGTAGCTGTCGTTGATCATCAGGTGCGGCACGACGGCCTTCAGCTCGTCCTTGACGGCCTCGGAGAGCACCGCGCCGCCGGAGCCGATGACGTACAGCTTCGAGAGGTCGTGGTCGCCGGCCTTCGCCGCGTCCGCGAGCGGGCGGCCCATGGCGTCGCCGACGATCTGGATCGAGGAGACCTGCTCGCGCTCCGCGATGCCGAGCAGCCGGGCGGCGTCGTACTTGCGGTCCGTGTAGAGCACGATGCGGTTGCCGGCCAGCAGCCCGCCGATCGCGAACCACTGCGCGGCGCCGTGCATGAGCGGTGCGGCGGGCATGAAGGTCAGCCGGAAGTCGCGCTCGGCGTTGCGGGTGATCTCGGCGGGCGCCGCGATGGGCGTACCCGGCCAGCCGCCTCCGCCCATCGCGCCGAAGAAGATGTCCTCGTGGCGCCACATCGTGCCCTTCGGCATGCCGGTGGTGCCGCCGGTGTAGACGATGTAGCGGTCGTCGGCGCTGCGCGCCCCGAACCCGCGCTCCGGCGAGGCGGCGGCCAGGGCCTCCTCGTAGTCGACCGCACCCGGGACGTCCTCGACGTCGGGCTGGTCGTCGGCGATCGAGACGAACGTCTTGAGCGCCGGGAACTCCCCGGCCACGGCCGCCAGCCGGTCCGCGTAACCGCGCTCGTAGACCATCGCCACCAGGTCGGCGTCGCCCAGCAGGTACTGGAGCTCCGCCTCGACATAGCGGTAGTTGATGTTGACCGGCACGGCGCGGATCTTCCACGCGGCGAGCAGCGTCTCCACGAACTCGGCGCGGTTGAAGCTGTAGACGCCGATGTGGTCGCCCGGTCCCACCCCCGCCGCGGCGAGGTGGTGGGCAAGTCTGTTCGCCCGCTCGTCGAGTCGGCGGTACGTCCGTCGCTGATCGCCTGCGACAAGCACCTCGGTGTCGCCGCCCGCGTCCGCGAGCAGCTCCCAGAGGTCGGCGAGATTGAAGTCGGCCACGGCCGCACGATAGGTAAGGTTCCTTGACGACGTCAATGGTTATGGAAAACGCGTAGTCGTGACGATCCCCACCCGCGGCCCGCCCAGAGGGCGGCACGGCGGGCCACCCCGGGACCTTGTCCCGACCTCCCGCCGGCCATGCGGCGGCGCCGTGCAGCGCGGCGCTCACACAGGGCCGGGCGGCCGGCTCCCGGCGTCGAACCCGATGGCCTCGAAGCCCAGCTCGGGGATCCCCAGATCCGCCCGCATGGCATCGGACGTGGCCTGCACGGCGCGGAAGAACGACAGCTGCGCGGTGAGGTACGGGGCGTCCAAGAGGGTGGCGCCGTCCGCCGGCGCGTCGCGGATATCGCGGCGGTGGTCCGGCTGGACCACCGCCGCGGGCGCGTCAGTCGAAGGTGAGCGGGACGACCTCGAAGGAGGCGGCGTAGCGGGTGCCCAGGCGTGTGCCGGCGCCCCGGGCGAAGCCCTCCAGCCACTCGGACGCGTCGGCCATGTTCCCGGCCGAGCCGCCGAGGCCGGCGAGGTAGGCGGCATGGGCCTCCAGCGAGGCCACGCCGCGCTCGAAGGTGGCGGTGGTGTCGACGGCGTGCGCCGCGTCCGGGGATCCGGCGGCCCAGATCTGCCGGACGCCGTTCCACGGCTCCAGGCCCGCGGACTCGGCGAGCTCGCGGAAGATCCAGCGGTTGCCCGCGTCGCGGACGCCGTCCAGGACGGCCCGGCCGGTGGCGATGTGGTCGGCCTGGTTGGGGACCGCACCGCCGTACGTCTCCCGCCAGTTGCCGGTGATGACGATGTCCGGGCGGTGCCGGCGGACCACGCGCGCGACCTCGCGGCGCAGCGGCAGCCCGTACTCCAGCACGCCGTCCGGGTAGCCGAGGAACTCCACGACGTCGACGCCGACGATCCGCGCCGAGGCGATCTGCTCGGCCTCGCGCAGCGGCTTGGCCTCGTCCGGGTGCATGCCGTCGATGCCGGCCTCGCCGCTGGTGACCATGACGTACACGACGTTCTTGCCCTGGTCGGTCCAGCGGGCGACGGCCGCGGCGGCGCCGTATTCCATGTCGTCCGGGTGCGCGACGATCGCCACGGCGGTCGACCAGTCCTCGCGGAGCGGCTCGAAGGGCGGCGGGGGTGTGAAGTCGGCCATGGGGATCCCCTTGCGGTGAGGAACGAAGTCTGCGGAACGGTATGTCTCAGGAGACTTTATGGGGGCCTCCGTCATTGTGTCGGACGATTTGTCCGCGCGGCGCGCGGGCGATCACCGAAGGCCTCTTGGACCGGACACCAAAACGTGACGGGGAATTCCCCCGTGATCGCTTTTCCGTCCCACGCGCCACATGTAGCGTCATCGGATCCACCCCCATTCGCGCGCTCAACGCTGTCATTGCGCGAGTACGAGGAGTAGTCCCATTAGCAGTCCAATAGTCAGCCACCGCCGTCCGCGTGTGCGTAGATCAATACGCCACCTGCTCATCGCCGTGGCCATCGTCCTGGCCGTCACGGCGTCCGTCCTCGGCTATTCGATGGCCCAGAAGAGCGAGGCCGCGCAGACTCTGCCCGCGGGCTTCTCGATACGCGAAATGCCCAGCGGCCAGCAGTCCCTGCCGACCGATATCGCGTACACACCGGACGGCGGCTATATATCTGCCGCAAAGTCCGGACACCTCGCTTATGTCGCCCCCACCGGTGAAGTGACGCCGCTCGGCGACCTTCCGGTCCGCGACGACCAGGACCTCGGCCTGACCGGTATCGCGGTGGCCCCGGATTTCGCGGCCTCGGGCTTTCTCTACGTCGCCCGCACGACAGACACCAGCGTGATGCGCCTCGGCCGTTTCACCGTGCAGTTCTCCGCCGGCGCGGACCCGAAGCCGGTCGGCCTCGGCACCGAGAAGGTGCTCCTGGAGACCCCGGCGCGCACCGCGGTGCACGGCATCAGCGGGGTGGAGGCGGCCGCCGACGGCACGGTATGGGTGAGCATCGGCGACTCCGCCGACTTCATCCGCGTCGACCCGCTGGCGCTCGACGCGCAGAAGCTGGACAGCCCGTACGGCAAGCTCCTGCACATCACCAAGGACGGCGCGGGCGTCGCCACGAACCCGTACTACAAGGCCGCCACGCCGAACTCCTGGAGCAGCAAGGTCTACGCGAAGGGCTTCCGCAGCCCGTTCCGCTTCACCCTCGACCCGGTCACCGGCGCGCCCATGGTCGGCGACGTCGGCTGGAACTGGTGGGAAGAGATCAACATGGTCAAGGCCGGGGACAACCTCGGCTGGCCGTGCTGGGAGGGCGACGACACCGCGGGCGGCTACCGCGACCTGCCCGGCTGCTTCGGGGTGACGGCGACCAAGCCGCTGCACACGTACAGCCACAACGGCAAGAACGCGAGCGTCACCGGCGGCATCGTCTACACCGGGACCTCGTACCCCGAGCAGTACCGCGGCTCGTACTTCTTCGCCGACTACGCACTGCAGACCGTCAGCAACATGAAGCTGCGCGACGCGCAGGGCAAGCTGCTGCCGGCGCCCGTGCCGACGGTCTTCAGCCGCGAGACGGTGCCGATGCAGCAGGGCGGCGGCAACTGCATCGTGAAGTTCACCGCGGCCCCCAACGGCGACCTGGTGATGGTCGACATCTGCTCGAACGTCGTCAAGCGCCTGGTGTACGAGGGCGGCAACCGCGCCCCGGTCGCCAAGGCCACCACGACGGTCGAACCGGCAACGCTCACCGTGCAGTTCGACGCGTCCGCGACCACGGACCTGGACGGCGACGTGCTCACCTACGCGTGGGACTTCGGCGACGGCGAGAAGGGCACCGGGGTCACCGCGAGCCACCGGTACGCGGAAGCGGGGGACTACACGGCGACGCTGACCGTCAAGGACCCCGGCGGGAAGAGCGGCACGTACAAGCTCAAGGTGGTGCCGGCCAACCACGCGCCCACCATCGAATGGGTCTCGGCCCCGGCCGAGGACCACAAGTTCAAGGTGGACGAGGCGCTGGTCATCAAGGCGCAGGCCACCGACGCGGACGAACTCGCGGCCGACGGCACGCCGACACCGCTCACGGTCCGCTGGGAATCGGTGATGTTCCACTGCTACGGGGGCGGTTGCCACTCGCACCCGAGCAAGGCGTACACCGGTCCCGAGTACAACGTGCCGTTCGAGGACCACGGCGACGACACGCACATGCAGATCACCGCGTTCGTGACGGACGCGAAGGGCGTGACGACGCAGCGCTCCTACAAGGCGTGGCCGAAGCTGATGAACCTCACCGTCCGGTCGACCTCCCCGGCCGCGGTGACCATCAACTCGCGGGACGCGCAGACCGTCCCGGTCACCGTCGGCTCGAAGTTGTCGCTGGTCGCGGCGGAGACCGCGATCGACGGCGTGGCGACGTTCAAGTCGTGGGGCGACGGCGGGGCGCGCGTGCACGACATGACGATGCCCGACCGCGACGTGGAGCTGACCGTCACGTACGAGACGCCGATCGACAAGCGCCTCGCGACGGACAAGCCGGCGGCCGCCAAGTTGGGGGCGCCGCTGGGCGCCGAGACCGGCAACGGCACGCTGCGCACCCGCGAGTTCCAGGGCGGCCGCATGTACTGGACGCCGCAGTCCGGCGCGCACATCGTCGAGGGATTGATCCTGACGAACTACCTGGCCAACGGCGGCCCGGCCACCATGGGCGCACCGACCACCGACGAGCTCACGACGGCGGACGGCGTCGGCCGGTACAACCGGTTCGAGTACGGCGCCGCGACCTACTGGACGCCGCAGACCGGCGCCCACTCGGTGTTCGGCGCGATCTACACCAAGTGGGCCGAACTCGGCCTGGAGCGCGGCCCGTTGGGGTACCCGACGACCGACGAAATGGGCACCGTCAAGCCCGGCGGCCGGTACAACTACTTCCAGAACGGGTCGATCACCTGGTCCGGCTGGACGGGGGCGCACGCCGTGTACGGCGCGATCCTGACCAAGTACGGCGAGCTGAAGTGGGACTGGGGAGTCCTCGGGTTCCCGCGGACCGACGAACTGCCCACCGCACGTCCGGGCGGCCGCTTCAACGACTTCGAGGGCGGCACCATCGTGTGGTCGCCGGGCACCGGTGCCCAGATGGTGATGGGTGCGATCCACACCAAGTGGGGTGAGTACGGCTGGGACAACGGCCGCCTCGGCTTCCCCACCAGCGGCGAGACCGCCACCCCGAAGGTGTACGGCCGCTTCAACGCCTTCCAGTTCGGCCTCGTGTACTGGTCGCCGTCCACCGGCGCGCATGCCGTCTACGGCGCCATCCAGACGCGCTATGCGCAACTCGGCTGGGAGAACTCCTACCTCGGGTTCCCGACGAGTGAGGAGTTCGGCGTACCCAACGGGCGGCGCCAGAACTTCCAGAAGGGCTACGTGGTCTGGGACGCCAGGACCGGGGCGGTGGTGGACCGCAGGAACTGACGTGACCCGTGCCGCCCCCTCGGGGCGGCACGGGCGTCGGCCAGGTGCGTGACGGGCGGGCGGTGCGGCGCGGGGTGATCCTCGTCGTACCGCCCGCCCGTCTTTGCTGGCAGCATCGAGGGCATGACGTCGATCGATCTGACGAATGACACGCTGTTCGACCCCACGGTGCCCGCGCCTCCGGTGGTCGACGTCGCGACCTACGGCTTCGAGGGGCGCCTCGACGCCCTGGCGGACGACTGGTCCGCGGACGCCCGCTATTGGGAGTACACCAAGGCGGCGAACCCGATCGGCGCCGGTTTCACGACCGAGGTCCCGGCGGTGGTGTTCCCGGCCGCACTACACGGCGACGGGCCGTCGCGGGCGATCCCGCTCGACCTCGCCGAACCGATGCGCGTGGAAGGCGGCCCGGCGACCAGTCCCGCGCTGCTGGCGAGCTTCGTCCGCGTCAACCGCGGCGACCGGCTGGCACTCGCCGTCAACGCGACTTCACAGCTCTACTACGTGATGTACGGGCGCGGCACGTCGGTGGTCGGCGGCCGCGTGGCCCGGTGGGAGAAGGGCGACTTCATCGTCCTGCCCGCGGTGGGCGAGGTCGTGCACCACGCCGACGCGGACACCGTCATGTACTGGGTGCACGACGAGCCGTTGCTGCGCTACCTCGGAGTGCGGCCCGACGGCCCGAAGTTCCGTCCCACCAAGTTCTCGCGCGAGCGCGCGGTCGCCGAGTTGGACGCGATCGCCAACGCGCCCGGGGCGAACGCCAAGAACCGGGTGAGCGTGCTGCTCAACAACGCCGGGCAGGACCAGACGCTGACCGTCACGCACGTGCTGTGGGCGATGTTCGGCCTGCTGCCCGTCGGGCAGATCCAACGCCCGCACCGGCACCAGTCGGTGGCACTGGACCTGATCCTGGACTGCCGGCCGGGCTGCTACTCGCTGCTGGGCGACCGGTTGGACGAGCGCGGCGAGATCGTCGACCCGGTGCGCGTGGACTGGGAGCCGGGCGGCGCGTTCGTCACGCCTCCGGGCAAGTGGCATGCGCACCACAACGAATCGGGTGCGCCCGCCCACCTGATCCCGATCCAGGACGCGGGCCTCCAGACGTACCTGCGCAGCCTGGACATCCGCTTCACGGACCGCAAGTAGCGGGCGCTGGACGCGCGAACGCCGCAGGCCCGCCGCGACCCCGGTACGAGGATCGCGACGGGCCTGCGGCGTGCCCGGCGGATCGCGGAAACAGGGGTATCCGCGTTCCGCCGTCGTCCCGCGTCCGGCCGTCCCCCGGTCGCGGGTGGTCCTGGTCGGCCCGAAGAGGGCCGTCCGGCAAGGCAGTTGCCGGGGTGTCAGCCCGTGAGGCCCGCGTACGCCCCCCTGAAGAACAGCAAAGGGGCGGCGTCGCGCGGCACTTCGAGCGCGCTCACGCGGCCGATCACGATCTCGTGGTCGCCGCCGGGCAGGATGTGCTCGACGTCCGCCTCGATCCAGGCGATGCTTCCGGCGAGCCGCGGCGCGCCGTTGCCGCCCTTGTCCCAGGCGACGTCCGCGAACTTGTCGCCGCCGCTGCGGCCCATCGCACGGCACACGTCCTGCTGGTCCTCGGCGAGCACGTTGACGACGAAGGACCCGGCCTCGCGGATGCGCGGCCACGTCGTCGAGGTCAGCGCCGGGGCGAACGAGATGTACGCGGGCTCCAGAGACAGCGAGGTGAACGACTGGCATGCCATGCCCACCGGCGCGCCCTCGTGCACGGCCGTGATGACCGTGACGCCGGTCGCGAAGTGCCCCATGACGTTGCGCATCCGCGCGGGGTCGATCGTGACGCTGGACATGGCGGCCCCAGAGCTCATGGAAAGCGACTATGACTAATAGTCGTATGACTTTTCGTTGCGCCTATGACACGCGATTTCCGACCCCCCGTCAAGAGGGCGTAGGCAAGCTCACGTACGACACGCGGCCCGGGAACTTCCGGGACCCCTCCCCGCGTCCTGCTGATGGCAAGTACCTTCGGTGCGGAAACCGGACAATCGACCGGACACATCGAGATCCAGAACCTCGGAGGGATTCCCCCATGGCTGTGAGCCTCAGCAAGGGTGGCAACGTCTCGCTCACCAAGGAGGCCGCGGGCGGCACGCTGACCGCCGTCGTCGTCGGCCTGGGCTGGGACCTGCGTACGACGACCGGCGAGGACTTCGACCTCGACGCCAGCGCGATCGTCGTCAACACGTCGGGCCAGGTCGCGTCGGACCAGCACTTCGTGTTCTTCAACAACGCCTCCACCCCGGACGGCAGCGTCGTGCACACCGGCGACAACAAGACCGGCGAGGGCGAGGGCGACGACGAGCAGATCAAGGTCAACCTGGCCGCGCTGACCCCGGACATCGACAAGATCGTCTTCCCGGTGTCGGTGTACGACGCGGAGACCCGGCGGCAGTCCTTCGGCCAGGTCCGCAACGCGTTCATCCGCATCGTGAACGAGGCGGACAACACCGAGCTGGCGCGGTACGACCTCTCGGAGGACGCGTCCACCGAGACCGCGATGCTGTTCGGCGAGATCTACCGCAACGGCGCCGAGTGGAAGTTCCGCGCGCTGGGCCAGGGCTACGCCTCCGGCCTCTCGGGCATCGCCAAGGACTTCGGCGTCAACGTCTGAGCACCGCACCACGACCACCCGAAGGGCCCCGGCATCCGCCGGGGCCCTTCGGCCTTCGGCGGTCGCCGACACAGGCCGCCCGCCGAGAACGTCCGCGAGACCGTCTGAATACGGATGATTGCCGTCATCCCGGGTGCGCCGATCCGGTGCGCCTTCGGAAATCGTCGCGCCGACGGTCCCGATCGAGGGAATTCCCCTCCCTTCGTACCGCTCGGCCCGACACACTGGTTTTGCAGTGCATGGCGGGGGGCGCCCAGAGACGACGCTGCCGGTCGCCCGTGCCATCAACGAGCAGTCGTTCCGGAGGCGTGGTCACATGGCGGTAGCGAGCAGCCGAGCGGACCGGTGGAAGAGGGCCACCCTGGTCGCCGCGGCCGCACTCGTCCTGGTGGTCTTCTGGGCGCCGGCCGCGTCGGCCGCCCCGAAGCGCACGATCATCCTGGTGGTCGACACCTCGGACTCGATGAACGAGCCCACCGGAAACGGCCAGGACACCCGGCTCACCGAGGCCAAGGCCGCGCTGCGCTCGACCATCGGCTCGCTGGCCGACAGCGACAAGGTCGGCCTGCACGAGTTCTCCGGCGAGTGCGGCGACGGCGGCGAGCTGCTGGTGGAGCCCGCCACCGGCAACCGCGGCGCGCTGCGCGACGAGGTGGACGCGCTGCAGACCAACGGCCGCACGCCCACCCCCGACGCCATCCGCGCGGCCGCGAACGAGTTCCCCAAGGACTCGTCGGAGAAGGTCCTCATCCTCGTCTCGGACGGCGAGAGCTCGTGCGACGAGGACCCGTGCGAGGTCGTCGTCGAGGTCCAGCAGCAGGCGGGCATCAAGTTCGTCGCACACACCGTCGGCTTCCAGACCAGCGACCAGGCCAACACCGAGCTGAGCTGCATCGCCGACACCACCGGCGGCAAGTACTTCGCGGCCGACGACCAGCAGGGCATCACCGACAGCCTGGAGGAGGCGCTGCTGCCCGTCGTCGGCGGCGACGTCTCGACGATCCTCAACGCCCTGCCCATGCCGAGCGACGTGCCCCTGGACCCGGAGAGCGTCGGCAAGACCGCGGGCCTCGCGGCCGGCCTCGTCCTGCTGATCGGCTTCCCCGCCGAGTTGTTCAACCGCACGTTCGAGGCGAACCAGCGGCGCATCTCGCGATGGTGGCGGCGGCGCGGCGGCGGCCCCGCGGGTGCCGGCGGGCCCAACCCCGCGGGCGGCGGCGGGACCGGCCCGTTCCCGCCCGGTGGCGGCGGCGGCATGGACCCCGGCGCCGGCGGTGCGGGCGGCGGACCCGGCGGCGGTACGACCGGGATGCACGCCTCCCCGTCCGGCGGCATGACCGGGCTCCACGCGTCCGACCCCGGCGGCATGACCGGGCAGCACGCGGGCGGCGGCGGGGCGTACGGCCCCGGCGGCTTCGCCGGACCGGACCCGGGTGCGGGCGGTGCGGGCGCGGGCGCGTACGGGCCGGGCGGCGCCGCGGGCATGGACCCGGGTGCGGGCGGTGCGGGGGCCGGCGGCGGCGCGTACGCCTCCGGCAGCGGCACGTACGGCGCGTCCGGCGGCACCGGTGCCCACGGCGCGGCGAGCGGCTCGGGCGCGTACGGTGCGTCCGGCGGCCCGGGTGCCCATGGCGCCCCCGGGGGTTCGGGTGCGTTCGGCACCGCGGCGGTCCCCGGGCGCTCGCTGTGGGCGTCGCCGTGGATCCTGCCGGTCTTCGTCGTGCTCAGCGCGCTGGCGTCGACCTTCGTCGACCCGGACTCCGGGTTCAACGCGAAGTCCGGGATCCTGCTGCTGGGCTTCCTGGTCGCGGCGCCGCTCGTGATCTTCGCCTACTCCTGGCCCAACGAGCGGAACGCCAAGCGGGCTTCCGGCGTCCCCGGAGTGCTCAAGACCGTGCCCGCCGCTCTCGGCCTGGCGATCTTCTGCACGGTGCTGTCGCGCATGTCGGACTTCGTTCCCGGCTACGTCTTCGGCCTCGTGATCGGCTATGTGGCGCTGCGCGAACGGCGGTTGAGCCGGGCCCAGGAGGGCAAGGGCGTGCTCTTCGGCGCCGTCGGCGCGCTGCTGGTCAGCGTCGCCGCCTGGGTGGGCCTGGAGTTCGTGCACGAGAAGGCGATCGCCGTGGACGCCAACGTCGGCCTGGTGATCGCCGACACGATCCTGGGCACCACGTTCATCCTCGGCGTGGAGACCGTCCTGTTCGGCCTCATCCCCCTGCGGGTGCTGGACGGCGACAAGCTGCGCCAGTGGAACACCTGGGTCTGGGCGGCGACTTACACCGTCGCGATCCTCCTCTTCGTGCACGTCCTGGTGCTCAACTCCGGCCGGGCCGGCTCGGACGACGACACTTCGCTGACCGCCGCGCTGCTGCTGTTCGCCGGATTCGCGCTCGTGTCGGGCCTGTTCTGGGCGTACTTCAAGTACGTCCCGGACCCGGCGCTGATGCCCGCGCCCGCGGGCATGCCCGTCGGCGCGGCCCGGGCGGTGCCGCCGCGCGTTCCCCCGCAGATGGCGCCGTACATGCCGCCGCCTCCGCCCGGTGCGATGCCGGGTGCGTCGCCCGGTACGGCCCCGCCCGTCGCCGGCGGCACCGGAACGGCCGTGCCGCCGCCGCCCGTTGGGCAGCCGTACGTACCGCCGCCCGGCCGACCCCAGGCACCCCCGGTGCCGGCGACTCCGCCGCCGACGACGATGACCCCGCCCCCGCCGCCTCCCGCCATGCCGCCGAACGTACCGCCGACGATGCCCGGCCACGTGTCGCCGCCCGACGTGCCTCCCCCGCCGGCAGGACCACCCCCGGGAACCCACTGACCCGCCGTCGTCACACGCGTACCGGGATTCCGGGGCCCCTCTGCCAACATCCGTATGAGACAAGGAGAAACAGGGCAGAGGAGTCCTCGGAGAGGATTCGCTGTGACCACATTTCTGATCGTCATCGTGATCGTGGCCGTACTCGCGGGCGCCGCACTCGTCGTCGGACGCCCGCTGCTGCGGAGGCAACGACTGCGGCGCCGTTTCGGTCCGGAATATGACCGCGCGCTCGGCCAGTTCGCCACCCGCAGAGACGCCGAACGCAACCTCGCGGAACGAGAACGCATGTTCCGCGACCTCGACATCCGGGAACTGCCGGATGCGGAGAAGGACAAGTACGAGAACGCCTGGAGCGCGCTCCAGGAGCGTTTCGTCGAGTCCCCGAGCGACGCGCTCGCGGAGGCCGACGTCCTCATCACCCGCGTGATGCACGACCGCGGATACCCCACCGGTGCGCGGGAGAAGCGCATGGAGATCCTGTCCGTCAGGTACGGGCACTCCATCGACCGCTACCGGCAGGCCCAGGAGATCGAGCGCCTTCGCGAGGCCGGCAAGGCGTCCACCGAGGATCTGCGCCAGGCGATGCTGCACCACCGCACGCTGTTCACCGACCTGCTCGGCCGTGCTCCGGTCCCGGTGGCCCGGGGGAAGTGAGGCTGCTCATGACTTCTTCGACGTCGTCCACGAATTCGCCGACCGACAAGACCACCGATGACGCGCCGATCGTCGAGCGCGACGACCGCGACCGGGCGACCCGACAGGCGCGCGTGACCGAGAAGACCGGCTCCGCCCTCAAGCCGCCCGCAACCATCCCGGCACCGCCCGGACCGGTTCCGGCGCCTTCGACCGGCCGCGGCTCGGCACGGCAGCCCGCACATGCCGCACCGGCCAGGGCAGGCGAGACGCTACCGCCCTTGCTGGGCAAGTCGGTTGCCGACGGCCTCCGCAAGCGGCTGCGCGAGACGCTGGCCGGATTCGTCGACAGCCCGGACGACGCAGTCGCCGGCGCCGACGAGATCTACGCCGCCGCGGTCGACCAGCTGATGGAGGCCCTGGTACGCCGCCGCGAGGAACTGTCGCGTCAGCGGCAGGGCAAGAACGGCGACACGGAGGCGCTGCGCCAGGCCCTCCTGCAGTACCGTGCCGCGCTCGAGGCGATCGTGACGCTCTGACGGTCGAAGCGCGCGTGGCGGTCGGAGGCCGCCGTCCGGATCCCGCGATCCGGTCGGCGGCCTCCGCTTGTCCGCGAAGCGGGCGCTCCGAGGCCCCGTGCTCAGGAGCCGCTGAGGAAGTCCACCAGGATCTCCGCCACTTCGTCCGCCTTCTCGACGATCACCAAGTGCGCGGCGTCGTGCACGAGGACGAGGCGCGCGCCGGGGATCCCCGCGGCCACCTCCTCCGACAACGCGACCGGGGTCGAGGGATCGCGCTCGGCGGCGACGACCAGGGTCGGGACCGTCACGGCGGCGAGGCGGGCGCGTACGTCGAAGGTCGCGATCGCGTCGCACACCGACGCGTAGCCCTCCGCGGGACAGGCCTGGAGCATCGCCAGCGTCTCCGCGACGACGCCCGGTTCGCGGGCGGCGTACTCCGGGGTGAACCAGCGGCCCAGTACCGTCTCGGCGACCGCCTGGACGCCGTCGCGCCGGACCAGTGCGGCCCGCTCGTGCCAGGCCGGGGGCTCGCCGAGCTTGGCGCCGCTGCAGCACACCACGAGCCGGTCGAGGCGCTCGGGCGCGTCCAGGGCGAGGGTGAGGCCGAGCGCGCCGGCGAGCGAGATGCCGGCGTACGCGAACCGCTCGACGCCGTACCGGTCGGCCAGCGCCACGACGTCCGCCGCGAGGTCGGACATGGTCGGGCTGCCGGGCGGCAGTTCGGAACCGCCGTGGCCGCGCGTGTCGAAGCGGAGCACACGGTGCGTCGCGGCGAGGGCGGGCACGACCGCGTCCCAGACGCGGCCGTCCGCGCCGAGCGGCGAACCCAGCACGATGACAGGTGCGTTCTCAGGGCCGTCGAACCGGTGGTGGAGGGTGGCAGGCATGCGTCGCCTTTCGCGTGCGGATCCTTCCGGAAGATCCTCGCAGCCCTCGGCGGCAGACGCGCCCGTACGCTCCCGACACGTTGTGCATTGTGGGTCTGACGGGTCGTCAATAACCTGAGCGGTTCGTCCGTGATTCCGCCCAGCCGCCTTCGGAGGCCCCGGTGAAGTACACGCTCCGCGCCGAACCGATCGAGTTCGTGCAGACCGCGCCGCGCCGCCGGTCCTGGACGGCCGACCTCGCCGCGCCGCCGCAGCAGGTGTTCGCCGCGCTGACCGACGACCCGGATACGTGGAAGACGTGGTTCCCCAACTTCCGGGGCGGACGGTGGCTCGCGGCGGCGCCGGACGGTGGTCACGGGGTCGGGGCGCGCCGTGAAGTGCGCCTGGTCAAGCCGGTGGTGTTCCACGAGACGGTGATGGCCTACGAGGAGCCGACGCGCTGGGCGTACCGGATCGACGGGCTGACGGTGCCGATGTGCCACGCGCTCATCGAGGAGTGGGCGATCGAGGAGCGCGGCACCGGATCGCGGGTGACCTGGACGTTCGCCGCCGACCCCATGCCGTTGATCGCCTTCACGCTGCGCTTCATGCCGTGGGCCATGAGCTCCACGTTCCACCGGGCCATGAAGCGCCTTGACCGCAAACTGGCCCCGGTCTCGGCCTGAACCGCAAGACCCGCACTCCCGTAAGCGGAGCGAGTGAGGAGTAGGCGGGGAACCGCGCGGGCGCGTCGCGGAGGGGGAAGGGCAGGGCGGGTAGGGCGCGCAGCGGGTGGGAGCTGAGGAAGCCTTGCGCAGCGGCTCGGCGCGCAGCGCGGGTGGGGAGCGTCGCAGCGCGGGCGGGGCGGGGACGCGTAGCGGGCGGGGCGCAGAGGGAGCCTGGCGCAGCGGGTGGGCGCGCAGCGCGGACGGGGTGGGACGCGATGCGGGTGGGGAGCGTCGCAGCGCTGGTGGGGCGGTGACGCAGAGCGGGCGGGGCGCACGGGGAGCCTCGCAGAGAGAGGGCGCGCGGAGGGGGAGAGGAGCGTCCCGGAGTGCGTGGGTGCGCGGGGTGGGTGAGGAGCGGCTCGGAGTGTGGGGCGCGGGGCGGGTTGGCGTGCGGGGCGGCGGCGGGCTGGTGGGTTCGGGGTGACTGGTCCGCTCGTCCGCCGACGGTCGACCACGGGCGGGGCGGGGGTTCCCTCGAACCTCGCGCCGGTTGCGTACGGTCCCGCAAAACGGCAGGTCGCACAGGCGGAATTGCCCTTTTTGACACAATATGAGAGCCACGTGTGTCGACTAGGGAGAAGATCGCATGGGATCCGCGAACCTGGGGGGTCTTGGGAACCTCGGCAGCCTCGGCGGGCTGCTGGGCGGCGCGCTCGGGGGTTCGGGCGGCGGTCAGAACCAGCTGCTCAAGACCGTGCTCGGCATGTTGCAGGGCGGCGGATCAGGAGGCGGCGGCCTGGGCGGGCTGCTCTCGCAGCTGAACGCGGGCGGCCTGGGCGACCAGACGAAGTCCTGGGTCGACAGCGGCCGCAATCAGCCGGTCAGCGGCCAGGAGATCACCAACGCGCTCGGCGAGGAGCGGCTCAACCGGCTCGCGGGCGAGGTCGGCATGACGCGCGAGGAGACCGCGGCCGGGATCGCCGCCACGCTGCCGCAGGTCGTCGACGCGGTGACGCCGGACGGCGAGGTGCCGCCCGAGTCCGACCTCGACCAGGCACTGACTCAGTTCCTGGACGAGACCGGCGGCGCTGCCCCGGCGGCGGCCCCGGCAACGGGCCCGGCGCCGGACGCCGCCCCCGACCAGGCCCCTGGGTCGGCTTCCGAGACGGGCGCGGACTCGGGCGCGGAGGCGCCCAAGAAGACCGCGGGAACGGAAGAACCGCCAGGCACTTCCTGAGCGGCCCCGAGTCCGGGATCCGCGGAGCTGCCCGGCAAGCGGGCCCACTCCGCGGATCCCGCGTTCGTGGGTCGGTGACTCGGCAGGCCGACACCTTCGGAAGTCCGGGAGTCGGACGTCCGGGACTCGGAAGCCGGTGGCTCAGAAGAGGTAGCCGCTCGGAACCCCGGGGGCGACCCGGTGGTGGGAGGCGCCGCCGCCCTCCCCCGGGGCCGCGTCCTCGCCGCACGCAATAGCGGCGGAGCCGAACGCGGCGACGGCGGCGGCCAGAAGAAATGCCGCGAGGAATCGTTGCGCCGACATGCCGTGCCCAACGGCCCGGTACGCCCGGGGCCACGCACGCTCACCCGGTCGGCCCAACAACCCGCGCCCGGCCGCCCGGACCCCGCTCCCGGGCTGCCGCTCCGCTCAAACTCCCGGCGCCGGCGCGAACGCGCACGGCATGTGCTTGATGCCGTTGATGAAGCTCGACCGCAGCCGCTGCGGCTCGCCCGCCATGTGGATGTCCGGTAGCCGGCCGAGGAGTTCGCGGAACATGATGGTGATCTCCCGCCGGGCGAGATGCGCGCCGAGGCAGAAGTGCGGGCCCGCACCGCCGTACCCCACATGGGGGTTCGGGTCGCGCGTGATGTCGAAGCGCCGCGGCTCGGGGAAGACGGCGCCGTCACGGTTCGCCGACCAGTAGTACATCAGGAGCTTGTCGCCCTCGGAGACGGCCTGGTCGGCGAGGACCGTGTCGCGCGTGGCGGTGCGGCGCATCCACACCACCGGCGACGCGACGCGTACGATCTCCTCGACCGCGGTGGGTGCGTACCGCTCGAAGTCGCCGAGCCACAGCGCGCGTTGGTCGGGGTTCTCGGTGAGCAGCCGCAGGCCGTGCGAAATGGCGTTGCGGGTGGTCTCGTTGCCGGCCACGACGAGCAGGATGAAGAACGACGCGAGCTCGTCGGCGGTCAGGCGCTCGCCGTCGACGTTGCCGTTGACGAGGGCCGAGATGACGTCGTCCGCCGGGTTCTCCACCCGGTAGGCGCCCAACTCGGTGAGCAGCGCCGCCAGTTCGGCTCCGGCCGTGAGAAGGACGGTTATGTGGTCGGCGTCCTCGGGCACGTATTCCGGGTCGGCCACCCCGATGATCGTGTTGGTGCGGTCGAGGATGAAGCCGTAGTCCTTCACGGGCACGCCCATCATGTCGCAGATGACCTTGAGCGGCAGGCGGGCGGCGATCTCGGTGACGAAGTCGCAGGAGCCCAGGGCCGCGACGTCGTCCACGACGGCTGCCGCGGCGGTTTCGACGTCCTGCTCGAACTTCTTGATCATGCGCGGGGTGAACGCCCGTGACACGATGCGGCGGAGTCGGTGGTGCCGGGGGTCGTCCATTTCGATCATCGAGCCGAAGAACTCCGCGAACTCGGTCGGGAAGTCCGGGATGTGCGTCGCGCCGCGCCCCGAGCAGAAGTCCTCGGGGCGGCGGCTGACCTCCAGCAGGTCCGCGTGCCGGGTGACGGCCCAGTAGCCGGGGCCGCCGGGCAGCGGGCTCGGCGGTTCCGGGTAGTACGGCAGCGGCCATTCCGCACGCAGGCGGGCGAAGCCGTCCTCGCGTTCGCCGAACGGCCCTGCCCAGAAGTCCATGTCGGACAGGTTGACCCAGTCCGGTGCGGCCTTGGGGCGCTGCCGTCCCGCGGATTCCCCGGCTCCCCCGCTGTGCTCGGTGACCGTCATGCGTTACCCCCGGTACGGTTCGGGTTTGAGGCACAGGGAACCACGAACTCCGGTGGCAAGTACAGGGGTCGTACACCGAATTGCCGGCGCCGGGCCCCCGGTGGGCCCGGTCGGCGGGAGTCCCGCGTCAGGTGGTCGGCGCCCCTCCGTTGACCTGCCAGGTCTGCCCGGTGATCCACTCCGCCTCGCGGGAGGCGAGGAACACGCAGGTGGCGCCGATGTCCTCGGGCTTGCCGAGGCGTCCGACGGGGATCGCCTTGGCCATCGCGACGGTCGCCGAGGCCTGTCGGCCGCTGCTGGCCGGGTCGATGAGCCCGACCGCGATCGAGTTGGCGGTGATGCCCTCGCGCGCGTGCTCGACGGCGAGGTGCCGGGTGAAGGCGATGGCGCCGCCCTTGGCCGCGCCGTACAGCGATACGCCGATGTTGAGACCCTGGGTGCCCGCGCCCGAGGCGATGGTGATCACGCGGCCGTGGCGGCGGGCGCACATGCCGTCGAGGACCGCGCGCGTGGCGTTCATGACGCCGAAGAGGTTGATGTCGGCGAACCGCTGCCAGTCGGCGGGGTCCGAGTCGCGGAAGCGGGTGGGCCGGAAGCCCTCCGCGCCGCCGTTGCCGGCGTTGTTGACCAGGATGTCGACCGGGGCGACCATGCGCTCGAACGCACGTACCGCGGGGGCGACGGCGCCCTGGTCGGTGACGTCGAACGGCAGCGCGTACGCCGAGCCGCCCGCCTCGCGGATGCGTGCCGCGACCTCCTCCGCGCGCTCGGCCACGATGTCGTTGACCGCCACGGCGGCCCCCTGACGGGCCATCAACTCGGCGATACCCGCGCCGACGCCCTGTCCCGCACCGGTCACCAGCGCGGTCCTGCCATGCAGTTCAAACATGCGCACCTCCGTCCCGCGCGGAGCAAACCACCGCCCGCCGACAGAGTCAATGGTGGAGTCAATCAAGTGATTGGGCCCACGGCCGACCTGCGCGGACGTGACACGGAGCCGGTCCTCAGCCGTAGACTTCGCGGCACCGGACGGCTCCGTACGGACCCGGCCGACCAACCGACCGATCACCCCGCCCGCCCCGGCCCGGGTGGTCCCCGACCAGGACGCGGGAGTGAGCGTTCCCTTGCAGCCGGACGACCCCAAGCCGCCCGACACCGAAACGCCGGGCATATCCGACACGCCCGATCCCTCCGACGCCCCGAAGTTCGCCGACGGACCCGAGGCCCTGGCCGCCCAGCGGCAGGTCCAGGGAGCCGTCGAACGGCTGCTCCGCCTGCAACAGAGCCGCCGCGTCCACGGCGAGCTGATGAGTGCCGCCCGCGCGCAGGTGTCGCAGCCCGCCGTGATCCTGCTGGCCCGCCTCCAGGCCGACGGCGGCCTCACCATCGGCGAGTTGGCCCGGCGCACCCACATGGACATGTCGCTGGTCAGCCGCGAGCTGCGCAAACTCGAGACCGAGGCGATGGTGACGCGGGCCACCGACGCCCGCGACGGCCGCGTCACGCGCGTCGGCCTCACGCCCAAGGGACGCGGGATCGTCCGGCGGCTGCGCAACGTGCGCGACCGGCACATCTTCGAGGTGCTGTCCGCCTGGTCGGCACAGGAACTGGTGGCGCTGGGCGACCTGATGACGCGCTTCGTCGACGACCTGCAGTCGGTGCGCTACCGCGACGCGGACACCGACGGCAGCGGAGGGCCCGAGACGACCAAGGGGTGAGCGCGCGGCGGGCACGGACGCGCGGCACGGATGCACGACCACGGACGCACGGCGCGAATGCGTGCACGGACGCGCGGCCACGGACGCGGCGCAGGCGAGCGGCACCAGTGTGCGGGGCGGACGTGCCCGGACCTGACCCCGGGTCAGGCGGGCTCCCGCAGCTGCACGGCCAGGCCGCCCACCGCCGCCTCCGCGTCCGTGCCCCGCCCGCGCACCGTGACCGGCGTACCCGCGCGGGCGCCCAGGCCCATGATCTCCAGCACGCTCGACGCACGCGCGACCCGGCCGCACGCGACGAGCTCGACGTCGGCGACATAGCGGGCGGCGGTACGCACGACGGCGCCGGCCGGGCGCATGTGCAGATCGGCGCCGAGCACGACGTCCTCCGCGTACTCCCCGGCCCCGGTCCCCGCCGCGGTCCCCGCCTGGCCAGGCGCCGCGGCGGTCTCGCGCCCCGCCTCCGCCTCGGGCTCCGGGCCGCGCCCCCGCTCAGAGCTTTCGGACATTCCGCGCCTCCTCCGCCGCCGCCACCACGGCCTCCAGATCCGCGCCCGTCCCCGCGGTGACCGCGGCCGCGACCGCCCCCTCGACGAACGGGGCGTCCACCAGGCGCACGCCGGGCCAGGCCTCCTCCAGCAGCAGCGCCCGCACGGTCAGCACCGCGCTCCCCAGGTCGGGCAGCACCACCACACCCGCACCGCCGTCCGCCTCGCGCAGCGCCGCCGCGACACGATCGGCGGACGTCCCGAGCCCGCCGTCGGGACCACCGGCCGCGATCCCGACGAACACCTCGCCGCCACCGATCTGCCCGACGAGTTCCCGCACTCCCTCGGCGAGAGTGCGGCTGTGCGATACCAGGACGAGACCTACGAGATTGCCCACGATCGGGCATGCTACGAGAACAGTCGCGCTCCGTCACTTGCGAAGGCACGCACGGTGCGCGCGTACCGGCGAAGGAGAGGACCATGAAGAAGTTCCTCAACGACCCCGAGTCGGCGGTCGACGACGCGCTGGCCGGGCTGGCCGCGTCACGGCCCGATCTGCTCGTCGACCGGGAACTGCGCGTCGTCACGCGGGCGGGCGGGCCACGGCCCGGCAAGGTCGGCCTGGTCTCCGGCGGCGGCTCCGGCCACGAGCCGCTGCACAGCGGATTCGTGGGCCCGGGCATGCTGGACGCCGCCTGCGCGGGCGAGATCTTCTCGTCCCCCACACCGGACCGCGTGCTCGCGGCGACCCGCGCGGTCTCCGCGGGCGCCGGCGTCGTGCACATCGTCAAGAACTACACCGGCGACAACCTCAACTTCGACATGGCCGCCGAACTCGCCGCCGAAGAGGGCCTGGAGGTGGCGAAGGTCCTCGTCGACGACGACGTCGCGGTACAGGACTCGACGTGGACCGCCGGGCGACGCGGCACCGCGGCCACCCTCGTCGTGGAGAAGATCACGGGTGCCCGGGCGGAGGAGGGCGGCGACCTCAAGGCGGTCGCCGAGGCCGGGCGGCGGGCCAACGAGGCCTCGCGCTCGTACGCCGTCGCCCTCGCCGCCGGCACCGCCCCCGCGGCCGGCCGACCCGGGTTCGACCTCGGCGACGACGAGATCGAGATGGGTGTCGGCATCCACGGCGAGCCCGGTCGGCTGCGCGCTCCGCTACGCCCCGCGCGCGAGCTGGTCGCCGCCATGGTCGACGCGGTCCTCGCCGAGCTGCCCGCCTCCGGCGACCCTGTCATCGCGCTGGTCAACGGGCTGGGCGCGACGCCGCTCCTGGAGCTGTACGTGGTTTACGGACACGTGGCGGAGGAACTCGCCCGCAGGGGCGTCCCCATCGCCCGGAACCTGGTCGGCACGTATGTGACCAGCCTCGACATGGCCGGGGCGTCCCTCACCCTGTGCCGGGCGGATACCGAGATGCTGCGCCTGTGGGACGCGCCGGTCGACACTCCGGCACTGCGCTGGGGCTGACGCCGCCGACCGCCGGACGACCACCGGGACGACCACCGGACAAGGGAGCAACGTGGGAGACCTGGACACCGCGACGACACTGTCCTGGATGCGCGCCGTCGCCGCGTCGATCGCGGAGCACGAGGCGGAGCTGACGGCGCTCGACGCCGCGATCGGCGACGGGGACCACGGCGCGAACCTGCGCCGGGGGTTCTCCGCGGCGGCCGTCGCCGCGGAACGCCTCGCCGCCGAGGATGCCGAGCCCGGCCCGTTCCTCGTCGAGGTGGGCGGCGCGCTGATCTCCAACGTGGGCGGCGCCGCCGGGCCGTTGTACGGCACCGCGCTGCGCACCACGGGCAAGGCCATCACCGGGCCTTCCGCCGACACCGCGACCCTGGCGGCGGCCCTGCGGACCGGACTGGACGCGCTGTGCCGCCTGGGCGGCGCGGTCCCCGGCGACAAGACCATGGTCGACGCGTTCGACCCGGCGGTGGCGGCCATGCAGGCCGCCGCGGACGCGCCGCTCCCGCATGCGGCACTGCTCGCCGCGGAGGCCGCGGAAGAGGGCATGCGGGCGACGGCGCCGTTGCGCGCCCGCAAGGGCCGCGCGTCGTACCTCGGCGACCGCAGCATCGGCCATCAGGATCCGGGGGCGACCTCGACGGCGCTGATGTTCCGCGCACTTGCCCGAGCCCTCACCCCCACCGCATGACGCCCCGCGCGCGGGACGGCCGACCGGTGCCGCGGAACGGCCCGTACCCCCGGGACGAAGCCGACCCCGTGAAGGAAGCCGGCCCCATGGGCGACGCCGCCCCCCGGGACGACGACCGCGGCCTGGTGCTGCGCGGCGTGCCCGGCGCCGGCGGGGTCGCGGTGGGGCGGATGGTGAGCGTCGACGAGACCCCCGGCGGTGCCGGGCACGGCAGCGTGGCCGACACCGGCGGTACCGGGCACGGCAGCGTGGCCGACGCGCTCGCCGCCGTCGCGGCGGAACTGACCGGGCTGGCCGACGCGCTGCGCGGCGAGGGCCGCGTCGAGCAGGCCGACATCGTCGAGGTCGGCGCGCTGATCGCGGAGGACCCCGCATTGCGGTCGCTCGCCGAGGAGTTGGCTCGCGCCGGGCTCACCGCTGTCGAGGCGGTCGTGGCGGCGACAAACCGGCACGCGGACGCGCTCACCGCGCTCGGCGACCCTGTCTTCGCCGACCGTGCCACCGACATCCGGCAGATCGGCCGACGCGCGGCGGCCTGGCTGCGCGGCACCGGGCGTCCGACGTCGCGCGGCACGGACGTCGTCCTGGTGGGCGACGAACTCGCCGCCGCCGACGTGCTCTTGCCGGGACGCGGCCCTGTCGGCGCGGTGTCCGCGCGCGGCGGTCCGACGGGTCATCTTGCGGTGGTGGCAAGGGCGTTGGGAATCCCGCTGGTCCTCGGTGCGGACGTCCGCGAACTGCACGGGACGGCGGATCACCGCGTACTCGTGGACGGTGACCGCGGCCTGGTCGTCGTCGACCCGCAAGTCGGGGACCTGGTACCGGACTTCACCCCGGCCGAGGAATCCGAGACGACCGACGGGGCGACGCAGGCCGAGGTGCGCCCCACCACAACAAGGGACGGCCGCCGCGTCCGGGTGCGGGCCAACGTGGGCAGTTACCGCGAGGCCGCCGCCGCGCGGGCGAACGCGGCCGAAGGCGTCGGCCTGCTGCGCACCGAACTGCCGTTCCTGGCGGCCGACCACTGGCCGGACGCCGAGGAGCACACCGCGTCGCTCGTGCCCTTGCTGCGCGACGGCCCGGAGGGCACGGTCGTGGTCCGTACGCTCGACTTCGCGGGCGACAAGCGGCCTGCGTTCCTGACCGGAGGTTCCGGTGCGGAGCGCTCGGACGCCATGCTGCGCACGCAGTTCCGCGGCATCCTGGCAGCCGCCGCGACCACCGCGCGCGCCGTACGGATCCTGGTGCCGATGGTCGAGGGCGCCGCCGACTTCGCGCGCTGTCGCCATCTGTTGGCGGAGGTGTGCCGGCTGTCCGGCGTCACGCGCCGCCCGCCGCTCGGCGCGATGGTCGAACTGCCGGGCGCGGTCGACGAGGCGGAAGCGCTGGCCGCGGCGGCGGACTTCCTGGCGCTGGGCACGAACGACCTCACCGCGGCACTGCTCGGTCTGGCGCGCGACGACCCGGCGCTGAGCCCCAGGCGCACCGCCGATCCGGTCGTGCTGACGGCGGTGCGCCGCGTGGTCGGGTACGCGCACGCCTTCGGCCGCCCGGTCTCGGTGTGCGGCGACGCGGCCGCCGACCCGCGCGTACTCCCCCTGCTCCTCGGGCTCGGCGTCGACGCGCTGTCCGTGGCACCGCCCGCGTTGGCGGCGGTGCGCGAACAGGTGCGCGCGCTGGACTCGACACGCTGCGCCGAGCTGGTGCGCGAACGCCTCGCGCGCGGCGGCGAGTGACGCAGGCTCAGATGGCGCAGCGACGAGCGGAGAAGGGCTCGGGGCGCGGGCTCACATGGCGCGGGCCCACCGACACGGACTCAGCCGACTCGCACTCAGCCGACTCGCACTCAGCCGACTCGGACTCAGCTGACTCGGACTCAGCTGACTCGGACTCAGCTGACTTGGACTCAGCCGACACGGACTCAACAGCTGGGGTCGAACAGCACCTTCAGGCACCCCTCCGAGCGGTCCGCGAAGACCTCGTAGCCGTGGGCGGCCTCGGTCAGCGGGAGGCGGTGGGTGAACACGTCCACCGGGGTGAGGCGGCCGTACCGGATCAGCGGGATGAGCTCGGCCCACGTGGCGGCCACCGGCGCGGTCGTGAAGCGGATCGTGATGTTGCGGATCAGCAGCAGCGGAGCGGCGATCGGGAAGGCGAAGTTGGCGTTGACGCCCACCACCGACACGGTGTGCGAGGTGCGCACGGCGTTGAGCGCGGCGGTCAGGGTCACGTCGTGTCCGACCGCCTCGATGACCGAGTCGGCGCCGAGGCCCCCGGTCGCGGCAAGCACCTGCTGGGCGATGTCGCCCGCGGACGCGTCGATCGGCTCGGCGCCCAGCGCCTCGGCCATCGCGAGGCGCTCGGGTACGCGGTCGGCCGCCAGCACCCGGCCGGCACCCAGCACCTGCGCCGACTGGAGCGCGTACAGACCGACCGGGCCGAGGCCGATGACCAGGACGGTGGATCCGGGCCGGATGTCCGCGCGGCTCGCGGCCGTCCAGCCGGTGGGCAGCGCGTCGGTGAGGAGCACCGCGTTGTCGACCGAGATGTCCTCGGGGATCGGCAGCAGGGCCATGTCGGCGACCGGGATCTCGACCGCCTCGGCGTGCCCGCCGGGCAGGTCCGGGCCGCTGCCCAGCACGCGCAGGCCGCCGCCGGTGCAGTCGATGCCGTTGCCGGCCGCGCAGCCCGCGCACTTGCCGCAGCCGAACACCGGCGAGACGAGGACGCGGTCGCCGGCGCGCACCCGGCTCACCGCGCTGCCGGTCTCCAGTACCGTGCCGACCACCTCGTGGCCGGGCCGCAGGCCGCTCACCGCGAAGTCGCCCTCGTAGAAGTGCAGGTCGGAGCCGCACAGCGCGCTCGCGGTCACCTGCACGATCGCCCCGTCGGGGCCACTGAGCACCGGGTCGTCGACCTTCTCGACGGTGACGTCGCGGGTTCCGTTGATGACGACGGCGCGCATGGGCTGCTCCGGGGAGAGAGTCAGTAACAGTGTTACAGGCGCGAATCTAGCCGACGCGCCGTACGGATGGCAGAGCGCTCGGTGGGCAACTCCGGTGGGTCGCCGCCCGGGCGGCGTGACCTTCGTCCCACCACCGGCCTCGCGTCGAGTCGATCTCGCTAGCGTGGGCGCCATGTCGATGGCTCAAGCCCTGCGCGCACACGGCCGCCGGGCCGTTTCGCGGACCCTGCACCGCGGCTGGGACGCGGTGCGCAAAGCCGGTGCGATCACCGCCGACCGGCCCGGTCTGCTGCGGTTCGGGGCGCTCGGCTCAGGGTCGAAGTTCGCGTTCCCGACCGGCACGATCTTCGGCGAACGCTGGATCCACATCGGCGAGGAGACCGGGTTCGGCGACCACGTGAGCCTGTCCGCGGGGCTCGCGCCGGGCCACGACCTCGGCAGCAGGCCGATCGTCACGATCGGCGACCGCTGCACGATAGGCCGCGGCAGCCACATCGTCGGCCACCACTCGATCGCGATCGGCGACGACGTGTGGACCGGGCCGTACGTCTACATCACCGACCAGAACCACAGCTACGCCGACCCCGACCAGCCGATCGGCAAGCAGTGGCCGGTCAACGACACCGTCGTGATCGGCGACGGCAGTTGGCTGGGCGCCGGGGCGATCATCCTGCCCGGCGCCCGGCTGGGCCGGAACGTCGTGGTGGCGGCCGGCTCCGTGGTGCGCGGGACGGTGCCCGACCACAGCGTGGTGGCCGGCGTACCGGCGAAGGTCGTGCGCCGGTACGACCCGGCCACCGGCTGGGACCCGCCCCTGCGCAACATCCCCTCCGGCATCCCGGACGGCGTCACGCACGAGCAGTTGGTGGCACTGATCGAGCAGTGGGAGAACCACGCGGCGGACTGACACGGCCGGGGCGGTCACGTGTCAGGGCCGCTCGCGCGGCGGACGGAAGGCCTGCTGAGGCAAGGCCTGCGGACGGAAGTCCGGCGTCAGACGGGCAGCAGGCGGAAGGCCGACGCCACATCGGCGTCAACCGGCCTGGAAAGACCGGGAGTTCGGCGGGTCCGAGGGCCTGCCGGGGGCGACACGTGTGCGATGCCGCCCCCGGCATTCCAGCACCGGTCCCCGGCACCGGTGGTCCTTGTCCCCCGCCTGATCCCCACTTGCTCCCCCATCTGATCCCCACCTGTTCCGCAGGCGTTTTGGCCGCCCGTTCCCCCGACGGCCTTGGTATGCCGGGCCGTTCCGTTACGCGGTCAGCCCGGTGAGCCGCAACCGCAGGCTCAGGTTGTCGAACACCGACACGACCTGGCCCAGCGCCCACGCGGGTGTCGTCCAGTCGCCGTCCAGCAGCGAGACGGAGACCTTGCCCTGGCCGACGGCGGTGGTGTCCGCGTTGCCGACCGGCTCCGGGGCGTTCGGGTCGACGCCCAGGTCCAGACGGAAGCACGTGGCGCACTGGTCGGGCGCCGGCACGTACTTGGTGAAGATCGCCTCGGCCGAACCGACGTTGGTGAGCGCCACCTTGCCGGTGGGCTTCACCGGGTAGTTGACGTTGAGCGTGGCCTTGCCGGGCAGCACCGGGCCGTTGCGCGGCGCGGTGGCGACCAGTTTCTCGACCAGCTTGACGGTGAAGCCGACGGCCTGCGGGATCTGCGGGAACGGGTTGGTCGGGTTCGCGACGTCGAACTCGGCACTGACCGCGATGGACGGAACGCCCTTCTCGGCGGCCGTGATCGCGGCACCGACGGTGCCGGAGTGGTTCGTCGTGGCACCCATGTTCTGGCCCGCGTTGATACCCGAGATGACCAGGTCGGGCTTCTTGTTCTGGTACACGTGCTGGATGCCGAACGCGACCGAGTCGGCGGGCGTGCCCTCCACCGACCAGATGCCGGGCTCGACCTCCGCCGCCTTGAACACCGAGCCGGGCTTGGCGTTGATGCCGGTGCCCTTGCCGGACTGGTCCGTCGCCGGGGCGACGATCACCGCGTTGTGTCCCGCCGCCCTCAACGCGCCCTGCACCGCGCGGATGAACGGGAACTGGTAGCCGTCGTCGTTGGACAGCAGGATGTCCAGCCGCTTGGGCGCGGGTGCGGGCGCGGCCGCCTCGGCGGCGGGCGCCGCCAGGCCGAGCACCGATGCGCAGACCGCAAATGCGGTCACGAGTCTTACGGGTCTGTTGCCGAACCGAGCCATCTCGGGCCTCCGTGGAACGAAGAGGTGATTGCCGATGACGTGCAGCGGCACCCGGTGGACGGTACGGGTAGCGCGATCGAGCGCAAACGATTCCCCCCGGTGGACACGCGCGCGGCTCCCCTGCGCGGACTCGTGTCAACCAGCGGTTAGCGAAAATAGGCTCAACACGCGGACATTTCAATAGAACAAATGCGGCCGTTCACCCGGGCGGGGGCGCGTTCCGTATCAGCCCGCGGGCCGGGCGACCCGGCGACCGGGTAGGCGGGCAGCCGTGCAGGCGGCGGCCAGACGGGCCACCGGCAACGCCGGGGCAGCGGCGCCGACGCCGGTCAGGTCGCCGGGTAGCGCTTCGCCCAGTGCGTACGCGGTCCGTCGGCGCCGTGCAGCGCGGCGGACTGCGTCATCTCCATCGAGAAGTCGTCGGCGAGCTGCAACATCGTGCCGCGGCCCTCCAGTTCGGCGACCAGGTCGGCGGGCAGCGCGGTCTCCCCGTGCATGGCCCCCAGCAGGTTGCCGCAGATCGAGCCGGTCGAGTCGCTGTCGCCGGAGTGGTTGACCGCGAGCAGGAGTCCGCTGCGGACGTCCGGGGCCACCAGCGCGCAGTACAGCCCGATGGCCAGGGCCTCTTCGGCGGTCCAGCCCTGGCCCAGTTCCTCGACGCGACCCGAATCGGGGGTGCCGGTCCGGACCATGGCGAGCGCCGCCTCGACCGCGGCCACGGTCTCCTCGTGCCCGTCGTGGGCGGCGGCGATTTCCAGCGCTCCGCGTACCCCGGCGTCGATGCTCGCCCCCTGCATGAGGGCGTGCACCACCACCGCGAACACCCCCGCGGACAGGTACCCGGTCGGGTGACCGTGCGTCAGCACCGCGCACTCCACCGCGAGTTGGAAGACGAGGTCCGGGCTCCAGCCGACCAGCATGCCGAACGGCGCCGAGCGCATCACCGCGCCGCAGCCCTTGGAGTCGGCGTTCTTGGGCTTGTCGAGGGTGCCCATCACCTCGTCGTCGAGGCCGCGCAGGCACGCGTGGCCCGGCGCGCGGGAACTGTAGAGCCATTCCTCGCGTACCAGCCAGCCCTCGTCGCGGCGTTCGTCCGGGCCCCACTCGCTCTGCGTGGCCTTCCAGCGCAGGTACGCGCGGTGCACGTCCGACGGCGGGTGCCACAGGCCGTCGTCGCGGCGCACGTGCGCGCGTATCAGCCCCTCGACGGTGAACAGGGTCATCTGCGTGTCGTCGGTGATGGCACCGCGCCGGTGGTACGCCGTGACGTACCCGGTCACCCCGTCCGCACCGTGCTGGGCGCGGATCTCGTCGAGCGACAGGAACTCGATCCCGGCGCCGAGCGCGTCGCCGACGGCACCGCCGACCAGGCATCCCCTGACCCGGCTGCGGAAGTCCTGCTGCCGCTCTCTCGACCACAGTGCGGCCATGGATGTCCCTCCCCGAAGTCGGAGGGGCCGCGGACCGCCGGCTCCCCTCCGGCCCGGTCCCGCCCCGCTGAGTTCACCTGCGTACCGTCGCGTGCCGCCGGGGTGCCCGGTCGCGCCCCGTGCGGAAGCGTACCGACAGACGGGGTTCCCGGGCCGCCCATCTGACGATGCGTCAGATGGGCGTTCCGCTTCGCACCCCGGCGGGCCCCCCGACCGGCCGTCCGGCTGCCGGACGGCCGCCGCATGCGGTGCGGCGGCCGACCGGGAGCGGACGCACCGTCATCCGAGGATCGGCAGCATGATCTTCTCCACCTCATCGTCGTGGCGCCGCGCGACTTCCTGCCGCTCCGCGCCGACCTCGCCGTACGTCGTGGTGCGCTGCCGCGCGCGGCGCCCCAACGACGCGGCCATCGCCTCGAGTTCGGCGATCGACTTGCGCGAGCCGTTGTCGGCCCCCGCCATCCGCGAGATCGTCTCCTCCATCAGGGTGCCGCCCATGTCGTTGGCACCGCCCTGGAGCATCAGGTTGGTGCCGTCGACCCCGAGCTTGACCCAACTGGTCTGGATGTTCGAGATCTTGCCGTGCAGCAGGATGCGCGCCATCGCGTGCACCGCGCGGTTGTCGCGGAGCGTCGGCCCCGGGCGGGCGATGCCGGCCAGGTAGACGGGCGCGTTGGTGTGCACGAACGGCAGCGTCACGAACTCCGTGAAGCCGCCCGTCTGGTCCTGGATGCGGCCGAGCAGGCGCAGGTGCGCGAGCCAGTGCGCGGGGGTGTCGACGTGGCCGTACATCATCGTCGACGAGCTGCGGATGCCAAGCTCGTGGGCCGTGGACACGACCTCGACCCAGGTGGCCGCCGGCAGCTTGCCCTTGGTGAGGATCCAGCGCACGTCGTCGTCCAGGATCTCGGCCGCGGTGCCCGGGATCGTGTCGAGCCCGGCCTCCTTGGCCGCCTGCAGCCAGTCGCGGATCGACATGCCGGTGCGCGTCGCGCCGTTCACGACCTCCATCGGCGAGAACGCGTGCACGTGCATCTCCGGCACCCGCTTCTTCACCTCGCGCGCGATGTCGAAGTACGCGGTGCCCGGCAGGTCGGGGTGGATGCCGCCCTGCATGCAGACCTCGGTGGCGCCCACCGCCCACGCCTGCTCGGCGCGTTCGCCGACCTGCTCCAGCGAGAGCGTGTACGCGTCGGCGTCGGTGCGCCGCTGCGCGAACGCGCAGAACCGGCAGCCGGTGTAGCAGACGTTGGTGAAGTTGATGTTGCGGTTGACGATGTAGGTGATCTCGTCGCCGACCACCTCGCGCCGCAAGTCGTCGGCGATCCGCGCGAGTTCGTCGAGCGCCGGGCCGTCCGCGTGGAACAGCGCGAGGGCCTGCTCGTCGGTCAGCAGCGTCGGGTCGGCGGCGGCCTGCGCGAGAGCGGCCTTGACGTCGCCGTCGATCCGCACGGGTGCGGCCTGGCCGTCGACCATGCTGTCGCGCCCGTAGGTGGCCTGGCCGCGCAGTTCCTCCCAGTCGCCGTAGACCTCGTCGAAGTCGTCGCGGCGGTCGGAGGTACGCCCGGTCGTGTCGATCGTGACGTGCAGGTCGGTACGCCCGGACGCGGCCGCGAACAGGTCCTCGGGCTCCTGCCACGGCAGGCCCTCGGGGTTCTTCCCCTCGACCGCCATCCCGTCGGCGTCGCTCAGCGCCCGCACGTGCGGCAGCACCCGCGGGTCGATCCACGGCTCACCGCGGCGGATGAACTCCGGGTAGATCGTCAGGCGTTCGCGCAGCGTGAAGCCGGACTCCGAGGTGCGCTCGGCGAGTTCGTCGATGTGCGGCCAGGGACGCTCGGGGTTGACGTGGTCCGGCGTCAGCGGCGACACGCCGCCCCAGTCGTCGATGCCCGCGCGGATCATCAGCGCGAACTCCTCGCCCACCAGGTTCGGCGGGGCCTGCACGCGCATCTTGGGCCCGAGCACGATGCGGGTCACCGCAATGGCGGCGGCGAGTTCCTGCAGGTCGGCGTCCGCGACGGAGCGCATCGCGGTGTCCGGCTTGGCGCGGAAGTTCTGCACGATGACTTCCTGGATGCCGCCGTACTGCCGGGCGGTCCTGCGCAGCGCGAACACCGACTCGGCGCGCTCGGCCATCGTCTCGCCGATGCCGATGAGGATGCCGGTGGTGAACGGCACGTTGGAGCGGCCGGCGTCCTCCAGGACGCGCAGGCGTACCGCGGGCTCCTTGTCGGGCGAGCCGTGGTGCGGGCCGCCCGGCTCGGACCACAGGCGCGTCGCGGTGGTCTCCAGCATCATGCCCATCGACGGACTGACCGGCTTGAGGCGCTGGAGGTCGGTCCAGGACAGCACGCCGGGGTTCAGGTGCGGGAGGAGGCCGGTCTCCTCCAGGACGCGGATGGCCATGGCGCGGACGTACGAGAGCGTGTCGTCGTAGCCGTGCGCGTCGAGCCATTCGCGGGCCTCGGGCCAGCGGTCCTCGGGGCGGTCGCCGAGGGTGAAGAGGGCTTCCTTGCAGCCCATCGCGGCACCCTCGCGCGCGATCTCGAGGACCTCGTCGGGGCTGAGGAACATCGAGTGCCCCTCGCGCTTCAGCTTGCCGGGGACGGTCACGAAAGTGCAGTAGTGGCACTTGTCCCGGCACAGCCGCGTCAGCGGAATGAACACCTTGCGGGAGTAGGTGATCACACCCGGACGGCCCACCGCGTCGAGGCCGGCGTCGCGCACCCGGGCCGCCGAGGCGCACAGGTCGTCGAGGTCCGTGCCCTTCGCGTGCAGCAGCACCTCGGCTTCGGAGACGTCCAGCATGACCCCGTCACGGGCACGGCGCAGGGCGCGCCGCATCGCGTTCTCGGTCGGAGTCTGGGTCATGCGACACCCCTCGCTGTCGTGCTTATGGCCGGTCCGTACAGGGCTTTTGGGCCTGAACAGACCAACTGTAGGCGTGCCCCCGAAGACGTACGCGGACTCGTGTCGCACATCACGCCGCTCCGCGCTCCGGCATCCGGAACACGCCGAAGGCCCGGCCGCACGGGTGCGGCCGGGCCTTCGTACACGGCGTGCGATCAGGACGTACTCAGAAGCTGACCGATTCGTTCGTGACGGTGTAGGTGTCCTGGCCCGAACGCAGCACCTTGCCGTTGACGGCGCCGGTGACCTGGCCGTCGCGCACGGTCTCGACGCCGTTGACGCGGACCGAGACGATGCCCTCCGACTCGGCGGTCAGGCGCGGGCTGTCGCCCGGCAGGTCGTGCACCAGGCGCGCCGGCCCGGAGTTGACCTTCTCCGGGTCGAACAGCACCAGGTCGGCGTGGTAGCCCTCGGCGATCCGCCCGCGGTCCTTGAGGCCGAACAGCTTGGCCGGGTCGGTGGTGAGCATCTGCACCGCGCGCTCCAGCGAGACCAGCTTGCGGCCGCGCAGCGAGTCGCCCAGGAAGCGGGTCGTGTACGTCGCACCGCACATGCGGTCCAGGTGCGCGCCCGCGTCCGAGCCGCCCAGGATGACGTGCTTGCTCTCCCAGACCTCCTGGCGCAGGTCCCACGACGCCTGGTCGTTGTCGGTCGGCATCGGCCACAGCACGGTCCGCAGGTCGTCCGCGGCGCAGATCTCGACCAGCGCCTCGAACTCCTCCTGGCCGCGCTCCTTGGCGATGTCCGCCACGACGCGGCCGGACAGGCCCTCGTTGGCCGCGGAGTAGGTGTCGCCGATGACGTACCGGCCGAAGTCCACCAGGCGGCGGAAGACGCCCGCCTCGGGGCTGTTCGCGCGGCGCAGCATCTCGGTGCGGGTCTCCGGGTCGCGCAGCTTCGCGATGCGCTCCGGGACCGGCAGGGCCAGGATCTCGCCCCAGCCCGGCAGCAGGTTGAGCGCGCAGTAGGTGAGCAGCGACATGTTCATCGGCACCAGCACCGGCAGGGTGAGGATGACGATCTTGCCGCCGGCCGCCTCGGCCTTCTCCGACGCGTAGATCTGGCGCGGCACGCGGTCCGGGTCGGCCGAGTCGACGGTCAGCACGTTCCAGTTCATCGGACGGCCGGCGGTCACCGTCATCTGGGTGAGCAGCTCGATCTCGTCGTCGTCGAACTTGTCGAGGCAGCCCGCGACGATGACCTCCAGCTGGGTGCCCTCGTGCCGGCCGACCTCGGCGCAGAGCGCCAGGACCTCTTCGGGGGTCGCGTGGCGCGACGGGACGGGGTTGCCGTCGCCGTCGGTGTGGTTCGAGCGGCCGGTGGAGAAGCCGAGCGCGCCCGCCTCCATGGCCTTCTTCAGCTCGACGACCATGGCCTCGACCTGCTCGGGCGTGGCCGCCTTGCCGAAGTCGGAGCCCATCACGTAGCGGCGGATCGCACAGTGGCCGGCCATGAACGCGGCGTTGACGCCGATCGTGCCGTCCAGCTTGTCGAGGTACTGGGCGAAGGTCTCCCAGCTCCAGTCGATGCCGTTCTCCAGGGCCGGGAGGGCCATGCCCTCGACCTTGGCCATCATGCGGCGGGTGTAGTCGGCGTCCTCGGCCTTGAGCGGGGCGAGGGTGAAGCCGCAGTTGCCGCCCACGATGGTGGTGACGCCGTGGTTGACCGAGGGGGTGGCGTACGCGTCCCAGTGGAGCTGCGCGTCGTAGTGCGTGTGCGGGTCGATGAAGCCGGGGGCGAGCACGAGGCCGGTGGCGTCCTCGGTGGCGGCGGCTTCCTCGGTGATGCTTCCGGTCGGGCCCACCGCGACGATGCGGCCGTCCCGGATCCCCACGTCACCTCGGTAGGAGGGTGTGCCCGTTCCGTCGACGACGGTGGCTCCGGTGATGAGGTGGTCGAGCATGACCCGGACTCCCTACTTCGATACAGAGGCGCCTGCGTGGTGCGGTGTTCCGGCGGCCCTCCACGGCGCATGCCGAGGACCGACCGCGATTTCCTGATGGTACGTCAGATTTCACATTTGGCGAGGGGCCCGGAGTCGTGAGTTCGGACTCACCTTAGGTTGCCCTAACCCGTTCCGAGCCCCCGCGAAACGCCTCGCGCGGCCCTCGTCACGGGCCGCCGAGCACGGTCGGCTACTTGTTCAGAAGGGGCGCGACCTGGGTCGAGAACGCCTCGATCTGGTCCAGCAGCTCCTGCAGCGTGCGGTTGCGGAAGCGGATCTGGATCTGGTTCGCGCCCTGCTCGCCGTACCAACGCAGCGACTCGGCGATCTCTTCCGGGCTGCCGGACAGGGTGCGCTCGCCGACCTCCCAGTCGGGCTTGCCGACGTACAGCATCTCGGTGATGGCGCCGATGTCCATCGCCTCGTCGGCGCGCCCGTACTCCGCGCGCAGGCGGCGCAGCTCGGCCACCTGGTCGGGGAAGGTCTCGCGCGGGCTGCCCTGCGGGAGCCAGCCGTCGGCGTACTTGGCGACCCGCTTGAGCGCGGCACCGGCCGAGCCGCCGATCCAGATCGGGGGACGCGGGCCCTGCACGGGGCGCGGGCGGGCGCCCATGTCGTCCACCTTGAAGCGCTTGCCCTCGTACGTCACGAACTCCTCGCGCAGCGCGAGGTCGAGCAGCTCCAGGGCCTCGTTCAGCGCCGGGCCGCGGTCCTTGAAGTCCAGGCCGAACATCTCGAACTCGGCCTCGACGTGGCCGGCCCCCGCACCGACGATCGCGCGGCCCTTGGAGATGACGTCCAGCGTCGCGAAGGCCTTCGCGGTCATCATCGGGTGCCGGTACGCCAGCACCGCGACGTGGCTCACGAGGCGCACGTGCTCGGTGATGCCGGCGAGCCAGCCGAGCGTGGTCATCGTGTCCCACCACTCGGTGCCCATCATCGGGGCGTGGCTGCGCGGGATCGCGGTGTGGTCGCAGACCGCGATGTACGCGAAGCCGCCGCGGTCGCACGCCTGGGCGATGGCCGCCAGGTCGTCGGGCCCCGCGGTCTCCTCCCACGCCTCCGCGTACAGCTTGCTCTGCGACTGGATCGGCAGCTGCATGCCGTAATGCAGGACTCCGGGGGGAAGGATCGCGGCCATCGGGGACTCCCTTGTCTCACCTTGTGTCATCTGAAGACCGGTCACATACTCCGATCTAACGCACCGTCAGACAAGACCGATCGGGCGCATACCGAGGGGACAGGCACGTGATCAACACCACCGATCCGACCATCGAACCGGGCCAGGAGCGGATGCGCCTCGACGTCGAGGACGGTGTCGGCGTCGTCACGCTCTGCCGCCCCGAGAAGCTCAACGGTTGGAGCTGGGAGGCCAGCCGCCAGCTCGGCGTCATGGCCGACCGCATCCGCTTCGACCCGGAGATCCGCGTGGTGCTGCTGCGCGCCGAGGGCCGCGCCTTCTGCGCGGGCATCGACGTCACGGCCCCGGGCGGCAACATCACCGGCCGCTCCGGCGCCGAGCGCACCCGCAACTACTACGAGGGCCTGCGCTGGGTGCACGAGCGTTTCCGCGCGTTCGCCCGCCTCCCCCAGCCGGTGGTCGCCTCGGTCCAGGGCTACGCCCTCGGCTTCGGCTTCGAACTCGCGCTCCTCGCCGACATCCGCGTCGCCGCCGACGACGCGGTCTTCGCCCTCCCCGAGGCCCAGCTCGGCGTCGCCGTCGACGCGGGCGGCGACATGCGCATCGCCCGCGAGGCGGGCGCCGGCTGGGCCAAGTACCTCGCCCTCACCGGCCGCCGCATCGACGCCGCCACCGCCGAGCGCCTCAACCTCGTGCAACTCGTCGTCCCGCGCGACGACCTCGACAAGACCGCCCGCGAGATCGCCGGGCAGATCGCCGCGAACGCCCCTCTCGCCGTCCAGGGCATCAAGCGCTCGATCGACTCCTACGCCGACGCCGCCCTCGACAACGCCCTCGCCCAGACCGCCATGACCGCCGCGGTCACCCTCGCCTCCGAGGACATCACCGAGGGCTACGGCGCCAAGGCCGCCAAGCGCACCCCCAACTTCGAGGGCAAGTAGCCGCAGCCCGGGTGCGTGCCGGCGGAGGCCGTGCGCACCCGGGGCCGGGCGGCGTCAGGCGGGTTGGGGGACGGAGCCGACGAGGCCGCCGTCGATCACCAGGTCCTGACCGGTGATGTACGACGCGTCGTCGGAGGCCAGGAAGGCGACCGCCGCCGCGACGTCGTCCGCATGCCCGAGCGAACCGAGCGGCACCTCGGCCGAGTTCACCGCCTCGGCGGCCGGGTCGGGGTTGTTGTCGCGGTACATCTCGGTGTCGATGTAGCCGGGGCTGACCGAGTTGACGCGGATGCCGCGCGGGGCGAGGTCGGCGCCGAGCGTACGGGCGAGGTTGTGCACGGCGGCCTTGGTGGCCGAGTAGACGGAGGCCACGGACAGGCCGCGGTGCAGCGTCCACGACGCGTTGATCACGACCGCGCCGCCGTCCTTGAGCAGCGGCAGGGACTTGAGCACGGTGAAGTAGACGCCCTTGAAGTTGACGTCGACGGTGTAGTCGAAGTCGGCCTCGGTGATCTCGGTGCTGGGCTTGAAGACCCCGACCCCGGCGTTCGCGAAGACCGCGTCGAGGGAGCCGCGCCAGGCCCGTACGCGCTCGACCAGGTCGTCGAGTGCGGGAAGTGCGGCGACGTCGGCGGGCACCGCGAGGATCCGCTCGGGCGTCACCCCGGTCTCCGCGACCAGGCGGGCCACGGCCGTGTCGAGACGGGGGCGGCTGCGGCCGGTGACGGCGACGTACGCGCCCTCGTCGAGGAGCCTGCGGGCGGTGGCGTACCCCATGCCGCTGGTGCCGCCGGTGATCAGGACCGTCTTGTTCGTGTATCGGTTCATGACGACGATCCTGGGGCCGTTCCGGCGGACCCGGCAGTGCGCGCTGAACCTGGGTCCGGCACCACCACCCTGAGGGTCAGACGGTGACCGCGAGCAGCCGGGCGAGCCGGGCCTCGGTGTCGGTCGCGGCGTCCGGGGTGTGCAGGATCATGCGGTGTCCGGGCAGGTCGGGCAGCGGCAGCGAGGTGTACTCGAACGTCAGCCGGCCCACCTCCGGGTTGTCGAGGACCTTGACGCCCTGGCCCGCGGAGCCGATCGGGTGCTCGGCCCAGATCGCGGCGAACTCCGGGCTGACCGCGCACATGTCGTCGGCGATGCGGCCGAACTCGGGGTCGCCCGGGTAGCGGGCGGCGTCCGCGCGGAAGTGGCCGACGATCGCGCGGGCGACGTCGTGCCAGTCGTCCCATTCGGTGCGGTGGCGTGCGCTGGTGAAGAAGCTCACGAGGCAGTTGTGCGCGGCCTCGTCGTACCCGAACACCGCGCGGGCGGCGGTGTTGACGGCGACGAAGTCCCAGTGCCGGTCGACGACGTAGGCCGGCTTCGGCATCCACGCGTCGATCACACGCCGCACGGCGTCGGGCACGCCGCGCTCCGCCGGGCGAGCGGGCGGCGGATTGAGGCCCGACAGCAGGTAGAGGTGCTCGCGTTCCGCGGGATCCAGGCGCAGCACGCGCGCTATCGCGTCGAGCACATCGGCCGAGACGTTGATCTCGCGGCCCTGCTCGAGCCACGTGTACCAGCTGACGCCCACGCCGGCGAGGACGGCGACCTCTTCGCGGCGCAGGCCGGGCGTACGGCGTCCGCCGCCGGCCGGCATGCCCACGTCCGCGGGCGTCAGCCGCGCCCGGCGCGTCCTCAGGAACTCGCGCAGCTCGACCCGCCGCCGCTGTCGTGCCTCCGCCGGAAGCCGGGATATGTCGACCATGCCCGCCAGGCTAATCCGCCGCGAGGGCGTCGCGGGCGGCCGGGTACCCACCTTTTTGTGGGTACTTGTGGGGCCTGCGGGGTGGGGACGAGGGTTGGGGTCAGGACGCGGGACGGTCCTCGGCGCGGTTGTCGAGGAGGCGGTGGCCCCAGTCGGAGAGGGGGGCCAGTGCCTCGCAGAGATCGCGGCCGAAGCCGGTCAGGGAATAGACCGTCTTCAGCGGCAGGGTGTCGTGCACCTCGCGGTGGACGAGGCCGTCCTCCCGCATCTCGCGAAGGGTTTGGGTCAGCACCTTCTCGGTGAGGCCCGGCAGTTGCCTGCGCATCTCGCCGGGGCGCCGCGGGCCCGACTCCAGCAGCCACAGCAGCACCGTCTTCCACTTGCCGTCGATCACCCCGATCGCGGCGGTGACGCCGCAGACGCCCGGTTCAACGGCTCTCCTGCGCGTCATCCATTGTCCTTTTCATCACGAATTGACAGCTATTCGTCGCGCTCTTCACGCGCTTGCCCGGGAGTCCTGCCATGTCTTCGAACACCGACCGGACCGTCGCTTCTTCCGCCACCGCCGCTCTGTCCGTCACCGTGCTCGGCCTGGGGCCGATGGGACGCGCCCTCGCCGGGGCGTTCCTGGACGCGGGCCTGCGTACGGTTGTCTGGAACCGCACCCCCGGCCGCGACGACGAACTCGTCGGACGCGGCGCGGAGCGTGCCATGACCGCCGAAGAGGCGGTCGCGGCAAGCGCGTTGACGGTCGTCTGCGTCGTCGACTACGACGCGTCCGACGCCGTCCTGCGGCGCGAACCGGTCGCGGCGGCGCTCAACGGGCGCACGGTCGTGAACCTGACCGCCGACACCCCGGCCCGCGCCCGGGACACCGCCGAGTGGGCGGCCGAACATGGCGTCCACTACCTCGACGGCGCGATCATGACCCCGACCACCACCATCGGCACGCCGCACGGGGTGTTCATCTACAGCGGTCCGCGGGACCTGTACGCGGAGCACCGCCCCGCCCTCGACGCCCTCGGCGGCAGCCACACCCACCTCGGCGAGGAGATCGGGCGCGCGGCGGCGTACGACGTCGCGCTCCTCGACATCTTCTGGACCGCGATGACCGGCTACATGCACGCCGTCGCGATCGCCAAGGCCGAGGGCATCTCGGCACGGGAACTGCTGCCGTTCGCCCAGGGCATCGGCGCGATCCTGCCGCCCGTCTTCGCCGACACCGCCACCGAGATCGACAACGACACCCACTCCGGCGAAGGCAATCCCATCACCTCGGCCGCCTCCTCGATGGCCCACATCGTCCACACCTCCGAGGCCCACGGCATCGACGCGAGCGTCATGCGCGCCGCCGAGTCCCTCGCCCGCAAGGCAATCGACCTCGGCCACCCCACCGACGGCTTCACCCGCATCGCCGAACTCCTGGGCCGACACTGACCGTTACGGCGTCCCGGGCCCCGGCCTCGCGGCGACGGTTCGCATCTCTGCCAACGGTCAGCGCTCACCGCTGACTTCGTCGACGCGTCGGCGGGCCGGAACGCTTTCCGGCCCGCCGCGGCGGACCGCTCACTTGCGGGCGGCGAACTCCTCGGCGGCTTGGGCACGCAGTTCGAACTTCATGACCTTGCCGGTGGGGTTCCGGGGGAATTCGGTGACGATCTCGACGTAGCGCGGGACCTTGTAGTTCGCCATTTCCTTGCGGCAGTAGTCGACGATCTCGTCAGTGGTGACGGAGGCTCCCGCGCGCAGGATGAGGTACGCCTTGCCGACCTCGCCCATGCGGGCGTCGGGGACGCCGATCACCGCGGCCTCGGAGACCGCCGGGTGGCCCGCGAGGACCGACTCGATCTCGGCCGGGTAGGCGTTGAAGCCGCCCACGATGTACATGTCCTTGATGCGGTCGGTGATGCGCAGGTTGCCCTGCTCGTCGAGGACGCCCACGTCGCCGGTGTGCAGCCAGCCGTCCGCGTCCACCGCCTTGGCGGTCTCCTCGGGGTCCTCGAAGTAGCCGCGCATCACGTTGTATCCGCGCACCCAGACCTCGCCGGGCTCGCCGACGGCGGTGGGCTTGCCGGCGTCGTCGACGGTGACCAGCTCGACGCCCTCGATCGCGCGGCCGGAAGTCGAGGCGATGATCTCGGCGGGGTCGCCCTGGCGACACATGCTGGCGGTGCCGCAGGACTCGGTCAGGCCGTACGCCGTCAGGACGGTGTCGAAGCCCAGGTCGTCGGCCATGCGCGTGACGAGGGAGAGCGGCACGGAGGCGGCGCCGGTGACCGCGAGGCGCAGCGAGGCGAGGTCGTACTTGCCGCGCGAGCCGGAGTCGAGCAGCGACGTGTAGATGGTCGGCGCGCCCGGCAGGACGGTGACCTTCTCGGCCTGGATAAGCGCGAGCGTGGCGTCGACGTCGAAGACCGCCTGCGGGATCATCGTGGCGCCCTTGATCAGGCTCGCGAGGATGCCGGCTTTGTAGCCGAAGGTGTGGAAGAACGGGTTGACGATCAGGTAGCGGTCGCCCTCCGCGAGGCCCACGGTGCTCGCCCACGTCTCGAAGACGCGGAGCGACTGGCCGTGCGTCGTCATGACGCCCTTGGGCCGGCCGGTGGTGCCGGAGGTGAAGATGATGTCGCCGAGGTCGTCGGAGGTGACCGACGCGGCGCGCTCGTCGACGGCCGCGGCGGGCACGGACTCCCCGGCGGCCAGGAAGTCGGCCCAGGTCACGCACGTGTCCGGGGCGCTGTCCGAGAGCACGACCGCGGTGGCCAGGTCGGGCAGGGCGGCGAACGGGCGTCCCGCGGTGCCCTCGCCGGCCGAGGAGCGCAGCATGGCGACGTACGACGCGCCGAGGAACGTGCCGGAGACGAAGAGCAGCTTGGCGCGGGTCTTCTCCAGGACGTACTGCGCCTCGGCGCCCTTGTAGCGGGTGTTCATCGGGACGATCGCGGCACCGGCCGCGAGCGCGCCGAGGGCGGCGGTGATCCAGTCGCGGCCGTTCGGGGCCCAGACCGCGACGCGGTCGCCCTTCTCGACGCCCGCGGCCACGGCCGCCGCGGCGGCGGCGCGCACCCGGTCGCGCAGCTCGGCGAACGTGATGCGTACGCCGCCGTCCACGACGGCCTCGCGGTCACCGAAGCGCTCGGCCGCGCTGTCGACGAGAGCGGGAATGCTGCCCCACTCGAGATCACCCTGCATGATCGCTCCTGAGAGGTCCGACGGTGGCCGCCTGTGCCGTTGCTAGTCTGAGCTGACGGTACGTCAGATCAGGGCGGCGAGGGAAGCTGCCGACCGGGAGATCGAGACCACGCCGGATTCGCATCCAGGCCGACAACGCGGGCCGACCAGGAGGATGGGGCACATGCGCAAGTTCGAGACGCTCGGGTACGAACAGGCCGACGGTGTCGCGTGGGTGACGCTCAACAGGCCGGACCGGCACAACGCGTTCGACCTGGTCATGATCGAGGAGCTGCACACGCTGTGGCGTGAGCTGCGCCACGACGACGACGTGCGTGTGATCGTCCTCACCGGGGCCGGCGACAAGGCTTTCTGTACCGGAATCGACCGTTCTGTCGACGTTCCGCAGCCGTCGTCGCCGTACATGATGGACGACCCGATGCTGAAGATCAGCCCGAAGCACTCCGACCTGTGGAAGCCGGTCATCGTCGCCGTCAACGGCATGGCCTGCGGCGGCGCCTTCTACCTTCTGGGCGAGTGCGAGTTCATCATCGCGAGTGAAAGCGCCACGTTCTTCGACCCGCACACGACGTACGGCATGGTGTCCGGCTTCGAGTCGATGTACCTCGCCCAGCGCATGCCGCTCGGCGAGGTCATGCGGCTGACGCTGCTGGGCAACGCGGAGCGGATGAGCGCGAAGCGGGCGTACGAGACGGGCCTCGTCTCGCAGGTGGTGCCGGCCGACGAGCTGCACGAGGCGGCGAAGTGGGCGGCCGAGGCGATCGCCGCCTACCCGCCGGGCGGCGTCGAGGGCTCGGTGCGGTCGATCTGGGCAGCCCGCGACATGACGCGCTCGCAGGCGCTCGCGATGGCGCCGCACATGATCACCCTGGGCAATCTGGCCTGGTCGGAGCAGGCGGGGCTGTTCCAGCAGCGCAGCAAGGAGTACCGCGTTCGGTAGGGCGGTTGCCGCGGCGGCGGCCGCGGGCGATGTCGTGTCCGCGGCTCGTCGTGTCCGCGGTCCATCTGTGTCCGCGGCTGTCGTGTTTGCGCCCGTTGTGCGTGCGCCCGTCGTACGTGCGCCTCGTCGTACGTACGGCTCGCGCCACCGTGTCGCGCGGCGCGTGACGCGTCGGGCGTGACGTCGCGGGGCCATAATCGTCACTGTGCGCGTTGCGATCATGACGGTGGGTTCGCGCGGGGACGCCGCCCCGTTCACCGGTCTCGGGGTGGGGCTTGCCCGGCGCGGGCACGAGGTGACCTTGGTGACCCACGCCCGCTTCGAACCGCTGGCGGCCGGCACGGGTGTGAAGTTCCACGCCCTGCCGGTCGATCCGCACGAGGAGTTGCACTCCGCCCGGGGACGCGGACTCCACCGCAGCATCACCGGAGCGGGCAAGCTGGCCCGCGTCGTGGCGCTGGCCCGCGCGCTGGCCGGTGAACTGACGGACGGCCTCTTGGACGCAGCGCCCGGCCACGACGTCCTGGTGGCGTCGGCGTCGCTGGCCCCGGTCGCCTGCACGCTCGCCGAGAGCCTCGGCGTACCGGTGCTCGGCGCGTACCTGCAACCGCTGCACCCGACCCGGGTGTTCGCACCGCCGATGGTTTCCGCGCGCTCGTTGGGCCCGCTGGGGAACCGCCTGGCCGGCCACGCCGTGGACCTGGCCGTCGACCACGTCTTCTCCGCCGCCGACCGCGACCTGCGCCGCGCTCTGGGACTTCGGCCGATCGGCCTGGCCGCCTCGCGGCGGGCCCGCGAACGCGAGGGCTGGCCGGTGCTCTACGGCTTCAGCCCGGTCGTCGTACCGCCGCCGAGAGACTGGCGGCCCGGACTGCGGCCGGTCGGCTACTGGTGGCCCGGCGACACCCGCCAACTCCCCGACGCTCTCCAGGACTTCCTTGCCGCGGGGCCGCCTCCGGCATTCGTCGGGCTGGGCAGTGCCACCGTCCCCGTCCCGGATCTGGTGGTCGCGCACGTCGTACGCGCGCTGCGCGCGGCCGGGCTGCGCGGCGTGATCCAACGCGGCTGGGCCGGGCTCGACGCCGAAGGTGCGGGTGACGACATGTTCGCGGTCGACGACGTCCCGCACCACCTGTTGTTCCCGCGCATGGCCGTGGTCGTGCACCACTGCGGCGCCGGTACGACCGGGGCGGGCCTGCGCGCCGGGGTGCCGGCCGTGCCGGTCCCCGTCCAGTTCGACGCCGCGTTCTGGGCCCGCCGCCTCGTCCGTCTCGGCGTGGCGCCCACCGCCGTTCCGCTGCGCTCCCTGACCGCCGACCGCCTCGGTGCCGCACTGGCCGAGGCGGCGGGCAACCCCCGGTACCGCCTCCGGGCCCGGACGATCGCCGACCGCGTGGCCGGCGAAGACGCGGTCGGCGCGGTCGACGACGCCCTCGCCGCGGCCTGCCGAGCCTGAGCGGGGTGGGCCCAGCCGGATGCCTGCGGGTGGGGCTAGCCCCACCCGCATTCGGGC
>NZ_JBEZFP010000048.1:0-55258 GCF_040649515.1 Streptodolium elevatio
CCGCGCCGACGGTCGCGCCCGCGGACACCCCGACGACGCCGGGTTCGGCCAGCGGATTGCCGAACACGCCCTGCACAGCTCGCTGTGGGCCGCGGCGGCTGGTGTCACAGGTACTGTCCGGTGTTGGCGACGGTGTCGATGGAGCGGCCGGTGTCGGCACCCTGCTTGCCGGTGACGAGCGTGCGGATGTAGACGATCCGCTCGCCCTTCTTGCCGGAGATCCGCGCCCAGTCGTCGGGGTTGGTGGTGTTGGGCAGGTCCTCGTTCTCCTTGAACTCGTCGACGCAGGCGGCGAGCAGGTGGGAGACGCGGATGCCCTTGTGGCCGAGTTCGAGGAAGTCCTTGATGGCCATCTTCTTGGCGCGGCCGACGATGTTCTCGATCATGGCGCCGGAGTTGAAGTCCTTGAAGTAGAGCGTCTCCTTGTCGCCGTTGGCGTACGTCACCTCGAGGAAGCGGTTCTCCTCGCTCTCGGTGTACATGCGCTCGACGGCACGCTGGATCATGTTGACGACGGTGGTGGCGCGGTCGTCGCCGTGTTCCTTCAGGTCGTCCTCGTGGAGCGGGAGGTTCGACGTCAGGTACTTGGCGAAGATGTCCTTTGCCGCCTCGGCGTCCGGACGTTCGATCTTGATCTTCACGTCCAGTCGGCCCGGGCGCAGGATGGCCGGGTCGATCATGTCCTCGCGGTTGGAGGCGCCGATGACGATGACGTTCTCCAGGCCCTCGACACCGTCGATCTCGGACAGCAGCTGCGGGACGATGGTGTTCTCCACGTCCGAGCTGACGCCCGACCCTCGGGTGCGGAAGAGCGAGTCCATCTCGTCGAAGAAGACGATGACGGGGGTTCCCTCGCTGGCCTTCTCGCGGGCCCGCTGGAAGACCAGGCGGATGTGCCGCTCGGTCTCGCCGACGTACTTGTTGAGGAGTTCGGGTCCCTTGATGTTGAGGAAGTAGCTCTTGCCGGTCTCGCCGCCCTTGGCCTCGGCCACCTTCTTGGCGAGCGAGTTGGCGACGGCCTTGGCGATGAGCGTCTTTCCGCATCCGGGCGGGCCGTACAGCAGGATGCCCTTGGGGGGTCGGAGTTCGTGCTCCTTGAACAGGTCCGGGTGGAGGTACGGCAGTTCGACCGCGTCGCGGATCATCTCGATCTGGTTGCGCAGACCGCCGATCTTTGTGTAGTCGATGTCCGGCACTTCTTCGAGGACAAGCTCCTCGACCTCGCTCTTGGGGACGCGTTCGTACACGTACCCGGAGCGCGGTTCGAGGAGCAGGGAGTCCCCTGCCCGGAGCGGGCCGTCGAGCAGCGGTTCGGCGAGGCGCACGACGCGTTCCTCGTCGGTGTGCCCGATCACCAGGGCCCGTTCGCCGTCTTCGAGAAGTTCTTTGAGCATCACGACATCGCCGATCCGCTCGAACTCCAGGGCGTCGACCACGTTGAGGGCTTCGTTGAGCATGACCTCCTGGCCACGCTGAAGTTCCTCGAGGTCGAGGTTGGGGCTGACGTTCACGCGGAGCTTTCGGCCTCCGGTGAAGATGTCGGCCGTGCCGTCATCGTTTGCGTTGAGGAAGACACCGAATCCGGAAGGTGGCTGCGCGAGCCTGTCCACCTCCTCCTTGAGGGCCACGATTTGATCGCGGGCCTCTCGGAGCGTCGCCACCAGCCGCTCGTTCTGCGTGGTCAGACCGGCGAGGCTGGTCTGGAGCTCGACAATGCGCTCCTCCAGCATCCTCGTCTGACGCGGCGAGTCGGCGAGCTTGCGACGCAGGACGGCGACTTCCTGCTCAAGAAAGGACACCTGGCTCATGAGGTCGTCCGTACCCCGAGCCGGCCTCCCGCCACGGTTCATGTCGTCGTCGTGGGCTGCCACGGTCCTCACCTCCTCCTGGGAGCTGCGACGTCTCCGACCCTACCTGTGGCAGGAGGGGTTGAAACCCCTTGATCAAAAGACGATGTGGGCGTGTCCGATCTTCACCCTTGCGATTGCCCCCACTGTTGTGAGGTGCAGATACCCACCGGACAACATCAAGAAGCCGTCGGGGGTAGGGTCTCTTGGTCGGTTCCTGCTACGAAACGGTGAAGTGCGAGGCCGGATGTCCACCGAGAATGAACCGCTTGAGGTGTGGATCGACCAGGATCTTTGCACCGGTGACGGAATCTGCGTGCAGTTCGCCCGTGAGGTGTTCGAGCTGGACATCGACGGGCTGGCCTACGTGAAGGGCGACGACGACGAGCTGCGGACGGACGCGGGCGCGGCGGTGCCGGTGCCGGCCCCGCTGGTGGTCGAAGTGATCGACGCCACACGCAAATGCCCAGGTGAATGCATCCATGTGCGTCGCGTGTCGGACGGCGTCGAGGTGTACGGGCCGGACGCCGCCTGATCGTTGGCGGGCGGTTGGCCCGCGGTTGGCGGCCGGTTGGACGGCGGCCTACGGCGCTCGGCGGACGCGTCGGCGCACAGCCGGGACGCCGTGCGGAGGTGCGGTCCGGCCCGCTCGGGCGGTCACGGGGTGAGGACCCGGGTCTCCTCCGTGTCAGGGCAGCAGCGGGGTACTTCTTCCGTGGACCAGCCCTGCAACGTGGCGTGAATTTTGCCGTCACGGATGGCGAATTCCTTCACGACGCGGTCCTCGCCGGCCGCGAGCAGCGTCCCGAGGAGTGCCGGAGGGCCGCCGTCGGGGGCGAGCGCGTACGTGTAGAGCCCGTCGGGCGCGGTGCCGGATCCGGCGGCGCAGCGGACCTGGACGATGTACGTGCGGGCGTCCTCGGTGAGGGGGCGGGCGTCCCGGACGTCGTAGGGGGCGCCGGGGCAGTCCTGCGGGTAGGCCACGGTGTTCCAGTCGACGGCTGCGCCGCGGGCGGCGTCGCGTCCGGTCTGGGGCTGCCCGGCCCGGGGTTCGCCCGCTGCGGGTTCGGTGGCGGGTGCGAGGGGCGCGGGCTCGGTTCCGGGCCGTTCCGTTCCGGTCTCGGCGGCTGCGGGAGCCGTTGCGGCCTCGTCCGGTTCCAGGGTCTGCGGGGGCCTGGTGCGGTCGGCGGGTTCGATGACCGGGGGTTCGCGGTGCCCGTCGGCGGGTCCGGTGATGCCGGGGCGTCCTCCGTCGAAGCTGGCGGCGGCCCAGATCGCGACACCGCTGATGCCGGTGAAGAACAGGATCACGACGGCGAGTGCGAGCACGACGGAGTTCTTCACGTCGGGCTTTTGCACGCGCGGTGCGGGTGCGGCGCCGCGTACGAGGTCGGCGCTGCCAGGCGGCCCGGTGGGGACGGGGGCGCCCGCGGTTTTCGCGAGGGTGGGTTCGGAGGGTTCCGGGCCGGTGTGCGCGACCCCTGACACGGTGTGTTCATCCGCCACGGACGGCAACGTTAGTGGGCTGGTGGTGTGCCGTGAAGAGGCGTGGGGAAGAGAGCGGGGGCGGTTCCGCCGGGTTGGGCGGAACCGCCCCCTTCGTGGCGGGCGAGGAGGCCCGGGGACGGGCCTTCTCGGGTGAGGCGGGGTCAGACCTCGGGGGCCTCGTAGTCCTCGCCGTAGGAGCCCTTGGAGGGGCGTCGGCGGCGCATCGGGGCCTCGACCCCGTCGGCCATGCGGCGGGCGGTGACGAGGAAGCCGGTGTGGCCGATCATGCGGTGGTCGGGGCGTACGGCGAGGCCCTCGACGTGCCAGGTGCGCACCATCGACTCCCACGACTGGGGTTCGGTGAAGCAGCGCATGGCGCGCATGGTCTCGACGGTGCGGGCGAGTTGCGTCGTGGTGGCGACGTAGCAGCAGACCAGTCCGCCGGGGACGAGGGCCTTGTGCACGGCCTCCAGGCATTCCCACGGGGCGAGCATGTCGAGGATGACGCGGTCGACGTCGGTCTCGGCCAGGTTGTCCTGGAGGTCGCCGACGGTGAGGCGCCACGCGGGGTGGGGTCCGCCGAAGTAGCGCTCGACGTTCTTCTTGGCGATGTCGGCGAAGTCCTGGCGGCGTTCGTACGACGAAAGCTGCCCTTGGTCGCCGATGGCGCGCAGGAGGAAGGTGCTGAGCGCGCCGGAGCCGACGCCTGCCTCGACGACGCGGGCGCCGGCGAAGATGTCGGCCATGGCGATGATCTGGCCCGCGTCCTTCGGGTAGATCACCGCGGCTCCGCGGGGCATGGACAGGACGAAGTCGGGGAGCAGAGGCCGCAGCGCCAGGTAGTCGAAGTTCCCCGTGGACCGCACGACGGTGCCCTCGGGGGCGCCGATGAGTGCGTCGTGGGGGAACGATCCCTTGTGGGTGTGGAACGCCTTGCCCGCTTCGAGCGTGAAGGTGTGGTGGCGGCCCTTGGGGTCGGTCAGCTGCACTTGGTCCCCGACCTGGAAGGGCCCGCGACGGCGGGCGGCACCGGTCGGTTCGGACATGGGGATCAGCGTACCGGTCACGGGAGGCCGCTCCCGCCAGGGGATCTCCTGCTCGGTCACGCACCGCATAACATCGACAACGTGAGTGTTTCTGGCGGGCCGCAGGGCCAAAGCGGGCAGCGGGACGGGGCGGAGGCCCCGGGTGGCGGTGCCGCGCGTGGCGGAGGCCTGTTGATGGGCCGGCCCTTCGGCGTGCCGGTGTATGTGTCTTCGTCGTGGTTCGTGATCGCGATGGTGATCACGTTGCTGTTCGCGCCGACGTTCGAGCGGCTGTTCCCACAGTTGGACTCGTGGAAGTACGCGATCTCGTTCCTGTTCGCGGTGCTGCTGTACATCTCGGTGCTGGTGCACGAACTGGCCCACGCGGTCACGGCGCTGCGCTTCGGGCTGCCGGTGCACCGGATCACGATCCAGTTCCTGGGCGGGGTTTCGGAGATCGACAAGCCGCAGACGGCGGGCCGCGAGTTCGCGGTGGCGGCGGCGGGGCCGGCGTTGTCGTTGGTGCTGGCGGGCGGCTTCTGGGGCATCGGCCTTGCGCTGGACGTGGATTCGCTCACCGGGCGGATGGTGGCGCTGCTGGCGGTGTCGAACCTGATGGTGGCGGTGTTCAACCTGCTGCCGGGGTTGCCGTTGGACGGCGGGCGGATGCTGCGTGCGGGCGTGTGGGGGGCCACGAAGCGGCCGATGGCCGGGACGGTCGCCGCGTCGTGGGCGGGCCGGGTGCTGTCCGTGGTGGTGCTGTTCGCGGCGGTGTGGTGGTCGCGGGAGGACTCGACGTGGATTCAGGTCTACACGGTGGTGTGCGGCGGGTTGATCGCCGGCTTCATGTGGACCGGGGCCATGCAGTCGTTGCGGGCCGAGCAGCTGCGCGAGCGGCTGCCGGGGCTGCAGGCGCGGGGGCTGACCCGGCGGGCGATTCCGGTGGCGGCGGACCTGCCGTTGGCGGAGGCGCTGCGGCGGGCCGGTGAGGCGGGTGCGCAGGCGCTGGTGGTGGTGGACGGCAACGGCGGTCCGATCGCGCTGGTGCGTGAGTCGCGGGTGACGGACACGCCGGTGCAGCGTCGGCCGTGGGTGGCCGTCGGGCCTTTGGCGCGGGACCTGTTGCCGGGTATGCGCGTGCCGGCGGATCTGGCGGGCGAGGACCTGTTGGCGGCGCTGCGGGCGACGCCGGCGAGCGAGTATCTGGTGGTGGAGGCGGACGGCAGCGTGTATGGCGTGCTGTCGCGCTCTGATGTGGAGCATGCCTTCATGCGGCTGTTGTCCCGGTCGCCGGCGAAGGCCTGAAATAGCCGGTGCGACGGGCGGGTTGACCGTCCGCCGACACACGACGCACCGACGCACGGACGGCGGTCCGCCGGTCCCGTCCGGGGTCAGCGCGGGATGACGGTGACGGTGTAGGTCGTGCCCGGACGGCCGTTCGCGGAGACCTCGACCGTCTGGCCGTGGGCGTGCCAACTCGCCTTGTGGCCTTCGATCTTGACGCGGTAGCCGTTCGGGTAGACGTCGCGGGGGACGGTGATCTCGGTGGGGCCGCGGGTGTCGGCGCGGGTGGTGTACGTGATCCGGTACGTGCGGGTGGCGGGGTCGTACGCGTATTGCGTGGGGTTCCCGGCGACGGCGCTCGCGTACGGCTGCACCAGCAGGTCGTGGTTCGGTTTCAGGCCGCCGTCGGCGGTGAGGGTGCAGTAGCCGCCGCCGCGGCACCATTGCCAGTTGGTCCAGCCGGTGGCGAAGCGGTCCATGGCGGCGGTCATGCGGGTGAAGAAGGTGCGCATGTTCGGGAGTGTGGGGTCGGGTGGTCCCCACTCCCCCACGATGACGGGCATGCGGTGCCGGGTCGGGTAGTCGCTGATGGCGGCTTCGTACGCCTGGATGAAGGTCCCGTCGGGGTCGTAGTCGGCGCCGCCTTCCATCGCGGTGTCGTAGAAGTGCGGGGCGTACGCGGCGCGCGGGTCGTCGACGGTGCCGAGGGCGGTGGGCACGCCGAGGCCGACGATGACGGTGGGCTCGACGAAGACCCAGGACCGCCGGTCGACGAGGCGGACGGCGTCGGCGAGGCGGTTCCACAGGTCGGTGAGCTGGGTGGATTCGAAGCGGGCCGCCGCGGTGGGGAGGTCTTCGCCGTCGCGGAACTTCGCGAAGGGCTCGTTCATGAGGTCGTAGCCGAGGAGGGCCGGGTGGCGGCCGAGGGTGGCGGCGACGGTGGTCCACATGCGGGCGTGGGCTTTGCGGAGGTCGTCGTCGGTGTAGAGGTGGTCGAAGGCGGCCTGGACGGACGGTTGGAAGTACTCGGAGAACCAGTCGTCGGGGTTGGGGGCGTAGGGCAGCCCGTCGTCCCGGGTGGTCCAGGCGGGTGCGCCGCGGTGGCCGCCGAAGTGCGGGCCGTAGACGTCCTGGTGGGCGTCGAGCATGACTTTGACGCCGTAGCGGTCGGCCCAGTCCATGATGCGGCGCATCTTGCCGAGGTACGCCCGGTCGTAGCGGCCGGGAGCGGGTTCGAGGTCGTCCCAGAAGAACACCAGGCGCGCGAGGTTGAAGCCGCGCCGGGACATGTCGCGCAGGTCGCGTTCCTGGATGTCGGCGAAGGCGTCGGGGCCGCGGTGGCCCTTGTCGGCGAGGTTGAAGCCGCGCCACTGGGTGGCGCGTCCGCGGTCGTCGGCGATGTACGTGCGGTCCCCGACGGTGACGCGGTCTGGGGTACGCGCGCCGCCGGGATGGTTCCCCGGGTGGGCGGCGGCGGGTGCGGCGGGGAGGATGCCGACGAGGAGCGCGGTGACGGCGGCGGTCAGGGCGTACCGGAGGGAGGTGGGGCGCATGCACGGACCCTTCGACGCGACGGCTGGGGCGGCGGTGCGCGAGCGGGTCGGATGTTACTGGCGGTAGCGGCAACTTCCCAGACGCGGCGGGGTGTTGCGGCGGCGTACGCGTGTTCGTTCGAACAGGTGGCCTTCACCGTTGAGGGGTGGTCCGGGCGGCGGGATGGGTGGTTGTCCCCCGGTGGCCGTACGCTGCTGGCCATGAGTACGACCGGAACCGACTCCCCCACTGCCGGCCCCGCGCCCGATTCGCGTGCGGTGTCGTTGTCGCCGTCCCGCGCGAGCGACTTCAAGCAGTGCCCGTTGCTGTACCGGTTCCGGGTGATCGACAAGCTGCCGGAGAAGCCGAGCGCCGCCGCGACGCGCGGCACGGTCGTGCACGCGGTGCTGGAGCGGTTGTTCGACATTCCGAAGGGCGAGCGCACACCGGAGGCGGCGTTGCGGCTGCTGCGTCCGGCGTGGGACGAACTGCTCGTCAAACGCCCGGAGTTGGCCGAGCTGTTCGACGACGGCGCGGGGGCGGTGAAGGTCGAGGAGCTGGCCGACTGGCTGGCGGGCGCGGAGAAGCTCGTCCAGCGCTACTTCACGCTGGAGGATCCGAACGCGCTGGAGCCGGCGCGGCGCGAGCTGTACGTCGAGGCGCCGCTGGAGGGCGTCGACGGCGGTCTGACGCTGCGCGGCTACGTGGACCGGCTCGACGTGGCGCCGAACGGCGACCTTCGGGTGGTCGACTACAAGACGGGCAAGGCGCCGTCGCAGCAGTTCGAGCGCAAGTCGCTGTTCCAGATGAAGTTCTACGCGCTGGTGCTGTGGCGTCAGCACGGCCGCATGCCGCGCCGCCTCCAACTGGTCTACCTGGGCAGCGGCGACGTCATCTGGTACGACCCGGAGGAGTCGGACCTGCTGGCCGTGGAGCGCGAGCTCCGGGCGCTGTGGGAGGCGATCCGCGAGGCGACGCGCACCGGGGACTGGCGGCCGAAGCGCACGCATCTGTGCGGCTGGTGCGACCACCAGGCGGTGTGCCCGGAGTTCGGCGGCACTCCCCCGGTGTACCCGCTGCCGATCATCCCCGCACAGCAGCAGGAGTCGGAGCAGTGACGCCGCGCGGGTACGCCCGCTTCTGACGGCGGCGCCCCCCACAGCCCCTACAGCCGGCCGCGGCCGCCACGCAGCCGCGACGCAGGGCACCGGACGCGGCACCACCGGAGGGGGCCCGACCGGCCCCCACCGGCCCCGGCGCGCGGGCCTACAGCGCCCCGGGACGGACGAGCCCGCTCTCGTACGCGTACACGGCCGCCTGGACCCGGTCGCGCAGCCCGAGCTTGGTGAGCACGTGGCCGACGTGTGTCTTGACCGTGGTCTCGCTGACGAACAGTTCCGCGGCGATCTCCGCGTTGGACATGCCGCGGGCGACGAGGCGCAGCACCTCGACCTCGCGCTCGGTGAGCATGGCGAGGGTGTCGGGGGTGGGGTCCTCCGCGGCGGGCAGCCGGGCCGCGTACATGTCGAGCAGGCGGCGCGTGATGCTGGGCGCGAGCAGCGCGTCGCCGTCGGCGATGACGCGGATGGCCGCGATGAGGTCGTCGGCGGGCACGTCCTTGAGGAGGAACCCGCTGGCTCCGGCGCGCAGCGCTTCGACGACGTACTCGTCGAGGTCGAAGGTGGTCAGCACGAGGACGCGCGCTGTGCCGGCCGCGGGCGGGCCGCCCGCCTGGCCCGTGCCGGCGATGCGGCGGGTGGCCTCGACGCCGTCCATGCGCGGCATGCGGATGTCCATGAGGACGACGTCGGGCTGGAGGGTGCGGACGAGTTCGACCGCCTGGAGCCCGTCGGCCGCCTCGCCGACCACGGCGATGTCCGGCTCGGCCTCGAGGATCATGCGGAACCCGGTGCGCAGCAGCGGCTGGTCGTCGACGAGGATCACACGGATCGTCATGCTGGGTTCTGCTCCAGTCGGTCGGGTCGGTCGGTCCGGTCCGTGCGGTCGCCACGGTCGGGGCGTTCGGGTCGGTCGGCGCGTTCGCCGGTCCCGGCGGTGGGACGGTCGCCGGGGGCCAGCGGGATGCGGGCGAGGACCTCGAAGCCGCCGCCGGCGCGGGGTCCGGCGTACAGGCGTCCACCGTAGAGGGCGACGCGTTCGCGCATGCCGAGCAGGCCGTGCCCGGTGCGCTCGCTGTCGCGCGAGTCCAGGCTCGCGGCGGCGCCGCGGCCGTCGTCGGCGACGCGGACGAGGATCTCCTCAGGGCGGTAGCGCAGCAGCACGCGCGAGCCGGCCGGTCCGGCGTGCTTGAGGGTGTTGGTCAGGGCTTCCTGGATGATGCGGTACGCGGCGAGGTCGATGCCGGGCGGCAGTTCGGTCGGGACGCCTTCGATGGACAGCTCGACCGACACGCCCGCCTCGCGGACCTGCTGCACCAGCACCTCGAGTGCGTCCAGGCCGGGCTGCGGCGCGTTGTGGCCCTCGTTGAGCTGGACGGTGCCGCCGACCTCCTCGTCGTTGCCGCGCAGGATGCCGACGAGGCGGCGCATCTCGACGAGGGCGGCGCGGCCGGTCTGCTCGACCGCCGCCATGGCCTCGCGGGCGCGGTCGGGGTTGCGGGCGATGGTGCGCTGCGCGGCGGAGGCCTGCACGGTCATGACGGACACGTGGTGCGCGACGACGTCGTGGAGTTCGCGGGCGATGCGGCCGCGTTCCTCGGCGAGGGCGGCGCGGGTGTCGGCTTCGCGGGTGTGCAGGAGGCGGTCGGCGCGGGCCTCGAGCTCCGCGGTGTACGCGCGGCGGAACCCGACGCTACGGGCGAACGCCCAGACGGCGAACAGCGCGGCGAGGTTGGCGAGCACGTCGACGAAGCCGATGTTGCGGCGCCCGATGGCGAGCCAGATCATCGTGGTGCCCTCGGCGAAGAACAGCGCGAAGGCGGCGGGGATGCGGGGCCGGCTGACGGCGGCGCTGTACATCGCGACGAGTTGGCCGAGGCTGGCCCCCGCCGCGCCGTAGTGGTTGCCGGCGAGGATCAGGAACGGGACCGTGACGGCGATCAGGACGCGCAGCGAGTGGTTGGAGCGCCACAGGAGCGGCAGCACGCACAGGACGGCGAGGATGACGCCGAACGCGTCGGGGTCGCGGCGCGCGTCGTTGCCGAGGTCGTCCATGAACAGACCGCCGACGGCGAGGATGCCGAGGATCACGACGAGGAGGACGTCGAGGGGGGCGGGCCGGCGCAGCAGGGGGCGTTCCCCCTGGCGCAGCTCGTCGATCCAGCCGACGGCGTGGTCGCGGAGCCGGTCCGTGCGCGTCGCGGGGACGGCGGGCGGATCGGCCGGGGCGGGCGTGCCGGTGCGCGCGTCGTCGTGGGCGGGTGTCACAGGTCCACCGTAGAGGCTGTGACCAGGAGATTTCGCCCTCCGGGGGAGGTCTCGTCCGCACGGAGGACGTGGCTGGGACGGTTGTGCGACCTGCGGAGGAGCGGCGGCCTGCTCGGTGCGGAGCAGGGCGCCCGCGGACGGGGGCGGCGCGGTCGCGGCACTCCGCCGAGGACCGCGCCGACCACCCCGGTCGGGTGTCTCGGCTTCCGGCCTGGCCGGGGGTGCCGACGCGCACGGTGAACTCCGCGGTACGGATGGCTCCTTCCGCCCTGGATTTCTGTCCTGAATTTCCGTCCTGCCGGATTGGTGCCAGGTGAGGTCGAGGGATTTCCCTGACGACGGTCTACCCGCGTTGCCGACAGACTGACGGTGCACAGGGGATCCGCCGCGGCGGGAGACCTGGCACCACGGACGGCGGTTCTCCGTCGTCCACACGTCGCACAGGGTCCACGGGGGATCTTGTGCGGCGCCCGGCCGCGGGGGCGGGCGGGAGAGCACGGGGAACGGGGGCCGCGCCTCACGGGGAGCGGCGGAGCACACGGGTCCGGTCGTCGGCGATGGGGAGATCGCCGAGGACCGGGTCCGACGGCCCGTAACGGGGAGGCGGTCGCGGGGGCGGCAGCCGGAGGAACGGGCTCGGGGGACGTCAGCGGGGGTACGGCACGGGGAGCGGAACGGACGGGTCCAAGGGCCCGTCCGTTTCCGTGTGCTCCCGGCGCCCGGCGCCCGGCGGATGCGGTCTCAAGTCGCGGCCGGAGCCGGCGGGCTCGGCGGTTGCCTCAGCGCAGTGCGCGCCGGCGTACGAGCCCGTCGAGCAGGGCCAGGTCGATGCCTTCCAGGGACGGCAGCACGGTGCGGTGTGGTCCGGCCGGGATGTCGGTCATGCTCGGCACCGCGATGACGACGCAGCCCGCGGCCTCGCCGGAGGCGACCCCGGTAGGCGAGTCCTCGAGGACGACGCACTGCGCGGGGTCGGCGCCCAGGGCCGCGGCCGCGACCAGGTACGGGTCGGGGTTCGGCTTGGGCCGCTCGACCTCGTCGCCCGCGACGGTGACGCTGAAGTGGTGCGCGCCGAGTGAGGGCAGGACCGCGTCGACGATGTCCCGGTAGGACGCGGTGACCAGGGCGAGCGGTACACCGGCCGCGTCGAGCTCGGCGAGCAGGCGCTTGGCGCCGGGGCGCAGGTCGACGCCGCTGCGCAGGATCTCGACCATCCGCGCGTTGATGCGGCGCTCGAGTTCCTCGGGGGCCACGTCGACGCCGGAGATGCCGATGAGGTACGCGACGGCGGGGTCCATGGGGCTGCCGAGCAGCCGCTCGGCGTGCTCGGGTCCGAGGTGGAATCCGAGGTCGGCCATGACCGAGACCTCGGTGGCGAACCAGCTGCGCTCGGTGTCGACCAGGGTGCCGTCCATGTCGCACAGCACCGCCTGGAGGTCCGAACCGGGGTACACCCGGGCTTCGAGAGCCGTCATGGCCACCTGCCTCTCCTGTCGGCCCGGCGGTTCCCGGCCGGGCGGCGCGTCGTCGCTCCCCCTCCTTCACTCGGCTCACTCGCTGGTGATGGGCCCTCGATTGTCCGTGACCGGCGGGTTGGAGGCAAGCGCATAGCTACGCGCGTCACGGAGTGTTGGCGGAGTGTTGTCGCCCGGTTTCCCGGAGCGTGTCTACCGGGGGCGGTACCGCGACAGCGTGACCTCCGCGGTGACGGCGAGCGGATCGGGCAGGGCCGCGATGCGGGTGCGCAGCTCGGCCGGGTCGGTGTGCCAGGCGGAGGGGCCCATGCCGACGACGGTGGCGATGTCGTCGTGGCCGAGGTCGAGGGTGAAGCCGACGCGGTGGGCGCGGTCGGGGGTGAAGTGCGGGGCCAGCGCGGCGTCGAGGCGGGTCTTCTTGTCGTCGTCGACGCGGAGCAGGCCGAGGGCCCCGACGAGTTCGGCGAGGTGGGCGGCGGTCGGGGTGACGACCGCGAGAGTGCCGCCGGGGTGCAGGATGCGCCGCAGTTCCGCGGGGTTGCGGGGGGCGAACACGTTCAGTACGAGGGCCGCCGCGGCGTCGCGTACCGGGAGCGGGCGCCACGCGTCGCAGACGAGCGCGCCCGCGCGCGGGTGGGCCTTGGCGGCGCGGCGCAGCGCGTACTTGGAGATGTCGAGGGCGAGTCCGACCCGGTCCGGGGCGGCGTCGAGGGTGTGGGCGAGGTAGTGGCCGGTCCCCGCGCCGACGTCGACGACGGCGCCTGACGGGGCTTCGGAGGCGGCGGCCTCGGCGGCGAGCGCTTCGGCGATCGGCTTGTAGTGGCCGGCCTGGAGGAACGCGTCGCGGGCGGCGACCATGTCGGCGGTGTCGGCGGTGCCGGTGCGGGCGTCGCCGGCCAGGAGGTTGGCGTACCCCTGGCGCGCGATGTCGAAGGTGTGGCGGCCTGCTGTGCAGCGCAGTACGCGGGCGTCCGAGGCCGCGGCGAGGTCGGCGCCGCAGTGCGGGCAGCGCAGCAGGGCGACGACGTCGTGGAGCACTGCTGCGGCCTTCCTGGGGTGCGTGCGGCCCGGGTCGGGCCCGGGTGCCGGGTCCTGGGGTCCTGGATCCCGGTCGATCCTGGCAGGTGCGGGCGGTACGCGCGAACGGCCGCCGCCCGGGCAGGGCTGCGGCCGTCCGCGTACCGTGCCGGCTTGTCCGGCCGGCTCGCTGTCGGGCTACCGGGCGTTGAAGTACTTCGCCTCGGGGTGGTGCAGCACGATCGCGTCGGTGGACTGCTCGGGGTGCAGCTGGAACTCCTCGGACAGGTCGACGCCGATGCGCGACGGGTCGAGCAGGCTCACGATCTTGGCGCGGTCCTCCAGGTCGGGGCAGGCCCCGTAGCCCAGCGAGAAGCGTGCGCCGCGGTACTCGAGCTTGAGCATGCCGTCGATGTCGCCGGGGTCCTCGCCGGAGAAGCCCAGTTCGGCGCGGACGCGCGCGTGCCAGTACTCGGCCAGTGCCTCGGCGAGTTGCACGGACAGGCCGTGCAGTTCGAGGTAGTCGCGGTATGCGTTGTCGGCGAAGAGCTTGCCGGTGGCCTCGGACAGGCGCCCGCCCATGGTGACGACCTGGAAGCCGACGACGTCGACATCGCCGGAGTCCTCGGGGCGGAAGTAGTCGGCTAGGCACAGGTGCCGGTCGCGGCGCTGGCGCGGGAAGGTGAAGCGGGTGCGCTCGGAGCCGTCCTCGTGCAGCACAATGAGGTCGTCGCCCTTGGACACGCACGGGAAGTAGCCGTAGACGACGGCCGCTTCGAGGAGGTTCTCGGTGACGAGCTTGTCGAGCCAGTAGCGCAGCCGGGGGCGGCCCTCGGTCTCGACGAGTTCCTCGTACGTCGGCCCGTTGCCGCCGCGGGTCGGCTTGAGGCCCCACTGCCCCATGAACGTGGCGCGTTCGTCGAGCCAGGAGGCGTAGTCGGCGAGCTGGATGCCCTTGACGACGCGGTCCCCCCAGAACGGCGGGGTGGGCACGGGGTTGGTGGTGGAGACGTCGGAGCGGGCCGGCATGTTCTCGGGCTCGGTCTCGACGAGCGAGCTCGCGGCGACCTTGCGGCGCTTGAGCGGCGGGAGGGCGGCGCCGGGCACGCCGCGCTTGACGCCCATGAGGGCGTCCATCAGGCGCAGACCCTCGAACGCGTCGCGGGCGTAGCGGACTTCGCCGGCGTAGATGTCGTAGAGGTCCTCTTCGACGTACGCGCGCGTCAGTGCGGCGCCGCCGAGGATCACCGGGTATCCGGTGGCCAGGCCGCGCTGGTTGAGCTCTTGGAGGTTCTCCTTCATGATCACCGTCGACTTGACCAGGAGCCCGGACATGCCGATGACGTCGGCGCGGTGCTCCTCGGCGGCTTCGAGGATCGCGGAGACCGGCTGCTTGATGCCGATGTTGACGACGTTGTAGCCGTTGTTGCTGAGGATGATGTCGACGAGGTTCTTGCCGATGTCGTGGACGTCGCCCTTGACGGTGGCGAGCACGATGGTGCCCTTGCCGTCGTCGTCGCTCTTCTCCATGTGCGGTTCGAGGTACGCGACGGCGGTCTTCATGACCTCGGCGGACTGCAGCACGAACGGCAGCTGCATCTGGCCGGAGCCGAACAGCTCGCCGACGACCTTCATGCCCTCCAGCAGCGTGTCGTTGATGATCTCCAGCGCGGGGCGGGAGGCCAGCGCCTCTTCGAGGTCGGCCTCCAGGCCCTGGCGTTCGCCGTCGATGATGCGGCGCTCGAGGCGCTCGCCCAGCGGCAGGGCGGCCAGTTCCTCGGCGCGGGACGCCTTGACCGACTTGGCGTCGACGCCCTCGAACAGCTCCATGAAGCGCGTGAGGGGGTCGTAGTCGGGGCGGCGCCGGTCGTACACCATGTCGAGGGCGACCTCGCGCTGCTCCTCCGGGATCCGGGCCATGGGCAGGATCTTGGAGGCGTGCACGATGGCGGAGTCGAGGCCGGCGTCGATGCACTCGTTGAGGAACACCGAGTTGAGGACCATGCGGGCCGCGGCGTTGAGGCCGAAGGAGACGTTGGACAGGCCGAGCGTGGTCTGCACCTGCGGGTGGAGCCGCTTGATCTCGCGGATGGCCTCGATGGTCTCGATGCCGTCGCGGCGGGTCTCCTCCTGGCCCGTGCCGATCGGGAAGGTGAGGGCGTCGACGATGATGTCGCCGACGTCGAAGCCGTAGTTGTCGCGCAGGTCGCAAATGAGGCGGTCGGCGACGCGCACCTTCCACTCGGCGGTGCGTGCCTGGCCCTCCTCGTCGATGGTGAGGGCGACGAGTGCGGCGCCGTGCTCCTTGGCGAGCGCGGCGATGCGGGCGAAGCGCGAGGTGGGGCCGTCGCCGTCCTCGTAGTTGACGGAGTTGACGACGGCCCGGCCGCCGAGGTGCTCCAGGCCGGCCTGGATGACGTCGGGCTCGGTGGAGTCGAGCACGATGGGCAGCGTGGTGGCGGTGGCGAGGCGGGACGCCAGTTCGCGCATGTCCCGGGCGCCGTCGCGGCCGACGTAGTCGATGTTGAGGTCGAGCATGTGGGCGCCGTCGCGGGACTGGTCGCGCGCGATCTCCAGGCACTTCTCCCAGTCCTCGGCGAGCATGGCCTCGCGGAACGCCTTGGAGCCGTTGGCGTTGGTGCGCTCGCCGATGGCGAGGTACGAGGTGTCCTGGCGGAACGGCACCGACTGGTAGAGGGACGCGGCGCTCGCCTCGTGGCGCGGGACGCGGGGGGCGATCTCGCGGCCGCGTACGCACTCGACGGTCTGCCGCAGGTGTTCGGGCGTGGTGCCGCAGCAGCCGCCGACCAGCGAGAGGCCGTACTCGCGGGTGAACACGTCGTGGGCGTCGGCCAGTTCCTCGGGGCTGAGGGGGTAGTGCGCGCCGTCCTTGGTCAGCACGGGCAGGCCCGCGTTGGGCATCGCGGAGATGCCGGTCTGCGCGTGCCGGGCGAGGTGCCGCAGGTGCTCGCTCATCTCGGCGGGGCCGGTGGCGCAGTTGAGGCCGATGAGGTCGACGCCGAGCGGTTCCAGGGCGGTGAGCGCGGCGCCGATCTCCGAGCCGAGCAGCATGGTGCCGGTGGTCTCGACGGTGACCTGGACGAAGACGGGCAGGTCCGTTCCGGCGGCCTGGTTGGCGCGGTGGGCGCCGATGATGGAGGCCTTGGTCTGCAGGAGGTCCTGGGTGGTCTCGACGAGGAGGGCGTGGGCGCCGCCCGCGATGAGGCCGGCGGCGTTGGCCTGGTAGGCGTCGCGGAGTACGGCGTACGTGGTGTGGCCGAGGCTGGGGAGCTTGGTGCCGGGGCCGATGGAGCCGAGGACCCAGCGGGGCCGGTCGGCCGTCGAGTAGCCGTCGGCGACCTCGCGGGCGAGGCGTGCGCCGGACTCGGAGAGTTCGAAGATGCGGTCGGCGATGTCGTACTCGGCGAGGTTGGCGAAGTTGGCGCCGAAGGTGTTGGTCTCGACGCAGTCGACGCCGACGGCGAAGTACTCCTCGTGGACCGCGCGGACGATGTCGGGGCGGGAGATGTTGAGGATCTCGTTGCAGCCCTCGTGGCCCTGGAAGTCGTCGAGCGTGGGGTCCTGCGCCTGCAACATCGTGCCCATGGCCCCGTCCGCGACGACGACGCGGGTGGCGAGTGCTTCACGGAGCTGCTGGGGGGTCGCGGATGCTGCGGTCATCAGGATTCTCCCTGGGTGCGACGGCTGTCGGCTTGGTGGCCCGTGGTGGGCCTGCGGCTCGAAAATCGGGCCGGGCGAACAGCCTAACGGCGCGGCGGGCGGTTGCCGCGTTGTGTCCCACCAGATGGGCGCACGGTCACACCGTGCGGGCGGTCCCGGACGCATTCCGGCTAAGCCGTAGGCTTGACGCGACGGACCTGGGTAAGAACGACCGTACGGATCGACGATTGGACCGGCACCGCGCCGGCGAGGAGGCACCGGACTTGATCGAGCTCGACGACATCCCCGAGCTGGTCGACCCCGTGATGGTGACCGCCTTCGAGGGGTGGAACGACGCGGGCGACGCCGCGTCCGGCGCCGTCGCGCACCTCGACCAGGTCTGGGGAGGCGAGGTCTTCGCGGCGTTGGACGCGGAGGACTACTACGACTTCCAGGTCAATCGGCCGACGGTGTGGATGGAGGGCGACCAGCGGCGCATCACGTGGCCGACGACGCGCCTGTCGGTGGTCCGGGTCCCCGAGCCGCGCCGCGACATCGTGCTGGTGCACGGCATCGAGCCGAACATGCGCTGGCGGTCGTTCTGCAACGAACTGCTGGGGTTCGCGCACGAGCTGGGCGTCGAGACGGTGGTGACGCTGGGCGCGCTGCTCGGCGACACGCCGCACACGCGTCCGGTGCCGGTGACCGGCACGACGTCGGACGCGGTGGTGGCGGCCGGGCTGGGCCTGGAGCAGACCCGGTACGAGGGCCCGACCGGCATCGTGGGCGTGCTCCAGGAGGCGTGTGCGCACGCGGGCATGCCGGCGCTGACGTTCTGGGCGGCGGTTCCACACTACGTGTCGCAGGCCCCCTCCCCCAAGGCGACGCTCGCGCTGCTGCGCAAGCTGGAGGACTTCCTCGACCTGTCCATCCCGATGGGCGACCTGACCGAGGACGCCCGCGCATGGCAGCTCGGAGTGGACCAGTTGGCGTCCGAGGACACCGAGGTGGCCGAGTACGTGCAGGCGCTGGAGGCGGCGCGGGACGCCGAGGACCTCCCGGAGGCCTCGGGTGAGGCGATCGCCCTGGAGTTCGAGCGGTATCTGCGCCGCAAGGGCGGCGAGCCGGGCCCGGGGCAGTAACCCGGAGTCCCGGCGGCGGATCGCGGCGGCCCGGATGGCGCCGGACCGGAAGAATGACCGTCGGCATTCTCGGGACCACCGACAGCAATGCGGGCCGACCACCGATTCCTCGGCGGTCGGCCCCTTTTGCTGGTATTGCTACCGGCTCTTGATGACCAGTGTGCCGCAGACCTTGTCGGCGAAAGTCTGCTTCTTCGTGTCCCAGAGCGGCCACAGGAACCCGAGAAAAAGCGTCAGGGCGTCGAGAATGTGCGCGAGGCCGCGGACGACCGCCATTCCGAATCCGGTGACCTGTCCGTCGCTCTCCCGGACCACCCGAATACCCATCTGCTTTTTGCCGATCGTGGCACCGGTGGTGCCCTGCAGATACATCTGGTAGATGAACCACCCGAATCCGACGAGGGTGCCGAGAACGCCCAGGGCGGCCTGGTCAGTCGTGCGGGACGCGATCTCGAAGGGCAGCGTGAACAGCAGGCTGATCAGCCCGTCGATGAAAGTCGCGCTGACGCGGGTGCCCCAGGGCGCATACCAGTTCGCGATGTCGGCCGGGGGCCCGTATCCGGGGGCGCCGGCCTGCCCGTATCCGGGATGGGATTGCGGGGCGGGGCCGGGAGGCGGGGAAAAAGACATGGGTGTTCTCCGTCGCATGGTCGTAGCCCCCGAGATTCACCCGGGGTCCTGCGGGAAGGAGAACATAGCGTCGCGCGTCGTTGAATGCGTAGCGGTTTTGCCCGGCAGTGCGAGAAATCCATTCGGTGGTCCGCACCCGGCACCGTTGAATTGTCCGCCTTCGGTGCCTTTCCCGGGATCTGTTCCCGCCGTGCGCCACCCCCGCTAACCGATTCCGGCGGCCTCGGCGAAGGCGCGGAGTTCGCGGTTCTTGTCCGGACCGACCGGCTGGTACGCGATCTCGGTGACCCCGTTGGCGGCCATTTCCTCGATCCGCTCCCGGACCTGGTCGCGCGTGCCGGTCAGGGTCAGCTGGGGCGCGAGCTCGCGCGACTGCTCCCAGATGAGCCGGTCGTGGCGGTTGAGGGCGACGAGGTGGCCGTCGTGCACGGACAGGTGGCGGGCGTCCTCGGGGGCGAGTTCGACCGACTCGCGCCAGACCTGGCCGCCGGGGAAGCCGTCCACGCCGGCCCCGGCGCGCTCGTAGACGGCGTGGTAGATGACGGCGACGGCGGGTCCGGCGGCCTCGCGCACGCGGTCGGACGTGGGGTGCTCGCCGTCCTCGAGGACGGTGCCGAACTGGAGGGTGGCCCGCCAGGCGAACGCGCCCGCCTTCTGGACCGATCCGACGGAGAAGACGCCGTCGGCGAGGCGTTCGGCGGCGGCAAGTCCCTTGGGGCCTTCGGCGCCGAGGAGGATGGGCACGTCGGACAGCGGGCGCGGCGCGCCGTACCCGGGCAGTTGCAGCATGCGCAGCGTCTTGCCCTCCCACAGGATTTCGTCGCCGCGCAGCAGCGCGCGCAGGGCCGCGACGTAGGGTTCGACCTGCGACCAGGGCATGGGCCGCTGGCCGAGCATCATGCGTCCGGTGAACCCGGCACCCAGGGTGACCGCGACACGCCCGGGCGCGAGTTCGGCGAGATGGGCGATGGCGGCGGCGTTGGCCATCGGATGGCGCAGGCTGGGGACCAGGACCGCGGGGCCGAGCCCGATGGTGCTGGTGCGTTCGGCGGCGAGGGCGAGGGTCATCCAGACGTCGCCGTACAGGACGGGCGAGTCGTAGCACCAGGCCCGTGTGTAGCCCAGGCGTTCGGCCTCGGCGATGAGGGCGGGGGCTTCGGCCGACGGGGGCAGGGCGCACGAGATCTCCATGGCCGGGACCCTAGTGATCCGCGCGGGGAAAGAGAACAGGTTCTTGTTGTGACGGTTCCCGTCGCGGCACGCGGGCAACGAACGCGACGGATGGGGGCCGCGGGGCCACCGGTGCGGCGGCCACCCGGACGGCGTACGCCCGGCGCGTCGCGAACCGCTTCGACGTTCGCGACATCTTGCTCGTCAGCGGGCGTCTCGGCGCTTTCCGGGCTGTGACGCAGGGCACGTATCCAGGTAGTGCGAGGCGCCCGTCGATATGGTCGTCGCGGCCCCTGCGGCGATCACATTCAGGGCTGGTCACCCCGTCAGGGACCCGGTCGGCGCGGGCTCCGGCACGGGCTCGCAGTCGGCCGTCCACGCACGCCCTTAGCGAGGGGAGCACGCGTGTCCCAGCCCGTTCAGCCCGTTCAGCCCGTCGAGTCCGCCGACGGCGCATCCGCCGCGACGTCGGCCGAGGCGGACCTGCTGATCATCGGTGCCGGTCCCACCGGCCTGTACGCCGCCTACTACGCCGGGTTCCGCGGCCTCAAGGTCGCGGTCCTCGACTCACTCCCCGAGATCGGGGGGCAGATCACGGCGATGTACCCGGAAAAGATGATCTACGACGTGGCGGGGTTCCCGGCGGTCAAGGGCCAGGACCTCGTCGACGCGCTCGGCGCCCAGGCCGGGCAGTTCGATCCGCAATACCTGCTCGGCCACCGCGCCGAACACCTCGAACACGGCGAGGACTTTGTCACCGTCACGTGCGACACCGGCCTGGTCGTCACCGCGAAGGTGGTGCTCATCAGCGGCGGCATCGGCACGTTCAGCCCGCGTCCGCTGCCGGCCGCCGACGCGTTCTCCGGCGAGGGCGTCGTGTTCTTCGTCCCGCGCCTCGCCGAACTGGCGGACCTGGACGTGCTGATCGTCGGCGGCGGCGACTCCGCGTTCGACTGGGCGATGAGCCTGGAGCCGCTGGCGAAGTCGGTGACGCTGGTGCACCGGCGCGACAAGTTCCGCGCGCACGAGCACACCGTCCAGCGGGTGCTGGCGTCGAGCGTCGAGGTCATCACGTCCTCGGAGGTCGCGGCGCTGCACGGCAACGGCCGCGTCGAGTCGGCGGACATCGTGGCGAAGCTCGACGGCGCCACGCGCACGGTCCCCGCGCAGGCGGTGGTCGCGGCCCTGGGGTTCATCGCGGACCTGGGGCCGATGAGCCGCTGGGGGCTGGAGCAGCGAAAGCGGCACATCCTCGTCGACTCGACGATGCGTACGAATTACGCGCGCGTCTTCGCAGCCGGTGACATCGCCGACTACGACGGCAAGGTCAAGCTGATCGCGACCGGGTTCGGCGAGGCGGCGACCGCGGTGAACAACGCGATGACGGTGATCGACCCGGCGGCGAAGGTGTTCCCGGGGCACTCGTCCGACTCGGGCTGAGCCGCGCCGCGGCGGGCGTGCGGTGCTCCCGCACGCCCGCCCGACGGGCCGTCGCGGCCCGAGTCGCGCCGCCGTCCTTACTTGTGGGCGGTCAGCGCCGCAGTATGCCCGTGACCCGGTCGACGAGGCCGCCGAGTCCGCCGCGCGGCGCGCGCAGCGGTACGGACGCCTCGGTCGCTATGGCGCCGCCCACGTCCACCGCGCCCACGCCCTTGCCCGCCCCGCGCGCCTTCAGCCGCTTGGCGAGCACCGCGATGATCACCGGCAGCAGCGTCTCGGCGAGGGTGATCGCGACGTGCGCGGGAAGGCCGGTCTTCTTGGCGATGCGCCGCGCCGCGGGACCCGCCGCGCGCCGGATGACCAGGGCCAGGATGCCGCCCTTGATGCCCGCGAGCGGCAGCACCGCCTTGCCGGCGCGCGGACCGGCCGGCGCCGCGACCGGCATGGCTTCGTTGATGGCGCCCGCGACGCGCGTGGCCTCGGTCTTGTTGCGCTCGGCGTCCTCCACGAGGGCGCTGGCGATCGGGGTCACGGATTCCTGCACGATCTTGCGGGCCGCGGCGTCGTCCACGCCGAGCACCCCGGCGATCTTGTTGAGCCGGTCGTCCCCGAGCCGTTTGAGCACCTCGTCGGCGAGTGAACGCCCGCGCATCACGGTCTCCCTGCTCCGGTCCGCCGCCGCACGCGGAGGCGGACGCCGCTGTCGCCACGCGGCGGAACCGCCGGGCCCGCCTGAGACGCGGCCCATCCGCCGTACGACCCGTCAAATCTCTACAAAACGCTACGTCGGTACGGGACCGCTCGCACGGGGAGCGGCGGCCGGGCCACGCGCCGCGCATCCTGCCGCGGAGTCGGGTCCGAACCTGCTCCCGTACCGCGTCTACCCGCTCAGGCGCGGCCCAGCAGGTATTCGCCGACCTCCGAGTCGGCGCGCCCGGTCAGGTACGCGGTCAGCGCCGCCGCGAACTCGTCGAGGCTCACGTGCCCGTCGCGGTCCCGGTCCAGGCGCTCGAAGCCGGTTCGCAACTCCACCTCGGCGATGTCGGCGCGCAGCAGGCGCGCGTAGTCGTCCCGGTCGATGAACCCGTCGCCGTCCCGGTCGGCCGCCCGCGCGACCGCCAGCATCGTCGTGTGCAGGACGTGGTCGCGGCCGGCCTCGACGAACGCGGCGTACTCGGCCGCGCTGACCTGGTCGTCGCCCGCCGGGCCCGGTCGGCGGTCGGGGTCGTGCGCGGCGGCGTGTGCGTTGAGCTCCTGCCACCACTGCGCGAAGGCGTCGTACAGCTCGGCCTCGGCGGCCTCGTCGGCGTCGAGCTGCGTGACGATGGTGCGCGCCATTCCGGCCATGTCGGACCAGCTGACGTGCCCGTCGCCGGTGCGGTCGAGGATGCGGGCGAACAGGCCCGCCAGGTCCGGGTGTACACGGCGGGGAACCGCGCGTGAGCCGCGGTACGCGTCGATGTGCGTCGCGGCGAGCGGCATGTACGCCCGGCGCACCGGCAAGTGCCGTGCCGCCAGGGCCGCGGCGCGCGTCACGAGCGAGACCGCCGCCGCGGCGCCGCGCGGCACCGTCACGGGCATCTGCTCCCGGAACGGGGACGGCAGCATGGCCACGGTGCCGACGATGTACGCCTTGGCCGCGACGCCGCGCACGGCCCCCCACACCGGGGCAGGCAGGAAGGCGAGCCACTGCGGCGGCGGGAACTCCGTTTGCACGGACTCGATGAGCTGGTGCACGCCGCGCGTGTCGCGGAGAACTTCGCGGACCATGCGGTCGAAGTACACCCGGAAGTCCGCCGCGGTCTTCGGCAGTACGTGCTCCGGAATGCCGAACTCGACCGCCACCGCCCGCCATTCCCGGTACAGGCGGGCCTCGTCGTCGGCGCTCAGCGGCTCGCCGCCGGTCGCGCACATGGTGACCATCGCGTCGTAGAGCGTCAGATGCACCCAGGCCATCGCCTCCGCGTCGACCGCGGAGTACGTGCGGCCGAACTCGTCGGTGCCGTGGATGCGCCTGTGCAGGCGGCGGAGGCGGGCGTACTCCTTGGCCCGGTCGAGCCGGGGCACGTAGACCTGACGCTGGAGGCTGACGGCCGTCTGCTCGGCGCGCCGCCACGGGTGCTTGCGGTAGGTCGAGTGGTCGGCGACGGCCGCACCGACCATCGGGTGCCCGGTCTCCAGGACCAGCGCGCGGCCGATCACCAGCATCAGCCGCCATTGCCCGAGGTAGCGCCAGGTCAGCGAGTCGGGCCCGGGGAAGTCGGGGCTCAGCCCGGTGCCGGTGGGGGCCGGATCCGGATCGGGGTTCGCCTTCGGATCGCCGGTCATGCGGTGCCTCCCTGGCCGTGCGCGCGCCTCGGATTCGGGAGCGGGTCCACCGACACCATGATGTGACCAGTGGTTACGGTGCGCATCCGGGGCGCGTTCAGCGCACACCGTCGGCGCGGCCCCGGTGGGGTCTAGGCGCGGTCCTCGCGCGCCCGGGACGTCGGCCTCCGGCGTCCGCCGGGACCCCGTAGGCTCGGCGCGGTATGCGATGGCGGGCATCGCCCGGAACCGGCAGCGGAGTTGGGGGCAGTACGTGGACGACCAGCAGCGGTGGGGACAGCAGCCCGGGTGGCAGGATCCGCAGGGGTCCCCGCCTCCTCAGGGGTTCCCGCCCCCGCAGGGGCCCGGAGCGCCGCCGCCGGCCCAGGGGCAGTCCGCCCACGGGCAGCCGCCGCAAGGGCAGCCACCGCAGGGTCCGCCGCCCATGCCGGGGTACGCGCCGGATCCCGCGCACGCCGCCGGTCCCCCCGGTTCCGACCACCCCGGTCCGGCGCGGCCGCAGTACCCGCCGGGGCCCGGGGGCCCCGGCGCCCCCGGTAACGGTCCGGGCGGCCCCGGCGGCCCGGGGCACGGCAGCGGGCCCGGCGGGCGCGGCCGCCGCAACCTCGTGCTCGGCATCGGCGCGGCGGTCGTAGTGGCGGCCCTCATCGGCGGAGGAATCTGGTTCCTCACCGACGACGACGGGGACGACGCACCCAAGTCGGGGAGCGCGCAGCAGCCGATCGGCAACCTCGCACCCGCCTCGCCTCCTCCGGGCTCGGACGACACACCCGGGGCCGCGTCGCCGAAGACGCCGTCTTCGGCGACGGGCAAGACGGGCACCGGCAAGGCGACGACCGGCGCGACCGGAACAGGGACCGCGGGCCCCGAGGCCTCGTCGACCGCGGGCGGGGCGGCACCCGGTGCGGCGAAGTGCGACCCGGCGCCCGGGGCCCCGGGGAAGACGACGTACCCGAGCGCGCCGCCGATGACGATCGACACGTCCGCCGCGTACACGATGAACCTGGTGACCAGCTGCGGCACCGTCACCGTGAAGCTGAACGCCGCCAAGGCGCCGACGACGGTGAACTCGTTCGCGTTCCTGGCCGGCAAGAACTATTTCGACCACACGCCGTGCCACCGGCTCACCACCGAGGGCATCTTCGTGCTCCAGTGCGGTGACCCGACCGGATCCGGCTCGGGCGGTCCCGGCTACGAGTTCGCCGACGAGAACCTCGCGGGGGCGACGTACCCGGCCGGCACGGTCGCGATGGCCAACTCCGGTCCGGGCACGAACGGCAGCCAGTTCTTCCTGGTCTACAAGGACTCCCAACTGCCGCCGCAGTACACGCCGTTCGGCACCGTCACGGGCGGCATGGAGGTGCTGGAGCAGGTGGCCGCCGACGGCGTGTGGGACGGCTCGGGCGACGGCCCGCCCAAGGCCCTCATCGTGCTCGACGAGGTCACCGTCACCAAGAAGTAGCCGCACTCGGCTGCGCCTGCCGTCAGCAGCAGGCGCAGCCGTCCGCACACGCGCACCCGCCGCCGTCCTCGGTGCCGTCGACGGCCGTTCCGGTGGCCGGGACCGCGACGCAACAGCCTTCACCACGCCAGGCGTTGACGCCCTCCTTGACCGCGATGGCCGCGATGAGCAGCGCGGCGACCGGGTCGGCCCAGGACCAGCCGAGTGCGGCGTTCAGGACGAGCCCGGCCAGGAGTACGGCGGACAGGTATGTGCACAGCAGTGTCTGCCTGGAATCGGCGACCGCACTGGCGGAACCGAGTTCGCGGCCCGCACCGCGTTGCGCGGCGGACAGGAACGGCATCACCGCGAGCGACACGGCGGCCAGCACAATTCCGGTGACCGACCGGTCCGCGTCGCCGCCTGCGACGAGTGCGCGAACGGCGTCGACGGCCACGTACGCCGCGAGCACGAAGAACGACAACGCGATGACGCGGAGCGCACGTTGCTCCCGGGCGTGCCGCGCGTGGTGGTCGCGCGCGGCGAACTGCCAGGCGACGGCGGCGGCCGAGGACACCTCGATCACGGAGTCGAGGCCGAACCCGATCAGTGCGGTGGACGACGCCGCGGTGCCCGCGACAAGCGCGACGATGGCCTCGACGACGTTGTAGGCGATGGTCGCGGCCACCAAAAGGCGTATGCGCCGGGCCAAGGCGTCGCGTCGGCGCGGGTCGGGGCCGAGCGACACGGCCAGGGGCGCGGTCATCGGCAGCAGCCTTGTTTCGCGGCGTCCGGGCAGGTCGGCGGGTCCTGGGCGGACAGTTGTACGCCGCGCAACGTCTCCAGGACCGCGGCGAGTTCCGGGCGGGCCAGCTCGTACCGTGTGCGCCGCCCGACGGGGACGGCCACGACGAGGCCGCAATCGCGCAGGCACGCAAGGTGGTTCGACAGGCGCGTGCGCGAGATGCCGAGGGTGTCGGCGATGTCCGCCGGGTGCGCGGGGGTGTCCTTCAGCATCAGCAGGACGCGGCAGCGGATCGGGTCGGCCAGCGCGCGCCCGAAGCGGACCAGCGCGTCGATGTCTTCGTCGGCGGCAAGCACGGCAGCAGTGGCCTCGGGGGCAGCGGGAGCAGCAGGGGCAGCGACTGAGGGCGGCATGGCAGGAGCGTACAGGGAACCCTGAATTCAGAAAACCCTGAACCACGGACGCTTCGGCGCACGCATCCACCCGAACGGCCCGGTGCGCCCGCCCGACGGCTCGCCGCACCCGCCCCATGATCGTCAGGACGGGCCGCAACGAGTCGGAGGAGACCCTTACGTGAGAACGCTGTCCCCGCTGCGCCGCGCGGTCGCGGCCGGTGCCCTGGTCCTGGCCGCGGTCGTGCCGACCGCGGTTCCCGCGCAGGCGGGTTCCGGGGCCTCGGGCCTTCCCGGCCGCCTGGACGCGGCGATCCGGCAGACGATGGACGAGGCCGGCATCCCGGGCGTGGTCGTGGGCCTGTGGCGGCCGGGCCATCCCGACTACGTGCGCTCGTTCGGCGTCGCCGACACCACGACCGGCGCGCCGATCGCCGATTACATGAACTTCCGGATCGGCAGCGAGACGAAGACGTTCACGGTGACCGCGCTGCTCCAGCTCGTCGACGACTGCCTGGTCGGGTTGGACGACCCGATCGCCAAGTACGTCGACGGCGTCCGCGACGGCGAGAACATCACCCTGCGGCAACTGGCCGGCATGCGCAGCGGGTTGTTCTCGTACAGCGAGGACGCCGACTTCGCCACGGCCCTGCTGTCGGACCCCGAGCGGCAGTGGACTCCCGAGGAGCTGCTGCCGTACGGGATGAAGCACGAGAACAAGTTCCCGCCGGGGGCGGCCTTCGACTACTCCAACAGCAACCTGGTGCTGCTCGGCCTGGTGGTGGAGAAGGTGACCGGCCGCAAGCTCGCCGACGTCATCCACGACCGCGTCCTGCGGCCGGGACGCCTGCACCGCACGCTGTTCCCGACGGGCGCGGAGTTCCCGTCGCCGCACCCGCGCGGCTACACGAACCAGACGCTGACCGGCGAGACCGCCGACGCCACGGACTGGAACCCGAGTTGGGGCTGGGCGGCCGGCGCCATGATCTCCAACCTGCGCGACCTGCGCGTGTGGGCGAAGGACCTGGCCACCGGGACCCTGCTCAGCCCCGCCACCCAGGCCGAGCGCCTGACGATGCAGCCCATCGGCGTCCCCGGCACCTCGTACGGGCTCGGGATCTTCGACAGCAACGGTTGGATCGGCCACAACGGTTCGCTGCCCGGCTACGAGAGCGTCACCGTGTACCTGCCGGAGGAGGACGCCACGCTGGTGGTCCTGCTGAACACCGACTCGTTCCACAACGGGCAGGAGCCCAGCACCCTGCTGGCGAAGGCGATCACGACGATCGCCACCCCGGGCCACATCTACGACTGAGCCGACCGCCGTTGGGGCGGGCGCGACTTCGGTCGGCGGACGGAACGGGCGCGGGCGCCGCAACGGCACCCGCGCCCGTTGCGCGCTACATGTTGATCATGTGGCCGGCGAGGCCGTGGACGGCCTCCTTGACCGCTTCACCGAGGGTCGGGTGGGCGTGCACGTTGCGGGCGATCTCGTGGACGGTGAGGTCCCACTGCTGGGCCAGGGTGAGTTCGGGGAGGAGCTCGGTGGCCTCGGGGCCGATGAGGTGGGCGCCGAGAAGTTCGCCGTACTTGGCGTCGCTGAGGATCTTGACGAACCCGACCGCCTCGCCGAGGCCGTGCGCCTTGCCGTTGGCGGTGAAGGGGAACTTCGCGACCTGGACGTCGTAGCCCTGCTCGCGGGCCTGCGCCTCGGTGAGGCCGAAGCTGGCGATCTGCGGCTGGCAGTACGTCGCGCGCGGCACCATGACGTACTCGACGGGCATGGTCTCCGCGCCGCCGATGGTCTCGGCCGCGACGACGCCCATGGCCTCCGCGGTGTGCGCGAGCATCAGCTTGGCGGTGACGTCGCCGATGGCGTAGATGTGCGGCACGTTGGTGCGGCAGTACGCGTCGATGTCGATCGCGCCGCGGTCGGTGAGGCGTACGCCGGTGTTCTCCAGGCCGTAGCCGGTCACCCGCGGCTGGAAGCCGATGGCCTGGAGGACCTGGTCGGCGCGCAGTTCCCGGCGTTGGCCGTCCTTGCCGGTGACGGTGACCGTGACGCCCGACGCGTCCTCGGCGATGGCCTCGACGCGGGTCGAGGTGAGGACGTCGATGCCGAGCTTGCGGTAGCGGCGGGCGAGTTCGGCGGAGACCTCCTGGTCCTCCAGCGGGACCACGCGGTCCAGGAACTCGACGACGGTGACACTGACGCCGAAGCTGTTCATGACGTACGCGAACTCGACGCCGATGGCACCCGCGCCGACGATGACGATGCTGGCGGGGAGCTTGTCGGCGAGGATCTGCTCCTCGTAGGTGCGGACCCGCTCGCTGAGTTCCGTGCCGGGCAGCAGCCGCGTGGTGGCGCCCGCGGCGATGACGGCGTTGTCGAACGTGACGCGCGAGGCGGTGCCGTCGGCGTGGGTGACCTGGAGGCTGTTGGCGTCGAGGAAGGAGCCGACGCCGGCGTACTGCGTGATGTCGTTCTTCTTCATCAGGTAGTGGACGCCCTTGACGCGGCCGTCCGCGACGCGGCGGCTGCGGGCGTGCGCCGCACCGTAGTTGAGGGTGACCGGGCCCTCGATGTCGATGCCGAAGCCCTTGGCGTCGTGGGTGACGATGTGGGCCAGTTCGGCGCTGCGCAGCAGGGCCTTGGAGGGGATGCAGCCGACGTTGAGGCAGACGCCGCCCCAGTACTTCTCCTCCACGATCGCGGTGCGCAGCCCCAGCTGCGACGCGCGGATCGCGGCGACGTAGCCGCCCGGTCCCGCCCCCAGGACCACCACGTCGAAATGTCCGTCGGCCATGCCGATTGCCCCTCTCGGTCGTGTCTCGATCGGTTCCACGTGCTATCCCAGCATCACGGTTCGGTCACCGCACACTCGGGGTATTGACGCCCGGACGCCGGGCTGCCCTCTAGCGGGGCAGACGCCGCCACAACGGGCGGGGCATCAGGCGCATTCCCGCAAAGACCGGGCGCAGCGTTCCGGGGACCCAGACCTCGCCTTTCCCGCGCACCAGGGCCTTGACGGTCGCGTCGGCTACCTGGTCCGGGGTGCTGGACAGCGGCGCGGGCTTCATGCCCTCGGTCATGCGGCCGATCACGAAACCGGGGCGGACCAGCAGGAGATGGACACCGCTGCCGGCGAGGGCGTCGGCGAGGCCGCAGGCGAATCCGTCGAGTCCGGCCTTGGCGGAGCCGTAGACGTAGTTGGCCCGGCGTACGCGCACCCCCGCGACGGACGAGAACACCACCAGGCTGCCGCGGCCCTGGGCGCGCAGCAGGGTCGCCAGGTGCGTGAGGATGCTGACGTGCGCGACGTAGTCGGTGTGCACGACGGCGAGGGCGTGCTCGGCGTCGGTCTCGGCGCGCTGCTGGTCCCCGAGGATGCCGAATGCCGTGACGACGACGTCCAGCGGGCCGTACGTCTGCGCGATGCGGTCCAGGAAGTCCCGGTGCCCCGCGGTGTCGTCGGCGTCGAACTCCTCGCGTACGACGTCGGAGGCGCCCGCCGAACGCAGTTCGGCCTCCTGGGCGTCGAGGTCCGCGCTGCGGCGTGCCGCGAGGATGACGCGGTGCGCGCCGCGCCGGGCGAGGCGTACGGCGACGGCCAGGCCGATCTCGCTGCGGCCGCCGAGGACGAGGACTGTTCCGTTCGGTTTCCCGTTCGCTTCCGTCACGGGGACAGTCTGCCGGACCGTGGAGGCTGGGCGGGAATCAGCTGCGGGCGGGTCACGCCGGTACGTCGCTTCCGCGCGCCATGTCAGCGGCCGCGCGCCAGATAGAGCTGAAAGGCGCGGTGCAGCGGGCCGTTGAGGGCGTACTCCCACTCCCCCATGTTCTCCACGACGTGCCCGCCGGTGCCGAGCTTCCAGCGCAGCACGCCGAATCTGCGGTCGTCCGCGTCGATGACGGGGCTGACCATGCGCATGTCGTAGATGGGGATGCCGCGCGCGTGGGCGTCGCGGATCATCCGCCATTGCAGGGCGTGGCTCGGCCGCACCTCGCGGCCTTGGTCGGCGGACGCGCCGGTCTGGTACCAGACGCGGTTCCCGACGCTGAGCATGGTGTGGGCGGCGAGCAGGCGGCCTTGGTGGCGGGCGAGGTACAGGCGCATGCGCCCGGGTTCTTCGGTGTTGAGGACGCGGTACTGGCGGCTGTAGTACTCGAGCGTGCGGCCGAGGCGGAAGCCGTTGCGGGCCTCGGTGACGCGCAGGAGGTCGAAGAACTGGGGGAGGTCGGCGGGGCCGCCGACGGTCGTCTCGACGCCCGACTTCTCGGCCTTGGCCAGGCCGCGCCGCCACTCCTGGTTCATGCCCGCGCGTATGTCGTCGAGTCCGCGGCCCTGCATCGGCAGGTGGAACACGTAGCGCGGCTGGGCGTCGTCTCCGCCTCCCGAGCCGGCGGCGCGCCAGCCGCGTGTGTGCAGGCGGTTTGCCAGGGTGGCGCCGACCGGGTCGATCTCGTCGGGGGTGACCTGGTCGAGGTGGGTCAGGCCGCGCTTGACCGCGTCCTTGACGGTCTCGCCGTACCAGCGCCGGTGGGCGGGTGCGGGGCCCATGCGTACCGTGAACACGCCTTGTGCGCGCAGGTGGGCGAGCAGCGGGTCGAGCCAGCGGTCGATGTCGTGGTCGTCCCAGTCGATGACGGGGCCTTCGGGCAGGTAGGCGAACCACAGCGGCAGCTTCGGCACCTTGCGGTAGAGCACGAGGGCGGCGCCGACCTGCGTGCCGTTGGTGTCGAACCATCCGACGCTTTCGCCGCGCCAGCCGGTCTTCACCTCCGCCCAGGCGGGGTACTGCAGGAATGCGGGATCAGGTCGTGAGCGCAGGTACGCGAAGTGCTCGCGGCGGTCGATCGGGGCAAGGACGAGGCTCCGCCCGGGTATCGGCGGAGCGCTCGGGGTGCGCAGCAGTGTGGCCATGATCCGTATCCCCTCCGACGAGCGTTCTCGGTGTCCCGTCGTTCCTTGCGACTCCGGGTCGGCGGGTTTGTGTTGCACATTTCCGAGCGGAAATTCCGAGATATTTCGGTGGCCGAAATCGTGCAACGCGAGTACGTGCCGAGGGCGTCAGTTATGGGGGAAGGCGGGTCGTCGCGGGGCCGGACGCGTGCTCGCGGGTCCGGCTGACGCACGGTCAAACGGGTGCTGCCGATCGCCCGTTCGGGGCGTGCGACGGCCCGTCAGGTGGCGCAATCGCCAGTCTGGTCGCACCGTGGACGAATGATCGTCGCGCAGGGTCTGACCAAGAGGTACGGGGACAAGACGGCCGTCGACGGCGTCGACTTCACGGTCCCCTCCGGAACGGTGACGGGCTTCCTCGGTCCGAACGGCGCCGGCAAGTCGACCACAATGCGCATGATCCTCGGCCTGGACCGGCCGAGCGCGGGCGATGTGACCGTCAACGGGAAGCGGTACGCGCAGCTGGCCGCTCCGCTGCACGAGGTGGGCGCGCTGCTGGACGCGAAGGCGATGCACGGTGGGCGTACCGCGTACAACCATCTGCGTTGGCTGGCCGCGTCGAACCGGTTGCCGCGGCGCCGCGTGGACGAGGTGATCGCGATGGTCGGCCTCGGGGAGGTCGCACGGAAGCCGGCGAAGGGGTTCTCGCTCGGCATGGGCCAGCGGCTGGGCATCGCGGCGGCGATGCTGGGCGATCCGGGTGTCCTGATGTTCGACGAGCCGGTCAACGGCCTCGACCCCGAGGGCATCCTGTGGATCCGCAATCTGATGAAGCAGCTCGCGTCGGAGGGCCGCACGGTCTTCGTGTCGAGCCATCTGATGAGTGAGATGGCGCTGACCGCCGAGCACCTGGTGGTGATCGGCCGCGGCCGCATTCTGGCCGAGACGGACATGGTCACGTTCATCAACCAGAACTCCACGAACTATGTGCGGGTGCGCTCTCCTCAGCAGGAGGCCCTGCGCGACCTGCTGCACGCGGAGGGCCTGCAGACGTCGGCGAACGGCGACGGGTCGTTGCGCGTTGAGGGCGCGAACACCGTGCGGATCGGCGACGCGGCCGGGCAGGCCGGCATCTGGCTCCATGAACTGACGTTGGTGCAGTCCTCGCTGGAGGAGGCGTTCATGCGGCTGACGGCGGACAGCGTGGAGTACCACGCGGGGGTGCCGGGTGGGGTGGCCGGTGCCGTGCCCGGTGCTGTGCCCGCTGCGGGCGCGGGCGCGGTTCCGGGGGCGGTTCCGGGCGCTCCTCCGGGCGCGGGGCCGGGAACGGATCCCGGTGCGACCCCGGGTTCGGCGCCGCAACCGGGCGGCGTGCCCGGGTGGGGTCCGCCGCAGGCTCCCGGCAGCCGACAGGAGGGCAAGTGATGACGGCGGCCACGCAGGTCGTGAACGTCCCCGAAGGCGATTCGGTCCCGGAGGGCAGGATCGGGTTCGGCGCCTTCCTGAACGCCGAGTGGATCAAGATCCGCACGGTGCGCTCGACGTTCTGGACGCTGGTTTCGCTCGCCGTGGTCAGCATCGGCCTCACGGTGCTCATCTGCGCGCTGTCCGCCGACTCGCTGGCCAAGGACCTCGCGGAGACGCCGCCCGACGCGGACGCGCACCCGGACGAACTGATCAGCGTCGGCGTGGTCTTCGGACAGGTCGCGGCGCTGGTGCTGGGCGTCATGGTGATGTCGTCGGAGTACGCGACGGGCATGATCCGGGCGACGCTGACGGCGATGCCGCGGCGTACCTCGGTGCTGGTCGCGAAGGCGGTGGTGCTGGTCGCGCTGCTGTTCGTCATCGGCACCGTCGTGGCGTTCATCGGCTACTTCGCGGGCAACGCCTTCTTCGAGAACAAGGACATCGGCGTCTCGCTCGACTCCCCCGGGGTGACGCGCGCGCTGATCGGCAACGGCCTGTACGTCGCCGTCCTCGGCCTGTTCGGCTTCGCGCTGGCGCTGCTGATGCGGCACACCGCGGGTGCGATCACGGTCGGCCTGGCGATGATCTTCGTGGTGGGTTCGCTGGTCTCGCTGCTGCCCGGCTCGTGGGGCGACTGGGTGAGCAAGCTGATGCCGGGCAACGCGGGCGGTGCGGTCACCGCGGCGCGGCAGTACGACGATTCGCTGCTGAGCCCGTGGGTCGGCTTCGGCGTGTTCTGCGCGGAGGTGGGCGTACTGCTCGTGCTCGGGTGGTGGCGGTTCACGCGCAAGGACGCGTGACCCCGACCCGTTCGGCGGAGCGCGCGCTCGGCCGGACGGGTCGACGCTGTCAGTCTTACGGGTGCAGGCCCTGCGCCGCGCCGTCCCCGGCGTCGTCACCGGGGCAGGGTTGCCGGTGTGACCGACGCGCCAACCGCCCAGACGCCACCGGGTCCGTCCCCTTCCTCGGACGAACCGCTGGTCGTCCTCAAGGGTGTCAACAAGCATTTCGGGTCGCTGCACGTGCTGCGCGACATCGACCTGACCGTGGACCGCAACGAAGTCGTCGTGCTCATCGGGCCGTCCGGTTCGGGCAAGTCGACGCTGTGCCGCACGATCAACCGCCTGGAGAGCATCGAGTCCGGCACCATCACGCTGGACGGCCGGCCGCTGCCCGAGGAGGGCCGCCCGCTGGCCAGGCTGCGCGCCGAGGTCGGCATGGTGTTCCAGTCGTTCAACCTGTTCGCGCACAAGACGGTGCTGGACAACCTGACGCTCGGACCGATCAAGGTGCGCAAGCTCGGCAAGGCGGAGGCCGAGAAGCGCGCGCGTGAACTGCTGGACCGCGTCGGACTCGCCGATCAGGCCGACAAGTTCCCGGCCCAGCTGTCCGGCGGCCAGCAGCAGCGCGTCGCCATCGCGCGGTCGCTGGCCATGGACCCGAAGGTCATGCTCTTCGACGAGCCGACCTCGGCGCTCGACCCGGAGATGATCAACGAGGTGCTCGAGGTGATGCGGTCGCTCGCGGCCGAGGGCATGACGATGATCGTGGTCACCCACGAGATGGGGTTCGCCCGTTCGGCGGCCAACCGCGTCGTGTTCATGGCCGACGGGCAGATCGTCGAGGTGCGGCCGCCGCTGGAGTTCTTCGAGTCGCCGCGCAGCGAACGGGCGCGCGACTTCCTGTCCAAGATCCTCCACCACTGAGGAGCGGGAGGGACATGCGCAACAGTTCACGTACGCCCGCCCGCGCCCCGGGCCCCGCCCTGGGCCGCGTGCCGGGTCGCGAGCCGGCTCGTGCGCTCGCTCGGCGGCCCGGTCGGCGTCTGGCCGCCCTGGCGGCCGCCGCGGCGCTGCTGGCGGCGGTCGGCTGCGGCAAGGAGGGCACCCCGCCGCCGAAGGGGCCGGACCAGGGCGACCTGCCGACGTACGAGGTCAACGTCGACGCCGACGTGCCGGATTCGCCCACGTGGCGCAACGCCAAGGAGCGCGGGCGGCTGATCGTCGGCACCAAGGCCGACCAGCCGTACGTCGCGCAGCAGGACCCGGCGACCGGGTTCTACTCCGGGTTCGACATCGAGATCGCCAAGATGATCGCGGCCGACCTCGGCTTCGGCGTCGACCGCATCGAGTTCAAGTCGATCGCGTCGGCGAACCGCGAGACCGCGATCCAGAACGGCCAGGTCGACTACTACGCGGGCACGTACACGATCAACGACAACCGCAAGAAGACGGTCGGGTTCGCCGGGCCGTACTACATGGCCGGGCAGTCGCTCCTGGTGCGCAAGGACGAGGACGGCATCAACGGGCCGCAGGACCTCAACGGGAAGAAGGTCTGCTCGGCGGCCGGTTCGACGCCGTACCAGCGGCTCCAGAAGGACTACCCGAAGGTCAAGCTGATCGGCTACGACAGCTACTCGGTGTGCGTCGACAACCTCATCAGCCTCCAGGTGGACGCGGTGAGCACCGACGACACGATCCTCATGGGCTATGCGGCCAAGGTGCCCGACCAGCTGAAGATGGCCGGGCAGCCGTTCTCGCAGGAGCCCTACGGCATCGGGGTGCCGCGCAACGACCGGGCGTTCCGGCTCGCGGTCGACGACGCGATCGAGAAGCACGAGGCGAACGGCGACTGGAAGCGGGCGTACGACGCGACCCTCGGCCTGTCCGGGGTCCCCGCGCCCACGCCGCCGCCGATCGACCGGTACTAGCGCAGGGGCTGCCGACGATGAACGTCCTCTTCGACAACTGGGACACGTACTGGGAAGGGTTTCTCGGCACGCTCAAGCTGACCGTCGTCGCGTCGGCGCTCGCGCTGGCGCTCGGCGTCCTGGTCGCGGCGTGCCGGGTCTCCCCCGTCGCACCCATGCGGGTGTTCGGCGCGGTGTGGGTGAACGTGCTGCGCAACACACCGCTGACGCTCCTGTTCTTCGCGGTCGTGCTGGGCCTGCCGCGCTTCGGCGTCGTCATGCCGTTCTTCGTCTTCGCGGTGCTCGCGCTCGGCTGCTACACGTCGGCGTTCATCTGCGAGGCGGTGCGGTCGGGCATCAACACCGTGCCCGCGGGGCAGGGCGAGGCCGCGCGGAGTCTGGGCATGACGTTCGGCCAGACACTGGGCCTGATCGTGCTGCCGCAGGCGTTCCGGGCGGTCATCCCGCCGATCGGCAGCACGCTGATCGCGCTGGCGAAGAACTCCGCGATCGCCGGGTCGTTCAGCGTGGTCGAACTGCTCGGCACGTACCGCACGCTCAATGAACTCGGCTTCAGCATCGTGTGGACCTTCGTGTGGATCGCGGTCGGCTACCTGATCATCACGCTGTCGATCAGCGCGGCCTTCGGCCTCATGGAGAAGCACTGGAAGGTGGCCCGGTGACCGGCAGCCAGATGGGCCAGGCGGACCAGGTGGACCAGGCGAAGGACGGCACGGCGAAGGACGGCACGGCGAAGGCCGGGCGGCGCATGCGCCGCCAGGGGGCCCTGGAGAGCACGGCGCTGTACGACGAGCCCGGGCCCAAGGCGCTCGCGCGCCACCGGACGTACGGCATCGTGGCGTCGCTGGTGCTGGCCGGCATCGTCGCGTGGGTGGTCTACAAGCTGTTCGACACCGAGCAGTTCACCGCGGACAAGTGGAACGCCTTCACCTACAAGGGGATCCAGGAACTGCTGCTGCGCGGTCTCGGCAACACGCTGCGGGCGTTCGCGTGGGCGGCGGTCCTGTCCCTGGTGTTCGGTGCGGTGTTCGCGGCCGGCCGGCTGTCGGACCACCGGGTCGTGCGGTGGTTCTCGACGCTGGTCGTGGAGTTCTTCCGGGCGATGCCCGTCCTGGTGATGATCTTCTTCATCTTCATCGCGCTCAAGACGGAGCCGAGGATCGCGCTGATCGCGGGCCTGACGCTCTACAACGGCTCGGTGCTGGCGGAGGTCTTCCGGGCGGGCGTGCACGCGGTGCCGCGCGGGCAGAGCGAGGCGGCGTACGCGCTGGGCATGCGCAAGACGCAGGTGATGTCGTACGTGCTCATCCCGCAGGGCGTGCGCACGATGCTGCCGGCGATCATCAGCCAGCTGGTGGTGGCGCTGAAGGACACTTCGCTTGGCTTCCTGATCTCGTACGAGGAGTTCCTCTACGCGGGCAAGCAGATCGCCACCAACCTGGACTACAGCCTGCCGTTCATCCCGGTCGTGATGGTCATCGCACCCGTCTACATCGGCATGTGTATGGCGCTGTCGGGCCTCGCGAAGTGGATCGAGCGGCGGGGGCGGCGGAGCAAGCGCACCGCCTGAGGGAGCGCCACCGGGTCTTCGGCGGACGCGCGCGTGCCCCCGGGATCGTGCGGGAGACGGTGGCACCGCCGACAACTGAGCGGCTGTCAGATGTGCTGCGAACCACACCCCGGCCGGGACTGTCCCGGCCGGGGTTTTGTGTTGTCAGGAGCGATGAGTTCGACCCGGAAAACCGGTCGAAAGAAGGGACGGCACCAGGAAGCATTGAGGAACGAACCCTTCCTATTTGAATCCTAGAGTCGTGAGTGCAGGAAGGCAGAGGGGCGACGGACCGCCCGGGGGCGAAGGAGACACTTGTGAAGAACAACGCGAGCACCGCAACTGCCGCCGCGACCCGCGGCGACGGCCCGGTGGCCTCCTTCATCCGGTTCGTGGTCTTCGGGGGCGGGACCGGCCTGGCGGCGAGCGCCGTACTGCTGGTCCTGGCGCAGCACATGTCCCTGGCGGCGGCCAACGCGCTGGTGACCGTGGCCTCGACCGTCGTCGCGAACGAACTGCACAGCCGCCTGACCTTCCGCAGCGGCCAGACCGGCTGGCGGATGCACGTCAAGTCGACCGGAACCGTCGTGGTGAGCTACCTGTTCACGACGACCGCGATGGTGGTCCTGCACGCCGTGGCCGCGAGCCCGAACGTCGTCACCGAGCAGGCCGTGTACCTGACGGCGTCCGGCCTCGCCGGCATAGGCCGCTTCGCGGTCCTGCGGGTGTACGTCTTCGCCGCCGACCGCCGCAAGGCCGCGGCGTCCCGTCCGACCGAGAAGCTGGCCATCGCACCGGTGTCGGCCCTGGACCGCGGCGCGGTCGTGGTCGCGGCCTGACGCCGACCGCGGCGTCCCGCAGCCCGGCACCTCCCGGTGCGCGAACCGGGCCCCACGTACCTTCTGACGCACCACACCTGAGCCGATCGGCCACCCCCGGGCCGGTCGGCTCAGGCCTGTCCGTGCGGACCCGCTCTTTCAGGTCGCCGGCAGGGCGGCGGCGCGGAAGCCGACCGGCACGGGCGGGTCGGTCACGATGCGGGTGTCGAGGAACTCCCACCAGTCGTCCTGCGTCACGCGCTCGGACTCCCAGGCGGCCTCGGACTTGAGCCCGGCGAGGGCCTTGCGGTACGCGCCCCAGGCGGCCTCGTCCTCGAACGCGGCCCAGTTCTCCAGCACGTACACGTCGCCGACCACGCTGTAGTACCAGCGCACTTCGCGGACCATCGGCAGATCGCGGTAGAACCACCGCTCGCGCTGCTCCAGCCAGGCCCAGAATGCCTTCTGGTCGCGGCGCGAGCGCTCCGTCAGCTTCATTCGGTACACGAGGTGGATCACCGGTACCTCCCCCGCCGCCCCGACGAGCGGACCGGCACATGCTATTGACGCGGAACGGCGTTCCACAATGGTCGGCTCAGCCGCGGCGCGGGGCCGCCGCGGGGCGAGGGCGCGCCTGCGTCGGCGACTGTTCGGGGGCGGCGCGAGGCCGGTTCCGGGCCGGAACCGGGCCGGAACCGTGCTGAGTCGGCGCCTCTCGCGACCCTTCGGCTCGAACAAATTTCCGCGCATCGGATTCGTTCACTCGTTCGATCGAATCGCGCCGTGATTCCTCGCTCGGGGCCGCCGTGCGGCGTAGCGTCGAAGACGTAGCGGACCCGAATCCCGTATCAGGAGGCGGCCATGACCGACCCCATCGTCCTCGCCGTGGGCACCCGAAAGGGGCTGTGGCTCGGCCGTTCCGAAGACGGCGGCCAGGCCTGGGACTTCACCGGTCCGCACCATCCGATGACGGGCGTCTACTCGGTGCTGATCGACAAGCGTGGCCCGGCCCCACGGCTGCTCGCGGGCGTGACCAGCGAGCACTTCGGGCCGGCGGTCGCCGCGACCGACGACTTCGGGGCCACTTGGGGCGCACCGAGCGAAGGGGCGATCGCGTTTCCCAAAGATGCGGATGCGTCGGTCGAGCGGGTCTGGCAGCTGCAACCCGGGGCGCCCGGCTCCCCCGACACGCTGTATGCGGGAGTCGAGCCGTCCGCGCTGTTCCGATCCGAGGACGGCGGCCGTTCCTGGTCGCTTGTGCGGGGGCTGTGGGACCATCCCCACCGTCCGCAGTGGACACCTGGGTTCGGCGGCATGGCGATCCACACCGTGCTCCCCCATCCGACCGAGGCCGGCGACATGACGGTGGCGATGTCGACCGGTGGCGTCTACCGCACGCGAGACGACGGCAAGTCCTGGGAGGCGTCCAACACGGGCATCCGCGCGTACTTCCTGCCCGACCAGTACCCGGAGTTCGGGCAGTGCGTGCACAAGGTGGCCCGGCATCCGGAGCATCCAGACCGCCTCTTTTTGCAGAACCACCACGGGGTCTACCGCAGCGACGACGGAGGGGCGACCTGGAACTCGATCGCCGAGGGCCTGCCCAGCGACTTCGGCTTCCCGATCGCGGTGCATCCCGACCGTCCGGAAACGGTCTACGCGTTTCCGCTGGTGGCCGACGCGATGCGCTTCCCGCCCGAGGGCCGCTGCCGCATCTACCGCAGCGACGACGCCGGGGAGACCTGGACAGGCCTCGAGGACGGCCTGCCCGACGAGGGCTTCTGGACCGGCGTGATGCGCGACGCGCTGTGCATGGACGACACCGCCGAGCCGAACGTCTACTTCGGCACGCGGTCGGGCGAGGTCTACATAGGGCGCGAGGGCGGCGCGCAGTGGCACCGCGTGGCCGAGCACCTGCCCGACGTCCTGTGCGTACGCGCGGCGGTGGTGCCGGCAGCCTGACCGGTCGAGTCCGGGCCGAGTCCGGGCCGGTGACGACTGATCACGACCGATCCCGGCTGATCGCGGCCGCCCCCGACTGATCGTGACCACACCGGCTGGTCGCGGCCGTTCGCTTTCGACACCGCGCCGTCTGCGAGGCCCCCTACCTCGGCATTGCTTAGCCCGGCTTAACGCTCGTTACGAGGATCGGCGTTGTTCGGGGCCCTTGGGTACCCGATTGTGGAGTGGCGGAAGACCAATGCCATTCCTGGGAGCGGACCTGATGGGCAGCAGCACGATGCCGGAGACCGACCACCACCACAGGGTCGGAGTCGAGACCTTCCGGTTGGCCGTGATCATCGGCGGCGTGCGCGAAGGCCGGTTCGGCAACGTCGTCGCCGACTGGTTCATCCGCCAGGTCGAGCGGCGCGACGAGCTGGACATCGACGTGATCGACCTGGCCGAGGTCGACCTGCCATTCGAGGTGGAAGGCCGGGCGGAATCGGAACCCCACGATCCCGGTCACGCCGTCTCGTCCGCGTTCACCGTGCGCCGCCGTCTCGACGCGGCCGACGCGTACGTGGTCGTGACCCCCGAGTACCACGACACGACGGCTCTGCGGCGCCTCGTCGACTGGCACGGGAGGCCGTGGCAGGCAAAGCCGGTGGGCTTTGTGGCGTACGGCGGCACCACCAGGGGCGGGTACGCCGTCGACCAGTTGCGCCCGCTGTTCGCCGACCTGCACGCGGTTCCGGTGCGGGGGCAGGTGACGCTGCCGTACGCCTGGGAGTTGTTCGACGAGGACGCCTCCTCGCGGCAGGCCGCCGCGACCGAGGAGGCCGCGCAGGCGATGCTCGACCAGCTCGCGTGGTGGGCGGTCACGCTGCGGCGCGGGCGCGAGCGGCACCCGTACGCCGCCTGAGCCGACCCGAACGACCGAGCACCCGCCGATAACCCGCCGAGGTCACCACCCCTTCGAACCCAGGCACCGCGCACCGGCCGCGGGATGTACGTCCCCCGTGGCATCTTCCCGGCCGAGGTGCGGTGCCTGTCGGGTGCATGTCCGGTGCTCCCCGCCGGACATGCACCGGCACGTCCCGCCGCGGCCGTCGACATCCGTCCCGTCGACGGCCGCGGCACATCCGCGGTACATCCGCTGCAAGGAGTCACTGTGTACCGTCAGCGCATCGACCTTCCGGCGGCCGCGTCCGGGGGTTACCAGGCGCTGGCCCGGCTGGACAGCCTGATCCGCCGCGACGGGCTGGTGGACGACCGGCTGCGCGAGCTGGTCAAACTGCGTACGTCGCAGATGAACGGCTGTGCCCTGCACCTGGAATGGCACTCGCGCGAGGCCCTGCGGCTCGGTGAGACCCAGCAGCGCCTGCACCACCTCGCGGGCTGGCGGGAGTCACCGTTGTTCTCTCCGTCGCAGCGCGCCGCACTCGCCCTCGCGGAGGCGGTGACACATCTGGGGCCCGAGGGCGTACCGGACGCCGTGTACGCCGACGCCGAACGCCACTTCGGCCCCCAGCAGTTGGGCAACCTGATCCTCACGGTGGCGGTGACCAACGCCCTGAACCGCATAGCCGTCACCGCACGCCTCCAGCCCGACGCACCGCCGTCTCCGCCGTTTCCAAGGACGACGAACCGCGAGGCGCCCTGACGCGCACGAACTTCGCCTATCCGCCGCGCCGACGCAGAGGCTGAAGCCAGGGCCAGAGGGCGAACATCCCGAGCACCAGCACGCTTCCGGTCAGCGGCGGCATTACATCGTTGTCGAGACCGTCGTGATCGGGGTGGAGCACCAAGGCGTGGAACAGCCACGGGATGATGAGGAAGCCGAGCAGCACCCTTTGTGCGAAGGCCCACGCGCGGCATGCCGACGCTCGGCAATGCTGTCGGCGCACGCGGCGTCATGGCGGTGTCGTCGGCGTCGTCGTGGCTTCTGTCCGTGGCCGTGCTCCCCGTGAGTTCCCGTGGGTTCCCGAGTTACCGCAATCGCCGGGGGGCGTACTTGAGGCAGATCGCGCCATGGCTGCCGGTCGGAACTCCGCGGCAGCGAGCCCGGCCCGAAACCGGGCCGGGCTCTGCTCGTGCTCCGCGTTCCGTGCTCCGCCCGGTCCCTGCCGCTTGCGCGGGTCCCGGCCGGCCCCTACGTGTCAATGAGCGGCGGCGGCAGCGGTGGCAGCAGCGGCGGCGGAGGTGTTCGGCTCGTGAGCACCTGCGTTGTCGCCGTCGGCTCGATCGGCGGGAGCGGCGGGGTCGGCACCGGCGGTCCGGGAGGTGACGCGGCCGCCGGTCGGGGCGCGGAGGTTCCGTACCTCGGGTGCGCCCAGTGCGGCCGCGGTCACCACGGCGATCAGCGCCGCGCACAGCAGCAGCGCGGTGCGCGGGCCGACCGCGTCCGCGAGGGGCGCGGCGGCGATGAGTCCGAGGGGGCCGAACATGAACGAGCCGAGCCCGTCGTACGCGGCGACCCGCGACAGTGCCTCGCGCGGGATCTCCCGTTGCATCGTCGTCTCCCACATGACGCCGAAGACGTCGAAGGCGGCGCCGGTGACGAAGGCGCCGAGCGCGACGACGTACACCGGGGCGCCGATGCCCAGCAGCGTGATGGGCAGCGTCACCGCGAAGATCATCACGGTGGCGACCATGAGCGGCCGCCGCGGCCGGATCCGGATGGCGAGGAACACGCCCGCGAGGGTGCCGAGGCCCTGCCCGGCGAGGATCATCGACCACGCCGGGGCCCCGCCGAGGTCGGACTTCGCGACCACCGGACCGAGCACTCCGAACGCGGCCTGCATCGCGGCGATGACGAAGGCGAACTGGAGGACGATCACCCAGAGCCACTGGCGCGACGAGAACTCCCGCCAGCCCTCCCGGAGATCGCTCACCATGGAGGTGCGGCCGCGCGACGTTCCGCGCGGCAGGCGCAGGGCCGCGAGCAGCAGCGCGGAGACCACGAAGCCCGCGCCGTTGACCGCCAGCGCCCACCCGGACCCGACCAGTGCCACCGCGCCGCCCGCCGCGGCCATCCCGAGCAGGCGCGCGCTGTTGACGCCGAGGCGGAGTACGCCGTTGGCCGTCTGCAGGTGTTCGTCCGGGACGACGTCGGGGACCACGCCGGTCAGCGCCGGGTAGTAGAGCGCGAGGGCGATGCCCGTGACGGCGGCGAGCAGCGCGATCCCCGGCACCGGCGCATGCCCGGTGACGAACATCGCCGCGAGGGCGAAGAACGCGGCGGCCGAGGCGAGTTCGGCCGTCATCATCAGACGCGTACGGGAGATCCGGTCGGCGATGACCCCGCCGAAAAGCATGAGCGCAATCTGCGGCACCGTCTGGGACGTCAGGACGATGGTCAGGGTGGTCGCGTTCGCCCCCGGCAGATCCAGTACGCCGAACGCCAGTGCCACCGGCCCGAACGCCGCCGCGAGCACGGAGATGGTGCGGGCCAGGAACAGCAGCCGAAACCTCGGGTCGGCGAACAGGTCGCGTCCCCGGATGCGCGCGTCGTCCCGAGGTGGCGAGCCACGCCGTGGCCCGCCGTGTGTGACGGCGTCGGGGGTCTCGTTCGGCAGTCCTCCCGGCACCACCGCGCCGTTCTCCGATCCGTCGATACGCGCGACCCCCACGGCCTGCGCGTGGACAGCCTGTGCCTGTGCCTGGCCGGCCTGCGCGCGCACGGCCTGCTCCCGGGCGGTCCGCGCGCCCGCCTGTGCCTTCTGCTTGCGACCGAACATGTCGGCGCACCACCCCTCTTCATCCGTGCTGTCGTATTCGTACGCGCGCCGGCGGCCCGGACCCGTCGCCTGTGCCGTCCCGCGGTCACCCGCCCCCGGGCGCGGATCCGCCCGGCCGCCGGTCGCGCTTCAGGGCAGGTCGACGGCGATGACGACCTTGCCGCGGCCGTGGCCGGTCTCGACCTCGCGGTGGGCGTCGGCCGCGTCGGCAAGTGCGTACGTGCCGCGGATGTGCAGGGCGAACACGCCCTTGGTCCACAAGTCGGCGAGTTCGGCGAGGCGTTCGCCGCTGCGCGCGCCGCTCCACTCGCGCAGGCCGAGTTCCCGGGCGGCTTCGTCGGAGACCATGGTGAGGACCCGGCTGCGGTCCTTGGTGAGTTCGACGGAGTCGCGCAGCGCCTCGGGGTCGGCGGCGTCGAGTGCGGCGTCGACGCCGTCCGGGGCGATCGCCCGCACGCGGTCGACGAGGCCGGGGCCGTAGGTGACCGGGACGGCTCCGAGGGAGCGCAGGTAGTCGTGGTTGCGCTCGCTGGCGGTGCCGATCACGGTCGCCGCTCCGCGCGCCTTGGCGAGTTGCACGGCGATGGTCCCGAGGCCTCCCGCGGCCGCGTTGATCAGGACGGTGTCGCCCGGGCCGACCGCGAGTTGGCTGAGCGCCATGTGTGCGCCTTGGCCGTTTCCGGAGAGCGCCGCGGCGATCTCCCAGGGCATGTCGGCGGGCTTGCGGGCGAGTTGGTCCGCGGGGACGACGATGAATTCGGCGTACGCGCCCGTGGTCGCGAACCCGAGGACCTCGGCGCCCGGCGCAAGGCCGGTCACCCCCTCCCCGATCTCGTCGACGACACCTGCGAACTCGTTGCCCGGCACGGCGGGCCTCTCCGGGAAGCCGGGCGTCATCGCGGGCGGGAACCGCCCGGCGCGCAGACCGGTGTCGAAGGGCATGACGCCGGCGGCGCGCACCTTGACGCGTACCTGGCCGGGCCCGACGTGGGGGGTGGGGATCTCGGCGATGTGCAGGACCTCGGGTCCGCCGAACGTGGTGACGACTGCCGCCTTCATGGTGGCCTGCCTCTCGAAAAATAACGGAGTGGAGCGCTCCGTTAAACTATAACGGAGTGGAGCGCTCCGCAATGACTATCCTGGTGACCATGAGCACGAGCGAACGGCCGCGCAGGCGGGGCCGCCAGGCCGAAGCGGCGCGCAACGACCTGCGACTGCTGGCCGCGGCCCGCGAGGTCTTCACCACCCAGGGCGCCGACGCCCCCGTCTCCGCGGTCGCCGAGCGCGCGGGCGTGGGCATCGCGTCCTTGTACCGGCGGTACGGCACCAAAGAGGAACTGCTCCAGAGACTCACGGTGTTGGCCGCCGAGCAGTACTCGGAGGCGGCCCGCGCCGCGCTCGCCGTCGAGGACCCGTGGGAAGGCCTGTGCCACTACGTGCGCGAGTGCGTCGCGTTCGGCCCAGGCTCCCTCGCGCCGATCGCCGGGACCGTGCGCTTCACCGAGGAGATGGCGGAAGCCGGCCGCCGCTCGGACGAACTCGCCGAGCAGGTCGTCGCGCGCGCCCACCGCGCGGGCGTCCTGCGCGCCGACGCCACGACCATCGACGTGTTCCTGGTGATCGAGCAGTTCTCGCGGCGTCCGCCGGTGCCGACCTCCGAGGACGCGAACGCGCGCGAGCGGCTGGTCGCCCTCGTCCTCGACGGTCTGCGGGCCCGCGCGGACAACGCCGACTTCCCGCTGCCCGGCCACGCGCCCACGGCGGAGCGATACGACGAACTGTGGAACGCCGGCTGAACACCGCCTGACGATTCGCGTGCGCCGAAGCGCAGCCGGCGCCGCGGATCAGCGGCGGCGCGCCCGGCATGCGATCGTGGTGCCGGTCCGGTGAACCACGTCGGTTGGTCGGACAGCGGACACGTGGACGCGTGAACACGCGGCCCCTCGGGGAGGGCGGGTCGCGGCTCGCGGTCGCCGGGCGCACTCGTGCGGTCGGCGACGGTGTTCGGCGCAATGTCGGTCGACGGGATGTCCGAGGGGGCCTCGACGTGGTGTGGCTGGTGGTGAGCGCGGTCCTGTTGGCCGTCGCGGTCTGGTACGCAAGATCCGTCCTGCGCGCGGGCCGCGCCCGCGGCAACGCGCCCGATGCCCAGGACGCACTGGACCTGCACCGTCTGGCCTTCCTGGCCGGCGGACCCGCACGGGTCGCGGACGTGGCGGTGCTGACCGCATGGGCCCGCAGCGCGGTCACCATCACGCCGGACGGCCGCGTGGCCCCGGGCCCGGCAGTCTCGGGCACCGCACCAGGCGCACCGCCGAGCGCAGTGCCCGATGCGACCCCGAGAGGGGCTGCCGCGCCGTCCGCCGCCTTCGACGCGGCCGTCGGCAGCGCGGTGGGAGGGGCGGGCGGCACCGCGACCGTCGCCGGCGTCCGGCTCGCCGTCGCCGACGCCCCGGCCGTACGCACGCTGCGCGACCCGCTGTTCGGTATGGGTCTGCTCAACCCGCCTGCGCGAACCGCCAGCTTGCGGACTGTTCGCATCGTGCTGTCGCTCATCCCGCTGGTCGCAATCGCGGGCCTGTTCGCCGAGCCGCTGTCCGGCTCGCCCTCCGACGACACGGCGCTGTGGTCGGCCAACCTCGGGGCCGTGCTCATCGTCACCGGCGCGTGCTGCGCGCTGCTGTTCTTCCTGTTCACGCGCTACAACAACCTCCGCGCGCCGCTCAACGACTCGTCGCTGTTCCACCTGTGGAACCTGGTGCGCGACCCGGCGACCGTCCAGCGCCTGGGCGACGCCGTGCCGGGCGGCCACGGCCTGGGCGAGGTCGCGTTGTTCGGGCACGACCGCATCGCGGACGCGGCGCTGCGCGAGGTCTTCCGCCAGGCGGCGCGGGTCACCGCGGGACGCGTCACCAGCGACGGCTGGACGGAACAGCAGTGGCAGGCGGCCGCGGACGCGCGCGGACCGCTGGGCGGACCGACGTACGCCGACGCCTACAGCGCGCACCACGCGCCGGGGACGGCGCCCGGACCGGTGGGCGGCGCGGCGGGCGCGCCGATGGGCGGATCGCCCGCCGACCCCTTCCGCGCACCCGCGCCCGGTGCTGCTCCCCAGCAGCCGTACGCCGGGCCGAGCCCGTACGGCGGAGGCGCCGCCGCCTACCCGCCCGAGCAGCGCCCGCCGTGGGAGTCGCACCCGAACGCCTGACCGGTCACCCGCAGGGGGCCCGGCGGGCGCCGAGCGGTCTCGTCAGCGCGCCGCGGCCTGGAAGGCGTCCAGCCACGCCGGGAACGCGGTGAGGTCGTCGAGCACCGCGTCGGCTCCCGCCGCGCGCAGGTCGACCGCGGCGATCGGCCCGGTGGCCACGGCCACCGACGTCGCCCCGGCCGCGCGGGCGCCGGCGACGTCGCCGAGGTGGTCGCCGACGTACACCGACGCGCCGTGCTCTCGCAGGGCAATCGCCTTGCCGTCGCTCCACAGGCCGCCGACCACCTTGTCGACGGCCAGGTCCAGGTGCCGGATGTGCACCTCGGCGTTGCCGAGCGCCTTGGCGGTGACGACGATGGCCTGGCCTCCGTGCCGGTGCACCGCGGCGATGGCCTCGCGCGCGCCGGGCAGCAGGACCGTCCCCGGGAGCGCGAGTTCGGGGTAGATCTCGCGGTAGCGCGCGGCCACCGGAACCACCTGCTCGGCGGGGAACCACTCCGCGATCTCGTGCTCGAGCGGTGGCCCCAGTCGCGACACCACGAGTTCGACGTCGACCGGTACGCCGGTCTCCTCCGCCAGGACCTGCCACGCCGCACCGATTCCGGCGCGCCCGTCGATCAGCGTCATGTCCAGGTCGAAGCCCACCACCAGGTTGCCCATGCCCCGCACCCTACGCGCGCGCCCGGCACATCCGCCGCGCGGCTCTCCCTGGGGCACCGCGCCGACCACGCCCGGCACCCGCGCTGCCCGACCGACCGATTGGTCGTGTGTCCGTGACCTGCGAATACCGGGTTCGTTGGGCAGTGCCGGCGAACCATCCTGTTGCCGTTCGGGTGTCCGGGGACACGTCCACGGGAGGCGAAGGCGTGCGATCGTGGGGCAGTTGTCTCGACACCGCGCTGATCGACGGTCAGGGCCTGCGGGCCGACTACCGCGCGGCGGCGCGGTTCCTGCGCCGCCGCGAACCGGCGTTGTTCGCCGCCGTCCGCTTCCTCGCGCCGCCGGAGTTCCAGCCACACGTCTGCGCGGGCTACGCGTTCGCGGGCTTCACCGACGACCTCTGCGACTGGGGAACCGTGGAAAGCCGGGTGCGCCGGCTCGACGACTGGACGGAACGCGCACGTGCGGCCATGGGCGGCGGCACCGCCGACCACCCGTTGATGCGCGCCTACTTGAACTCGTGTGAGACTCGCGGGCTGCCGTGGCGCTGGGTCGAGGAGTACCTCACCGGCGCCCGCGTGGACCTCGACTTCTCGGAGTTCGCGACGGAAGCCGACTACCAGCGTTACATCGACCAGTTGTCCTGGCCGTTCGCCATGGCCACGGCCGGGCTGGTCCATCCCGGTGGAGGCGGCGACCAGTGGGCGGAGTGCTGCCGGTGGCTGGCCGACGGCTGCCAGCGCAGCGACTTCCTCATGGACCTCGCCGAGGACATGCGCGGAGGTCGCCTCTATCTCCCGCTGGACGCGCTGGCCAGGCACGGAGTGTCCCGCGCCGACCTCGCGGAAGGCCGGGACACACCGGGCGTCCGGGCGCTGCTGGCCGAGGTGGTCGGGCAGGCGCGTACGGCGCTGGGCGCGGCCGACGGGTTCGTGACCGGCGCCCCCGAGGCGCATTTTCCGCTGCACCGCTTCGCGGTGGAGTTGTACCGCCAGCGGCTTGCCGGAGTGGCAGCGCTCGGGCCGTCGTTGGCGCGGCGGGCGTACCGCGACGACCCGTGGGCCTGCTGGCGCCTGCTGCGTCAGGTCCGGTGCCCGGACTCGTCGGTGCGGGCCGGCTCCCCGGCGGACGGCCTCCCGGGCTGAGGCAGCGCGTGCGCGCGGGTCAGCCCTTCGAGCGCGCGTACGTGCGGCCCTGGCGGCAGGTCGGCGAGCGCCGCCCGGGCGAGGGCCGCGTGCTGTTCGGCGATGTCGCGCGTCCGGGCCGCGGCTCCGCATCGCCGTACCAGGTCCCGGAGTTCGCGGTGGGCGTCGCGCCGGTCAGGGCTTTCGGCCGCGGTGTCCGAGGTGGACCGCGCGCCTGTCGCGACGCCGCCCTCGACAGACCTGGCGCCCGTTCCCTCGTCGTCGGCTTCGCCCGCGAACAGGCGGCGGATCGCCTGCCGGTCGCACGCGTCGGCCATGTCCAGTGCCAGCAACACCGGCAGCGTGGGGCGGCGGTTGCGCAGATCGCTTTCGCGGGGCTTCCCGGCGTGGCCGTCGGCGTCGGCATACGGCAGCAGGTCGTCGCGGATCTGGAAGGCGAGGCCGAGGTGTTCGCCGTACGCCGCCATGCTCGCCTGCGCGTCGGCGGGCGCGTCCGCGAGGGCGGCGCCCACCTGGCAGGCGGCGGCGAGAAGTGCGGCGGTCTTGCGACCGGCCATCGCGAGATAGGCGGCCGCACCGCTGTCCATGTCGCCGGCGAGGTCGAGTTCGGCGGACGCGCCACGGCACGCCTCGGCTCCGGCCCGTGCCTGGATGGCGAGCGCCTGGCGGATCTGGCGGTCTCCGACGCCCCGCTCCGCGCAGTCGGCGAGCGCGGCGAACCATGTGAAGTACAAGGCGGATCCGGCCAGGATCGCCTGGCGGGGTCCGTGCAGCGCCTGCACGGTCGGCTTGCCGCGGCGTACCAGGTCGCCGTCCAGGATGTCGTCGTGGACGAGGCTTCCGACGTGCGCGCATTCCAACCCGGCGGCCGCGGGCAGGACTTGGTGCAGGTCGGCGCCGAAGGCGAGTGCGCTGTGGCACACGAGAAGCGGGCGCAGCAGCTTGCCCGGCGTCTGCAGGGCGTACCGCGCGATGTCGTCGAGGCCGTTCGTGCCGCGGGGGAAGCGGGCCGCGATCTCCGCGGCGACCGCCTCGCGAACGGCGTCCGTGCCGGGCGGACGGGTCTCGGCACGCGGGTCGGCCGTCAGTTGCTGGATCACCGGAATCCCTCACCCTCGCGCGGGGCGCCGCCGCGCTCCGGGCACCGGCACGGCTCACGAGCGCGTCATGCCCACCCCACCGTCACCTTGAGCATCACAAGAATCACCGACAGTAGCATCGGAGGCCGAGCCTCGCGCCCGCCAACCGACGAACACGTTGGTCCTGCCGGGCCTCGGAACCGGCGACCGCAAAATCGGCAGAATCAGCAGAATCAGCAGAACGGACGAAACAACAGCACCAGCGGCAGGCCGACATACGACAGCGGAGGAGGGGGCGGCCCCGGGCCGCCCCCTCCTCTTTTGTGCTTACCGTGCGAGCCGCCGCGTCAGTGCAGCGTGCCGCCGGTCGCGGGGGTGCGTCCGGCGCGCATGACGAACGCCAGGACGACGCTCACCAGGCCGGCCGCGGCCATCGCCCAGAAGACGAGCGTCCAGCCTTCGTCGGTGTAGACCTGGGTGACGTCGACGGTTGTCGGCGGTCCTCCGGTCTGCGAGGGCGCGATGACCTGGTAGGGGTGTGCGGACACGATCGCGGTGAGGATCGCGGTGCCGACCGCGCTGCCGAAGGACTGCGTGAGCCCGAGCATGCTGGCCCCGATGCCCTGCTGCTCCTGCGGCACCGCCTCGACGATGAGGTTGTTCGCGGCGCCGTAGTACATGCCGAAGGCGATGCCGAACACGATGCTGATCAGCAGCAGTTGCACCCAGGTGCCGTGCCAGAGCGCGTACATGACCATGGTCGCCGTCATCAGGATCATCGCCCAGAGGTACGGCTCCCGCAGCCCGCGGCGCTTGCCCCACTCACCCGCGGCCGGTCCGGTGAACATGCCCGGGATCGCCTGCCACGCGGTGATGTGCACCGCCAGCGCCATGAGGCTGAACCCGAGTGCGTACGCCAGGTCGCCGTCGAACACGAGGACTTGCCGCAGTGCGTCGGCCGAGACCCCCGACTGGGCGGCGAAGCCCTGGACGACGCCGTTGTCGACGACCTCCTTGTCGATCTGCGCCATGTACGCGACGGCGTACGCCTGCACGCCGATGATCATGTTGGAGAACAGGCCGATCGCGAGCACGATCGACACGCGCGGCGTGCGCAGCAGCTTCGGGTCCATGATCGGCTCGGGGGCGCGCAGTTCCCACCAGTAGAACAGCACCAGCAGCGCGACGCCGCCGATCAGGTAGATGTACGCGGTGAACTCGCCCCAGCCCCACTGCTGCCCGTTGGACAGGTAGACCAGCGCCAGCGCCGCGCCGGCCCCGACCAGGACCGATCCCAACCAGTCGAGGTTCTGCTTGACCTTGAGCTTGGTCTCCGGGACGACGATCCAGAAGATCGGGATCAGGACCAGGATGTAGATCGTCAGGAACCAGAAGATCGAGCGCCAGCTCCAGTGGTCGGTGAGCCAGCCGGTCAGGAACGGCGACGCGAGGGCCGAGACGCCGAAGCCGGTGGCGATGACGCCGATGGCGAGCGGCACGTACTTGCGCGGCATGAGGTCGCGGATGAGCCCGGCCGCGATGGCGGCCATGGCGAACGCGGTCGCCTGGAGGCCGCGGCCGATCAGGAAGACCGCCCAGCTCTCGGTCAGCGCGCAGATCAGCGATCCGGCGAGGAAGGCGATGCTGCTGGCCATCAGCACGAGCTTCTTGCCCACGAGGTCCGCGAGCTTGCCGAGGATGGGCGTCGTGGCACCGCCGACGAGGCCCAGGATGATGATCATCCAGCTGACGTTGTCGCCGGCCGTGGGGAAGTCCTGGCCGACCTTTTGCACCGCGGTGGAGACCATCGAGTACTGCAGCGGCACGACCTCGGAGAACAGCACGATGACCGCGAGCACGCTGAAGACGCGGGCTTTCGAGGCACCTTCGAGGCGTCCGGTGACGTCGTCCCCGGACGCGGGGTCTCCGGAGGACGGACCGTCCGCCACCGCCGTCTTCGCGGGCGGTCCGGAGGGCGGCTCGGCGGCCGAACCGGAAGCGGCGGCGGCCGCGTCGGGCTTCTCGGCCGACGCCTCCTGCGGAGTTTCCTGCCGGGGCTCCCCGGAGCTCGCCGCCGGGTTCTCCCCGGGCTTCTCGACCGGGTTCTCACCTGGGCTCTCGCCTGGCGTCTCAGTCGGCTTCTCGCTGTTGTCGGACACGCGTTTCCTCCCCGAGCGGGCTATGGCTGTACGGGTGGGCATGGCGAAGCAGACCGAGGGGACGACACGGTCTCGGGACGGAACCTGATCATCCGGTTCCGCAACGGGAGGCTTGTGTAACAGCAGCGCCGCACGATGTGAAGAGTGCCCCGTGAGTCGCCAAAGCGACCGAACCGGCGGTTGGGGCACGGCGATTGACCGGCGCGACGATTCGCCGGAAGCCGTCCGTCGCCGCGGGTCGAGGTGAAACCTGTTTCGCTTTTGACCGGACCCGCTCGGTCTTGGATCGGCCCGGTTCCGTGTCGACAGGGGGAAGGTCGCGGACCAGTCGGGACATGCCGAAACGACCCGGCAGAACTGGAACGCGTTCCAGTAAGCCGGGCCGCACTCGGGCCGTCGGGCGTTACAGGCGCGGCTTGTCGAAGAAGTCGCCCGAGGTCACGTACTCGTAGAAGTCGCTGATGCCGCGACCGGTCAGCGAACGCGGTTCGAAGCCGTCGAAGTACGTCAGCGGCACGTGCACGGTCAGCAGCAGCGCCACCACGACGACCCCGAACTGCACGGACTTCAATCCGACCTGGTAATCGCCGAACCAGAACCAGAGGATGACGAAGAAGTTGACGATCAGCAGGAAGGCCCAGCGCTCGCGGTCCCATCCCGCAAACGTCGCCATGGCCGGGGCGAGCGCGGCGAGCACCGACATGACCAGCAGCTTCGCCGGGCGGTCGCCCGCCCGCGCGAACAGGAGCAGCGCGACGCCGATCAAGACGATCAGCGGCAGCAGATAGAGGAAGACCTCTTTCTGCGAGTACATCTTCCAACTGTCCTCCTGCGTGCGCGAGAACAGTTCGAGCGCGTCCGGGCGTACCGGGAAGTGCGCCTCTTCCAGCTTGCGCTGGAGCGCAAGGGAGGTACCGGACGAGGTGGGCTTCGCGGTCAGGATGAGCAGCCCCGTGGCACACGCCGGGACCGCGGCCACGATCGTGCGGGACAGCGGCAGCACGCGCAGGCACGCGACGAAGAACAGCGGCAGCACGGTCAGCGCGGTGATCTCGTGCACGCACATCGCCAGGACCATCGTCAGCGACGCGGGGATCCACCAGCCCCTGCCCAGCATCCACAGCGCGCCGAACAGCAGCAGGTACAGGACCTGGTCGAAGTAGCCGACCTCGTGGAACAGGTAGCCGCCGGTCGGCAGCAGGAAGAACGCCAGGATCAGGAAGCGACGTGCCGGCAGCCGCGTCACGACGGCCTGGTACACCAGCACCGCCAGCAGGCCGGCGAGGATCAGGAACGAAAGCAGCGCGTACATGCGGTAGTGGTAGCCGGCCGCGTCCGCGATCGGGTCCATCAGCGTGCCGACCAGGAACCGGCGGTGGAAGCCGTCCTGGAACGAGACCGACTGCAACGTCGCCGACCAGGCGTTGGGCATCCGTATGCCGGTGTACGCCGCGACCAGCACGCACGCGAGCGCGGCCGCCGTCATCGCCCAGATGTGCCGCCGTCCAAGTGGTCCCTCCGCCTCCGCGGGCGGCGCCCCGTCCGGCCCGCCGGACCGGGTGGCCGTCGTCTCGTCGTCGCTCGTTGCCGAGCGGGTTCGGCGAAGCACCAGGGACACGAATTGACCTCGAATCAGGCGACCTGTCGGGGAGCGAGCGCATGTGCGTCCAGCCCCCGGCACAATAACGTCCCCGCAGCTCGGCGCGATGTTGCGCGGCCGCACAGCGAACGCCCCGGTTCGCCGGATGGACGCGGCACACAACTCTATCCGCTGATCACGGACCGGGCGGACGCCGCGGGGCGCACGGGCGCGTGGCGGCGCGCCCGTTGGGAGGCAGGCGCGCAAGGGAGGACCGGAATGCGTACGCCCATCTGGGTGGGAGCACGTGCGCCCCGGCGCGGTACGACGCACGATGGACTCCGGGCGCCCGTCCCCAAGTCGGTCGCGCCCGGGGAAGGACGCCTGTGACTTCGGGTGCGCAGCCGTGGGTCGACCAGCAGATCCTGGCACTCCTGCTCGACGGCACGGCGGCCGGAGTCGGGATCCTGGACCTGGACCTGAAGTACGCGTTCGTCAATCCCGCCCTCGCCCGCATGAACGGCGTACCCGCCGAGGACCACATCGGCAGGACCATCGCGGAAGTGCTGCCCGGGCTCGACGCGGGCGAGGAGGAACTGCGCGCCCTCCTGGTCGACGGCCGCCCCCGCGAGATCACCACGAGCGGCCAGACGCACGCCGACTCGCCGCACCCCACGCGCTACTGGTACGGCGTCTACCACCGCCTCGAACACGACGGCCGGGTCCGCGGTGTCGCGGCGGTCGTCGTCGAGGTGAGCGAGGCGCAGCACGAGCACCACGAGCTGATCAGGGCCCGCGAACGCCTGGAGATCTTCGACGCCGCCATGCAGCGCATCGGCACGACGCTCGACATGGACACCACGTGCGTCGAACTCGCCGATTTCGCGCTGCCGCTGCTGGGCGACATGGTCGCCGTCGACGTGTTCCCCAAAGGCCATGCGGAGATCGGACGCGGAGTCGTACACGGGACGCTGCGCATGCACCGCGCGGCGCTGGCCTACGTGCCGGCGCTCCAGTCGGTGGCCGACGTCGTGCACCCGCCCGGGCGGCCCATCGACTACCAGGAGGGTTCGGCCGTCCACCGGGGGCTGGCCTCGGGGGCGCCGGTGATGGACAACTTCGCGTCCCACGAGTCGATGCGCCGGCACGCGCCGAACGCCGAACGCCTCGCCCCCTACCTGGCCGCCGGAGTGCACTCCGGCCTCCTCGTGCCGCTGTCCGCGCGCGGCCACGCGATCGGGACGCTGACCGTGCTGCGCGCGGGCGACTCCCCCGGGTTCTCGGCGCAGGACGTCGTGGCCGCGCGCGAGCTGGCCGGACGCGCCGCGGTCGCCCTCGACAGCGCCGTGCACTACACACACGAGCACGCGGTCGCCCTCGAACTCCAGCAGGCCCTGCTGAACGAGCCGCGCGGCCCGCACCCCGACGTCGAGATCGCCTCGCGCTACCGGCCCGCCGGGGCGTCCGTGCTGGTCGGCGGCGACTGGTTCGACGCGATCCCGCTGCCGGGCGGGCGCACACTCCAGGTGATGGGCGACGTCATGGGCCACGGCGTCGAAGCGGCGGTGGCGATGAGCCACTACCGATCGATGCTCCGCGCGCTGGCCGCGGCGCACCTGCCGCCGCACACCATCCTGGACCGGCTCGACGAGATGATCGCGGCCGCCGGGTTCGAACGCGCGGCGACCTGCCTGCTGGCGATCGTCGATCCGGCGGCGGGTGCGTGCACGCTGGCCAACGCGGGGCACCTGCCGCCGGCGGCGATCCTGGAGCAGGGCGTACGCCTGCTCGACGTCCCCGCCGGGCCGCCCCTGGGCACCGGCGTCGGCGGCTACGAGTCCATGGTGATCCCGTCGTGGCCGGGCCCGGTCCTCCTGCTCTACACCGACGGCCTGGTCGAACGGCGCGGCGAGGACATCGACGCGTCGCTGGCCCGCCTCACCGCCCTGCGCCTCCCGCGCGACGCGTCGCTCGACGTGCTCGTGGACACGATCCTCGACGAACTCGGCTCGGGCGCCGAGGACGACATCGCCCTGATGGCGTCCCGCATCCGCCCCGAGGCGTGGCCGCCGGACCGCCCTCTTCCGCCGCGCCGCAACCCGAAGCCCGGCACCGCCTGACGGGCGGTGCGTTCACCGGTCGCGGGCCGTCAGGGTCCTCAGGCCGTCCGGGCGCCTGGCCTCGCCGGGGCTGCCGGGAGCGCCTAGGGAGTGTCTTCAAATTCGCGTCGGTTAGCCCGCGGGCCGTGGTGCGTGCGCTCGCAAGGCGCGGGCCGCAGCTCGGCCTGGGTTTGGCC
>NZ_JBEZFP010000049.1:0-55234 GCF_040649515.1 Streptodolium elevatio
GTACATCTTCCCCCTACCGCCAACACTCTTCCCCTCCCCGCCGCTCTTCCGATCGGCCCCCGCCGGGGCGCGCGTTCCCGGGTCCCGTGCGTTGCGCCGCTCGGCACGCGGAAACGCGCGCGGACTCACTCCTCGGCCGCTTCCCGGCACCACGTCCGCTCACCACCAGCCGCGTCGGATCCGCAGGCCTTTTGCCTGCATCTGCGCATCACGGCTACCCGGCCACGCGCGATCGATGACGAACCGGCGCGGCTGCCGGCACGGGCAGGTCGGCAGGTGGGCCGACGAAGCAAGGCCCGAAGGGGCGCGGCAAAGGGGCGTGCCGCGGGGGCACGCCCGGTGGAACAGCCGCGAAGGGTCCCGGAGATCAGGCCTCGACGAGCGAGTCGTCCTCGGGCCTCGCCCCGGGGAGGCGGAGCTTCGCGGCGATGAGTGCCGCGTGGACGTCCCGCGTTCCGGTGGAGACGCACAGCGTGTAGGCGACGTCCTCCATGCGGCGCCTCGCCTCCGGGGTGCCCTGCTCGGCGTGGAGGAGGCTGAGTGCCTCGTACTGCTCGACCAGGTCCGCCAGAACCGCCGGATGCGCCATCAGCATGCGATACCTCCACGCAGCACGGACCGGCGCCCGGATCGGGCGCCGGTATGGTTCGCGTGTCTACCCGGATGCCCGCAAGTCATGCGGATTTTCTCGGAGGCGGCGGCTTTTGTCCTGGTTCCTCGGCTTTTCATCGCACAACTTCCGGTGCGGCGCGTACGAACACCCGATCGGACGCGCGCACCTCCGCCAACGGTCCCCCGGCTCGCATCACCACCTCCAATACGCCGTCGTCGTCGCAGGCGTAGCCGCCCGACGCCCACGCCGCGTTCGCCTCGACGACGGCCCACTCCCCCGCGTCCGTGTGCCCGATGTCGACGACGACCGCGCTCGGCAGGCCCGAGGTCGGGTCCGCGGCGACCTCGGCCGCGAACGCCTCGGCGTCCGCCTCCTCCGCGCACCCGTCCCACGGCGTGACCGCGAGGTCCCCGTCGACGGCGTACCGCGACGCGGCGCGGACGCGTCCGTCCAGCAGGAACACCCGGAACTCCGCACGAAAGCGCACCACTTCGGACACCAGTACGACCGCGTCCTGATCCGCCACATCGGGCCCGGGCAGTTCGGAGCCGTCGCCGTACACCCGCGCCGGGAAGGTCTTGTCCGCAGGCGGCTTCACGAACCGCGGCCCGCGGAGTGCGCGGGCCCGCCCCAGCGGCATCGCCTCGACCCGGCGCCCGGTCAGCCCGCGGGGCAGTCGGGCGAGTCAGTCGTCGGCGGGTTCGAGCGGGCCTACACCCAACTCCCGGGCGACCGCGTCCGCGAAGAGCGGCCCGGCGTAGACGTACGCCTCGCCGCGCGGCACGCCGTCGGGAACCGCCCAGTCGTGCGACCGCTCGACGCGAAGCCCCTTGCGGTACGCGGCCGGTCCCAGACGCCGGTCGGTCTCCGTGCTGCGTGGGGCGAGCACCAGCGTGCGGGGGCGGTCCGGCGGCGTCCTGGTCATGCCCGCGAGCATCCCGCGCGGCACCGCGGCTCCGCCTCCGGTTTTCCGGGTGCGCGCCCGGTGCGTCTCTTCCGCGGCCGTCGGCGGCGCCTACGATCCGAGGGGTGAGTGACACCATCGTGTACGTCCTTGCCCTCGACCTGTCCGCCGACGAGGCGCGCGTCCGCCGCGCGGAGATCGAGCAGTGGCTGACCGGCGAAGGGCTGTTCGTCCGCAACCCGAGCCACGTACGCCCGCGCGATTCCGGCGAGTTCCTCGCCGGTCCGACCGCGGAGGGGCGGATCACCGACGAGTGGTTGAACGGCCGCTACGAGGCGGACATCCTGTGCACGCGTGACGCCTACACCGCGTACGAGTTGTTCGAACCGCCGCCGTGCCCCGGGTGCGGCAGTCCCCTGGACCTCGAGCGGTTCCACGAACTGCTGCACGCCTGGCGGCAGGACGCCGAGCCCTCGGCCACCTGCGGAGACTGCGGAGCCGGCGCGCTGCTGGGCGACTGGGGATGGGAGTTCGGCGCGTACGTCGCCGAACTGGCGGTCGCGTTCGAGAACTGGCCCGAACTGAGGGACGACTTCGTCGCCGAGCTCGGCCGACGTCTCGGCGGTCGCCCGCGCACGATCATGTGCAGGTACTGATCGCCCGGATCGTCGACCAGTACGCCGAACTCTCCGGCCGCCCCGCCGCGTTCCCGACCGCCACCGCGTACGCGATGTACGACGGGATCTTCCAGCACGCCCGGCTGCGCCACCTGACCGGCGCCCCGGACGCCGCCGACGACCTCGCCGCGAACGTCCGCTGCGCGGCACGGCCAGGGCGCACCGCCTGTCAGGCGGCTGCGCCGCTGCCGTCCGCGCCGGCCTTCGGGGACTCGGCCAGCAGGTGGACGACACCGGCGGGGTTCCTGATCCAATGTGTTCTGGTGTCGAGGTCCGCGAGGGGTTCGACCTCGTCACACGGACGGATGCCGACGTCGGCCAGGGTGCTCGTCGCCGCGTCCAAGTCATCGGTGTGGAGTTGGAGCCAGAGGTCGGGCCGACTGTAGTTGTCGACGCAGTCGAGCCACAGCGTAGTGGGGCCGAAACGTACCGCATGGGTCCGCGAGACCGTCGGGGCGTAGGCGACTTCTTCTTCGGCGACCTCGAAGCCCAGGGTGTCGCGGTAGAAGGCGACGGTGGCCTCGTAGTGTGCCTTGGGGATCTTCATCGCGATGTTCAGGCCGGCGGAGAATTCAGGTTTGCCCATGGTCGGGTGACTCCTTGGTGTCGGTGGCGTCCAGCGCGCGTTCGAGTGCGCCCAGCCGGTCGTCCCATCCGTTGGCGAGTGCGGCCAGCCACACCTGGGCCGCACGAATGGGGGCCGGTTCCAGACGGTAGGGGTGGCGGCGGCCGGTCGGTTCGTCGGAACTGATCACGCCCGCCTCGGCGAGCCGGGCGAGGTGCCTTGCCACCGCCTGGCGGGTGATCGGCAGCCGTGCCGCGAGGTCGGTGACGGTCGCCGGCCCGGCCCGGGCGAGTTCGTCGAGCAGGGCACGCCGGGTCGGGTCCGTGAGCGCCGCGAACACCGCGACGGCCTGCGTCTCGGCATCAGGCGGCGGCATCGAGATAGGCCCCGAGGTCGACGAGTTCGCCGTCCCATCCAAGGCTGTTGGCCTGGTGGGCGGCCCGGGCGACGTCGGCGGCGGCCTGCGCGAATCCGCTCTCCACCACGCGCAGCCTGGTGCCGTCCGATACCGGCTCCAGGACGAACTCCACCAGCGTCTGCGATGCGTCGTCCGCCGGCATCTCCCCGATCGGCCACCTGAAGGCGAAGCGGTGTGGCGGCTCGACGACCACGATCGTGCCGACGGAGTCCTGGTCGAGGTCATCCCAGCGGAAGTACGCCCGCCCGCCGGGCCGCAGGTCCACGTCCGCCACCGAGCCGAACCACCGCGAGAGCCCTTCGGCGGTGGTCAGCGCCGCCCACACCCGCTCGACGGGATGCCGCAGCACGACCTCGCGTTCGATCCGGTCCGCAACCATGCCCACCTCCTTTCGCAACACATATGTTGCCATCTCTGTAGCAACATACCTGTTGCCATAGAGACGCGCAAGCCATCGGGCATGCCCGAACTCCGACTCGGCCCCAGAGCAGGAGATGACCGCAGTCGCGCCCAGCACGAGGGCGTGGGGCGGACCCGGACGCACTGTCCGACTGAACCGGGCGCCACCTGCGTGCGGCACGGATGGCACACGGCGAAGGCCCCGCCCAAGACAACGGACGAGGCCTTCGCATCGGCACAGCATGCTGCCGGAAGCCAGCCGACTACCGAGACCCACGATTGTCGGGACGTGCTCGGCCCGCGACATGGGTGGGCTGCCACGTCGCGGGCCGCGAGCGTACGTTTGCCGGCTACGCCTTCGCCTGGTTGAAGCGGATGTTGTTGCCGAAGGGGTCGCGGAGGCCGCAGTCGATGCCGTACGTCTGCTCGGTGGGGCCCTCGGTGAACTCGACGCCGCGGGCCAGCAGCGTTTCGTACGTCTTCCGGCAGTCGTCGGTGCTGAAGATGAGATGGCCGCCCAGCGCGCCCTTCGTGAGCAACTCGCGTACCTGCTCGGCCGTTTCCTCGGACATCGCGGGCGGCCCCGGCTTCTCCAGCAGGATCTGCCGGTCCGGATGACCCGGGACGCCGATCGTCAGCCAGCGCATGAAGCCGAGGTCGACATCGGCGACGACCTCCAGGTCGAGCTTCCCGACGTAGAAGTCCAGGGCCTGGTCCTGGTCGAGGACGTAGATCTGCGAGTGCGTGATCGAAGTGAACATGTGTACGAATCTAGTTGCCGGGTCCGCCGGAAACTTCTCCGAAACTGCTCAACTCCGCGGCCGCGTCCAGGCCATCGTGAAGCAGGTGGACACGTACGCGGCCCCCTGGCTCCGACTCGCGCCCCCACCCGCCTCCCGGCGGTACGCGCGCGGCGACCGACCGACGATGTCGCGGAAGGTCCGGCTGAACGTTCCCAGGCTCCCGAAGCCCACGGCGTGGCAGATCTCGGTCACCGGGCTGTCGGTCTCGCGCAGCAGGAACATCGCCCGCTCGACGCGGCGGCGTTGCAGGTAACGGTGCGGTGTCTCACCGAACGCGGCGCGGAAGGTCCGGCTGAAGTGCGCCGGAGAGACGTGTGCGATCCGGGCGAGCGCCGGGACGTCGAGTGGCTGCGCGTAGGAGCGATCCATCGCGTCCCGTGCACGCAACAGATTGCGATTGCTCTCCTCAACCGCCCGGCTCACGTGGCCACCACGGCGCCGCCTCCGCTCCCCTGGCCCGTCCCCGGCGCCGGCCGGTGGCAGTAGGAGGGCGATTGCGCCCCCAGGGCGTCGAGTTCGGCCAAGGCCTTGCTCGCGTACGCGTGCCCGATGAGTGCCGCCGACCGCAGCGCGGCGCGGCGGGCGACCGAACCGGCCGGACTGGCCGCGGCCATCCCGAACAGGACATCCGCGGCTTCGGCGGCGCAGGAGGCTCCGAGCTGACCGAGGTCCACAGCCGCCCTCCGGCGGGTGCGGCGCGGGGTGTCCGGGGCCGCGACGATCCCGCGCAGGATCGTCTTGGCCTCGCGCCGGTTCACCCGCCCGTGGTACGCCAGGCGGCCGGCGGCCAGTCCCCTGAGGTACGCGGGCGCCGCAACGTCCCGCGCGACGCGGCGGAACAGGGCGGCCGCTGCGGGCCCGTGCGCCCCGCCGAGGAATTCGAGACGGCCGGCGACGAGTACGGCGGCCTGGGCGGTTCCCGCCTCGTCGCCGAGTCCGAGCAGCAGCGTCAGACCTTCGCCCTCGTACCTAGGGGCGATGTCGGCGAGCCGGTAGGCGGCCATGGTGCGCACGTCGAGCGAGGCATGCGTCGAGGTGACGATGCCGCGGAAAGCCGTTGCCGCCTCCTCCTGGTGCTGCGGGCCGATCCGCAACAGCACGGATGCGGCACGGAGTTGCTCGGCAGGATCGGCTGTTGCGTCGGCCAGGACCGCGCGCACGGTTTCGGCCGCCGCTCGACCGAAGCGACGGCCGGAAGCGTCCCAGGCCTGGACGATGTCGATGCGTGCAGCCGCGTCCGACGTGGACTCCAGCAGTTCCGGCAGCAGTTCCGCCGCTTGTGCTCCGGCGTCGGGATCCACGAACGCCAGAACCTCGATCGCCTGTACCCGTGCCAGGACCGGGCGTTCCACGTCCGCGGCCGCCCGGCGCAGCAGCCCGACGACTTCACGCGCCCGCCCCCGGTGGGTTGTGCCGACCTCGCGAGCGGCCAAGTGGCGCAGCCAGCGAGGGGAGTCCGCGTCGGTGAACACCTCGAACATCACAGCCGTCGCGTCCGCCTGCCCCGCGGTCCCCAGATCCCGGAACTTCCGCGCGAGTTCGAACCGTTCACGCCGGGAGAGGGTGCGGTCGGAGCGCGCGGCCCGAAAGATTTGCAGCGCCTGGTGCCGGTATCTCGGTCCCCATTCGGAACGATCCGCGACGACCATCCAGCGGTACTCGTTGGGCACGTCGGCGGCCGATGCCACAACATCGCCCAGCGCGACGGCTTCATCGTGGAATGCGAGCCCGAGCCCGCCGAGCGACTGCACCGCGCAGCGCCGCGCGTACGGCGTCGTCTCACCCTCGCGAACAACGCCGCGTAGGAACTCGGCGAACCGTTCCGTGTCATCCGGTTCGAGCTGGGCCAGGTGGCCGCCGAGGACGGCTATGTCCTCGATCGGGGTGTCGGGAGCCCCCATACGCTCACGGAGTTTGTCTGTCGCGGCAGCCGCGTGTTGCGGAGCCAAGCGGGCGACCGCCCGCGCGGTCGAGACCATCGCGTGGGCTCGCGTGTGAGGTTGGTCGAGCACCCCTAGGAGGCGAGCGACTCCCAACTCGGCCAACGGGGAATCGAGTTCGGACAGTTCCTCGGCCGCCACCTTCTGTACCCAGACACTGTGGCCGTCGTCGGACACTATCGCCGCCAACATCGCGGCGGCCTCCGCAGTATGGCGGGGCGCCAGGCCGGCGAGTCTGACGGCGCTGTCCACGCGCGCATATCCATCCGAGTCGGGTGCGCGGGCGTTCTCTCGCAGCGCGACCGCCGCTTCGCCGAGGTAAGCGGACGCGAGCTCGGCGAGTGCGCTCGCACACGACGCCCTGTCCCTGGCGTGGGCGTCAGGGTGGCCGATGACCGTACGCAGCAGTGCGGCGGCCGGTTCGGTGTTCTGGGCCCCCAAATCCGCAAGTGCCGCCGCCAGGGACTCGGACCGCAGCGCAGGGACCACCGACCTCAGGTCGAGGAGTGCCCGCGTTGCCTCGGCGGTGTATGCGGGGCTCAGCTTTCCCAGCGCTGTCGCGAAGGCGATGCGGGCATCGGCTGTGGCCTCCGGGGAGGTCATCTCCGCACGCAGCAAGGCGACCGCCCGTTCGCGGTCCGCCGTGCCGAGCGATGCGAGTGCCGCGGCGGAGGCGGCCCGCTCCCGTTCGGCGTCGTCCTCGTTGACGGCCGCCCGCCACAGGAGCTCGGCTGCCTCGGGGGCGTACCCGACGTCGAGCTGCGCCGCTCTCACTGCGGCGGCGCGGCGCGAACCGCTGTAACTGTCCGGTTCACGGGCCATGGCCATGCACAACGCCGCCGCCTCGGCGGTGTGGCCGAGCCGGTCCAACAGTGCGGCCGCCTGCTCGCGATCGTCCGGCTCGGCGTCCGGGCTCGCGGCAGTCTCGCGTGCCATGCGGGCCGCCTCGTCCCGGTACGCCGATCCGCATCGCGGCAGGGCGGCGGCGACCGTCATACGCCCGCCTTCGGGGCGGCCGTGGGCGGCCGCGCGCAGCAACTCGGCGGCCGACACCGCGTGCTCGGCGCCGAGTTCGGCAAGGGCCGTCGCAATGTCCACGACGTCCTCGCACGATGCCTCCGGAACGGTCGCGAGCCCTTGTAGCTCTGCCGCGGCTTCGTCGACGTGGTTCGGCCCCAGTCCGGCGAGTGCCACAGCCGCGCCGACGCGGGCAGTCAGCCTCGCCTGCGAGGCCAGGATGCCGCGCAGGGCGCCCGCGGCCTCGTCCGCGAACCCAGGATCGAGCGACCCCAGGGCGGCCGCCGCCACCCGGCGGTCATCGGGAGTGGATCGCTCCGCGGACACGATGCCGCGCAGAACCTGGACGGCTTCGCCGAAGTAGTGCGGTGCCAGGTCGACGAGTTCGCGAGCCGCGGCCGCACGATGACTGCCGGCGGCATCCGTGTCCCGCATGGCGGCGTGCAACACCGGCTCGACAATCCGAGGGACGTCGGGACCGATGGCCTCGGCGACGGCGATCTGCATGTCGTACGTCCTGTAGCCCTCCCGCAGGTACCGGTCGATTGCGGTGCGCATCTCCGGATACTGGACCATCGCCGCGATATCGCTGACGATCTGTCGGCGTTCCTCGTGCGGCAGCAGGTTCGCCAGACGGTGGAGCACGTGGTCCACGAAGCGCGAGGCGTGGCGTTCGTCCGCCTCGATGCCGTTGGCGAGGAAGGTGCCCGCCAGGGCCTGGTGCTGGGTGCCGCCGCCGTTCAGCCAGGTCAGGATGGCATCGCCGCTCGCGTGCATGTTCGAGTGATGAACGACGACTGCCCATGCCTGCATGTTGGCGTTCTGCGCTTCGTCGAGCAGGGTGCTCCAGGCCGCGTCCTCCGGGTCGAACTCGACCGGCAGACCCGCGGCGCGGACGTCGGCGGCGATGTGCTCGGCGAACGTGTAGTGCACGAAGCGGAGTCGGTCGCCTTGCAGCACGAACAGGCCGGATGCGCCGAGGAAGGTGGCGACGAGGGTCGGCCACTGCGGCAGTTGCAGACGCGTCGGGCGGCAGCCTTGGCCGTCGAGCCAGGCCAGGGCTGTTCGCAGGAGGTCGCGGGGTTCGGCGTCGGCGTCCCGGACGTTGACGACGGACTCGGCCAGGTGCTCGACCAGTTCGCGCAGGTGCGAGAACAGGTACGACACGCTCTGCACGTGCACCGCGTGGGCGTACTTGAGATCGTCGAGGATCCGCGCCTTCTGCTTGTGGTGCATCGCGGTCTGGTCGCGGTCCAGGTACGCGAAGTACTGCTCGTACAGCCGGAATCGGCTGGTCGGCAGCGCCCCCGACTCTCCCTCGCGGAACACGATCGCCGCGATGGTGGCCAGCAGCGGTACGCGGCTCAGCTCCCGTACGCCCGCACGCCCGATCTGGTGCAGGAACGACTGCGCCCGGTGGCGGCCGTTCGGCGTGCCGCCGAACCACCGGCCCGCGAACTCCGCCAACTGTTCGCGGCTGAACGGCTCCAACGTGTAGGTCCCGAGCGCCAGTTGGTTCAGGAACTCCAGTTCGTCCCGGGGCAGCGGACGGCTGGTGATCAACAAGCGGTACGGTACGCCCTCGTCCTGCAGCCGGCTCCCCAGCATCGCGATGAAGGCCCGCCGCTGCTCCGGGTTGGTGATCTCGTCGAGGCCGTCCACGATGAGCAGCCGGGTGTGCTCGGCGGGCAGGAACGCCGGCAGGTCCGGCGGCAGGGCGCCGTCGAGGAACGGGCCGAGTTCGTCGGTGAGGGCGCGTTCGACGCGGGTGTTCCAGGGCCCGTCCAGGTCCGCGAGTTTGGCGGCTGTGACGCGCAGCGGCACGAGGCATTCGCCGCCGTCGGCACGGAACTCCGCGGCCAGGGTCGACGCAAGCTGGAGGGTGAGCGTGGACTTCCCCTGCCCTGGACCGCCCAGGATGAGCAGGTGACGGTGCAGGGCGAGCGCTTCGTCCACCAGGCGCAGCGGGGCGACGGTCGCCGGGCGCGCGGAGGTCGAGCGGGTGGGTGAAGGGCGCGGGCCCGGCGCCCGGACGTGCCGTTCGGCGGTCGGGCCGTTGCCCGGGCGTACGTGCGAGTCGTCCGGGCCATGTTCGGGGCCGAACTCGCGCCTGTGCTCCCCGTCCGTTTCGGGGGCCGGGGCGTGGTCGCGCTCGGAGACGTACGCGCGTGTCTGCTGCCGTACGTACACCGTCGCCAGCGCGTTGGACGGAGCCCCGTACAGCCGGTACGGGAACTTGCTCGCCGCGCGCTGCTGCGCCACGAGCAGGTCGCGCAGCGGCCCCCGCAGGCCGCCGTTCTCCTCGGCCTCCGGCACGGCACCGCGGTTACGTGCCAGCACAATTCGCGATCCGTGCCCGTCGTTGCGCTGCTGCGGACGCGGGCACCCCTTGGCGGCGAGCCGGGCACTGAGGTGGTCGTGGACGACGGCGAAGTCCAGGTACGCGTCGGCGCCCGCGATGCCGTTGGCGAGGATGTCGAGGAGTTCGCCGGTGAACGCGGTGTACGTCTCGCCGGGCGGCGCCAGCGCGGCTTCGGTGGCCGACGCGGCGGCCAGCAGGTACGTGCCCTCCACCTGGGAGATGGCGGCGAGTTCGACGGGAGGGCCCATCGCGCCGACGATCGCGCGTCCGGCGAAGCAGCAGTCGAGGACGACCGCTTTGGCGCGGATGTGCCGGGCGTCGCGCAGGACGCCGCGTACCGACTCGTAGCCGAGGCGGCGGAACCGCTGGTCGTGCCGCGAGCCGCGGAGCGCGAGGTCGAGTCCGTCGTCGACCGGGGACAGCAGGCCGTGCCCGGCGAGGTACACAAGCAGCAAGTCGCTTGCGGCGGAGGCGGCTTCGGCGACGGTCTCCAGCACGTCGTCGGCGCTGCCGGGTTGCTCGACGACGGTGCAGTGCGCGTCGGGCAGCCCCCACACGAGGGGGTCGGTGAGCGCCGTACGCAGTGCGCGCAGGTTGTGCGCGACAGCCGGGAGGTCGGTGAGGTGGTCGTAGGTGTGGGTGCCGATGAGCACGGCACGCGACGCGCGCGGGTCGTGCAGGCCGGGCGTCATCAGGCGTCGCCTTCGGCGGCCCCGTCCGCGGGCCGCCGAGCCGCCGTCGGCTCGGGATCCGCCGGCGGCGCGGAATCCGCCGCTAGAGCGGGATCTGCCGCCGGCGCGGGAACCGGAGTCGGAGCAGGATCGGGAGTCGGAGCGGGAACCGACCTCGGCGTCGCCGTCAGCGCATCGACGATCGCCCGGATGGTCTCCGGCGAACCGTCCTGCACGGTCACCGTCGTCGCCCCCACCGTCAGCGTCGCCGAACCCGCCCGCGGACGGCTGCTCCGCCACATGGCCAGCGTCGCGGCAAGGCTCGCGGCCGAGAAGCCGCTCGCCAGCACGATGTCGATCACGTCGAGGGCGGGGCCCATCGCCGCCCCGTCCGGCGCCTCCGCCGAGGCGAGTTCGACACGCGCGTCATAGCGGAGTTGGTCGGAATCACGAAGCCACCGGTACAGGTGCCGGACGTCTTCCGCCGCGTCCGAGCCGTCCGAGCCGTCGGAGCCGTCCCCGCCGTTCACGGTGATCGTCACGCGCATCGACCGTCGTCCCCCCAGCCCTGGCCGTCCCCGGCCGTCCCCGGTCCTGCGGGCGGCGCCTCGAACGCTCGCCATCCGCAGTGCAGTTGTAGGGCACCAGCCTAGAACCTGCCGCATCACCCGGCCGGCCGGTCGGCCGCGAGACGCGGTTCCCGCCGGGGCGTATCTCCCTTGCGGGGGTGACCGGACCCTGTCGGTCATTCTGAGCAAGGCCATGCTGCCTGCCCGGGACGACCTGATCACCGACCCGACCATCACCCGGCAGTTCGAGTAATGCGCAGCCTCGCTTGCGGCCCGGTGTGCGGCAGCCGGGCGCCCCGCCGCCGTGCGCCCGCGTGCCCGGGCACCGCTAGGCTGATCTTGTGCTTCCCCTGGTCCATGCCATCCGGTACGTCACCCCGCTGCGCGAGGGCGGCTCGTTGCCGGGCCTCGTCGAGGCCGACGATCTCGGCACGTACGTCGTCAAGTTCCGCGGCGCCGGTCAGGGGCCCAAGGTCCTGGTCGCCGAGGTGATCGTCGGTGAGCTCGCGCGCCGGCTCGGGCTGGCGATGCCCGACCTGGTCCGCGTCGAGGTGGATCCGGTGATCGGCCGCAGCGAGCCGGACGAGGAGGTCCAGGACCTGCTGCGCGCGTCCGGCGGGCTCAACCTCGGCATGGACTTCCTGCCCGGGGCGGTGGGCTTCGACCCGGTGGCGTGGCAGCCGGACGGCCCGACCGCGGCGCGTGTGTTGTGGCTCGACGCGTTGACCAGCAACGTCGACCGCTCCTGGCGGAACCCGAACCTGCTCGTGTGGCACGACCGGCTCTGGCTCATCGACCACGGGGCCGCGCTGTGGTTCCACCACGCGTGGTCCGCGGCGAAGGCGGCGGCGACACGTCCGTACGACGCGTCCGACCACGTGCTCGCTCCCATGGCCGCCGGGCACCTCGGCGATGCCGACAAGGCCCTGGCGCCGTTGGTCACGCGGGAGTTGCTGAGCGAGGTGACGGGGCTGGTGCCGGACGAGTGGCTGGTGCCGAACGACTCCGAGGTCGCGCTCGGGCTCGACTCGGCCGAGGCGCTGCGCACGGCGTACGTCGACCACTTGCTCGCCCGCGTCGCGCAGCGCGACGCCTGGCTCCCGGCGGTGGACGCCTCATGACTGCCTCCGCCTCGCCGACCCCGCGGACTCCGGCGGCCGCCGAGCCGCGCGACCTGCCGGACTCCGTGCCGTCCACCGCGCCGCGCGCGACCCCGCTGACCGCCGAAGTGGCGCCGCGGCCGCGGGAGTTCTTCGAGTACGCGCTCATCCGCGTCATCCCGCGGGTGGACCGCGGCGAGTGCATCAACGCCGGCGTTGTCCTCTACAGCCAGGCGTTCGGCTTCTTGGGCGCGCGTACGCACCTGGACGTGCCGCGGTTGTGTGCGCTCGATCCGGCGGCGGACTCGGTGCAGACGCGGGCCGCGCTGGCGGCGTGGGAGCTGGTGTGCGCGGGGGCGCCGGGGGCCGGGCCCGCGGGTGCGGAGCCGCCGGGGCGGCGGTTCCGCTGGTTGACGGCGCCGCGCAGCGCGGTGGTGCAGCCGGGGCCGGTGCACGGGGGGCTGACCGCGAACCCGGCGGCGGAGCTCGATCGGTTGTTCGACCTGCTCGTGCTGTGAGTCAGGCGCGCGCGTACGCCCAAGCCTGCGGGCGGTCCGCGCCTCGCGGGCGGCCGCGCGCCTCTGGATTGGCGGCTGGCGAAGGTCAGCGGTCAGTGACCCTCGGCGGTCGTGCCCTCGGTCAGTCGTGACCCTCGGCGGTCGGTTCAGCGGTCGGTGACGATGAGGATGACGGTCGCGATGGCCATGACGGACCAGCCGAACCACATCCACGCCGGCGGGCTGTAGATCGCGGAGTAGAGCGACGCCAGGGCGAGGTAGACCCCGGTGCATATGACCAGGCCGCGGCTCGTCGAACTCGGGGTGACACCGGACATGGGCCCTCCCCTGGGGCTACGGCGTCGACGGGACCCGGGACAGGGCCCCTGACTTGCAGGTTAGCGCGCCGCGCGGGGAATCAGGGAGATCTCGGTCCGCGCGTCGCGCGTATGTTCGCATTTGCGGCGGACCCGTACGGACCGCTCCGGCGCGCCCGAAGCGGGCGTACGGCGGGGCTCAGACCCCGACCGTGAGCTGCGCCTGTACGTGCGCTCGCACGATCGCGGCCATGTCGGTCCCCTCGCTGTCGATCAGCCACTGCACCTGCAATCCGTCCATCAGCGCGATGAGCTGGCGCGCGGCTTCCTCCGGGTCGATGCCGGGCCGCAGGAGACCGGCCTTGCGGGCGTGCGCGTAGTCGTACGTCAGCCCGGCAATCGTGTTCCGGTAGCGCTCGGCGAAGTACGCGTGCGCGGGGTGGTCCGCGGAGGTCGCCTCCGCCGCCAGCGCGGTGAACATCTCGACGATCGCGCGGCGGCCGGTGTTGAGCTCGACGACCTCGACCATGCGCCGCAGGCGTGCCACGCCCACCTCGCCGGCGGCGGTGAGGCGCCGGGCGTCGTCCTCGTCCCGCTGCGCCAGTACGGCGAGGAGCAGGGCTTCCTTGGTCGGGAAGTGGTGGATCAGCCCCGGGTGGGATATGCCGCAGCGGGCGGCGATCTCGCGGAGCGAGGCGCCGCGGTAGCCGACCTCGCCGAACAGGGCCACGGCCTGGTCGATGATCTCGCGGCGTTTCGCGCGGCCTTTGGCGTAGCTGCGCCGCACCTGGGCGGTCACGTCCGTTCCTCCCGGCCTCGGCCTCGCGGGGCGTCGGCCTCGCGGTTGGATGCGCGACAGAATGCCACACACCCAATACTTACCAGGCAATAAGTTTTCTTGTCGCGAATACTTACCACACGGTCGGGATTGTGCCTATAGTGGCGCCACGGCCGACGCGGGCCGCTCCGGCGGCGGGCCGTCCATCCACCGCACCCACGGAGACGACGCAAATGACCAGCGACCCCGCACGGCTCGACACCCCCGCACCGCTTGACGTCCCGGCACAGCTCGACGTCCCCGCACACCTCGACATCCCGGCGCTCCTCGCCGAACTCACCCTCGAGGAGAAGGCCGCGCTCCTGGACGGCTCCGACTTCTGGCGCACCCAGCCGATCGAGCGCCTCGGCATCCCGGCGATCATGCTTTCCGACGGTCCGCACGGCTTGCGCAAGCAGGACGAGAGCGGCGACCACCTCGGCCTGCTCGCCAGCGTCCCGGCCACCTGCTTCCCGCCCGCCGCCGGCCTCGCGTCGAGCTGGGACACCGCGCTCCTCGCCCGGGTCGGCGAGGCGATCGGCCGCGAGTGCCGCACCGAGCAGGTCGCGGTCGTCCTCGGCCCGGGCGTCAACATGAAGCGCTCGCCGCTCTGCGGCCGCAACTTCGAGTACTACTCCGAGGACCCCGCGCTGGCCGGCGAGCTGGGCGCGGCGTTCACCCAGGGCGTGCAGAGCCAGGGTGTCGGCGTGTCGGTCAAGCACTACGCCGCCAACAACCAGGAGACGGACCGCATGACGGTCTCCGCCGAGGTCGACGAGCGCACGCTGCGCGAGATCTATCTCCCGGCGTTCGAGACCGTGGTCGCCAAGGCCGACCCGTGGACCGTGATGTCGTCCTACAACCGGGTCAACGGCACGTACGTCGCCGAGCACCGTCAGCTCCTCACCGAAATCCTGCGCGAGGACTGGGGCTTCCGCGGCCTCGTCGTCTCCGACTGGGGCGGCGTCAGCCGCCGCGCCGAGACCGTCGCGGCCGGCCTCGACCTGGAGATGCCGTCCTCCGGCGGCGTCGGCACGCGCATCATCCTGGACGCCGTCGCCTCCGGACAGCTCACCGAGGCCGACGTCGACCTCGCCGTCACCCGCGTCCTCACGCTCGTCGACCGCGCGCTGCCCGCCCTCGCCGACCCGGCCGGCTACGACGCCGACGCGCACCACGCGCTCGCCCGCGAGGCCGCCGCCGCGAGCGCCGTCCTGCTCAAGAACGACGGCGGCGTGCTCCCGCTCGACCCGTCCGCGGGCGGAACCGTCGCCGTGATCGGCGAGTTCGCGCGTACCCCGCGCTTCCAGGGCGCCGGCTCGTCACAGGTCAACCCGACCCGCGTCGACTCCGCCCTCGACGCGCTGCGTACCGCCCTGGAGGGACGCCGCGAGGTCGCGTTCGCGGCGGGCTACGTCATCGAGTCCGAGGACGCCGACCCCGGACTCGTCGCCGAGGCGGTCGCCGCCGCCGCGGGCGCGGACGTCGCGGTCCTGTTCCTCGGCCTGCCTCCCGCCTACGAGTCCGAGGGCTACGACCGCGCCCACATGGACCTCCCGGCCCAGCAGGTCGCCCTGCTGCACGCCGTCGCGGACGCCAACCCGAACCTCGTCGTCGTGCTGTCCAACGGCTCCGTCGTCTCGCTCGCCCCCTGGCAGGACCGCGCCAAGGCGATCCTGGAGAGCTGGCTGCTCGGCCAGGCCGGCGGCAGCGCCGTCGCGGACCTGCTGCTCGGCGCGGTCGCCCCGTCCGGCAAGCTGGCCGAGACCGTCCCGGTGCGGTACGAGGACAACCCCACCATCGGCAACTTCCCCGGCGACTTCGGCCGCGTGCAGTACGGCGAGGGCCTGCTCATCGGCTACCGCTGGTACGACGCGCACCGCCTGCCCGTGGCCTACCCGTTCGGGCACGGCCTGTCGTACACCACGTTCGGGTACGACAACCTCCAGGTCGCGGTCCGCGCCGACGGCACCGAGCCGCAGGTCGACGTCACCGTCACGGTCACCAACACCGGCGACCGCGCGGGCACCGAGACCGTGCAGCTGTACGTCGCCGACCCCGAGGCGTCCGTCTTCCGCCCCGAGCAGGAGCTGCGCGCCTTCGCCCGGGTCACCCTGGAGCCGGGCGAGAGCACCCCGGTCACCCTGACGCTGGGCCGCCGCGCCTTCGCGTTCTGGCACGAGGCCGTGAACCGCTGGGTCGTCGAGGGCGGCGTCTTCGGGCTGCGCGTCGGGGCGTCCTCGCGCGACATCCGCCTCGAAGGCACGGTCGAACTGACCGGCGACGCCTTCGCCGTGCCGCTCCAGGCCGACTCCACCGCCGAGCAGTGGTTCGCCCACCCGGCCGCCGGCCCGTGGCTGCGCGAGGCCGTCGGCACCGAGGGCTTCGCCGCGATGCTCTTCGACCCGGAGAGCGGCCAGATGATCCGCGCGATCCCGTTGTCGCGCCTGGCCCGCTTCCCCGGATTCCCGGTCAGCGAGCAGCAGATCGACGAGGCCGTACGCAAGTTCGCGGACAGCGCGGCCTGATCCGAACCCGGCGGGACCGGCTGGACCTGGCCGGCTCCGGCCGGGGGAACCTGGGGGAACCAGGCGGGCATGGGGTGCGTGCGAGCGTACGCACCCCACGCCCGCGGCCGTCAGGTAACCGGGTGGCCGGGTCTCAGGCGCCGACCACTCCCTCGGCCGCGACCGATGCCGCGGTCGGCGCCGCAACCTGCGCGGCGGCCTGCCCAGCGACCTGCCCAGCGACCTGCCCAGCGACCTGCACCGCCACTTGCGCCGCGTCCGAACCGGCCGTGACGAAAGCGGGGTTGTGGTAGTGGACGTACCCGTGGCCCGGACAGCCGACCCGCGGCTGCGGGACCGTTCGCAGGCGCGCAATCGCCTCGCGCGACTCTTCGTCGACGGTCGTGTAGATGTTCATCCTCGTCGGGCACGTCCAGCGTCATCGACGTCACGCTCACTCGGATCTCGCCGACCTCCGGATGCCGCAGGCGCTTCACGTGCACGTCGCCGACCAGCACGTCCTGCCGCGCCCACAAGGCCGCGAACTCCGCACTCGCCTCGCACAGCCGCTGCACGAAGGCGATCCACGCAGGTTCGCCGATGTGCCGTCCGTACGCGGGCCGCAGCGACGCCACCATGCGCGGCATCTCCAACTCCGGGTCGACGAACGGGCAGCAGCATTCCGGCTTCGTGAAGATGTTCCACATGACGTTCTGCTCCGCCGACATGGCGCCCGCCACGCCCGGGAAGAGCATCGCGTACGTCGCGTTCCACGCCAGCACATCCCACCGCGCGTTGTAGACCGCCGCGGGCAGCGGGTCGAGGTGGTCGAGGATCCCCTGCACCTCGGGCCGCACCGGGTCCATGCTCTCCGGCCGCGACACCGACGGGATCCCCGCCAGCAGGTACAGGTGTTCGCGCTCCGCGACGTCCAGGCGCAGCGTGCGCGACACCGCGTCGAGCACATGCGCACTCGCCTTGATCGGCCGCCCCTGCTCCAGCCACGTGTACCAAGTGACGCCCACCCCGGCGAGCTGCGCGACCTCCTCGCGCCGAAGCCCCGGCGTACGCCTGCGCGTGCCCTGCGGCAGGCCGACATCCCCCGGCGCGATCCGCGCGCGCCGACTGCGCAGGAACGCCGACAACTCACCCCGCCGAACCGTCTGCGGCGCCCGCGCGACCGCGCCCGTACTGTTCATACCGACCATCCTCACCCCAACAGCACACCCGTTCCAGGTGCTCCTGATACCGGGATAACCAAGAGCCCGTTACGGGTACCAGCCGGCCGAGGTCAGCCGGCCGCCTTCAGCGCCGAGGCGGGCGACGACCACGACGCGGCACCGACGACGAGCCCTTCCAAGGCGGCACCAATACCTTCCGCTCCCCCCAACTCGCCCTGCCCGCAGGTCTGTTCAAAGAGGTCTCGTCCATGGTCGTCACCAACCACCGCTTGGCGGATTCCGCCGACCGGGACCGGATCACCGCTGGCAGCGCAGGTTCCGTCGCCGGGTACACCCAACTGGACACCGACCGCTTTATCTGACCGGACCCGCCCGCGCCGTACACCACCCGCGAACCCGCCGAAAGCCTGCGGACGCGGCTGTTCACCGACACCATCGTCGGCAACACGCCGGCGGAACCACGGAGTTCTAGGCGTTCTAGGAGTTCTCGCAGCAGGGACGGCGTAGCCCGTCAACGTCGTGTGCGCGGGATTGGACGGCTGTCGCACCGGCCTCGCGCAGCGCTGCCGTCACCTCTTCCTCGGCCCCCGGCTTCACTTTGTCGACGGCGACGTGGTGTTCGCCGTTCGTCGCGGGGTGCGCGGAGTAGCCGTACGAGAGGCTGTGCTTCGAAGTGATCTCCAGCAGTGGCGCATTGTCGTGGGGCTTGACCGGGAAGACGGCGACGATGTCGATCAGGTCCTCTACGAGAATCGTGTGGGTCACGATCCGGTCGTCCTCCGCGACCGCCACGGCCACCGACGACGTCGTCGCCATGACGCAGCAGGCCCCGGCGGCGTGCGCGGCCAGCACCAGGTCGCGCGGCGTGCGTGCGGTGGCGATCGTGCCGCCGTCACGGTCCAGGAGCAGGATGTCGAAATTGCCGACGACCCAGATGCGGTCGTTGTCCGCGGGCATGGCGTACGCCGCGTATTGCGCGAGGAGCTGTTGCGGTCCGTCCGCAGTCAGGCGGAATATCAGCGAATCACGCGCCGCCCAGCGGGCGGTGGTCAGGACGCCGTGGGCAGTGGCATAGCCAATGAGCTCGGTTTCGTCGGTGCCGCCCGCGTACCACAGTCCGACGAGGTCGAGGTCCGGAGTGAAGTGCGCGACCACTCCGCTGCGGCCGTCGGCGACCACGATGCCGTGTTCGGTGACGGTGAGGGTCGGGTCGCCGTCGAGGGTCCGGGACAGGGGTTCATCGTCGCTCATGGCCAGACCGGCCACGACGCCGTGGTGTTCGTGGAGGTTGTCGAGGACGACCTCGCGCTCCCACGCACCCGGCCTGCCCACCGCGATCCGGCAGTCCGAGGCGCCGCGGTGCGCGGGGAGGACCGCGGCGAGCCGGCCGTTGCCGAGCGCAGCGAGGCGCAGGACCCGATCCTCGTACGCCGCGACCCGCGTCGCGTCGTCGAGGGCGAATTCCTCGACGCGGTCCCCGGTCCAAATGCGCCCGGCCACAGGGTCCACGGCGAGCGGGGTCTTCCACCACAGGGGGCGCTCCGGCTGGGCGTGGGCGACGCGTGTCAACGACCTGAACACCCGTACGGCATTGGTGTTGTCACAGGCTTGGACAACGGTCGTTCCATCGGTCCAGATCTCCACGTGCTGCCCTCTCGGTTGTTGTGCCCCCGACGCCCGGCGACGCTAACGAAACCAGCCGACACCCCCTCCGCCCATCGCGCATAGTGGACAACGGCCGGCGCATGTCGTTGAGCCGCGGGGGATGTGGTGGTGGAGGGGGCTGTTGGGGGGGCGCCACGGGGTTGTGCCGGGTGGTGGTTGTACCGGGATAGCCAGGCTTCTGTTACCGGTACCGCGGCGCGGCGACCGTTGGCGCATGACCGAGACAACACTCCCCCGGCCGCTACGCGCGCCGGAGGCGCCGCCGTCGCCGGCGCGGCCCGGGCTGCTCCTCGCCGCCGTGCTCACCGGCCAGTTCATGGCTCTGCTCGACGTGTCCGTGGTCAACGTCGCGGCGCCGACCCTGCGCGACGACCTCGACGCCTCGGGCTCCGCACTCCAGTTCATCGTCGCCGGGTACACGATCGTGTACGCCGCCCTCATCGTCACCGGATCCCGCCTCGGAGGCATGTTCGGCTACCGGCGCCTCTTCGTCTCAGGCCTCGCCGTGTTCACCGCCGCGTCCCTCGCCTGCGGACTCGCCCCGGGGACCGGGTCGTTGATCGCCGCGCGGGCGGTGCAGGGCGCGGGCGCCGCGCTGATGGTGCCGCAGGTGCTTTCCGTGATCCAGCGTCAGTTCCAGGGCCCGGCACGGGCGAAGGCCCTTGGCCTCTACGCCGCGGTCATCGCGGGCGGCGCGGTCGCCGGGCAGATACTCGGCGGCGTACTGGTGACCGCCGACGTGTTCGGACTGTCGTGGCGCCCGGTGTTCCTGGTGAACGTGCCGGTCGGCCTGGCGCTCCTGGCCGTGGTGCCCCGCCTCATGCCGCCGGACCGTGCCGAGACCGCCCGGCGCCTCGACCTGCGGGGGCTCCTCGTGGTCTCCCCGGCGATCGTGCTGCTGGTGGTGCCGCTCGTCCTCGGCCACGAGGAGGACTGGCCGCTGTGGGGCTGGGTCTGCATGGCCGCGGGTGTCGCGCTGTTCGCGGCGTTCGGCCTGGTCGAACGCGGTGTCGAACGCCGGGGCGGCGCGCCGCTGGTGTCCGGGCGGCTGCTGCGCACGCCGGGCGTGGCCGGGGCGGCGGTGACGATGACGCTGGTGATGGCGTCGTACGCCGGATTCCTCTTCACCTCGGCCCTGTACCTGCAGGGCGGGCTCAGCTTCTCGGCGCTGCACGCGGGCGGCGTGTTCGTGCCGCCGGCGCTGGGGTTCGCGGTCGTCAGCCTCAACTGGCAGCGGCTGCCCGTACGTTTCCACCCGCACCTGCCCGCGATCGCCCTGGTGCCGGTCGCGGCGTCGTACCTCGGTCTGGCGTGGGCGCAGCACGAGGGTGCGAACCAGGCTGTGCTGATGGGCGTGTTGGCGTGCGTCGGTGCCTCGCTGGGCGCCGCGTTCAGTCCGGTGATGGCGCTGGGTCTGCGTCGGGTGGCGCCGGTCGACGCGCCGGACGCGAGCGGACTGCTCGCCACCGTCACGCAGTTCGGCCAGGTCCTGGGCGTCGCGGTGTTCGGTACCGTGTACCTGGAGCGCATCGGCGCGGGCGCGGCGGAGGCGGCGTGGACGACGGGCCTTGGTCTGTCAGGGGTCGCACTGGCCGCGGCGCTCAGCGCGCTGACCCTCCGGCGCGGCTGACCTGCTCAGGGGGCGGTCGGCCCCCGCGCGCGAACCGTCACCGCGTGCAAACCGTCACCGCGACGCTGTCGACTCCGTGACCCGCATGTGCGGAGAATCAGTCAGTTGATCGCACGCACATGGGGGCAACGGTGAGTCGTCCGGGGCTGGTTCTGCGGGGCACGGGTTTCTTGGTGGCGGCAATGCTGATCGCGCTCGCGGGGTGCAGCAGCGGTTCGGGCTCGACGGCTGAGGGTGACGGCCCGCCGACCAACGACATCGCCCGCATTCTGGGCGGCGACACCGGGCAGCCGTCGCCGGACCGCCCCGCGCCGCCGCCCTCGCCGACCGTCGACATACCGCTCGGGGACCGCGCCAAGGACGTGGTGCGGGCGGTGCCGCTGGAACCGCGTCACTGGGGGTCCACGTACGAGAAGCAGGAAGGGTACGAGGAGGACTCGCTCGCCCGGTTCGTCGTCGGCGACGACTGCACGAGCCGCGAGGACGGCACGATCCCCGGCGCGGTCGCGAACCTCTACCGCTACACGTTCAGCCCCACCGCCTCCGGCCTCGAACAGGTCTTCGCGGTTTCGGGAGCGACGGCGTTCGAGGACGTCACGTCGGCGAAGGCGGCGATCGACAAGCTCCGCGACGACGCGAAGCGCTGCCCGTCCCAGACGCTGGCCGGCGGCGCGCGCCTGACCTCCGTGACGACCGACCCGCACGATCTTGCGGACGTGGACGAGGCGCTGGTCATGGAGGCGATCTGGGTCGACGCGAAGGGCGAACGGAACGCTCCGTACGTGTGGGTGATGGCCAGGAAAGGGTCCATCGTCGTGGCGGTCCTGGCGGTCGACCTGAAGGCGCCCGACGTGAAGGCCACCGAAGAAATCGCCTTCCGCGGCGCGGCGTTGGTCGTCAAGCGTCTCACCGAGAAGATGAAGGCGCAGTAGCCCCCGGGAAGTCCGTACGTTCGGCCGGTCGTTCAGCGGATCCGCTCCGCCGCGTCGCGGAGGAGGCCCGGCACCAGGCGGCGGTGCACGGCGGACAGCGGGCGCCACGCGAGTCGGCCGACCGGTCGTTCGTAGCGGAGAAACGTGGCCAACGAGGTCCGTCCGCCGGTTGTTCGGACGACGAGGTTTCCGCTGAGGAACCAGGACGCCGCGGCCAATCGGATCCAGTCCTCCCCGCGTCCGGTGACGCGCCAGCCGGCCACGGTGTCCGCCGACCGCCCGCGGGTCAGCCGCAGGCCGAGCAGGCCGCGCCAGATGAACCGCTCGGCGAGGCTGGGGACGTCCCCGAACATGGCTCGGGCCCACCGCTCCGGGGTGGCGTCCGCATTAGCACCCGTGTCGATGGTGAACACGTCGACGTAGTCGAAGTCCGGCAACGAGGTGAGCGCCTGGAGAGACGGCGGGACGCTGCGCCTCCCGACGACCGGGGTGACTTCGCCGTCGCGCACCGAGGCGGGTACCTCGCGGCCCGCGCGGCCGTGGTCCCGCCAGGCACGCTCCCATTGCCGGGTCAGCGCCGGGTAGACGACAAGATGGCGGAACGGCGCGATGCCGGCCATGTAGAGGCGTCCGAACGTCCCGTTGGGTTTCACCAGGACGGCCATGCGCAGCTCATGGTCGCCGTTGGGGGCCGGCGACCAGCCGAGATGCATAACCGTGTGGACGGTCTTGTTCGCCAGTTCGCGGGCGCACTCGGCGGGGAGTTCGTACACCGGGGTGAGGGGGACTTCGTCGGACTCGGGCCCCGGGTCGTCCCGAAGGCCGGCGGGCAGGCGGTCGCGCAGGGACGGGACCCGGGCGGCGATGCCGTCCTCCGGCTTGTCCCACCCGAACAGCGCACCCAGCTTCCAGCGTGCCGCCCACAGGAACCGGAACTGCGCACTCTGCCGTGCCGGTCCCCCGGCCGCCCGCATCGCGGCGAGCATGGCCGGGAAGTCGTCCGGCCCGGCGCCAGGCGTACGGAATGCCCACACGTCCTCCACCCGGAAGTCGCGGGTCAGTTCGTGGATGCGCCACGGCTGGTCCGTGTGCGCGCTGACGGGGAGCCTCACCGGCGGTCCCCCCTCGGACGCTCGGACCGAGGACGGCGGAACAGGGCGCGCACAGGGGGCATCGTTCGCTCCGTTCGGATATACGGTGGCGTACAAGACGACGCTAGTCGATTTTGTACGGTGCCGTATATCCGACGGGAAGTGAGGTGTGGCACATGGCGGGCACGCCCCGCACGCCGCGCGACAGATGGGTCGAGGAAGGCCTGCACGCACTCGCCGCAGGCGGCCCGGATGCGGTTCGCATCGAGGTGCTGGCCAAGCGGCTCGGCGTCACCAAGGGCGGGTTCTACGGCTACTTCGCCGACCGCGACGCGCTCCTCGAAGCCGTGCTCGACACCTGGGAACGGGAGAGCACCGACGAGGTGATCGACCGCGTCGAGCGGGAAGGCGGCGACCCCAAGGCCAAGATCCAGCGCGCGGGTGCGCTGACCTTCTCCGACGACCGCCTGCTACCGCTGGACCTGGCGATCCGCGACTGGGCCCGCCGCGACGACGCGGTGGCGGAACGGCTCCGGCGCGTGGACAACCGCCGCATGGAACTGCTGCGCGAGATGATCGGCACCTTCTGCTCCGATCCCGACGAGGTCGAGGCCCGCAGCCTGATCGCCTTCTGCGTCGCCATCGGCCAGCACTTCCTGGCCGCCGACCACGGCCCACGTACGCGAGCCGAGGTGCGCGCGTACGCGGGAGACCTCATCCTCAAGCGCCCGCGGCGCACCGACGTGTCTTGACGGGGGCGCAACGGAGCCGCACACAACGCATGCCCCGCCATACCCCGCGACGGGGTGCCCGCCGATGATTGGGTGGGCGCGAACCACCGCCGCATACAACGCCGTTCGGGTCCCGGCATCCACGAGCCCGCGGCTGTCACCGACGACCCTCGCCCTCCTGGGGGCAGTTTGGCGTTCAGCCCTTGCGGACATTAGGCAAGGGCCTGCTATTAAGACCCTGCCCCGCCCCTCGCGCTACCCCTCCGGGTAGTGCAGGGTCGCGTCCAACCTCGCGCCGCCGTGGCTCAGGCGCTTGACGCTCACCACGCGGGTGCGTTCGGACGCCTCCAGCTCAAGCCACCCCACCTCGCCGTTTCCGACCATGCGCACCTGGTTGGCCTGGAGCCACGCGCCGTTGCCGTCGGCGACGTCGATGCGCACGGTGACCTTCTCCCCCGGCGGCACGTAGTCCGCCGAGACGTTGATCCACGCGCGGCCCGGGACAGCGGTGAAGGTGGTGGCCGAGTCGTCGCCGACCACGGCCGGGACGGTCTTCGAGACGAGTGCCATCTTCTTCTTGCCCCTCTGCGAGTTGTTCGGGTCCAGTGCGTCGGCGGGTGCGACCGGCGGCGAGCTGTCGACGCGCGCTCCGCCGCGCGGGTCGCTCGGGTCCGCGGTCGGCGGGCATCCGTCCGGGAACCTGGGGGCGAAGTATCCGGTGATCCCGGGGTCGGTGCGGCGGTACGTGTGCGTGTAGACGCCGCGCCCCTGCCGTCCGTCGCCGCCCTCCGGTTTGCTGTTGCCGCCCTTGGTCGTGACGTGGGTCCTGGTGAACCCGACGACGATCTCGGTGTGCTGGCCGTCGTCGAAGTTCACCCAGGCACCGAGGCTGGGGTACGCGGTCCACTGCCCGCGCTGCCTCGCCCAGTTGCTGAAGCTCGTCACGTTGTTGGTCTTCGGGACGACGGACGCCAGCCCCGCGTCCTCGTACATGCACCACTCGAAGATGACGCACCACGCGACGCCGTCCTCGCCGTACTGCTTCCCCCACCTGGTTCGGTTGTCCCAGCCCTCCGCGGGGTCCCAATGTTCGTACGTCTGCTCGGGGACCGACAGCACGTGTGCGACGAGCCGCTCCCACGACGGCCGCGCCGGACGGGCGGCCACGGCTGCCGCGGCGGCGGCCGCACGTGACTCCTGGCTGTCGCGTGCCTCCGCGACCGGCTGGTGCCCCGGCACTGCCGCGGGCGGGGCGCCGGCCCAGGCCCGCAGCGCCCCCTCGCTGCCGTTGAACACGTTGGTGTCGAGCGGGTGTTCGGTGTATTGGTGGAAGCGCCAGGCGGCCTGGATGCGCGGCGCGCCGGCGGCCGCCGCATAGTCGGCGATCCACAGGAAGTCGCCGCATTCGTCGTCGGTGCGGAACCACCAGTCGCGGTTCGCGTACATGCCGACCTTATGGCGCGGGTAGCGGGCCTTGACCTTGGCCAGCCACTGGTTCTTGCGGGCTGTGCACGTGGCGTCGGGCACGCCCTGGTTGTACGGCTCGAAGTCGAGCACGAGGAGTTCGTTCTCGGGGACGTCGCCGACGGTGGCGCAGAAGTGCGCCACCTCGTCGTCCACGGCGTTCTCCGCGTGGAAGAAGTGGTAGTAGCCGACGACGAGCCCGCGGCGCCGGGCCTCGGCCTGCTTGGCACGCCAGTCCGCCTGCTTGGTGCGTGCGCCTTCACTCGCCTTGATGATGACGAACCCGGCATCGGCGGGGATACCCGTCTGGTAGTCCGAGACGTCGTATCCCTTGGCGAACCCCATCGCGACCCCCCGGCCGTGTCGTCGACGATGCGCGGTCGACCGCTGCCGACCCCTCCCGGAAGTCTGCGACGAGCCCGGACGCCAGACCACCAATTGAGCCGGAGATCCCCCGAATGGAGCAGCGAGACCGCCGGTCGAAAGCCCGGCAAACCGGATGAAAAGCCATCAAGAGCCTTATAGCTCAGGATAGTTCAGGAAAGGTCAGTTCGATCTCGAAGCCGGACCAAATGCCCCTCCCTCTCGGACCCGCCAACTCTCAGCGCTCGCAACCGACTCCGTCCCCGTCCATGTCCAAGTGCAGGCCGTAGCCGGGGTCTCCGCGATGGATCGGCGCCGCGCCCGCCTTCTTCACCTCGCGGCAGTTGCGGTAGAAGACAAAGGTCGGGCGATCGCTCGGCCGCGGATCCGGCTTGGTGCCCGTCGGGTTCGGCCGGGTCGCGGTGGACGACTTCGTCGGGGATATCGTGATCCGCGTCGGGTCGGCCGTCTTCACCGGCGGCACCGAGGTCGGCGCGCCGGAGCACGTCTCCTTGGCGGTGACGGCGGCCAGGTCCACCTTCTCCCGCGGATTCGACGGCCCCGGCGCGGGCGACTGCGTGCACACCTTCCACGACTTGTCCGCGACCGGCTTGCGGTTCTGGTTGAGCGCGTCGCGGTAGCCGACGTCGGTGAACCCGGCGGCCTTCACCGCCGCGGTCGCCGCCGCCAGGTCCTTGCCCGTCAGGTCGGGCATGTTCACCGTCGGCAGCGCCGCACCGTCCTGGGCACCGGTGTCCCGGACTATGGGCGCGGCGTTGTCCTTGTCCTTGCTCTTCCCGGAACCACTGCTGCACCCGGCGACGCCGAGAGTCGCGCAGGCAAGCAGTGCCAGGGTCGTACGTGCGGCTTGGTCGCGCATGGTGGTGGCCATCTCCCGGAAGCATTCAATTGCCGGAACCCTAGCGACGCGCCACCCGAACGCACATTCCAACCTCCAAATCCCGTACCGGCGGACTGGAACAAGACGGCTCAGTCCCAGGCAATCCGGGCGGCCGGTGCATCCGGACCGCCCGGACCCGCCGGACCTGCCCGACGCCGACGACGCCGACGCGCCCGGCCTACCGGAAGCCGTCCGCGTTGCGCCGCGCCCAATCCGCGAACGAATGCGGCTCGCGGCCGAGGACCTGACGTACGTCCGGGCTCACGTACCGCTCCCCGGGCGTGGGTTCGCCGAGGATCGCCAGCGTCGTGTCCACCACCGGCGCGGGCATGAAGCGGAGCATCTCGGCGCGCGCCTCGTCGCGCGTCTGCTCGACGAACGCCACCGGCTCGCCGATCGCGTCGGCTATCGCCTGCGTGCGTTGCCGCGGCGTGGTGGGCGCGGAGCCGGTCAGCTCGTACGTCCGGCCCGCATGCCCGTCGCCGCGCAACGCCGCCGCGGCGACCTCCGCGATGTCGAGCGGGTCCACCACCGGCAGGCCGATGTCGCCGAAGGGCGCGGTCACGACGCGCCGGGCCCGGACCGACTCGGCCCAGGCGTACATGTTGGAGGCGAAGCCGCCGGGCCGCAGAATCGTCCAGTCCACGCCCGACTCCCGCACCGCCTCCTCGATGGCCAGGGCGACGCCGCCGTGCGAGGCGGAATCCGGGCGGGTGACCACGCCCTGGGAGGACAGCAGGACGATGCGCTCGATGCCGGCCGCCTTGGCGACGCCCGCGATGGCCCGCGGGTCGAGGCGGAAGGCGCTCGCGCTGCCGTTCTGTAGGAAGAGGGCGCGGGCACCCTCGAAGACCGGCCGCAGACTGTCGGCTTCGGTGAGGTCCGCCTGCCGTGCGACCACCCCCGGTGGTACATCCGCGTCTGTGATGCCCCTGGAGGTCGCGGTCACCGCGCTGCCGTCGGCGGCGAGCGTCCGCACCAGTGCGCCGCCGACGTTGCCCGTTGCTCCTGTCACGACGATCATGAGTAACTCCCGTGCTGTGTATGAGCGTTCGGATTCGCCCGAGTGGGCTGGGGCGCCGCCGGGAGTTGTTCTCCGGGGCGCTGAGCCGACGCTAACACCGGGGATATAGTAGGTACCTACAGGAAAGTGACTATCCACAAGGGGTGCGGATGTCGGCCATGGGAACCAAATCGGCGCAGACCGCCGTGGACCCGCAACTCGCGTGTCCCGTCGGCCCCGTCGTCGACATCGTCTTCAGCCGGTGGACCACGCCGATCCTGTGGACGCTGCACGCGCACGGACGGCAGCGGTTCGTCGAGTTGCAGCGGCGGATCGACGCCATCACGCCGAAGGTGCTGACCCAGCGCCTGCGGCAGTTGGAGCGCGACGGGCTGGTGGTCCGCACGTACCACCCGGAGGTGCCGCCGCGGGTCGAGTACGAGATCAGCGAGCTGGGCCTGAGCCTCGCGCCGCTGTTCGCCCACCTCGCGGAGTGGGCGGACGGCAACCTGGACAAGGTCGACCGCGCCCGGCAGGCGTACGACGCCGATCCCGCACACTGAACGATCCGGGCCGGCACTCCGTGCGGGCCGCGGCCGCGGCGGGCGCCTCAGGCGGCCTTGGGCCGGAAGTGGTCGATCAGCCGCGCGTATCCGTCACCTTCGTGGCCGCGGGCGATCGCGGCGGCCACCAGCCCGCGGGTGAACTCCGGCAGAGCGGCGTCCACGCCCCGCGCGCGGCTCTCGTCGATCAGGTGCTCGATCGGCGGCAGGTGCGAGGCGAGCGACGCGTCGACCGCCGCGAAGTCGCCGCTGTCGACCTGGTCGGCGACCACACCGCTGAAGACGCCGATGGCGCCGAGCCACGAGGTGGCGAAGGGCAGGAAGTCCCTGGCCGGGACACCGTCGGCGGCCAGCAGCGCGGCGGCGTGCACGAAGCCGTTGAGACTGCCCCACATGATGCCGAGCAGCGCCACGTCGTACAGGGACGCGAGGCCGGTGTCCTCGCTCAGGTGCGTGGTGGCGCCGCCGAGCAGCCGCAGGGTGTCCGCGTGTGCGGCGAACACGTCGGCGGGGCCGCCGTACAGCAGGACGGTGTCCGGCTGCCCGATGCCGGGCGGCGTCATCATGATCGCGCCGTCCAGGTACGCCGCGCCGTGCCCGGCCGCCCACGCGGCCATCTCACGGGCCTCGGCGGACGAGCCGGAGGTGAGGTTGACGAGCGTTCGCCCGGCGAGCGCGTCGGCGACCGGGTCGAGGAACTCGCGGACCGCGTGGTAATCGCGTACGCACACGATCAGCAGGTCGCTCGCCTCCACGGCGTCGCGGACGCCGGCGGCCTCCTTCGCACCGCGCTCGGGCAGGTCGCCGGCCCGGCCCGGGGTGCGGTTCCAGACGGTGGTGACGCGGCCGCCGGCCAGCATCGCGCCGGCCAGAGCCTGGCCCATCAGACCGAGGCCGAAGACGGTGACGGTACGGGTGTCGCCCATGAGTTGTGCTCCTCGAATGACTCGCGTGCGTCGCAGGGATCGCGGGAATCGCGTTGTTCTGCGCTCGTGGAAAACCCTCGCAGTCGGCGCTACGGCACGACACTGGCAGGACTGACGACATTCACCAGATTCCTGCCATAGGCTTCCGGGCATGAGCGCACCCGACCCGCGGAACCTGCGGACCGCACCAAGTACCGCGTCCGGCAAGACCGACGAGACAGACGGGATAGAGGGGACAGAGAGGACAGAGACATCTGACCCGATAGACGCGACGGACGGGACCGGCAAGAAGGGCCCCGGCTCCGTCGCCCTCGTCGTTTTCGACGACGGCCCGCTCGCGCCGTGGGACATGTTCGAGATCGGGCTCGCCTGCGCGGTGTTCGGCGTCCGGCACAGCAACCTGCACAACCCCTGGTACGACCTGCGGCTGTGCGGCGTGGCCCCGAACACCGCCGCCGGCACTCCCGGATTCGTGCTCAACGCGCCGTACGGCCTCGACGAACTCGCCCGCGCCGACACCGTGATCGTCCCGGCGGTGCCCGAGGAGTGCATGGACGGTACGCGCGAGATCCCGACCGTACTCACCGCCGCGCTGCGCCGCGCCGCGGACGCCGGGGCGCGCATCGTCTCGCTCTGCAACGGCGCCTTCGCACTCGCCGCGGCGGGGCTGCTGGACGGCCGCCGGGCCACCGCGCACTGGGAGCACACCGCGACCCTCGCCCGCCGCTACCCGCGGATCGACGTCGACGACCAGGTGCTCTACATCGACGACGGCGATGTGCTGACCAGCGCCGGAATGAGCGGCGGCCTGGACCTCTGCCTGCACCTGGTACGCCGGGACCTCGGCGCGAAGGTCGCCAACCAGCTCGCCCGCGTCCTCGTCGTGCCGGCCCACCGTCCGGGCGGCCAAGCCCAGTTCATCGAACGCGCGGTGCCCGAGACCGACGACGACAGCCTCACCCCCGTGCTGGCCTGGGCCACCGAGAACCTCCACGAGCCACTTGCGGTGGACGAACTGGCGGCCCGTGCGGGCATGAGCCCGCGGTCGTTCCACCGCCGGATGCGCGCTGCGGTCGGCACCACGCCGCTTCAGTGGCTGCTCGGACAACGCCTCGCCCGGGCGCAGGAGTTGCTGGAGTCGACGGACCTGCCGATCGACCACGTCGGGGAGCGCAGCGGCCTGGGCACGGCGAACAACCTGCGCCGCCAGTTCGCCCTGCACCTCGGCGTCTCCCCCACCGAATACCGCAGAGGCTTCCCCTCCACCCACCCCGCCCGCGACCTCCGTACGGCGGGCAGCGCGGTCGGATAGGACCGCGTCTCGCGACGCGGGGGCATCTACGCTATGTGGCACGAAACTTGCGGAGGGACCGAATTCCCGGCATCTCGACCGGGCACCGAGCCGACCCGACAAATCCGCCCGTCCCGCCGAACAACCCGCAGCGCTGACGGAGGTGGCCGTGCCCCGCACCGCCTGGACCGACCTGCCCGCCGAAGTGTCCGACGCAGTCGCGGCCCGTACGGGCCCCATCCTTGACGCAAAGGACGCGGTAAGCGGCGCCGGTTCCGACCTGGCTATCTGGCTCGTCGGCGACGGCGCCGCCACATTCGTCAAGGCAGCGCGTATCGACAACCCCGACACGTGGCAAGCCCTCGACCGCGAAGCCGCTGTGGCCCCATACGTAGCTGCCGTATCCCCGCAACTGCGGTGGCGTGTCACCGTCGGCGGATGGGACCTCCTCGGATTCGAACTCCTCGAGGGCGCCCAGGAGCGGGCGTGGCTCGAGCCGAACTCGCCCGACGTCGGACTCACCGCGGCGGCGCTCACCGAGGTCAGCCGCATCCGGGCACCCGCCGGTCTGCCCACGGCATGGGAACGCTGGGGCTACTGGTGCGACCCGGACGACGAGCACCTGTTCGCCGGAGACAGGCTGGTCCACGGCGACCCGGCCGCGGTGAACTTCCTCATCCACGAAAACCGGGTATGGCTCGTCGACTGGGCGTGGGCCATGCGCGGGCCTGCCTGGATCGACCCCATGCTGTGGGGCGGACGACTCGTCCTCGACGGCGCGCACACCCCCGACCAGGCCGCCGCCCTGGTGCGCGAGATGCCCGCCCTCTACGGCGCCAGTTGCCGCGGGCTGATCGCCCTGGCCCACGCCGAAGCCGCCGAGCTGACTCACGCCGCCGATGAGGACGGCGACGCGGACACGGCAAGGCTCGCCCACGCCGCCCAGGAATGGGCGGACCACTGGAAGTAGCAACACACTCGGGTCATGAGTACCGCGGGCGTCGTCCGGACGCGCGCGCAGAGCCCCCTCCGCTGCTCCCGTAGGCGGAGGGGGCTCTGGCTGTCCGGCCGGGTAAGGCCGGGTCTCTGGGGAGGTCGCGGCCGACAGCTCGCGGGGCTGCTGTCGCGTCGCGGGGTCGCGTCAGGCGTAGTTGACCTGAAGCTCCTTGATTCCGTTGATCCAGGCGTGACGGAGGCGGCGCGGCTCCGCGGCCTTCGCGATGTTCGGCATCGCGTCGGCGATGGCCTCGAACATCAGGTTGATCTCCATGCGGGCGAGGCTGGCGCCGAGGCAGAAGTGCGGCCCGCCGCCGCCGAAGCCGAGGTGCGGGTTCGGGTCGCGGGTGATGTCGAACTTGTCGGGGTTCTCGAACACCAGCGGGTCGAAGTTCGCCGAGCTGTAGAAGATGCCGACGCGCTGGCCTTCCTTGATCTGCTGGCCGCCGAGGACCGTGTCGGCTGTGGCGGTGCGCTGGAACGACATGACCGGCGACGAGTAGCGGACGATTTCGTCCGCGGTGGTCTCCGGGCGGGACGACTTGTACAGGTCCCACTGGTCCGGGTTGTCGAAGAAGGCCAGCATGCCGTGCGTGATGGCGTTGCGGGTGGTCTCGTTGCCGGCCACCGCGAGGAGCAGCACGAAGAACCCGAACTCGTCGGAGGAGAGCGAGCCCTCGGACTCGGCGGCCACGAGCTTGGAGACGATATCGTGGGCCGGGCAGGCCTTGCGCTGCTCGGCCATGCCCATCGAGTACATCATGACCTCGGCGGCGGCCGCGGCGCCGACGGAGGAGTCCTCGGCGTACTCGGGGTCGTCGTAGCCGAGCATCTGGTTCGACCACTCGAAGATCTTGCGGCGGTCCTCCTGCGGGACGCCGATCAGTTCGGCGATGGCCTGCAGCGGGAGTTCACACGCGACCTGGGTCACGAAGTCGCCGCTGCCCGCCTTGATCGCGTCGTGCACGATCCGTGCGGCGCGGTCGGTCAGGGCGTCCTTGAGGGCGTTGATGGCGCGCGGTGTGAAGCCGCGCTGCACGATCGAGCGCAGCCGGGTGTGCTCCGGCGGGTCGATGTTGATCATGATGAGCTTCTGGGCGTCGATGGAGTTGACGTCCATGCCCTCGGCGAAGCGGATGATCGCGGTGTTGCGGTTGGTCGAGTAGAGCTCCGGCTTGGTGGAGACCTCCTTGACGTCCGCGTGGCGCGTCACGAGCCAGTAGCCGTCGTCCCGGAAGTTGGAGACCTCGGGCGTCTGCGGCACCCACTTGACCGGCGCGGTCCGGCGGAGCTCGGCGAACTCCTCCAGCGGCAGGCGCTCGGTGTAGAGGTCCGGGTCGGTCGGGTCGAAGCCTTCCGGGAGAACCGGACACGTCATGGGAGCCTCCTCGGGCCGGGGTGCGGTGGGGTGCGCGGCGGGTGACGACTGTTGGTGCCGCGATCCGGTCGTGCGGTCCGCGAGTACGCGGGTACTGCGGTCATGCGCGGGTCCTGCGGTGGTACGCGGGTACTGCGGTGGTGCGTGCCTACGGCGTGCGGTGGCACCTGCGCACCGGGACGGGGTGTGCGGGTGATGTGCGGGTGAAAGTGCGGGTCCTGCGTATGCGGAGACGTTTCTGTTGTGCGGCCTGCTGTCCGGCACCGTGTCCGGTCTGTCGCCCAGCCGGCGATCAGGTGGCAGTCAGGCGGCGTCGGGTGACGCGGCCGGTCTGCTGCGCCGCGGGGCCAGCAGCCTGCGGACGATGTCGAGGAGCAGGCCCCGCAGTTCGTCGTCCGGAAGCTCCGGGAACATCGCCACGGCGGAGTAGATGCCGCCCATGGCGACGGTCGAGGCGACCCGGAACTCGATGGGCCGTTCGCTGTCGCTGAGGACGCCGCGCACGCGTCCGGTGATCGACTCCAGCCTGGGCCGGATCGCGGGGTGGGTGCCCACCGATACGTCGCGGTCGAGGATGACGGCGAGGGTGCGGTAGCGGAGCAGGAAGTCGACGTACCCCTCGAACAGGAGGCGCTGGCGGGCCGCTTGGCCCTTGCGGCGTTCCGCGGTGTCCAGGACGCGGTCCAGGTCGTTGAGTGCGGGGCGCAGCAGGGCGTCGAGCAGTTCGTCCTTGGTGCGGAAGTGGTAGTACAGCGCCGCCTTGGTGACGCCGACGCGGTCGGCGATGGCCTGGAGCGAGGTGCCCGCGAACCCGTGCTCGGCGAACAGTTCGACGGCGGCGGAGAGCACCTTGTCGTAGGTGTCCTCGGGTGCCGGTGCGGCCATCGTTGCTCCCCTCGCGCGTCGCGTGATGCGTCCTGCGGTCTGGCGCCTGCGGGATGAACGTACGTCGGCGGTTGACGATTGACAAGGCTGATTGGACATCAATTTTGTGGCGTGGCCGGTGATTTCGGGGATTCCTGCTTGCCGTCCGGCTAGTGGATCCGCACTGTGCGCACGTCTGCGCGGTCGGTGATCATCGGTCGCATAACGCGACCCTTGTTTCGCGGGACGCAGCGTGGCACCCTTCGCGCGCCAGCGTGCAGAGGCCCGGCAGGAGGCGCACATGACCGCGACCCAGGACCATCCGGCGATCACGCCGATCAGCGACGTGCGGCTGCACGAGGGAGTGGACGACGGTACGGCGACCGGCCCGGTGGACTCGTCGGCCGAGCTGGTGAAGGTGCCCGTACACCGGTACACGTCACAGGAGTTCGCGGATCTGGAGCAGCGGCGGCTGTGGACCCGGACGTGGCAGCTGGCGTGCTGTGTGGACCACGTCGCGGCGCCCGGGGACTTCTTCGAGTACCGGGTCGGGCCGTACGCGGTGGTCGTGGTGCGCGACGCGGACGGAGTGCTGCGGGCGTACCAGAACGCGTGCCGGCATCGCGGCAACAGCCTGTGTACGGGCGCCGGTTCGGGCCTGACCGAGCTGCGCTGCGGGTACCACGGCTGGACGTGGGACCTGGCCGGGCAGTTGCGCAAGGTGCCGGGCCGCAAGGGGTTCGGGCAGCTGAAGATGTCGGAGTTCCCGCTGCTCGCCGCGCAGGTGGACACGTGGGGACCGTTCGTGTTCGTCAACCTCGACCTCGAGGCGCCCGGCCTGGGCGAGTACCTGGAGGCGGTGCCAGGCGACACGGAGTGGGCGCGGATCGAGGAGTTCCGCTGCACGGCTTCGGTGGTCGGCGATGTGGCGGCCAACTGGAAGACGGTCGCGGACGGGTTCAGCGAGACGTACCACATCCAGACGCTGCACCCGGAACTGCTGTGCAACATCGACGACGTCAACGCGCCGCAGCGGCTGTGGGGGCACACCGGCAAGTCGGAGCAGCTGTACGGGCTGGCCAGTCCGCGCATCAAGGACGGCCTGACCGACCAGGAGGTCTGGGACTCCTTCATCGTGACGCAGGGTCAGCGCATGGGGATCACCGAGGCCTGCCCGGTCCCGGAGATCCCGGCGGGCGAGACGTTGACGGACGTCATCGCGGACCGGGTCCGGCAGCACGTGGCGAAGTCGGGGACGGACCTGTCGGGGTTCGACACGGACCGCATCATGCGTCTGCACCAGTACCAGCTGTTCCCGAACTGCTCGGTGTTGCTGACCGCGGACACGCTCAGTGCGCTGGTGGCGCGTCCGGGCGCGACGCCGGGCACGGCCGAGATGGGTATCTTCGCGTTCCGGCGGGCGGCGTCCGGTGATGCGCCGTACACGCGGCCGATGGACCTGCGGGTCGCCTTCGAGGAACTGGACCTGGGTTATGTGCTGAACCAGGACGCGGCGGTGCTGGCCGGTATCCAGCGCGGGATGAACCAGCCCGGTCTGACCGAGTTGGTGTTGTCGCAGGAGGAGAAGCGGGTCATCAACACGCACCGGAACCTGGAGCTGTACTTGGGCATCGGCCCGCGCGACTGACCTGGCGCGCGGATGATGGGGTACGCGGTTGACGGGGCGCGCGGATGACGGGGCGTGCCGGACAAATGCACGGAGGGGCGTTCGTCGCTTTTCGGCCGGGCCCGACCTGACACGGCAGCCTGAAGCACGGCATGATGCGCTGCACAACCATGCCGGTGTCCGCGGTGGGTGCGCGGCCGTTTCGGCGATTCGTGACCAGTAGGGGGAACCCCTCAGATGCAGTGCGCCAACTGCGGTGCCCAACTCACTCCGAACGGCTTCTGTCCCGCGTGCGGCGCCGCCCCGACCCAGGCGGGCGGCGATCCCTTCGCGCCGCCGGGCGGGGCCGTGCCGCCCCCGCCGCAGGCTCCGGGCATGCACTCCGGTCCCCCGCCAGGCGCGCAGCCCGGGGGCTATCCCGGAGCCCAGCCGGGCCCGTACGGCGGGATGCCGCACGCGGGGTTCCCGCAGCCCGGCATGCCGCCCGCGGGGATGCCGCCTGGTGGGATGCCGCCAGGGGGTGCGTGGCAGGGCGGCGTTCCCGGGTACGCGCCGCCGATGCAGTGGACGCCCGTACAACCGCTGCGCGGCCTGGCGACCGCCGTATCGATCCTGCTCGGGGTCGTGGCGGCGATCGACGTCCTGTCCGCGATCGCGTTCTTCCGCCGGGCGTCGCTCTTCGGCGACCTCCGCGACGGACGGCTCTTCGCCTTCAGCGAGGCGGACGACGCCGACGACCTCGTGGAGGCCTCGCTCGGACTGCTCGGCTTCGGCGCCCTGGCCACCGCGATCGTGTTCATGATCTGGTTCCACCGGGCCCGCTCCAACACCGAGGCCTGGTACGCCCCGCAGGCGACCATGAGCAAGGGCTGGGCGATCGGCGGCTGGTTCATCCCGCTGGCGAACTACGTCATCCCGATGATCGTGGCCAACGACACCTGGAAGCGCAGCGACCCCCAGCCGGCCGGCCCGATGGGGCGCCCCGCGAGCAAGGCACTGCTCTGGGCGTGGTGGATCGTCTTCGGACTCTCCGGGATCCTCTTCTCGATCTCCTTCGGGGTCCGGGAGACCAAGGAGGACGTCGAGGACGGCGAAGTCTCCTACCTGGACTACATCGACGGCGGCGAGACCGGCGACAACCTCGCGGGTGTGTCGAGCCTGCTGCGTATCGCCGCCGCGGTGCTCGCGATCCTCGTCGTGCAGAAGATCACCAAGTGGCAGAGCCAGCGCCTCGGCCTGGAGCCTGTCGGCCCGATCGCGTACGCCCCCGGCATGCCTCCCGGCGGCCCGGGCTTCCCGGCCCCCCAGCCCGGCGGCCTGTACCCCGGCTCCCACCCGGGCTCGCAGCCCGGGCACTACCCCGGCTCCCAGCCCGGCTCGCAACCCGGGGCCCAACCCGGGGCCCAACCCGGCTGGGGCGGCCAGCAGCCCCCGCCCGCACCCCCCACCCAGGGCCCCGACCTCCACAAACACTGACTCCGGCCCGGCCCGGCCTGGCCCTCCAGCCCGGCCGAGCCGCTCGTTCCGCACACACAAGGCCCCCGCCCCGTTCTCACCCGAGGACGGAGCTGGGGGCCTTGGGCGTGTTCGGGGTCAGCGGAGGCGGCGCCGTACCTCGCGGATCACTTCCTGCTCGACCCGACTGCGCGCCGCCCGCCGCGGATTGCGAATCCACCCGAAGCGGCTGCGGGCCCGGCGTACAGGGGCCGGGGTCAGGTGGGACGTGGGGTGCCGGGTGACCGACCGGGTGTGCGACCACCGGGAGTACCAGCGTGGTGCGATGATCCTCATGAGTGTGCGCACGGCACCCTCCCCCTTCGCTCCCCCGACGCGACGTCTACCGCGTCTGCCCCCACAGACGGCAAATTGCCGCCCCCGGTTGCGCCCGGTCGTGCCGTGGCCGGGACTACGGCGGCCGACTCCTGGCCTGTACCCAACTACGGCGGGTCTGTGGCAAGTTCGGGCGCGCCTGCCGCCACCTTGAGCCGATGTCCGGCGAATTGCAACCATGTGCGTCGGAGAATCGCCGGGACGGCGCCGCTGGGGCGGTCGCGGTTCCTACTCGGCGTCTCCTTCGGCGGCGTCGTACGCGACGTCGAAGGTGACCGTGACGGGGGCGTGGTCGGACCAGCGTTCCGCGTACGTCGCCGCGCGGCCCACGACGGCGGACGTCGCGGTCTTGGCGATGCCCGTCGTGGCCGCGATGTAGTCGATGCGCCAGCCCGAGTCGTTGTCGAAGGCCTTGCCGCGCATGGACCACCAGGTGTAGGGCCCGGCGACGCCGGGGTGCAGGTTGCGCACGACGTCGTGGTAGCCGGCCTTGCCGAAGACCTCGGTGAGCCAGGCGCGCTCGTCCGGGAGGAAGCCGGACTTCTTGAGGTTGCCCTTCCAGTTCTTGATGTCGGCCTCGGTGTGGCAGATGTTCCAGTCGCCGCACACCAGGACCTCGCGGCCTTCGGCGGCGGCCTTCTCGCGCATGCGGACCATGTGGGCGGCGAGTTCGGCCATGAAGCGGCTCTTCTCGTCCTGCTTGGGGGTCTCGGCCTCGCCGGTGGGCAGGTAGAGGCTGGCGACGGTGACGCCGGGGAGGTCGACCTCGATCCAGCGGCCGGTGGCGTCGAATTCGGGCGAGCCGAAGCCGATGCGGTGCGCCGTGGGGGCGACGCGCGAGTAGACGGCGACGCCGGCGCGGCCCTTGAGGACGGAGGGGGCGTACACGGCGTGCCATCCCTCGGGGTCGCGGACCTCGTCGGCGAGCTGGTGCGGCTCGGCGCGCACCTCCTGGAGGCAGACGACGTCGGACGCGGTGGCCTGGAGCCATGCGGTGAAGCCCTTGCCGGACGCCGCGCGCAGGCCGTTGACGTTGATCGAGGTGACGGTGAGCATCCCGGAAGAGTATCCAAACGGGGCAAACTTCCGGAGCCGCGGCCTCTGACTCCCTGGGCGCCCGGCCGCACGCCGGAGACCGCAGACCGCAGGCCACCCGCCGCAGGCCGCGCCGCCGGGCCGTCAGCCTCGAGCCCGGTCGACGCGCCCCTCGGTCCACACGGGCTCGGCGCTCTCCCGTACGCGGCCGTCGGCGCCGAAGACGAGGAAGCGGTCGAAGGCCTTCGCGAACCAGCGGTCGTGGGTGACCGCGAGGACCGTGCCGTCGAACGCCTCCAACGCCTGCTGGAGGGCCTCGGCCGAGACGAGGTCGAGGTTGTCGGTCGGCTCGTCGAGCAGCAGCAGGTTGGCGCCGGACAGCTCCAGCAGCAGGATCTGGAAGCGCGCCTGCTGGCCGCCGGACAGGGTGTCGAAGGGCTGCTCGGCGGCGTACGCGAGTTCGTAGCGATCCAGGACGCGCGCGGCCTGCTCCAGGCCCATGCCGGAGCGGTGCGCGTCGCCGCGGTGCAGGATCTCGACGAGCGTCTTGCCGGCGAACTCCGGGTGCTCGTGGGTCTGGGCGAACCATCCGGGGCGCACCCGGGCGCCGAGCCGGGCCAGGCCGGAGTGCGCGACGGGCGCGATGGCGACCTCGCCGACGGGCCGGTGCTCGGTGTCGGGGTCCGAGCCGCCGGCCGCGAGGAGCCGGAGGAAGTGCGACTTGCCGGAGCCGTTTGAGCCGAGCACCGCGACCCGGTCGCCGTACCAGACCTCCAGGTCGAAGGCCTTCATCAGCCCGGTGAGCTCGACGGCCTCGGCGACCACCGCGCGTTTGCCGGTTCGGCTGCCGCGCAGGCGCAGCCGCACGTTCTGCTCACGCGGGATGTTCTGCGGCGGCCCGGCCTCCTCGAACTTGCGCAGCCGGGTCTGCGCGGCCTGGTAGCGCGAGGCGAGGCCGTCGTTGTAGGCGGCCTTGTTCTTGTACATCAGCACCAGGGCCTTGAGCTTGGCGTGCTCCTCGTCCCAGCGGCGGCGCAGTTCCTCGAAGCGTTCGAAGCGGGCCTCGCGGGCGGCGTGGTAGGTGCCGAACGATCCGCCGTGCAGCCAGGCGGTGTTGCCCGCGGCGCCCAGTTCGATGGTGACGATGCGGTCGGCGGCGTTGGAGAGCAGTTCGCGGTCGTGGGAGACCAGCAGGACGGCCTTGGGCGTGTCGCGCAGCGCCTGTTCGAGCCACTGCTTGCCGGGGACGTCGAGGTAGTTGTCCGGCTCGTCGAGGAGCAGCACCTCGTCGGGGCCGCGCAGGAGCGCTTCCAGCGCGAGGCGTTTCTGCTCGCCGCCGGACAGCGTGGTGATCTGGCGCCACTTGGCGACGTCGTACCCGATGCCGAGAGCGGCGGTGCAGCACTGGTCCCAGACGGGTTCGACGTCGTAGCCGCCGGCGTCGGCGAACTCGCCGAGTGCGGCGGCGTACCGCATCTGGGTGGGTTCGTCGTCGGTCTCCATGAGCGCGAGTTCCGTCTCGTCGACGGCGCGCACGGCGTCGCGTACACGTGGCGGGGCGACCGACACGAGCAGGTCCCGGACCGTCGACTCGTCGCGGATCCGGCCGATGAACTGCGGCATCACGCCGAGGCCGCCGCTGCGGGTGACGGCTCCGGAGTCGGGCTTGACCTCGCCGGTCACGATGCGCAGGAGGGTCGTCTTGCCCGCCCCGTTGGCGCCCACGAGCGCGGTGGTGGCCCCTTCGGCGACGCGGAACGACACCTCGTCCAGCAGCACGCGTCCGTCGGGCAGCGAGTAGCTCACCGTGTTGATGTCGATGTGTCCCACGGTGTTCGCCGCTCCCATGCGCTGGTGGTGCCCCGCTGTCCACCCCGTTTCTATCGGCTGGGCACGCCGTCCGCCACGCGATATACCCGGCGCGCCGCCATGTGGCCGCGGGCCACGTGGCGGGTGGCGGCATGGACGGTCGCGGGGTGGACGGTGACGAGGTGGACAGTGACCAGGTGGACGGTGACGAGGTGGACAGTCGCGGCATGGACACTGGCGGCGTGGACACTGGCGGCATGGACGGTCGCCGGGTGGACAGTGACGAGGTGGCATTCGGCCACCAGGGGACGAGATCCGGTTCCGCGGGCGCGTGCGATGTGCTTCCGTGCGCCGTCGTGCGCCCCTCCCACCTGCGCTGCCGTCCCCGGCGAGGTCTTGCCCCAGGTAGCGGGGACCCGCGATTCTCTTTACCAGGTGTCGTTCGTCTACCAAGCGGTGTGCCGGGTGGCGGGCAGCGAACTCGCCGTCTGGCGCACTTCGGTTCGACACCCGTGCACGCGTTGTGGACCGGTTGGGTACGCCGACAACAGCACCATGGACGTCGTGGGGGGCCGACGATGGCGGAGCGGCAGAGGCAGGACCCGATGGTCGCGCGACGCAAGCTGCGGGACGCATTGCGGCGATTGCGCGAGGGGGCCGGCTTCACGCAGCGCGAGGTCGCCGAGGAGATGGACTGGTCGCTGTCGAAGATCATCCGTATGGAGACCGGCCAGGTCGCGGTGACGACCACAGACCTCCGGGCGCTGCTGCGGCACTACGACACGGACGCCGAACTGTCCGCCGACCTGGTGGAATTGGCCCGGGCGGCGCGGCAGCGCGCCTGGTGGAGCGTGTACCGCGGAATAGCCAGTTCGGAGTACCTCGCGTACATCGGCTTCGAGTCGTCGGCGCACGTGATCCGCAACTTCGAGCCGGTGGTCGTGCCGGGCCTGCTGCAGACCCCGGACTACGCGCGCGAGACGATGACGCGGCTGGGCATGAGCCGGGTCGACGAGCTGGTCGAACTGCGCATGGCGCGCCAGGAGTTGCTGACGCGCGAGGATGCGCCGAAGGTGCACTTCATCATGGACCACTCGGTCGTGCAGCGCGCGGTCGGCGGCCCGGCGCTCATGCGCAGGCAGCTGCGGCACATCCTGGCGGTCACGGAGTACCCGAACGTGACGGTGCGCATCGTGCCGTGGTGGGAGGGCCTCTACACCAACTACCGCATGGCGTATGTGCTGTTCGAGTTCGCCGAGGAAGAACCGGACGTCCTTTTCCGGGAGGCCGAGACCGGCGAGATGATCACCGTCGAGGGCGCCCAGGAGGATGCTCCCAGCGACTACTTGGCTTCCTTTTGGGAACTCGAGCAGTTGGCCCCGGCCGCCCTGACGCCGACCCTGCTGGACGCCGCCATCACGAGCATGGCGCAGGCCCAGCCGCCGAGCGGATCCGGCGCCCCGTTTCCGCTCACCACACTGCCGCCGTCGGCGTCTCAGCCGACGGAGGGTCCCGCCGGCGTGGACGGCGCCGACTGAGCGCCCAGGAAGTCGGCCCAGCTTTCGCCGCGGAAGGTGAGCACGGGGCCGTGCGCCGCGGATTTCGAGTCTCGTACGAAGACGCCGGTCGAGCAGGCCGCCTCAACGCAATTCGCGGTCTGGCTGGCCTGGCTCTTGCGCCAGAACAGGACAGACCCGGCAGGGTGCTCCACCGTACTCCTTCTGCACAGAAATACCTTCTGCGCCTGTACACGAGGCCTGTACGGCGGCACGCGGCGTACACCGCCACCATCCTGCGAGGCGGCCAACAGTTGCGTGAATTCAACCACAGCAACCAGCGTGGTGTACCCCGCGCCACGCCGCGGAAAACCTCGACCTTCGACACCCGCGGGGGCAATCCCGGAGAAGTCGGCCGCGGCCACCCGGCCGACGGCAACTCGGCGGTGTGCCAGCGGTCATGGGGCGAACAGGCGTGCGGCCTGCACGTGTGCTGCCGGTGGGCTTGTGGGATGTTCTCGGGTTGCCACACGTCTGGATGACACTGGCGCCGCGACACTTGGCTACTTGCCACATAGCTGGCACAATAAGGAGATTAGACGAGACGTGGCGATCGGCTACCGCCACGATCTCCGCGAATTGCCCCGCAGTCCATCGGTTCAGATTTGGTGGCAAAACGGGGCAATTCGCTATGCTCCGGCATGGATCCGAGTTTCCCTCTTATCTCACCCCTATAGGGCTGTGCCATACTTGTGACACGCGTTGATATCTCGCGCGTTCGGCACGATTTCGGGGAGCCGCCTATGGTCGGCTGAAACATCTGCCTCAGGGTCGCACGGTCCGAAATGCCGTGGGCCTGCCCCTCCTTCGGAGAACCGCCGTACCCGGCACGTCTGCCGGGTCGTGCCGCGCATGCCCGTAGTAGCCGACGAAGCATTCGCGGCGGCGGATCCCGCTCCGGCGCCCGCACGTGCAGTTTTCGCATGTCACGCCGGGTGCCGGAACTTCCCCAGCCCGCGCACCGCGCGGGATCACTGCGCCGCGCCCCGGCGCCGTGTGCGCCAGGGTGCACGCCAAGTGGCCCGGGAGATCCGGAAAATGCCCCCCAATTGGCAATCCGTCAATTCCTACAAGGACCGCGACACCCTCGTCACCGTCTACCGTCCCCGGCGCTCGGCCTCGGCCGGCGCCTGGGTGGCACTCGCCTCCGTCGTCCTGCTCGTCGCCGTCGGCGGCGGCGTTTCGGACCCGGCGGACGGCACGCCGCCCGCATCGGGCGAGTCGGCGACCGACTCCGTCCACACCGACAACACCTACCCGTCCGGGTCCACCGACCCGGACCGACAGAACGGCGCATCCGGACCGGTCACGGCCGTCGTACGCGCCCCCGGAGGCCTGCCCGTTCGCGCGCAGGCCGACACCCGGGCGGTCGAGGTCGGGCGCGCGCCCGAGAACTCCTCGGCCACCGTGGCGTGCCACACCGACGGCCCGGCGGTTTCCGGCCGGTCCCGCACCAGTGACGTGTGGGTCCGCATGACCGCGGCGAACGGCGCATCCGGGTACGCCCCGGACGTGTGGCTCGTCACCCGGGGAGACGTACGGTCGCTCGTCCCCCCGTGCCCGGACGGCTCCTCGTAACCGATCCGGCGCGGTTCACGCAAGTGAGCACCAAGGTCGCCGGAGGCCGAACAGGCCTCCGGCGACCGCGTGTTCGCCAATGCCGGCCTGTCCCCTAGGAGCCGTCGGCCGCTTCTGAGGGTTCGAAGGGTTCGACGGTTCCGGCGGATCCAGCGGATCCGGCGGATCCGGCGGCGCGCTCGGCGGCGGCCGACAGCCCTGGCGTACAGCCGTCGGGGCCGGGTGCCCGGCCGCCCAGGGCCCGGGTCACCGTTTCGGCGGCCGCGTGCACCCGTTCGCCGAGCGCGATGACGTCCCGCCCGACGACGGGGGCGTGGTGGTCGATGAGGCACAACACCACGGCCACCGAGCCGTCCGCGTCGAACACCGGCGCGTTGATCGACGAGGCGCGGTATTCGGTGTCCGGGTCGATCACCGCGGGCAGTGCCTCCGCGAGGTCGAAGGCCTGCCCGACCTCGTTCATCGCCCGTCGCAGGGCGGCGGTGCGGCCTGCGATGTCCCAGTCCCCGGTGCCGAGATCGATCTCGAGGTCGCGTACCAGCGCACCGAGTCGGTCACGGAGATGGTCGACGGTCTCCAGCGCCCACCCCCGTCGGCGGACGCCCGCGAGCGCCGGGAGCAGGGTCCTGCGGGCCTCGGTCACGACCGGCGACTCGGGTGGCACGCCGCGCAGGTATGTGCGGCTCCCGGGCACCGCTACGGCAGGCTCCGCGTCGAGGGCCGACAGCCACGCGTCGACCGCGTCGGGCCCGGCCCAGGCGACGGTGACCGCGCCCAGCGGCGGGCGCGGGCGTACCCGGTCGCCGAGCCGCAGGCCGAGCGCGCCCTCCCGGCTCGTGCCGGTGCGGACGAGTTCGCCGACCCGCAGGTCGTCCGCGTCGGCCGCGTCGCCGCAGGGCACCAGCGCGAGCGCGCCGAGTCCGGTCTCGGCGGACAGCGTGCGCATGACCGGCCGGGTCAGGTCGAGCGGCGTCTCGCCGGTCGCCGCCGCCCGTCCGGCCGCGACGATCGCCGGCCCCAGGCGGTACGTGCGCCGCACCGGATGCCGGAGCAGCCACCCCGCGCGCGTCAGCGTGGTCAGCATCGGGTGCACGGTGGCCTTGCCGACGCCGAGCCCGCGCGCGATCTCGGCGAGCGTGAAGTCTTCGGAGGGGTGGGCGGCGAGCAGATCGACCAGGGCGATGAGGCGGTCGGTCTGCGGGGACGGTCGGCTCATTGCCCGCAGCGTACCGCAGCCGCCGCGGTTGTTCGCATAGTGCGACTCTTGATTCGCGTATCGCGTCCTGTCAGGGTGCCCGGCATCGGTTGTGGCGTGGCCGAAGTTCGGCAGGCGCAACCGGTGGACGACCAGCACAGCACCATTCGGTGACACAGCATCAGGAGGCCCCGGGTGTCGGCGTACGAGATAGCGGCGCAGGTCGCCGACGGCGGGCGGTGGCCGCTCCGGTTCGGCGTGTTCCTCGCCCCGTTCCACAAGGCGGGCAGGAACCCGACCCTTCTACTGGAGCAGGACCTGTCCCTGCTGGAGCACCTGGACCGGCTCGGGTACGACGAGGCCTGGATCGGCGAACACCACTCCGGCGGCTGGGAGATCGTGGCGTCCCCGGAGGTCTTCATCGCCGCGGCGGCCGCACGTACGCGTCATCTGCGCCTGGGTACCGGCGTCGTGTCGCTTCCCTACCACCACCCGCTGCACGTGGCGGACCGCATGGTTCTCCTCGACCACCTGACGCGCGGGCGCGTCATGTTGGGCGTGGGACCGGGTCAACTCGCCTCCGACGCCCACATGTTGGGCATCGACACGGCCCGGCAGCGGGAGATGATGGAGGAGTCGTTGGAGGCGGTCACCGCGCTGCTCGCGGGCCGCGAGCCGGTGACCCGCAAGACGGACTGGTTCACGCTTCAGGACGCGCAGCTGCAACTGCGGCCGTATCAGGAGCAGTTGGAGATCGCAGTGGCGGCGACCTTCTCGCCCGCCGGGCCGCGCACCGCGGGCCGTTTCGGCGCGGGGATGCTGTCGATCGCGGCGAGCCAGGAGGGCGGGTTCGACGCGCTGGGCTACCACTGGGGCGTCGCCAACGAGGTCGCGGCGCAGCACGGGAAGACCGTCAACCGGCGTGACTGGCGGCTGATGGGCATGATGCACATCGCCGAGACGGAGGAGCAGGCGCGGCGCGAGGTGGCGTACGGCCTGCGCGACATCCAGGACTACCAGGCGAAGGTCCTGCCGATTCCGTACGACCCCGACACGCCTCTCGACGCGCGCCTCGACCACGGCAACGCGACGGGTTCGTTCATCTGCGGTACGCCCGAGATGGCGATCCGTCAGATCGAGCGCCTGTGGCAGAAGTCCGGCGGGTTCGGCGCCTACCTGTTCATGGGCGCCGACTTCGCGGACGCGGAGGCGACGCGTCGTTCGTACGAGCTGATCGCCCGCGAGGTGATCCCGCACTTCACCGGCCAGTCCGCGGGTCCGCTCGGGTCGCAGGACTGGCAGGTCGGGCTCTCGGAGCGCTGGCGTGACCAGACCGCGCAGGCGGTCGGCAAGGCGATGAAGGACTACGAAACCGACAAGGCCGCGGGTACGGCCGCCGGTGGCGCCGCGGGCGCGGAAGGAGCGGGCGCATGAGCTCGGCAGTCGGCACCCCCGGCGCGTCCGGAGTCCCCGCGGGCGGGAACGCGGGCGGCGCCGCGGGCCGCATCGACGGCAAGGTCGCACTGGTGACCGGCGCGGGCGCGGGCATCGGACAGGCGGTCGCCCGGCGGTTCGCCGCCGAGGGCGCGCTTGTGGTGGCCGGGGACATCGACAAGGCCGCGCTGAAGGTGCTCGCGGATGAGCTGGGCGACCGGGTCGCGGTCGCGCGCTGCGACGTGACCGTCGAGGCGGACGTCGAGGCCCTGGTGGCACTCGCCGTCGAGCGGTTCGGCGGGCTGGACGTCGCGGTCGCCAACGCGGGCGGCGGCGGTTCAGCGGAACTGGTCGACCACGACTACGCGGCCTTCCAGCGCATCGTGAACCTGTGCCTGAACGGCGTGTTCCTGACCGTCAAGCACGCGGGCGCGGCCATGAAGGCCGCGGGGCGCGGCGGTTCGATCGTCAACATGGCGAGCCTGAACGCGGTGCAGGCGGGACGCGGCATGGCGGCGTACTGCTCGGCCAAGGCCGGCGTCGTCGCGCTGACCGAGGTCGCGGCGCTGGAGCTGGGCCGGCACGGCGTGCGCGTCAACGCCGTCGCGCCGGGCCTGGTCCGCACGCAGGCGACCGGCGGCATCTGGCACATCCCGGGCGTCGTCGACGAGTACGTGGAGAACGCCCCGCTGGGCCGCTTCGCGGAGCCCGCCGAGGTCGCCAACGTGGTGCTGTTCCTGGCGTCCGACGAGGCGGGCTTCGTGTCGGGCAGCGTGTACGGCGTGGACGGCGGCGCGCGGACCGGGCGCTACCCCGACCTGATCGGCGCGATCGAACGGCTGTCCGCCGCCCGTGGCGCGGGCGGGTCGGATGACGCGGGCGAGGCGGGCGACACCGCCGGCTCGGTCGGCTGACCCGATGCGGCGAACGGCGACAGCCGCGACGGCCACGAGCACGGCGGCGCGCATGGCCACGTACACGGCCACGCGAACGACCACGCACACGGAGACGCTCGCGCGCACGAAAGTGACGGCATCGGGCGGCGGCTCCGGCCGCCGACCCGGGAGGGATGGACGCTGATGAGGGCTGCGGTACTGCACAACGCGCGCGACCTGCGCATCGAGGAGGTGCCCGACCCGGCGCCGGGGCCGGGCGAAGTCCTGCTGCGCCCGCGCTTCACCGGCCTGTGCGGCTCGGACCTGCACTTCTGGGAGGGCGGCCTCCGGGAGGTGCTGGCCGACCCGGTAATCCTCGGCCACGAGTTCTCGGCGGAGATCGTCGAGGTGGGGACGGGCGTGGCCGACGCCGCGATTCGTCCGGGCGCGCTGGTGGCGGTCGAGCCGATGTGGACGTGTGGGCAGTGCGCGCCGTGCGTGCGCGGGACGTACAACTTCTGCCGGAACATGACCTGGCACGGGCTGTCCCCCAAGGGCGGCGGGATGTCGGGCCTGACGGTGGTGCGCGCCGACATGGTCCACGTGCTGCCCGAGTCCCTGACGGCCGTTCAGGGCGCGCTGGTCGAGCCGGTGTCGGTGGCGCACCACTGTGTGACGCGGGCTCAGGTCCCGGCGGGCGGAACGGCGTTGGTGCTCGGCGCGGGGCCTATCGGCATCGCGACGTACCTCGACCTGCGGGCGCGCGGGGTGGAGCGGGTGATCGTGTCGGAGCCGTCCGCGGACCGGCGTGCGGCGCTCGCGAAGCTGGCCGACATGACCGGTGGCGGGGCGGACCTGATCCTCGACCCGGGCGCGGTCGACGTCGTGGCGGCGGTACGCGAACTCACCGGCGGTGAGGGCGTGGACGCGTCGGTGGACGCCGCCGGTGCGGAACCGGCGTTCCACGCGGGCATCGCGGCCACCCGGCCGGGCGGGCGCATGGTGACCGTCGCGGTGTACATGAAGCCGGTGACCTTCCACCCGATGGCGGCGTTCCTGGGCGGCGTGGACATCGTCGCAAGTTGTGCTTATTGCAACGACTTTCCGGCGGTCATCGACGGGATGGTGAACGGTTCCTACCCACTCGACGGCTGGGTGCGACCGATCCCGCTGGAAGAGGTCGCGGCGGGTTTCACCGCCCTGGAGGCGGGCACAGAATTGAAGCTGCTGGTCGACGTCCAGGGTTCCTGACACCCCGACGTCGCGGCCCCGAGCGGCGACGTGCGCCGACGGCCGGGATACTCCCCCGTGCCCGGTCGTCGGCCCCGCCGCACTCTCCCCGGACGGCTCGGCGCTTTTCGGCGCGGGCGGCCCCCGGGCGTCCCCTGCGCGATGCGGAATGATTGTCCGGATATCGTGACGCCATGTCCGCACCTCAGGCCGCCACCGCCCGCGTCGCCCTCGTCACGTGCGCCGAGCTCCCGAAGCTCGACGTGGACGAGATCGCCCCCGTCGCCCCTCTCGCCGCGCGCGGCGTGCTCGCCGAGCCGGTCGTGTGGGACGACCCGGCCGCGGACTGGGACGCCTACGACCTCGCCGTGATCCGGTCGACCTGGGACTACTCGGACCGCCACGCCGAGTTCGTGGCCTGGGCGGAGCGCGTGCCGCGGCTGGCGAACCCGGTCGACGTCGTGCGGTGGAACACCGACAAGACCTACCTGCGCGACCTCGCCGCGGTCGGCGTGCCCGTGGTCGAGACGGCCTGGCTCGACCCCGACAGCACCCTGACGCTGCCCACCTCCGGCGAGTACGTCGTCAAGCCCGCGATCAGCTGCGGCTCGCGGAACACCGGCCGCTATGACCTGGCCGACTCGGCCCAGCGGGCGCTGGCCGCCGGGCTGGCGACGAAGCTGATCGCCGAGAAGCGCACGGTGATGGTGCAGCCTTACCAGCACGCCGTCGACTCCGCGGGCGAGACCGCGGTCATCTTCTTCGGCGGGCACTACAGCCACGCGATCCGCAAGGGCGCGATGCTCGAAGGGCCCGCGAACGAGGTCGGCCTCTACAAGGAGGAGGACATCCGGGTCAGGTCCGCGACCGACACCGAGCTGCACGTCGCGCAGCAGGTGCTCGCCGCGGTGCCGGGCGGCGCGGAACGGCTGCTGTACGCCCGCGTCGACCTCGTCCCGGACGCCGACGGGCATCCGGTGCTGCTGGAGCTGGAGCTGACCGAGCCGTCGCTGTTCCTGCGGTACGACGAGGGCGCGGCGGACCGCTTCGCCGACGCGGTAGTGGCGTACCTACAGCGCTGACACCCGCACACCCGCACACCCGCACACCCGCACACCCGCACACCCGCACACCCGCACACCCGCACACCCGCACACCCGCACCGGCGGCCCCGCGAAACCCGCCGCTTGGTTACGGGTCGGCGGGGGATTTCCCCCTAATGGCGGATCGTGTCGGTCCGGACCTCGGATCGCGCTCCTGTACTACTGAGTTGGGCAACCAATTGGTTAGTACGACAAGGGGCCGCCGGCGTGCCGAGGATCCGTACCGTTCTTGTCTGGCTACTGGCACTGATTCTGCTGGCCCCGGCCGGCGCGTCCGCGGAGAGCCTATTCCGGCGCCCTGCCGGGAAGTCCGCCGAGGGGCCGCAGTGGCACCCGTGGCAACCCGACCCCGGCCGGCACCGCGGCGCCGTCGCCCCCGGCAAGGGCGAACTGCCCTACCGGGAACCGGACTACCGCGCCCCGAAGCAGCTGCCACCCGACAAGGCACCGAAGTCCGGACGGGCTCCGGGGCAGGCCGCGGGGCAGGCCTCAAAGCCGGCGCCGGCGTCCTCCGACCGGCTCGGGCTGGAGAAGTTCCACCAGTACACGCAGATCCCCGTCGGCGGTGGCGCCGCACTCATGGTCAACGCCGTCGACGGCAACGCCGTCCTCGGCTGGAACGTCCTCGCCAACCCCTCCCTCGGCCCCGCGGCGTTCCTGCGTTTCACCCACAACGCCCGCGACGCCGCGAACTCCTCGGCGGGGCGCGGCTGGTCGGTCGCGGCGTCCACACTGACGCGGCTCGGCTCGCCGCTGGAGTTCGAGCCGGGCGCGGCGTCGGCGTACGGCCACGCCGAATCCGTACGCCTCACCGACGGCGACGGCACCACCCACGTGTTCCGGCTCAACCGGCACGGCGCCGACACCCCCGAGGGCTGGGACTACGACCACCCGCCTGGTGTACACCTGCACTTGGCCCCGACCGGGAGCAAGGACCCCGGGCGCGCCTGGGTGTTCACCCGTCCGGACCGCACGCAGTTCTTCTTCGACCGGCTCGGCCTGCAGTCCGCCGTCGTCGATCGCAACGGCAACACCCTGCGTTTCCACTACGAGGACGCCGGGCCCGGGTTCTCCGGCAAGCTCACGCGGGTCGTCGACGCGTCCGGCCGCACCGTGCTGACGCTGGACTACCTGCGGCCCGGCGACGACCACGCCTACCTGGTCGGCGACGTCGTGCACAGCGGCACCGGATTGGCCAATGCCGCGCTGATCGGCCAGTTGCACTCGGTCACGGACGCGTCCGGGCGCCGGGTCCTGCTGACGTACGACGAGAAGGGCCGGCTCGGGCTGATCGCCGACGCGGCCGGCACGCCCGCCGAACGCACGCTGCGGATGGAGTACGCCGCCGCAGCCGACGGCTCCGCACGCCTGTCACGCGTGAACGACCCGATGGGCCACGGGACTTCGGTGGAGTACGCGGACGATCGCGTACGCCGCGTGGTGGACCGGCGCGGCGGCGGCACCGGCTTCGACTGGGCTCCCGCCGGGCGCGGCGGCACCACGATGACGGTCACCGACGCCCTCGGCCGCGCGTCCGCGTACACCGTCGACGCACTCGGCCGTCCGGTCGCCGCGCGCAATGCCAAGGGCGAAGTCACCGAGCTGGCCTGGGACTCCGACAACAACGTCAGCGAACTGCGGGAGGCCGACGGCGCCCTGACGACGTGGGAGTACGACCCTCGGACCGGCAACCCGCTCACCGTCACCAATGCGGTGGCCAACGCCGGCGACAAGGCGTCCACGGGGCTGAAGTACCGGACGTACCTCGACGGGCACGTGGCCGACCTGGTGGAGAAGGTCAGCCCCGAGGGTCGCCGCTGGACGTTCGGCTACGACGCGTTCGGCAACCTGACCTCGCTGACCGATCCGCGCGGCAACGCCGAAGACCGGCACGACAAGCGCAACTTCACCTCTCGCAACGTCTACGACTCCGCCGGGCGCCTCCTCGAGGCCGTCGACGCCCGGGGCAACCGCACCCGCTTCTCCGACTACGACGCCACCGGCTCACCGCGCACCATCACCGACGCGCTCGGCAACCGCACGACGTTCGTGTACGACGCGGTCGGCAACGTGCTGTCCGCGGCGAACGCGCTCGGGCACGCCACCACCCGCACCTACGACGTCCGCGGGCGCCCGCTGTCGTCGAAGGCGCCGGTCGACACCGCCCGCGGCGTCTTCGCGGTCACCCCGCCGCCCGTCTACGACGGCAACGACAACGTGCTGCGCTCGACGGCCCCGAACGGCGCCGTGCGCACCAGCGCCTACAACGAGATGGGCCAGGTCGTCACCAGTACCGCGCCCGGGGACGATCCGCACGGGCCCGCCCGGGTGACGACCATGGCCTACGACGCGGTGGGCAACCCGGTGCGCGCGACCACACCGCGCGGCAACGAAACGGCGGACCCGGACGACTACACCAGCTTCGCGATCTTCGACGAGCTCAACCGCATCGTGGAGACGCGCGACGCCATGGGCGGCCGCCGGACCATGGCCTACGACGCGGTCGGCAACATGGTGGCCACCACCGATCCGCTGGCCAACGCGCGCGGATCGTCCCGGCCGACCAGCACGACCGTGTACGACCTGGGCCACCGGCCCGTCGAGACCACCGACGCGGTCGGCGCCACCGGCCGGATCCGGTACGACCGGGACGGCAACGCGACCGTGCGGACCGACGCGTACGGCACCGAGTCGTTCGCCCGCTACGACGCGCGCGGCGCGCTGGTCGAGAGTCGCGTGCCGCACCGCAAGAAGCCCGACGGGTCGGTCGAGTACCGCGTCACGCGCCACGAGTACGACGAGGCCGGCAATCCGACCCGTGTGTGGTCCCCCAGGGCGCTCGCGGAGAACAAGCCGACGCTGACCGGGGAATCGGAGTTCGACGCGCTCAACCGCGTGGTGCGGACCGTGCTGCCGTACGACCCGGCGCACACGCACGTGAACAAGCGCGACGAGATGCGGTACGAGTTCGACGCGGTCGGCAACCTGGTCAAGTCGATCGCGCCCGCGTCGCGCGAGGGCGGCGAGGCGAGCGTCACGCGCACCGACTACTTCGACAACGGCCGGGTCCGGTCGAGCGTCGACCCGTGGCAGGTCGAGACGCGGTTCACCTACGACGTGATGGGCAATCAGCTCACCCGCACCATCACCGGCGACGGCGCGAACACCCGGACCATGGGCTGGGAGTACTTCCCCGACGGGAAGCTGAAGTCGCGTACCGACAAGGGGGCTCCGGCCGTCTCGACGACGGCGGTGTCGGACGACGCCGACGCCGGGCGGACCACGGCGGTCGGCGCGTGGCCGACGCTGGCGCGGGACACGGCGTGGAGCGGGGACGCACGCTCCCATGCGGCTGCGTCGGGCCCCGGCTCGTTTGCGTGGACGCTGCCGGTGCCCGGCAAGGAAGGCGAGTTCGGCGCGTACAAGGTCGCGGTTTACGTCCCCGCCGGGGTGGTCGCTTCCTCCGCCGCGTCGGTGCGGGCGCGGTACACGGTGGACGCGGAGGGCGGCCCGGCCGAGGGAACGGTGGAACTGCGCCGGACCCTGGAGGAGATCGAGGCGGCGCGCGAACGCGGGCGCTGGGTCGACCTCGGGGTGTTCCGCCTTCCCCAGGAACGCGACGCGCGCGTCACCCTGACGGACGCGGGCGCGGACGGCGACCTGCTCGCCGACGCCGTCCGGGTGGTGCCGGCCGCCGATGCCGGCCGCGCCGCGGAACCGCCGGTGCACACCTTCGAGTACCGGTACGACGCCGAGGGCAACCAGGTCGAGGTCGCCGACAAGACGGCGGGCGGGCCGGGCAGCCGGTTCGAGACCGGGTACGACGCACTCGGACGCCCGTTCGAGGTCCGGGAGTTCCAGGGCGGCGGCACGCCCGCGCACACCACCGTGTACGCCTACGACGAGAACGGGAACCTGCGCAAGCGCACACGCGACGGCGCCGAGTCCGCGTACGACTACGACCCGCGGGGCCTGGCCCTGAGCGCGACGACGCCCGGCACCGGTCAGGACGCCCAGCCGCGGACGACCACGTTCACGTGGGACCTGCTGGGGCGCCTGGAAACGCAGGTCAAGGCGAACGGCAACAAGGTCGCGAACGCCTACCACCTCGACGGGCTGCTGTTCACCACCGAGGAGAAGAAGCCGGACGGCGCCCTGGTGGCCCGGCACGAGATCGGCTACGACGCGGACGGCAACCGTGCCCGGGACGCGGCGCGGACGATGAACGCCGACAAGAAGGGCGAGTTCATCGACCGCACGTCGGTCTTCGCCTACGACCCGCGCAACCGGGTCGAGAAGGTGGTCAAGACGTCGGACGGCGAGGACACGACCGAGGCTTACCGGCACGACGCCGGCAACAACGTGGTGTGGCAGGAGGTCGCCAAGAAGACCACCGAGTACACGTACGACCGCAATCGGCTGGTGTCGTCCACCGTGCAGGGTGCGGGCGGGGCCTTCGCCTACACGTACGACCCGTTCGGCCGGCTGAGCCGCATCACGCAGGCCGGCGAGCCGAGCGAGAAGTACGCGTACGACGGGTTCGACCGGGTCACCGAGCACCGCGCGTGGGGCGTGCCGGGAGCGGGCGAGCCGGCCGTCACCACGTCGGTGTACGACCCGCTGGACCGGCGCACCGAGACGACCGCGGACCCGGCGTCGGGGCCGGCGGAGAAGACCGAGTTCGAGTACCTGGGCCTGGGAAAGGAAGTCGTCGCGGAGAGGACCGGCGGCGAGGTGAAGGCCGAGTACGAATACGGCCCGTTCGGCGAGCGGCTGTCACAGACCAAGCCGAAGTCGGAGTCGGACAAGACGAAGGAGACGACGTACTTCGGGTACGGCCCGCACTCCGACGTCGAGGCGGTCACCGACCAGAACGGCGACACAAAGGCGACGTACGGCTACACCGCCTACGGCAGCGACGACCCGAAGTCGTTCTCCGGCCCGGACAAGCCCTCCGGCCCGGGAGGTACGGGCGGCACCGAGGCGTTCAACGCCTACCGCTACAACTCGATGCGGTGGGACGGCGGTTCGCAGACGTACGACATGGGCTTCCGCAGCTACAGCCCGGGCCTGAACCAGTTCCTGTCGCGCGACATGTACAACGGCGCGCTCGCCGACCTCAACCTCGGCACGGACGCCTGGACCGCCAACCGCTACTCCTTCGCGGGCGGCAACCCGATCTCGAACATCGAGATCGACGGGCACTTCTGGGCGGCGCTGGGACACGCGGTCCTCGACATCGTCGGTGCCATCCCGGTGGTCGGCGAGGTCGCCGACGTGGCCAACGCCGCGTGGTACGCCGCCGAGGGCAACTACGAGGACGCCGCGCTGTCGCTGGCGTCGGCCGTCCCGGGCGCCGGCTACGCGGCCACGGCGGTGAAGGCGGCCAAGTGGGGGAAGCTCGCGCTCAAGGAGGTCAAGCGCGAGTTCAAGCAGGAGGTCAAGGACGCCGTCAAGGACGAGGTCAAGGACCTGGTGGCAGAAGAGATCCAGGCCCAGGTCGCGGAGAACCTGGAGATCCCGGCCGCCGACCTCCCGGTGTTCCTGCCCGGCGGCGGCAAGCGCCGAGGCGGCGCGGGCGGCGGCAAGGCGCCGGTCGCGGCCCCGCGGCCCACGAACGCGATGAGCTTCTCCGGCTCGAAGTGCAGCTTCGTGCCCGGCACTCCGGTGCTGATGGCCGACGGCACGGCCAAGCCGATCGAGGAAGTCCGGCCGGGCGACCGGGTGTTGGCCACCGACCCGCAGAAGGACGTCACCGGTGACCGGGCCGCAACCGCGGTCTTCTCCAGCGAGGGCGACAAGAACGTGGTGCGGGTCGGCGTCGACCTCGACGGCGACAAGGGCTCGTTGACCGCGACGGTGTCGGTCACCGGCAACCACCCGTTCTGGCTGGCGGCCGACAAAGCCTGGACCCGCGCCGACGAGCTCGCGCCCGGCGACTGGCTCCGGACGTCGGCGGGGACGTACGTCCAGGTCACCACCGTCGACTCTGAGCGCCGGCACCTCAAGGTCCACAACCTCACGGTCGCCGACCTGCACACCTACTACGTGCTGGTGGGCACGGCTCCGGTCCTCGTCCACAACTGCGGGACCGGTGCGGTCTCGGACAAGGTGATGGACGAACATATCCTCCCGCGGCATGACGCCAACCATGAGGACTCCTGGAAATGGGCGGAGAAGTCGAAGTTCGAGGACTGGGTCACACCGGACCACATCCGGAACTGGGCCAGGCTGGCGATGCGAAAGCCGATGGACAACATGAACCTCGGCACCGGTTCCGCCCACCGCCACGTTCTCGACATCAGAAGCCGTCACCCGATCGGCTACGACGCGGACGGGAACGATCTGTTCTCGATTGCGGTATGGGTGCGGAAGGGTGCGGTCGAGAGTGTTCACCCGAACTGACGAGGTGGTAGCCGATGATCGATGCGCAGGTACGTACGGAGAGCGGCGAAATCGTGCTGCGCGGATCTTGCGGACTGGACTGGACGGAAACCGTCGGCCGCGTCGACGAAGAGCACTTTCCTTTCCTGGGAAGCCTGCTGCCGCACGCGGACACCATTTTCAATTCGCGCCAGGCGGTAAGGCTTCGACGGGAAGTCGGCGACCAGTCCGTCCGCGAGATCATCGGGCAGGAGTCTGCGGCGGAGATCGAAAGGCTCTGCCTGCACGTGGAGAACGGATCACATCTCTACCTGTGGTTTCTCGGGGACTAAGGCCTGTCCCGTAAGTGCCGGTCGCGGGTGGCATGATCTTGATGTGGCTGGTGTGATCACGGCGTCGGAGCCGTCCTGGATAGCCCCGTTC
>NZ_JBEZFP010000050.1:0-55010 GCF_040649515.1 Streptodolium elevatio
CTCGGCCTGGGTTTGGCCGGGCAAGGTCCGCAACGCGGCGAGCGTGCGTGCCACGGTTCGCGGGCCCGGCGAGAATTTGAAGACACGACCTAGCGCCGCCCGGCGCCCTCAGGCCGACTCAAGCGCTGTGGTCATTCACCACCAACACCTGAGCCAACCGCACCGCCGCCCCAACCACGGCGGGCCACCCCATCGCATCCAGGTAGACCTCATCGCACGCATCCGCGCCGACCGCGTCCTGCACCGCCCCGCACGCGACACCAAGCCGTCCCATCAGTTCGACTTCCCCCTCGGTGCGGAGAGAGCCGCGGGCCGGATGGTTCCGGGGCCGGTCGGGGCGCGGGGACTGGGCGGTCCTGAGGGGGCGGTCGGGGCGCGGGGGCTGGACTGCCTGAGGGGCCGGTCGGGCGGTATGGGCCCGGGCGGGGACCGGCGGGGAACTCCGTCTCTTCCTTGTGCGTCACTCAGGTTGGGCTGCTGCTGCCGATTTTCCCCGCTCGTGATCGCTCGTCTTCCCTACGGCCACCCCTTCTGAACTGTTTATACGCAAAGTGTGCAAGGGTGGCGTTTTGGGGAGGGGTGCCTCGGTTGCCCCGCAAGGAGGGTCCAGCCGCCTGCGGCGACAGTCGGGAGTACGTCAGACCGTGTTGCGAGTCCTGCTCTTCCTGTGGCGCACGCTCGCCAACGAGTTCAAGTCAATCGTCGTCGCGCCGTTCCGCGAACTGATCGTCAACCGCCGCTGGGGCGGGCTCAACCTCGCGGTGATCGCCTGTCTGGGCGTGATCGTGCTGCACGCGATCCACCTCACCGACTGGGGCTACGACTTCGTGCGCATCATCGGCGGGGTGCAGGCGAGCCTCCCGCTCCCGATCGCGCTGCTCCGCACGCCCGTGTCGCTCTACGTCCCGGCCCTCAACCTCCCGGTCTGGGCCGGCCTCACCCAGTTGTTCATCGCGTTCGCGCTGGCTCAGTTGACCCTGGGCTGGAAGCGCACGCTGCTGGTGTCGTACGTCGCCACGCTCGCCGGCACGATGTCCGCCCGCTTCATGATCTGGCTCGGCCCCGACCACCCGCTCGGCATCGGGCGGCACGAGGCGTACGTCCTGGACACCGGCCCGTCCGCGGCGGTCGTCGGCCTGTTCTCGTACATCGCGGTGGTCAAGCGCGCGCCGGTGCTGTTCTCGCTCACCAGCCTGTCGATGATCATCGAGTCGATCGCCGTCCCGAACCTCGCGGGCCGCGAGCACCTGATCGCGATCGGGGCCGCGATGATCATGGGGTTCGTGCGGCTCTACCGAGAGTCGAAGGGCATCGACGAGGGCGCTTTCGCGCGCGGCATCCGCAAGGCGGCGGTCCGCGGGTACGAGCGCGTACGTCCCCGCGCCGCGCGGCCGGTCCCCGATGCCGCGCCCGCCGCGCCCGCCTCCGCACCGCACAAGCCCCTGGCCGACACGCCCGGGCCGGCGCCGAACAGCCCTCCTTCCGGGTGAAGCCGCGTCGCACCGACCCGTCGGTCGGCTCACCCGGCTACGGTGGGACGCAGTGGACGACAGCACTCCGGACCAGCCGGAGAACTCTCCGGAGCCGCCGCCCGGGTTCCCCGAGGACCTGACGGTGGTCTGTATGACGTGTGACGGCGACGGCTGGCGCTACGTCGGCAGGGCCGCCCGGATCGGCGGACGCATCGCGGCGGTGGGCAAGCAGGAGGCGTGCCTCGTGTGCGAGGCGATGGGCCGGCACAACTGGGACACCGGCCCGGGCGCGTGGGTCAAACGCCATGAGCGCCGCCCGATCCCCGGCTACTGACCGCGCCCGGTTCGCCCGGCTGTCGGGACCGCCGGACCGCACGGATCACCCGGCCGCCCTGCTCCCGCATCCCACAGCGTGGTCAGGCTCGGTCCGGGCCGTGGACGGCCTATTGACGATATATGGACGCCGCGCGAATAATCCGAACTGGCGAAGCCGGGGAGGGGGACGACGATGCGCGGCACACGCGGTACGGACTTCCCCCGACCACTCCCCCTCGTCTCCGGGCGCTTTCTGAGGCGCCGTCACATCGATCTCCTCCGGGTCTGCAGCGCGGCCTAGCCTCTGTCGCGCGTCGGCTGTTCAGGCCCGTGCGAACCCGTGAGTGCGTTCTCCGAGCACCGGCCCGTCTGTCCGCCCGCGCGGCAAGACCCCGCGCGCCGCGAGTACGCGCGCCCACGCTCCGCGTCCGTCCGCCCACCGACCCTGTGTCCGCGTACCCGTGTGCCTCGGCCCACCCGTGCCGCCGCACGCACCGCAGTTTTCCCTGCCCGACTCGGCCTCCAGGGAGTCCCGCATGCACGTCCAGCCCCCCGTACGCCTGCCCAGGTCCGCCGGCCCCGTCGATTTCCGCGTCCACGGACGCCACCGGACGCTCGGGCGCCCGGCCCCGCGCTTCGGCGGCCGCATCGGCCGCGCCCCGGGCAGCGGATTCACCGCCGACCCGCACCGCTACCACTTGTACGTCTGTCTGGCCTGTCCGCGCTCGCTGCGCACCGCGATCACCCGCAGCCTCTGCGGCCTCGAGGACCGCGTGTCCATGTCCGTCGTCGACCCGGTCCGCGACGGACGCGGCTGGGCCTTCCGCCCCGGCGACGGGCACGGCCTGGACACGGTCGCGGGGTTCGCGCTTCTGCGTGAGGCCTACGAGGCCACCGAGTACCACTACGACGGCCCGGTGTCCGTCCCTGTCCTGTGGGACCGCTGGAGCGGACGGATCGTCAGCAACCAGACGCCGCACATCCTGTACGACCTGGCCACCGCGTTCTCCGACCCCACTCCCGGGTTCCGGCTGGAGCACCCGGACGCCGGACCGCCGCACCCCGTGCTCCACCCGACCGGCGCCGCCGCCGATCTCGCGCGCCTCGGTGCGCTGTTCGACGACGACGTATGGGAGGGCGCGCAGCAGGCGGGCCGCGCACGGGCGGGTGCCCGGTACGAAGAGGCGATGCGAACCGTCCTCGACGCCCTCGGCCGGCTCGAACACCACCTGTCGGAGCGCCCGTTCCTGCTGGGCGACCACCTGACCGCCGCCGATGTGCACCTGTGGACCACGCTGCTGCACGTGGACGCGGTGCACCGGCTGCACCTGCGCGCCGAGGACGTGCACCGCATCGCCGACCACCCCGCGCTGTGGAACTACTTCGAGCGCCTGTTCGCGAACCCGTCCTTCGGCGGCAACGTCCGCCTCGACCACATCGCCCGGCACCATACGAGCAGTTGCCGGGGGCCCGCGGCAGGCGGCAGCTCAGTGCCGATAGTGGACTGGCCGCGGCTCACCGGATTGCCCGATCGCCCGGCCGTCGGCGCGCGGGGGGCGTGCGGCTGACGCTGCGGCCAACGGTGCTCCTGACCACGACAAATACGGGACGGCCGGACGCGGATCGCGCGCCGGCCGCCCGTCCTCCGCAGCCCCCGCCAACCGGCCGGACGTCGTGCGCCGTTGACAGCGTTCGCCGGGCTTCGTAGCGTCTGTCGCCACTTGCACCTGCGTTTCCGCCGCACCCCCGAGGTCCTGTTGGCCGACGTCCCACCTGTCCGAGCTCCGCTGTCCGTCGCCGTCATCGGCTGTGGTCCCGGCGGTACGTCACTGCTCGAACGCCTGTGTGCGAACGCACCCGACCTGCTCGCGGAGGACCGCCAACTGCACGTCCACGTCGTCGACCCGCACCCGCCTGGCGGCGGACGCATATGGCGGCGCGAGCAGTCGTCCTTGCTGTGGACCAATTCGTTCGCGTCGGACATCACGGTGTTCACCGACGAGACGAGCACCTGTGCGGGTCCTGTCCGCCCCGGGCCGTCGCTGTGGGAGTGGGGGCGCGACCGGGCGGCCGAGGCTCGCGAGGGACGGTTGTCCGCCGAACTCGCACCGTTCGCCGAGGAACTGGCCCGGCTCACGCCGCAGTGGTTCGCGAGCCGGCCGCTGCTGTCCGCGTACCTGGCCTGGGCGTTCCGCCGGACGGTCGCCGCTGCGCCGCCGAATGTCCGGGTGGCGGTCCACCGCTCGCGGGCCGTGGACGTGGTCGACGTGCCCGGCGGACCACTCCGCCAGCGCGTCGAACTCGCGGACGGGACGCGGATCACGGTGGACGCGTTGGTGCTGACCCAGGGCCACGTCGACGTCGGACCGGAGCCGGAGGAGCGGCGGTTGTCGGCCCATGCCGCTGTGCACAACCTGGCGTTCGTGCCGTGCGGCAACGAACCGGACGTCTCGGTGCTGCGGCCGGGCGAACCGGTCATAGCCCGCGGTATGGGCCTGGCGTTCGTCGACCTGATGGTGCGGGTGACCTCGGGGCGGGGCGGCCGGTTCGTCCGCGGCACCGACGGCGTGCTGCACTACCGCGCGTCGGGACGCGAGCCGGTGCTGCTGGCCGCGTCACGCCGCGGGGTGCCGTACCGGTCGAAGATCGGCTACCGGTTCGCCGACAGCCGGGTGGCCGCCGCGCCGCGCTTTCTCACCGCCGAAACCCTGCGGCGCCTGCCGCCCCGTCCCGGCGCGGGCTGGGAACTGGACCGCGACATCCGGCCGCTCGTGCACCTGGACATGGCCTGGGCGCACTACCACCGGCTGTTCACCGCGCACCGCGACCGCACCACCGTGGACTGGGACGCCTTCTCCGGCGAATTCGCCCGGCTGGCCGACGATTTCGTCGCAGGCTCCGACGGTACGCGTGCCCTGCCCCCGACCCGCGCGACGTCGTCGCTGGTCGCGCGGACCGTGCCCGATCCGGCGGACCGCTTCGACCACGTCCTGCTGGACCGTCCGCTGGCGGGCCGCAGGTTCGGGGACTTCGCCGCGCTCGACGACGCGATACGCGCGCATGTCGCGGCCGACATCGCACGCCGTGCGGACGCGCGCTTCAGCCCGGACCTCGCGGCGCAGCAGGCGCTGGGGGCGGCGTACAGCACGATCGGCCGGCTGGCCGCCGCGGGGGAACTCTCGGAGCGCTCGCGGCGCGAGGACATGCCGGGCTTCCACGGCTTCTTCAGCTATCTGTCCAGCGGTCCGCCGCGGCCGCGGCTCGAAGAACTGCTGGCGCTGTCGCGGGCCGGGGTGGTCCGCTTCCTCGGCGAGGACGTGGCGGTCGCCGCGGACGCGGACGGCTTCACCGCGCAGGGGGCGTCCGTGGCCGCGCCGGTGCGCACGCGCGCGCTCGTCGAGTCCCGCCTGCCGCTGCCGTCCCCGGCGCGTGCTCGGGATCCGCTGCTGCGCGCGCTGTACGCCCGCGGCGAGGCCGCGGACGAGATCCTCGCCGGGCGCCCGTCCGGTCGCGTGCGCACACTCCCCGGCGAACAGCGCCTGGTGGCCGCGGACGGCACGGCGCACCCGGCGCGCTTCGCGGTCGGCCCCGGCGTGACGGGCGGCGTCACGGTGCACGGGTTCGCGAAACCCGGGCACGACGCACAGGCGTTGCTCGTCAGCGACGCGCTGGCGCGTACCGTGCTCACCTCACTCGTACGGCGCGGCGAGGCGAGCACGGACCCGGTACGCGTTGCCGTATGACCGACTCCCCGTGACCCGACTCGCCCCGACCGAATGGCCCTGACCGAGTGGGCCTTACCGAGTGGGCCTGACCGAGTGCGCCTGACCGAGTCACCACCCTGACCGACAACCTCCGACCGACGCGCTCCGCGTCAGCCGGCCGCGTCAGCCGGCCGCGTCCTCGGCTCCCACGCGCAGCGACTCGATCGCCATGCGCAGCCCGGTCTCCAGGTACTTGGGGTTCTCGGGTTTGTGCACCAGGAAGTGGAACATCATGCCGTCGATGAACGCGAGCAGCACTTCGCCGTCATTGGCCGCGTCCTGTGACCCGCTGGCCAGGGCCACCAACTCGGTCAGCTTCCAGAACTCGCGCGCCGAACGGCTCATCGCCTCCTGGATCGCCGGCTCGCGCGTGCCCGCCAACTGCATTTCGTAGCGCGCCAGTTGGCGGTCCCGACTGGTGGACCACCAGGCGTGGGTGAGTTCGGCTATGCGCGGGTAATCCGGCCGGAACGGGCGTACCGCCATCGTGCGCAGCAGTTCGTCGGCGACCTCGCCGGCCTGCCGCCGCTCCAACTCGGTCATGCGGTCGATGACACCGAACACCAGTTGGTCGCGCGTCTTGAAGTAGTACGTCACCGAACCGTGCGGCAGCCCGGCCTCCTGCTGGACGGCGCGATGGGTGAGGCCGCGCAGGCCGTGGGCCGCGAGGACCCGGATCGCCGCGTCGAGCAGTTGTACGCGGCGGCCCGGCGGCCCGCCGGGCACCCGCTCGTGGGCGACATCTTCCGTGGCTGACATCCATCCATTATGCGCACGACTTGACGTGCGTAGAAGATATCCCTACAAACGTAGAAGTCAGTTCTACGAATGTAGGAGGGGTCCATGCCGACCCACGGCACCGCTGCCACCGCACGCACCAAGACCGTCGATCCCAGATTCGTGCTCCTGCTCGTCTGCACCGCGCAGTTCGTCCTGCTCATCGACGACACGATCGTCAACGTGGCGCTGCCGACCATCGGGTCGGACCTGAAGTTCTCCGAGAGCTCGCTGTCCTGGGTCACCAACGCGTACTTCCTGACCTTCGGCGGCTTCCTGCTCATCGGCGGAGGGCTGGCCGACCTGCTCGGCCGGCGCCGCCTGTTCGGCTGGAGCCTCGCCGCCTTCGTCCTGGCCTCGGCCGCGTGCGGCCTGGCCCCCAACGCGGGAACGCTGATCGCCGCCCGCGCCGCGCAGGGCATAGCCGGCGCGCTGCTGTCCCCCGCGGCGCTGTCGATCCTGCTCGCGACCTTCCGGGAGCGCGGCGAACGCGCCCGGGCACTCGGCATCTGGGCGGCCCTGACCGGCCTCGGCGCAGCGACCGGCCTGCTGGTCGGCGGCGCGCTCGTCGAATGGACCCACTGGCGCTGGATCTTCCTGATCAACCTGCCGGTCGGCGCCGTCGCGCTGTTCCTGCTGCCCCGGGTGATCCCGGCCGACGACCGCAGCGCGCCGGTCCGCGCACCGGACTTCGCGGGTGCCGCACTGGGCACCCTGGCAGTCCTCCTGCTCGTCTACACGGTGGTCGAGACCGACACCCACCCGTGGGACTCCGGCCGGACGATCGCCGGCCTCGTCGGCGCCGCGGTCCTCGCCCTGGGATTCGCGCTGCGCCAGCGCTCGGCCGCAGAACCGCTCATCCCGCGCAGCCTGCTCAAGATCCGCCAGGCGGTGCTGGCCCAGCTCATGGTCCTGGTCGCGGCCGGCGGGCTGTTCGCGATGTTCTTCTTCCTCACCCTCTACATGCAGAACGTGCAGGAGTGGTCCCCGCTCCGCACCGGCCTGTCCTACCTGCCGTTCAGCGTCGGCATGGGGGTCGCCAGCGCGGTCACCGCCAAGCTCCTGGCCACGCGCGGACCGGCCGTACCGCTGGCGCTGGGCCCCGCGATCGCCGCGGGCGGCATGTACGCGCTGAGCCGCCTGGACGCCGAAAGCTCCTTCGCGGCCCACCTCATGCCCGCACTCGTCGTCGCCGGACTGGGCCTGGGCATGGCCTTCGTCGCCGTCATCCAGGTCGCCACCGGCGGCGCCGGCGAGGCGGACGGCGGGGTGGCCTCCGCGATGGTCACCACCTGCCAGCAGATCGGCGCGGCCATCGGCATCGCCGTCATCGTCACGATCGCCAAGAGCTACCGCGACGAGCGGCGCGCCGCGGGAGCCCACCCGCTCGACGCCGCGGTCGACAGCTTCAGCCGCGCCTTCGAGATCCAGTCGATCCTGATGGGCGCCGCGGCCGTCCTCGGAATCGTCGTCGGCTGGGCCGCGCACCGTGCGGGCCCGCCCGACACCGCGGCCCTCGGCTCAGCCGTCAAGTCCGGCTCCGACGCCCGGCCGCACGCGCAGCCGTCGTCGGTGGGCTGAACCGCACCGCCGACTTCCGCACAACGCGCCGCACTTCGCCCGACACGCCGCACGACCACCCGCCCCCGACCCGACGCAACGCGACACAACCCGACGCAACGCCGTCGCACCGTGCGGCCCGGACGCCCGCCGACCCCGGCATCCGGGCCGCACGGCCGCGTCGTACGCCTTTGCGGGCGTACGCCGCCGCCGCGTCGTACGCCGTCGCCGCTCTCGCCGCTCTCGCTGCCTCGCCGTCCCCGTCGGCAGCCGGCTCCACGGCCTTCGCACTCGCGCTCCCGCCCTCGCAGCCCGCGCCTTCCGCCTTCGTCGCTACCGACGCGCGACCAGCCCCGCGTCGTACGCGACGATCCCGGCCTGCGTGCGGTTGTCGCAATGCAGTTTGTCGAGCAGGCGCGAGACGTAGCCCTTCACCGTCGCCTCGCTCAGGCACAGCCTCTCGGCGATGTTGGCGTTCGCGAGCCCCTCGCCCAGGCACGCGAGCACCTCGCGTTCGCGCTCGGTCAGTTCGCCGATGCGCGACAGCGCGCGGCGGCGTACCGCGTCGTGGTCCGCCGAGGCGCTGACCAGGCCGCGCGTCGCCGCCGGGGACAACACCGTGTGTCCCTCGTGGGCCACCCGCACCAGGCCGATCAGCTCCTCGGGAGGCGTGTCCTTGAGCAGGAACCCGGCCGCACCCGCGTGGAGCGCCCGCAGCACGTACTGGTCGGGGTCGATGGTCGTGAGCACGACCACCCGTGGCGGGGAAGGCATGCGCGCGATGCGCCCGATCGCGGTGATGCCGTCGACGCCGGGCATGTGCAGGTCCATGAACACCACATCGGGCGCCAGGCGGATGACCGACTCCACCGCCTCGGCCCCGTCGTACGCCTCGCCGACCACCTCGATGTCGTCCGCACTGCCGAGGATCGCCCGCAGCATGCGGCACACCATGCGCTCGTCGTCGACGACCAGGACCTTGATCATTTCGCTCCCGCGGCTGCCGCACCCGTTGCGGCCTCCCCGGCGGGGAGGCCGAGCGGGAGATCGGCGGCCACCTCGAAGCCCCCGTCGCCGGTCGGACCGGCGCGCAGTGCGCCGTCGACCATCTCGACGCGCTGCCGCAGCCCGGTCAGGCCGGTGCCCTCCCCCGCGAAGCTGATCTCGTACGGGCCGGTCGGCGCGGTGTTCAGCACGGTGACCCGCAACCACCCGTCGGCGTGCCGCACCCGGACGTCCACCCGCGCACCCGGCGCGTGCTTGTGCACGTTGGTCAGCGACTCCTGCACGATCCGGTACGCGGTCCGCACCACCACCGGCGACGCCACCGGCGGCCCGTCCACGACGTCGAGCTCCACCGCGACACCGGCCGCCCGGGACTCCGCGACGAGCCGCGAGAGGTCCAGCTCCGTCGGCTCGGCGGTGCGCGCCGAGCCGAAGCGGTCCTCGGTACGCAGGATCGTGACCAGGTTGCGCAGCTCTTCCAGGGCCTGGCAGCCGACCAGGCGCAGGTCCTCCAGACCCTCCCGGGTCTCGTCGTCGGACGTGCGGGTCCGCAGCGCGCCCGCCTGCAGCACCATCAGGCTGACCCGGTGCGTCACCACGTCGTGCATTTCGCCCGCGAGCCGGGCGCGCTCCTCCGAGCGGGCCTGCTCGGAACGCAACTCCTGTTCGCGCTCGGCCCGTTCGGCCCGCTCCGCCAGTGCCGCGATGAGGCGCCGCCGGGACGCGGTGTACAGGCCGTACAGCGCGGGGGCCAGGGCGAGCAACGCGGTGGCGATCAGGTCGCCGGTCGTGGTGTAGTCCCACGGGCGCGCCCACACGATGCTGATCGGCACCACGATCGCGAAGACCCGGCGCCGGTCCTCCACGAACAGCGCCACCGCGTACGTCGCGAAGGGCAGCGCGATGACCTGCTCGGGAATCGAGAGCAGCGTGCAGAACACCGCCACCGCGACCGCGTGCCGACGCCGGAACCACAGGGACATGCAGGCCACCAACTGGGCCACGCCCTTGAGGTACTCGGTCGCGGCGATGCCCTCGTGCCGGTCGTTCCATCCCGCGACGCCGAGCACCACGGCCAGCAGCACCGTGAGGCCGACCGCGAGCACGCGGTCGAACGTCTCGGGGGTCATCCGCGTGAGGGAACGGCTGGTCACGCTCTCCACGGTACCCACCGTCCCCTCTCCGTCATCGCACGTCACCCGCACCACGCGGTGAGCAGTCACCCGCACCACGCGGTGGTCGGTCACCCGCACCACGCAGGCGCTCGTCGTCCCACCAGGCGGGCACTCGTCGTCCCACCACCCGACCACTCGTCGTCCGCGCCACGCGCTCATTCCGTACGAATGGCCCCGAGCACCTCCATCCGGGACGCCCGCCTGGCCGGCCAGGCCGCCGCAAGCACGCCCACCAGCCCGGCGAGGACCAGGAACACCCCCATGCGCTCCCACGGCACGACGGGCGTCAGCTCGCTGGTGCCCTTGGCGGCGTTGACGCCGAGCACTCCGATCAGCAGGCCGAGCGCCATCCCGAGCACCGCACCGAACACCGAGATCATGACCGACTCCAGCCGGATCATCGAGCGGATCCGCCGGCGGTCCATGCCTATCGCCCGCAGCATGCCGATCTCCCGCGTGCGCTCGAACACCGACATCGCCAAGGTGTTGATGATGCCGATCACCGCGATGACGATGGACATGCCGAGCAATCCGTACAGCAGGTTGAGCAGCAGGTCCACGATCCCGCCGAGTTCCTTGCGGTAGTCGTCGCGGGACATGATCTTGACGGCCGGGTTGTCGCCGAGCGCCTTCTCCAGGTTGCCGCGCAGCTCGCCCGCCGCGCCCGGTGCGGCGCGCACCAGGATGTCGGTGTCGACCACGCGGTCCAGGTGCGGGGTCAGGGTGTCGTTGGACATGACCGCCTCGCCCAGCAGGCCGTCGTCCTCGTATATGCCGCTCAGAACGAGAGTCGTACGCTGCCCGTCCGGGAACGCCACGGGTACGCGCGACCCGACCGTGAAGCCGCCGTCCTTGGCCTTCTTCTCGCCGAGCAGCAGGCCGTCCGCGAACCCTTCGGGCCCGCCCTTGACGAAGTCCGCACGCAGCAGGCCGAGTCCGGTCCGCGCGTCCATCGACACGACCTCGGTCCCGTCGCCGGACTCGTCGTCGGCAGCCGCCCCGATCCTGACGTGGGCGCTGCGCAACTGGCTGATCTCGGTGACACCCGGGGTCCTGGCGACGGCCTCCGCCATCGCCGGGTCCATCGGGATCTCGCCGATCAGCGACACCCCGTAGTCCGCGGTGATCCCGCGCAGCGCGATGCGGTCCAGCTCCTGCTTGAGCGACGCACCGAACACCGACAGCGTGCTGACCAGGATGAGCCCGATCATCAGCGCGGACGCGGTGGCCGCCGTACGCCGCGGATTGCGCACCGCGTTCTCGCGGGCGAGCCGGCCCGATATGCCGAAGGCCGCGGACAACGGCCGCCCGGCGAAGCGGATGACCGGCGTGGACAGCAGCGGGACGAGCATGATGACGCCGACGAGGGCGACAAAGCCGCCGCCCATGATCAGGTAGACGTCACCCGTCGCCTTGTCCTTGGTACGCCCGATGCCGTAGCAGACGACGATGCCGATCGCGAGCAGGAAGGCACCGATTCCGTTCCGCGTCCGCAGGCTCTTGGCGGTGGGCGGCAGGTCGCTGCGCAACGCCGCGACGGGCGGGATCGACGCCGCCCGGTGGGCCGGCAGCCAGGCGGCCACCACGGTGACCACCACCGCCACGGCCAGCGCCGCGACGACCGCGCCGGGCGCGACGACCACCGGGCCGGGCGGGAGTTCGGCGTCCATGGAGTTGAACAACGAGCGCAGCGCCTCGGACAGGCCAATGCCGAGCACGAACCCGATGGCCCCGGACACCAGGCCCAGGACCGTTGCCTCGACGAGCACCGCACGGGTGATCTGCCTGCGGGTCGCGCCGATCGCCCGCAGCAGCGCGAACTCCCGGGTGCGCTGGGCGACCAGCATGGTGAAGGTGTTGGCGATGATGAACGTGCCGACGAACAGCGCGATGCCGGCGAACACCAGGAGCACCTGGGTGAGTTCCTTGGTCCCGCTTTCGATCTCGTCGGCCTGGTCGGCGCGCAGCTTGGCACCCGTGACGGCCTCGGCGCCGGACGGCACCAGCGGGCGCACCGCGGCGAGGACGGTCTCCTCGGTGGTGCCGGGCGCGGCCGCGACGGCGATGTCGTCGTACCGGCCCGGTTCGCTGAACAGTTCCTGCGCGGTGGCCCGGTCGAACAGCGTGATGGTGCCGCCGACCTCGTAGCGGGCGTCGTCCGTCGTGAACACACCGACCAGCACCGAGGTGAGCACCGGCCCGTTCGCCACGACGCGCACTTGGTCCCCGACCCGGTAGCCCGCGTCCTTCGCCGCGCGCTCGTCGACGGCTATCTCGCCCTCGCCCCGCGGCCCGTGGCCGGAGGTGAACCGGTACTTGGGGTCCTGGCCGTCGGGACCGGGCGCGAAGGTCGTGCCGTTGGTGTTGCTGCGCCCGCCGATGCGGTCGCCGTCGCGGTCGACGATCGCGGTGTAGCCGGTGTTGGTGGCCCGCACCGACGCGACGCCGGGCAACCCGCGCAGCGCGCCGAGGAGTCCGTCGTCGAGTGCGGGGACCTGCCCGTCGCGCTCGGCGTCCTCGGTGGGCCGTACGTCGACGGAGACGTCCTGGTAGTCGGTCGCCGAAGCCTTCTTGAACGCTTCGGACAGCGTGTTGCTCAGCGTCAGGACGCCGGACACGAAGGCGACGCCGAAGATGATCGCGGCGGCGGTCAGGGCGAGCCTGAGCCGGTGCGCCAGGAGATTGCGCAGCGTGGTTTTCAGCATGGTGAGTCCTCGACGACGAGTCGCGGGGCGAATGGAACAAAAGCCAAGATTCAAGGGACAAAAGGACGTTCGCGCACGCCCCTCCGGGCAGGCGGCATCAACCCGGCGACCCACCGCCAGGAGACGGGGTCGACAGGCAGACCGACACACAGCGGAACAGGGAGCGAAACAGAGCGTGAAGAACAGCCGAGCGAAGACCAGGCTGGTGAGGAACGGGCAGGTGAGGAGCAGGCAGGTGAGGAACAGGCTGGCGACGAACAGGCAGGGTCAATCGACCGGACCGCGAGGCAGGGCAGGCTCGTTGAGCACCACCAAGCCGCTGCGCCGCAACACCACGCCCCCGTCGTCACACCGGGGCCCGGGCCGCGCCGCCTGTTGTCACACCGGGACTACCGCACCCGACACCGCGGAACGTGCCCGTCAGGACCCGCCCTCAGGACGTGCCCGTCAGGACCCGCCCTCAGGAACTGCCCCTCAGGAACTGCCCCTCAGAACACACCCGTCAGAACACACCCGTCAGGACGTGCGTATCGCGTCGAAGCGCTTCATGCGCTCCAGCACCCGGTCGGGCGTCGGCGCGTCCATCTCGTCGACTATGCGGCCGTCCCCGAGGAAGACCACCTGGTGCGCATAGGACGCCGCGGTGGGGTCGTGCGTGACCATCACCACGGTCTGCCCGAGCACGTCGACGCTGCGCCGCAGAAAGGTGAGCACTTCGGCACCCGAGCGGGAGTCGAGGTTGCCGGTCGGCTCGTCCGCGAAGATGATGTCCGGCCGCCCGGCCAGTGCCCGCGCGCAGGCGACGCGTTGCTGCTGTCCGCCGGACAACTCGGCCGGACGGTGCGTCAGCCGGTCCTGCAGACCGACCGCCGTCACGACCTGCTCGACCCACTCCGGGTCGGCCTTGCGGCCGGCGATGTCCATGGGCAGCGTGATGTTCTCCTTCGCCGACAGGGTCGGCAGCAGGTTGAACGCCTGGAACACGAACCCGATCTTGTCGCGCCGGAGCTTGGTGAGGTCCTTGTCCTTGAGCCGCGTGATCTCGGTCCCGGCGATCCACACCCGGCCGCGGGTGACCGAGTCGAGCCCGGCCAGGCAGTGCATCAGCGTCGACTTGCCGGACCCCGACGGGCCCATGATCGCGGTCATGCGGCCGCGCGCGATGTCGATGTCGACCGCGTCCAGCGCGACGACCTGGGTCTGGCCCTCGCCGTACGCCTTGGTCAACTGGGCGGCCCGGGCGGCCACTCCGGGACGGACGGGCGGTTCCGGCACGGACGCCGAATCGGTGTGCGATGTGTCGTCGCGACGGTGATCCACGGTTCCTCCCAGGTTGCCGCCGGCGGGTGCCGACGGGTGCCGCTCCGGACCGGCTTGATCCGACACCGTCAAGACTCCTCCGCGACCCCCGCCTCCCGGTAGACCGGATCGGCGGAACCCTCACCTACGAAAGCAGAACCCCCACCTACGAAAGTCGTGAGCCGTCGTCCTCGGGGAGGAGCCCCACCTCGTCCGCAGTCCCCGTCCCCACCCGCGCCCGCCGCGGAACCGCAGCTCATACCGGGTGGCACGGCGCCGGTCAACCGCCTGCGGGTGGCCTCGGCACACCACCGCCGACGCATGAGGCAGGGTGAGCCCCTAGGGGCAGACGTACACCGGCCGCCCCCTACTCCTCCTTGCGTAGGAGCGGCCGTTCCCTTCCTGACGACGATTCATCGGGCACCCGCCGCCCAATACGGTGATCGTGTTCACTCGAACCAGTTCGCCCGCAACGGCGGAGACGCCGTTCGCGGCGTCCCCCCGCATGCTCCGGTGACCGCACCGGTGACCGCGCCCTGCCCGGCGCTCCGACCCGGCGCTCCGATCCGGCGCACCAGCCACGCACACAACCGCAGGAGAGACTCGTGACCACGGCCACGGCAGCCAAGAACCACGCGGATCCCCGGGGGACCGGCATCGCCGCCCGCGCCGCCCAGCTCACCAAGGCGTACGGAGAGGGCGAGACCCGCGTGGTCGCGCTGAACGCCGTCGACGTCGAGATCGCCCGCGGTCAGTTCACCGCGATCATGGGCCCGTCCGGGTCCGGCAAGTCCACGCTCATGCACTGCCTCGCGGGCCTGGACACGGTGACCTCGGGCCGGAGCTGGATCGGCGACACGGAGATCACGCAGCTCAAGGACAAGGAGCTCACCAAGCTCCGCCGCGACAACATCGGCTTCATCTTCCAGGCGTTCAACCTGCTCCCCACCCTGACCGCGCTGGAGAACATCACGCTCCCCATGGACATCGCCGGGCGCAAGCCCGACCAGGCCTGGCTGCAGAACGTGATCGACACGGTCGGGCTGCGTGACCGCCTGACGCACCGTCCGGCCGAGCTGTCCGGCGGCCAGCAGCAGCGTGTGGCGTGCGCCCGCGCGCTGGCCAGCCGCCCGGAGATCATCTTCGGCGACGAGCCGACCGGCAACCTCGACTCCCGCTCGGGCGCCGAGGTGCTGGGCTTCCTGCAGCGCAGTGTGCGCGAGCTGGGCCAGACCATCGTGATGGTCACCCACGACCCGAGCGCCGCGTCGTACGCCGACCGCGTGCTGTTCCTCGCGGACGGCCGCATCGTCGACGAGATGCACCGGCCGACCTCCGAAGCGGTCCTGGAGCGCATGAAGCGCTTCGACGCCGCCCGCACCAGCTGAGGCGGGGCCGACCACCATGTTGAAGGCAAGCTTCAGAAGCTTCCTGTCCCACAAAGGGCGAATGGCGCTTTCCGCCATCGCCATCCTGCTGTCGGTGGCGTTCGTCTCCGGCACCCTGATCTTCACCGACACGATCACCAAAACGTTCGACGACCTGTTCAAGTCGACGTCGGCCGACGTGACCGTCTCGCAGGAGTCCGACAAGGACACCGGCGACCTCGCCGCGACCGGCCGCGTGCTCTCGATCCCCGAGTCGACCGTCGAGCGGGCGGCGAACGTCCCGGGCGTCGCGAAGGCGCACGCCTCGGTGAGCGTCGAGAACATCACCGTCGCCGACAAGAACAACAAGGCGATCGGCTCGTCGACCGGCGCGCCGACGATCGGCGTCAACTGGTACGAGAGCGACCGCTCCGCGGTCAAGCTGACCAGCGGGCGTGTCCCGCAGGCTCCCGGCGAGGCCGTCGTCGACGCCGACACCGCCGACCGCAAGAAGATCAAGATCGGCGACCCGCTGCGCATCATCGCGCCGGCGGGCGGCTCGTCCGACGCCACGGTCGTCGGCATCGCGACGTTCACCACCACCAACCCGGGCGCCACGCTGCTGTTCCTGGAGACCGAGTTCGCGCAGAAGGCGCTGCTCGGCTCGACCGACAAGATCTCCTCGGTGGAGCTCGACGCCGCGTCCGGCGTCAGCAACGACCAGCTCAAGGCCAACGTCCAGAAGGAACTGGGCGCCGGCTTCGACGTGAAGACCAAGGCCGAGGCCGCCAAGAAGGCCGCGGACGACGTCGGCCAGTTCATCGACTTCATCAAGTACGCGATGCTCGGCTTCGCCGGAATCGCGGTCCTGGTCGGCATCTTCCTGATCTTCAACACCTTCCAGATGCTGGTCGCGCAGCGCACCCGTGAGCTCGGGCTCATGCGCGCGATCGGGGCGAGCGGCAAGCAGGTACGCCGGTCCGTCCTCCTCGAGGCGATCCTGCTGGGCCTGGTCGGCTCGACGATCGGCCTCGCGGCGGGCTTCGGCCTCGCGGTCGGGCTCAAGGCGCTCATCGGCCTCGCCGGCATGAACCTCAAGGGCACGTCCCTGGTGTTCAAGCCGTGGACGCCGATCGTGGCGTACCTCGTGGGCACGCTCGTCACGGTCGTCGCGGCGTACATCCCGGCGCGCCGCGCGAGCCGCGTGTCGCCGATGGCCGCGCTGCGCGAGGCGAGCGCCCCGGCGCAGAAGTCGCTCAAGGTCCGCACGATCATCGGCCTGGTCCTCACCGTGGTCGGCGTGCTGGCCCTGGCCGGCGGCGCGTCCGCGGACAGCGGCGCCACCGGCGGCGGCCTGCTCGGCCTGGGCGTCGTGCTGACGCTCGTGGCGTTCGTGGTGCTCGGCCCGGTGCTGGCCCGGACGGTCATCCCGGCCCTGGCCGCGGGCTACCCGAAGCTCTTCGGGTCGATGGGCAAGCTGAGCCGCGAGAACGCGATGCGCAACCCGCGCCGCACCGGCGCGACCGCCGCGGCGCTGATGATCGGTGTCGCACTCGTGGCGGCGCTGTCGGTGGTCGCCGCGTCCATGAACGACTCGATCTCGAAGCAGATCGACGAGTCGTTCGGCGCCGACTTCACGGTGCAGAGCCAGGGCACCGCGTTCCCGACCGAGATCGCCGACAAGATCCAGGCGACCGACGGTGTCGGCACCGTGGTCCGGGTCCGGGTCCTCTCCGAGGACGACGTCGAGGTCAGGTACCCCGACGGCAAGACGACCGACAACGCCATCGGCGCCGAGCAGGGCTTCGACACCGTGTGGAAGCGCGCGGTGGTCTCGGGCAACGGCGGCGACATCGGCGCCGACGGCAAGGTCGCGGTGAGCGAGAAGGTCGCCAAGGACCACAACCTGAAGATCGGCAGCCCGGTCGAGGTCGTGTTCAAGGAGAAGAACCAGACCGTCAAGGCCGAGGTCGGGGCGATCCAGGAGAACGAGGACCCCGGGGTCGGCTTCGGCGAGGCCGTGGTGCTGCCGCTCGACATGATCAAGCAGAACCTGCCGGAGGTCCAGGACTTCATCGTCTTCGCCAACTCCAAGGCGGGCGCGGACAAGACGCAGGTCAGCGAGTCGGTCAAGCGCACCATCGACCCGTACCCGCAGGTCAAGGCGCGTGACCAGGCCGACTACAAGAAGCTCGTGCAGGAGCAGATCAACATCCTGCTCTACATGATCTACGGCCTGCTCGGTCTCGCGATCATCATCGCGATCCTCGGTGTCATCAACACGCTGGCGCTGTCGGTGGTCGAGCGGACCCGCGAGATCGGCCTCATGCGGGCGATCGGTGCCTCGCGCCGGCAGATCCGCCGGATGATCCGCCTGGAATCGATGGTGATCGCCGTCTTCGGCGCTCTCATCGGCCTGGCCCTGGGCCTCGCGTGGGGTGTGGTCGCACAGCGGCTGCTCGCCTCCGAGGGGCTGGACGTCCTGACGATCCCGTGGAGCACGGTGATCACCGTGGTGGTCCTGTCGGCGGTGGTCGGCCTGCTGGCCGCGCTGCTGCCGGCGCTGCGGGCCTCGCGGATGAACGTGCTGAACGCGATCGCCACCGAGTAGCGGCCGCGGTACGCGAAGGGCGCCCGTCCCCGGGATTCCGGGGACGGGCGCCCTTGCCGTGTACGGGAGTCCGGTGGCCGACGGTCCGCGCGGGGTCCGAACTCCTACCCCGTTGTACGCGCTTCCGCTGCCGCCGCCGCGAGCGCCGCGCGGCACGCACCGTCCGCCTGCCGGGTCGTCTCCGGCAGCCGGAAGCGCGGGCTGAGCGCCAGGACATGGCGGCACGCCTCGGCCAGGTCGAGGCCGTGTCCCACCGACACGAACACCGGCTTGACGTCGCGCTGGGTACGCAGCACGGCACCCACCACCTCGCCGTCGAGCACGAGGTCGGAGGACTCGCCCCGGGCCGGACCGGGCGCGTCGAACGTACCGACGAACGCGGTCTTGCCGACGCCGATGCTCGGGATCCCGGTGTGCACGCCGAGGTGGCACGCGAGGCCGAACCGGCGCGGGTGCGCGAGGCCTTGCCCGTCGCACACCAGCAGGTCCGGCGCGGTCCCGAGGCCGTCCAGCGCCTCGACCAGGGAGGGCAGCTCGCGGAACGCGAACAGCCCCGGCACGTACGGGAACCGGGCCCGGCCGAGGACGACGGACCGCTCCAGGACGGTGAGCGTGTCGGCGTCCAGGACCACCACGGCCGCGGCGAGGCGGTCGGAGTCCTCCGCGTACGCGACGTCGAGGCCCGCGACGCGGCGTACCGCACGCGGCCCCGGGCCGGTCGTGTCGACGAGCGGACGCAGCCGGTCCTGGAGGGCCAGGGCCTCCTCGACGGTCTCGGGCCACGGCTCGGACCGGGGTTCGGACCGGGGATCGGACCACGGCTTGGACCGGGAGTCAGGCCGGGGTTCGGGGTTCACGGGGATCGGCACACGATCCACAGTAGGCCGGACGCGTTGCCCCACCTACCGGATATCCCCGGGTATCGGCTCCCGGCCCGGGGCCGTCGCGTCGGCCTCACTGCTCCCGCGTGCGCGCCACCGGGCAGCCGCCGGTCAGCTTGCCGAGGAACGCGTTGGGGTCGTAGAAGTGCTCGACGTCGACCAGCCGGAGGTCGTCGCTGACCTTGGCGACGCTCACGCCGAACATCTCCACCCTCTCGTTGCTCGGCTCGAAGCCGTGGTACTCGCCTTCGAACGTCCCCCAGTGGCGCCACTTGAACGTCACCACCGGCGGCGGGGACAGGACCTCCAGGACCTCCCAGAAGAACCCCTCGGGGAAGGCGTCGTGGAAGATGTCGTGCGAGGACTCGAAGCTCTCCTCGCCGGTCCGGTAGAAGATGCTGTCGCCGATGAGGATGTTGTAGCTGCCCTGCTCCGTGATGTCGGCGGCGTTCGCCCACGGGCCGCCGTTGACACGTGTGCGGAACCGGTCGGTGACCATGGACACCCAGGTCGCGGGGTCCTTCTTGTGCGAGACCTCCATCTCGAAGACCTGCACGATGCTCTCGACGACGGCCTCCAGCGACCCCGCCTCGAACTTGTGGGTGCGCTGCGCCGGCATCACGGTGTGGGACAGGTGGTAGTCGGGGGCTTCCGCACGCCAGTCGCCGGGAGCGGCGGCGGCCACCACCGCGTCGCGGCCCTGGAGCCACAGCGGAGTCTCAGGGGCTTCGGTGCTTTCGGAAGTCGTCATGCGGGCGATCCTGACCTCTGGCGCGCGCCATGGCAACCCTCCGGATGGCAACTCTCCGTATATCTCCGCGAGTTACCGCAATGCGCGGTTGACTCGCGTTGCGAGGGAAGGCTCCGCGTTCGCCCCCATGGCCAACTCCCTTGGTATGCAAGGGAATTGCAAAGAGATGCGGAATGGAGAATACCGGTTCAGGCGGCGGAGGCGCTTACCGGGGAGCACCGCGGCAGAGGCAGGCGCGCATGCACTCCGTGTCCGGAGCGGTGGATCCGGAAGTCCGTGGCGTCGAGCCGGGCCCGGGCCGCCGCGCGCGGTACACCGTACCTGCCGAGCAGGAGTTCCAGTGCCTGCGACTGGCACTGCGCCAGGGCCCGGTCCACGTCGGCGTCCAGACCGAGCGGCACCAGGTGGTCCGGCGTGGTGACGTACGGCCGACGCCCCGCCCCCGACCAGTGGCGCACCTCGGCCTGCGGGATCACGTCCAGCCGCACCGTCGCGCGCAGGGGACCGTGCCACACGAGGCCGGGCACGCCGCGCAGCGTCCCGTACCGCGGACCGCCCAGGTGGAACAGCGCACCCGGCACCTGGACGGGCAGGTGCAGCGTTGCCCCGACGGTGAGTTCGGGCAGATCCAAGTTGCCGCCGAAGGATCCGGCACGTGTCGAGTGCCGGCGCAGCCCGTCCGACGTGGCCACCCCCATCACGCACAACGAGGGCCGGAATTCGAGCGGCGTGCCGTCGCCCAGAGCCCCCGTGCGCGCCACCGGGTCGAGGTGGCACAGCTGTTCCGGCCCCAGTCGCCCGCGCGGCGCGACGACCCCGTACCCGGACCGCGGGGCCAAGTCCTCGATGCGCACCGCGAGTACATCCCCCGGCCGGGCCCCGCGCACCTCGATCGGACCCGTGACGACGTGCGGCCCGTCGACGGCCGGCTCGTGGGCCGCTCCCGACTCGGCGAGCGCCCGCAAGTCCGCGGGAACGTCCCGCGGATCGATCCCGAAGCCGCCGAAGTACGCCACCGGGTCGCGTCCTTGATCCCCCGTCAGACCTTGGTGGGAAACCGTGTCCACGAGTACGGTGTCGCCCGTCCCGACACTCATGACGGGTCGGTCGACGGCGCCCGGCAACCACCCCCACAACACGGTGCCGGGCCGCGACACCAGCAGATCTCGGGACATGTCCGAGGTTGTACGCCCGGCCCGTAACCGGCTCGGGTCGGCGCGGTTACGTACCGGTTTCGCGGCGGATCGCCGGGGCCGTAACCCCTCGGTAACCCGACGGCAACAGCCCGCCTCCACAGTGGTCGCACAACACTGTTCACCCGCACCGGAACCATCCACGCTCCCCGGCGCATGAGGAGATGCCGTGACCGACACGACCACTTTGACCGGCGTGATGCTGCCTGATGGTCGCGTCCGCAACGTCGTCCTCCGGCACGGCAGCGTGAGCCACATACGTCCGGTCGGCATACCCGATATCGGGCAGTCCGCGATCGACCTGACCGGCTATCTGCTGCTCCCCGCGCCCGTCGAACCGCATCTGCACCTGGACCGCGCGCTCACCTGGGAGCCGATCGGCAGCGACCCGGACGGGCGGGACGGCGCGGTGCGTTCGTGGCGTGCGTCGCCTTCCCGGTACGGCACCGCCGACCTGCGACGGCGGGCACACAGCGCACTCCAGGCGATGTCCGCGAACGGCGTCACCGCGGTACGTACGCACATCGACATCGGCGTGGGCGCCGGCGCTCCGCTGCGCGCCGTCGAGGTCCTGCGGGAACTGCGCGAGGACCTGCACCGCTTGCTCGACCTCCAGATCGTCGCGGTCCCCTCCCCTGACCTGTCGGACCGCTCCGCGTTGGAGGCCTTCTCCGCGGGTGCGGGCCTGCTGGGCGGCCGTCCGCACCGCGCGGCGGACCCGCGTGCGGAGACGCGGCGGCTGCTGCGTCTCGCGGACCGTGCCGAGGTCGATCTCGACCTGCACCTCGACTACCAGCCCGACAGGCGCGTACTCGCGGTTGCCGATCTCGCCCGGCTGCTGCGCAAGTCGGGCTTCGGGCGGCAGGTGACCGCGAGCCACTGCGCGACGCTGGGCCTGTTGCGGCCGCCCGCGCTGGCGAAGGTCGTGGAGGCCATCGCGGCGTCGCGGATGGCGGTGATCGGCCTGCCGTCGACGCCGCGCGACGACGCGCGGGCGGCGGTGGCGCCGTGCGGGGGCCCGGGCCCGTTGCACGCGCTGCTGGAGGCGGGGGTTCCACTCGCGGCGGGCGGCGACCACGTGCGCGACGCCCTGCACCCGATGGGCCGCGCGGACGCCCTGGAGACCGCCTCGCTGCTGATGACGACGGGTCAGATGAGCGCGGACCAGGCGTACGCCGCGGTCAGCACCTCCGCCCGGGCGATCATGGGACTGCCGGTGGCCGGCACCGAGCCCGGGGCCGTGGCCGACCTCCTGGCGGTACGCGCGAGCAGCCTCGCCGAGGCCGTACTCACCACTCCCGCCGACCGTGTCGTGCTGCGCCGCGGGCGCGTGGTAAGCCGTACCTCTGGGCGGCGCACGCCCGCACTCCAGGGCCGGTCCGACAGCGGCTACGGCCGTCGCCGCGGCCGTGTCCCGGCCGGGGCCCGCTGACGCCGACGACCGGTGCTACCCCTGGGCCAGCCGCCGTCCGCCACTGGGATACGTCACGATCAGTCCCTATTTGACACTGCCTTGCCGCCCGCGGCGGACATGATCATCCGTCCGAATCGCTATGGCCATCGCTCCTTGCTCATCGCATGATGACCCGCGGGCCCCTCCCGGCCCACCGGTCGACGGCACGACGGCAAGGAGCGCGGCATGGGCACAGTAGAACTTTTGGACGGGCACGACACGGTCGGCCTCGCCGAGCTGGTGCGCACGGACCAGGTCAAGCCCGCGGAACTCCTCGACGCGGTCGTGGCCCGGATGGAGGAGCGCAACCCGGCACTGAACGCGGTGGTGGCCACGCGGATCGACGCCGCGTACCGCGAGATCGAGGCGGGGCTGCCGGACGGTCCGCTGCGCGGCGTGCCGTTCGCGGTGAAGGACCTCGGGTGCGACGTCGCGGGACTCGCGACGACGAACGGCTCCCGGCTGTTCGCGAGCAATGTCGTCGCGCACGACGGGATCCTCGCCGGCCGCTACCGCGCGGCCGGGCTCGTCATCGTCGGCAAGACCAACACCCCTGAGTTCGGCAAGAACGCGAGCACCGAGCCGCAGTTGTTCGGCCCGACCCGCAACCCGTGGAACACCGCGCACTCGCCCGGCGGTTCGAGCGGCGGCTCGGCGGCCGCGGTGGCCGCGGGCATCGTGCCCGCGGCACACGCCAACGACGGCGGCGGCTCGATCCGCATCCCCGCGGCATGCTGCGGCCTGTTCGGCCTGAAGCCGTCGCGCGGGCGGGTGCCGAACGACGGGGGCAACGCGGCGTTCGCGTACCCGCTCTCCATCGCCAACGCGGTCACGCGCACGGTACGCGACAACGCCGCGCTGTTGGACGCGGTCGCCGGCCCGGTCCTCGGCGACGCCACCCTCGACCCGGCGCCGCCCGGCTCCTTCCTCGCCGCACTCGCGGAAAAGCCGGGCCGGCTGCGGATCGGCTTCGCGACGGCCGCCGCGGACGGCACACCGGTGGCCCCGGCGGGCGCCGAGGCGGTCCGGCGTACGGCCGCCCTGCTCGCCGAACTCGGGCACGACGTCGAGGAGTCCGCGCCGCGGTGGGACATGTCCGATGTCGTGTCGGTGTTGAGCCAGGTGATGGGCGCCGCGACCGGCGCGCAGATCGAGGACCACCTCGCCGCGCTGGGACGCGGGCTCGCCGACGACGACCTCGAACCCGCCACCCGCTGGCAGCACGACCGCCTGGCCTCCGCGACGGTCACCGACCTGAGCCGCGCGCTCCGGCTCGCCGAGACGCTCGGGCGCCAAATAGCCCCGTGGTTCGCCGAGTTCGACGTCTGGCTGACCCCGACGCTGGGTCTGGACGTGCCGGAGTTGGGCTGGATGGACACGACGCGCCTGGAGACCATGGCCAATGCGGGCAAGATGACGTGGTTCACGTCCGTGTTCAACGTGACGGGCCTGCCCGCGGCCTCCGTGCCGGCCGGGTTCGACGGCCGGGGCCTGCCGGTCGCGGTGCAACTCGCGGGCCGTATGGGCTCCGAGGCGACACTGCTGCGCGTCGCCGCGCAGTTGGAGGAAGCCGCGCCTTGGCCGTGGCAGGCCCCCTGGAACCCGGGCGCCTGACGCGCCGCGCGATCTGGTGCACGCGGCCCGGTGCCCGCGGCGGGGAATCCCGCCGCGGGCACCGAGTCCGAACTCACGCGGTGCCCGCGCTCATTCGCGATTCGAGGTCACCCGAGAACTGAGACCACGCGAGACCCGAGGTCGTTCAAAACCTTGGGTTCATGCGCGGTCCGACGTCACGCCGCCGCTTCGGCCGGGGTCGGCTTGATCGGCGTGCTGGCGCGGCCGTCGACGCCGACCGGGATGTCGCCGTCGACCGTGGTGCGGTGCAGGACCCGGGTGACCCGGCCGAAGTCCGAGACCGCGCGGTGCTGCGTCGCCCGGTTGTCCCAGATCGCGACGTCGCCCGCCTGCCACGACCAGCGCACCGTGTTCTCGATGCGCGTGACGTGGCCCTGGAGCAGGTCGATCAGCAGCTTGGAGTCCTCGCGCGAGTAGCCCTGGATGCGCTGCACGAATCCGCCGAGCAGCAGCGTGCGTTCGCCGGTCACCGGGTGCACGCGGACCACCGGGTGCTCCGTCTCGTACTTCGTCGACGCGAAGACCTCCTGGTACTTCTTGAACGCCTCGGGGTCCTTGTCGGGCGAGAAGCCCGCGTAGTCGTACACGTTGGTGTGCACCGCCCGCAGGGAGTTCGCCAACTCCTTCAGTTCGGGCGTGAGTTCGTCGTACGCGGTGGCGGTGTTGGCCCACACGGTGTCGCCGCCGGCCTCCGGGATCTGGATGCCGCGCAGGATCGAGGCGAGCGGGTAGGCGGGCACGAACGTGACGTCGGTGTGCCACTGGTCCGCGGCGCCGCCGTACTCGCTGGTGATCGGCAGGACGTACTCGCCCTCCAGGTTCACCGTGGGGTGGCCGATCGGGGTGCCGAGCAGGCGGGTGAACTCCAGCTGCGTCTCGTCGGTCAGGTGCTCCTGGCCGCGGAAGAACACGACCTTGTGGGCGTGCAGCGCGTCGCGGATTGCCTGCACGGTGGCTTCGTCGAGGTCGCCGGAGAGGCGGACTCCGCCGATGACGGCGCCGATACGTCCGGCGACCTTCGTGACGGTGACGCCAGTGGCGGCAGCGGTGGCAGCAGGGGTGGTGGTGGTGTCGAGCGTGGTGGCGGTCACGAGGATTCCCTTCCAACGGGTCACATGGCATGGCGGACAGGCATGGATCAGGCGGCTCAGGCGAGACGGAAGCCGGCGTCCGCGAACGGCGTACGGGGTGGCGTACGGGATCGGGACACACGGCAGCGCGCGACCGCCGCGCCATGGGCGCGGGAAGGCGTACGGCAGGGGCGGCGCGCGTCGGTCAGCGACAGTGCGCGCCGGGAGGCACAGGCAGATGGGAGATGCGGTGGCGGATCAGCGCGCGCATCGATGCTCCCCTCAGGCCCGGCAAGACCGCGGGCATGGGGCCCGCGTCACGTCGATTGTGGGCGAGATAGGTGCACTGGTCAACTATTAACGGATAGACATACCGCGACACACCCGTTTGAGTGTTGCTATTTCTGATGAAGCATGACATTCGCGTCTTACTGTGAGGGTCCATCAGATTTCTGACCCTCCGGACGAGGTGAGTCGTGCGCTCCGCTCGTGGTGCAGCCCTGCTCGTCGTCGTCGCGGTCCTGGCCGCCGTGGGATTCGTGTTCCTGGCCAAGGACAGCGACGACAAGAGCGCCAAGAACGACAGTTCCAAGGCCCCGGCCGCGGGCAAGGACGACAAGTCCGTGCAGGCCGCCCCGCCGCCCGCCGGCGCCGTGACCCTGATCGGCGACGGTTCGACGTCCAGCACCGGCGTGCAGCCGAACCGCATGCCGATCGAGAAGCTCAAGCCCGGTGAGACTCCCCCGCAGTTCGTGGTCTTCTCGTGGGACGGCGTGGGCGAGGACAACCAGAAGCTCTTCTCGCACTTCCGCAAGGTCGCGCAGGAGTCCAACGCGACGATGACGCTGTTCCTCAGCGGCATCTACGTGCTCCCGGCCAGCCAGCGGGCGCAGTACCAGGGCCCGAACAAGGCCGTCGGCCAGAGCGACATCGGCTTCCTCGACGCCAACGAGGTGCGCGACACGATCGAGCAGCTCGGCCTCGCCTGGAAGGACGGGCACGAGGTCGGCACGCACTTCAACGGCCACTTCTGCGGCCCGACGGGCGGCGGCTCGTGGTCGGCCGCCGACTGGGTGAAGGAGACCGAGCAGGCGCTGAAGTTCGTCCAGACGTGGCGCACCACCACCGGCATCACCGACCTCCCCGCACTGCCCTTCGACTACAAGAAGGAGCTGGTCGGCGGGCGGGCGCCGTGCCTGGAGGGCCAGAAGGCGCTGCTGGAGGCTGCGCCGCAGCTCGGCTTCCGGTACGACTCCAGCGGGCCGGGCGGACGCCAGATCTGGCCCGCGAAGGCGAACGGCATCTGGGACATGCCGCTGCAGTCGATCCCGTTCCCCGGACACAAGTTCGAGGTCCTGTCGATGGACTACAACGTCATGATGAACCAGTCGCGGACGGTCAAGGGCGACCCGTCGAACCACGCGGCGTGGGAGAAGCAGGCGTACGAGAGCTTCATGTCGGGCTTCAACCGCGCCTACAGCTCGAACCGGGCGCCGCTGATCATCGGCAACCACTTCGAGAGCTGGAACGGCGGCATCTACATGAAGGCCGTCGAGCGGACGATGCGCGACGCATGCGCCAAGGAAGGCGTGCGCTGCGTGTCGTTCAAGCAGCTCGCGGACTGGCTCGACGCGCAGGACCCGGCGGTCCTCGCCAAGCTCCAGAAGCTGAACGTGTCGGAGAAGCCCGACTGGGCGACCTTCCTGACGCCGGCCGCGCCTGCCGCGCCCCCCGCGGTCCCCGCGCAGCCGGTGCCGGCCGTACCGGCCGCGGTGAAGCCCGGCACCTGAGCCATCACCCGTACGAGGGGTGCCCCGGCGTCGACCACCGCCGAGGCACCCCTCGTCCGCGTTCCGGGCGCGGGGGGCGTCCGGCGTGGGACCGCAATCAGCGGCGGAAATAGGAGAGTTCGTCGAAGGAGTCGGTCGGCACGGCCAGGCCGCCGGTGTCCATGACCGTCTCGAAGCCGTCGAGAAGCGCCCGCATCGGCGCCTCGGCCGCCTCACCGTCGGCCCTGTGCAGCCCCGGCGTGACCCCGAGCACGACGCGTGCCACACGTCCCGCCCCCACACTGAACAACTCACCGGTGCACGGCGCGAGTTCGTGGGCCAGCAGCCCGACGCACGCGGCCGTCTGCCCGGCGCGGAAGGCGGCCCGGAACGGCGACGCGCCCTCGGGGCCGAACTTGGCGTCGTAGACCTGCTCGAAGCCCGATGCCGTCATACGCGTCCAGGCCACCGGGAGAACGGCGTTGACCTTGATGCCGTCCGGGGCGCCCTCGATGCCGAGTACCCGGGTGAAGCCGATGATCCCGGATTTGGCGGTGGCGTACGGCAGCACGAACGGCATGCCGAACACCGACCCCGAGCACGTGTTGACCACGCGCCCGTACCCGGCAGCGCGCATGTGCCGCCAGGCAGGGCCGGTGACATGGAACGCTCCGTCGAGGTGCGTCCCGAGGACCCTGCGGTACTCCTCCTCGCCCAGCGTGTCGACACCCGCCCCGCTCGGCGCCACACCGGCGTTGTTGACGACGATGTCGATGCGTCCCCAGGTGTCGAGGGCCGTCGCGACGATCGCCTCGCCGCCCTCGCGGGTGGCAACCGTGTCGGTGTTCGCGACCGCCTCACCGCCCGCCGCGACGATCTCCGCGACCACCTCGCGCGCCGGTGAGCCCACGTCGCCGTCGCCCGCGTCCGCGCCCTCGCGCGCGCCCCGGATGTCGCCGCCGATGTCGTTGACGACGACGCGGGCACCGTGCCGGGCGAGGTGCAGCGCGTACGCCCGACCGAGCCCGCCGCCTGCCCCCGTCACGACCGCGACCCGTCCGTCGAAAGCCAATTCGTCCATGCCCTGCTCCCTCCGTTCCCCAAATACTTGACCAAAGCAGGTACCTGGACACCGCAAGAGGCCGCGCCTAGCATCGACCGTCATGACCGACCCGGCCGACCACCGCCCCGCTCCGGCGCCACCGTCCTTCCACGGCCGGGCGGTTCTCGTCACGGGGGCGTCGCGCGGCATCGGCTTCGCGACCGCCGAGGCGTTCCTGCGGGCCGGTGCGGACGTCTGCCTCACCGCCCGCAAGCAGCACGAACTCGACGAGGCGCTCGCCCACCTGGACGGGATCGGCGCACCCGGCCGGGCCGTCGCGTACGCGGGCTCCGCCGGCGAACCGGAGCAGGTCGACGCCGCGGTCGCGTACGCCGTCGCCGCGTTCGGCCGGGTCGACGTCCTGGTCAACAACGCCGCGACCAATCCGGCGTTCGGCCCGCTGATGGACGTCTCGCTCGGCGCGTGGCGCAAGACCTTCCAGGTCAACCTCGACGGCCCACTGCTCTTCGCGCAGGCGGTGTGGCGGGCGTGGATGCGCGACAACGGCGGCGTCATCCTGAACATCAGCACCGAGGGGACGTACGGCGTCGCCCCGATGATCGGCGCGTACGAGATCAGCAAGGCGGCACTCGCCCACTTCACGCGGCAGCTCGCCGGCGAACTCGCTCCGGGCGTACGCGTCAACTCGCTCTCCCCCGGCCTGGTCAAGACCCGTATGGCGCGGGCCATCTGGGAACCCGACGAGGCGAAGGCCTCCGCCGGGATCCCCCTGGGCCGCATCGGTATGCCCGACGACATCGCGGGCGCGGCCCTGTGGCTCGCGTCCGACGCCGCCGCGTGGATCACCGGCGCCGACCTGATCATCGACGGCGGGTCCCGGGTACGCGCCGCCGCCGCGAAGCCCGCCGGCGGATCCCGCGACGGCGTCGCCGACAACCTCCGCGGAGCCGCCACATGACCGCCACCCCCGCCGCGCCGCTCCTCGACCCCGCCCGCCTGGGCACCTGGCTCGACGGCCTCGGCCTCGCCCCGGGCGAGCCGGTCGAGCACTCCGCGCTGTCCGGCGGCAAGTCCAACGCCATGTTCCAGATCCGGCGCGGCGAACACGCCTGGGTGCTGCGCCGCCCCGCCGGCGTCGCCCTCGACCGCGCCGAGGACGGCCTGCGCCGCGAGTTCCGCATCTTGACCGCCCTCGCGGACACCCCTGTCCCGCACCCGCGCGCGGTCGCCTTCTGCGACGACCGCGGCGTCCTCGGCAGCGCCTTCTACCTCATGGCCCGCGTCGAGGGCTTCGCCCCGTTCCCCGAGGCCATCCCCGCGTCCTTCGGCACCGCCGGCACTCCCGGCACCCCTGCCGGCACCCCTCCCGGCTCATCCCCCGGCCGCGAGATCGGCCTCGCCATGGCCGACACTCTCGCCGACCTGCACGCGCTCGACCCCCAGGCCGTCGGCCTCGGCGACCTCGGCCGCCCCGACGGCTTCCACGAACGCCAGGTCGGCCGCTGGATGAAGCAGTTGTCCGGCTACCCGGAGCAGGGCACGCTGCCCGGCGTCGAGGTCGTCACCTCGTGGCTGGGGAAGAACCTCCCGCCCGCGTTCACCCCCGTACTCATGCACGGCGACTACCACTTCGGCAACGTCCTGCTCGCCCCCGACCCCCCGCCGCGCGTCACCGCGATCGTCGACTGGGAGACCGCCACCATCGGCGACCCGCTCCTCGACCTCGCCGGGTTCCTCCGCATCTGGTTCGAGACCGGCCCCGCGGAGGGGAGCTCCTGGGACGAGATGGCCGCCCGCTACGCGACCCGCGCCGGCCGCGAACTCCCGGATCTCACCTACTACATCACCCTCTCGCGCTTCCGCCTCGCGGTCCTCCTCGAAGGCATCCACCAACGCGCCAAGTCCGACCCCACCCGCACCCCCCAACCGGGAATCGGCACCTACGCCCGCCGCCTCATCACCGACGCCGTGAAGTCACTCCGCTAAGCCGCGACCCACCCGTGGGCCAACATGGCCGTCGGTCGCACTTCGCCCTCACTGAACCCGTCCATAGCTTGCCGACACCGGCCCCTCCGGCCAGTCCGGCCACGGGCTGCTGTCGCCCAGCGTGCTCAGGAACTCCGCAACGCCGCATGGGTGCCGGGTCCACGTGCTCCCCTTGTGGCGTGACACCACCACGGTCCAGGACTCGGGATCGCCGACCGCCAGCCAGTAGCAGTAGTCGCCGTTGGTGGTGTTTCCCCAGAGCAGGACACCATTCCTGTCCGGGAAGGCAGGATAGGGGAATTCGTCGGCGAAATCCTCATCCGACCGCATGTCCGCCAACCATGCGGAATTCGACTGGTTCGCTTCGACTGGACGCAGGGACCATGACTTGCTGTCGGGATCCAGCAACCTGATGAAATCGTCGACAACCAGCCTGGGATACGTTTCCAGAATCTCCTTGTAGTCCGACGGAAGTCGCGTGCCCAGGGCCGACTCCAATTCGACCCAGGCCACCTCGCGGCGGGCTCCCGAATCCAGGGACAGCGCCTCACGGAGACGGGCAAGACTTCTTGACATAATCCCTCACCCCGGCATTCTTCGGATCAGCGTTTGTACCACCCCAGTGCGGAAGAATCACACTACAGTACGGGGCCGTAACCGCGCCGGTCTGGCGATCCACCATGAAGACCTGCATCGTCAAGTAGGAGACGGTTTTTTCACCGCGCTCCACATAGAGCGGTGTGACCACGTAGAGCACCGCACTCTGCGACTTGTTGATCTTCCGGGAAGTCCGCCCTTCGACCGTCTTCATCCACGAATTGTTCATCGTGTCGTGATAGCAGGTGAACAAATTCCGCTCGTCTTTCCCGGTGCCACCCAGCGTGCTGGCGTGGGAGTGACAGCGCGCGTAAGGGTGATCCGTGGCCCACTCGCCGTTCGGTCCGGTCGGCCAACCCGGGGGATGAATCGACTTGCTCGCCTCCTTTCGGTCGCCCCCTGTGTCGCCGGGGCAAATGATCGAGGTCGATCCCTGGTATACGCGACCTTCCGCAACCCAGTCGTACTTGTAGTCGAGGTACTTGAATCTGGATTCCTGAGACGCGGCGCAAATGTCGCGTCCGCCCTGAGTTCCCGTACCTGACCCCGGTGCCGACGCGTCGTACTGGAGCCCGGCGACCATCTGGTCCACGACGGCCTGTGCTTCGTCGTCGTCCATCAAGTCGTCGACGATCTCCTCGGGCGGCGTGTAGGGCTCGCTGGCGACCACTACGTCGGCGACGGACTGGAGGATCGCGCCTACCTGGAGGCCGGCTCGGATCATCGCGGCCACTGCTGCGGCCTGGTCCACCACCGCGGTTGCCGGGGTCGGCGGGCGGTTGGTGGGGGCGGTGGGGCGGTGCGGGGGCTTGGGCTTGACGGGGGGCTTGGGCTTGGTCGGGGGCCGACCGCTCGGGTTCTTCGGCGGCCTGGACGGACCCCGCGGGCCGGACGGGCCGGGCGGCGCGGTCGGGGTGGTGTAGGAGACGAGCGGAGGTGTCGGGAAGACGCACCAGTAGCAACTGTTGGCGACTCCGGCGGCGTACGCCATGTCTGCGTCACCGCTGTACTGCGGGGATTGCCCGCCGCCGCTGCCGCCGCTGGGCCCGTCGCCACTGCACGCGCCCGTGTAGTGGTCGACGACCTCCCAGCCGACGTCCCACGCGACGGTTGCGATCAACCCCCAGGCTCCGCCGCGACGGGACACGGTCTTCACGGTCTTGGTGGTCCGGCTCTTGGTCCACGCCGGGACGCAGTGGCCCGTCGGGTCGGTGTTGCCGAGCGGATCGGCGTTGGCGTACCCGTATCGGTTGGCGTTGCCCGAGGGGCTCGGGTCGAGGGTCCAGGTGTCGCGGCTGCCGAAGCCGCCGGTTTCCGGGTCGTACCAGCGGGAGGCCATGTTGACCTGTCCGGTGTCCGGGTCGGTGTAGCCGCCCTGGTAGCCGAGACTTCCGTTGGCGCCGGCCTGTGCGGTCACCTTGCCGAAGGGGTCGTAGGACTTCGATCCCGCGACGGCGACGGAGTCGTCCGGGGTGGTGGCCAGTCCGGCCACGACGTCGCCGTGCTGGTCGGCGATGGTGAGTTCCACCGAACCGCCGTTGGCCGGGTCGCCGTTACGGGCGGAGAGCAGGGCGCCGTCCGGGTCCCTGGCGAACCTCGAATCCCCGGCCTTGACCAGGTTGTTCGTGGCGCCGTCGTAGCTGTAGTCGCCGTCACCGTCACGCTTGGCCACGCGTCCGAGGGCGTCGTACTCGTAGGTCGTGTTGCCGTCTTCGAGCAGTTGCTCGAACGCGTCGTACTTCGAGGTGAAGACGAGTCCCGGCACGGCGGTCGTGGCGCGCGTGCCCCGCGGGCTGTAGGTGTACGACGTCGTACCCGCCGTCAGGAGGCGGTTACGTTCGTCGTACGTGGCCGTAGTGGCTCCCGCCTTGGTGCGGTTCCCCGACGCGTCCCACTCGTAGGCCGTGGTGTTCGTGCCGTCGTTGTGGCTGGTCAGGCGACCGGCCAGGTCGTAGGTGTAGGTGTTCGCGGACGCCCCCGCCACACCCGTCGTGGTCTTGCTCGTCATCCGGCCGTCGGCGTCGTACTCGTAGCCGATCGACAACTGCTCGACACCGTCCTGGTTCTCGATGCTGTCGCCGACCAACCGCCCGAGATCGTCGTAGCTGTAGTAACGGCTCCCCTTCGGCCACTCGTCCTGCGCGGTTCCGAGGGGGGAGGTCGTCTCGTAGTCCTCACCCCCGAGACGACCGGCTTGGTTGTACCAGTAGCTGAACATCGTGGCGCTCTGCGGGTCTTGGGCCCAGGACAGCCGACCGTTGCCGTCGTACCCGAACCTGCGCGTCCCCGCCTCGTCCGTCCGCTCGACGAGTTCGTCTTCGGCGTTCCAGACGTGCTCGGCGTCGCCGCCCGGGCCCTCCGCGGTCAGCATCAGGCCGCGGTCGTTGTACGTGTACGTGTCCGTGCGCGCCAACAATGGGGCCTCCGACGTCGCCGTGAGGCGACGACCAGACACGTCGTACGTGAACGACCTTGTCCTGGTGCCGGCTTCAGCGCCCGAGCCGGACTGGCTGAGGATGAGCCCGAGCGGGTTGTACGCCATGTCGGTGCGCACACCGCCGGGGGCGAGTTGCGTCACGACCTGCCCGGCACTGTCGTAGACCGACGTCCAGGTGCGGTCGGCGGGGTTCGGGTGTGCGGTGGTGGAGGGTTCGACGGTGGACTCGCTCAACCCCCAGCTGTTGTAGGTGTAGACGGTGGCGTTGCCGCGGCCGTCGACGAAGCGGGTGCGGTTGCCCGCCGCGTCGTACTCGAACGCTGTGGTGATGGACTCGGTCGCGGACACCTTCTCGACCTGCGTGGTGAGTCGGCCGCCGCGGTCGTAGGTGTACGACGTCTGTCCGCCCGCGGGTGTGTCGACCCGGGTGACCTTGCCGTCGTGGTCGAACTTCTGCGAGGTGGTCCTGATGACCCCGCCGTAGTGGTCGTAGTTGTCCACCGCGTCGACGCGACCCGCCGGGCTGTAGGTCACGCTGGTCGCACGCCCCGAGTTGGGCGTGGTCCGCACCGGGCGACCGAGACCGTCGTAATCGGTATCGGTGCTTTCCCCCTCCGGCTCGATCGTCTCGACCAGCTGGCCGGCCGCGTTGTACCGCATCCGCGTCTCCCGGCCGAGCGGCGACGAGGTCAGGACGAGGTTGGACGCGTCGTCGTAGGCGTAGTCCGTGACGAACCACTCCTGGTCGGGGTACCGCTCCTGCCGGGATGTCGTCAGTGGCCGCCCGAGCTGGTCGTACGTCGCCTCGGTCCGCTCCCCCGACGGTCCGGTCGCGGACAGTTGGAGACCCGTCGGCGTGTACCGGTACGTCGTCTTGGGCGCGTCAGGCCCCGGGGCGATCTGCTCGACGAGGTTGCCCAGTTGGTCGTATTTCATCGTGGTCGTGCGGCCGAGCGCATCGGTCGTCGTGACCGGCCGCCCGAGCTTGTCATACGTCTGGGTCCTGGTCGCCGGCAGCGGGGTCGTCGCACCCGGCGGCGTGTAGTTCGGCAGGGTGGTCGCGGTCGGACGGCCCAGCTTGTCGAGCTGAGTGGTCGTCACGTTGCCGTTCGCGTCCCGGCTTTGCACCGCTTCGCCGAAGACGTTGTACCCGACGGTGGTCGTCGGTCGGATCATGGTGGAGGGCTGCCCGCCGACGGACACGGGCACCTCGGCTCCCTCGGTCCGGACGAGTCGGCCGAGGATGTCGTAGGTCATCGAGACTTCGCAGACACCGGTACAGGCCGCCGCATTGGCGTTGGGGCTCTTGCGGGAGGTCACCAGACCCCGCTGGTCGTACGTGAGCGTCGTCACCAGATCGGTGTCCGCGCGGCCGGTCCCGTCGTCGTTGCGGACCGTCTCCTTCAGCGGGCGACCGAACGCGTCGTACTCGACGTCGACCACCTCAGGATGGACGATGTCCGGCCCGGTACGCAGCGACTGCGTCCGGTCTCCGGCGGCGTTGTACGTATGCGTCGTGACGCGGTTCAGCCCGCCGGGGTCGAGGATCGATTCGACGACGCGGCCCATGGAATCGCGCTTGAACTCCGTGGTCTGCGTGCCGTTCCCGGTCGTGGTCCGCACGAGGTTGCCGGCCCCGTCGTACCAGTTCCGCTCCAGGACGAGGTCGTGCTTCACGCCCTGGCCGTCCTGCACGTACCGGGCGACCGTCTTGGCGAGCTTGTCGTCGTCGTAGTACTGGAACTCGGTTGTTCCGCCCATCGAATCGGTCACGGACGCCAGACGCCCGGCCTGGTCGTAGGCGCGCGACTCCAGCACCAGGTCGCGGGGAGGCATGCCCCACGGATCACCGGTCCACCCGAGCAGGATGGTCTCGGCGAGTTGGCCCGCCGGCGTGTATGTGAAGCGTGTGACGTCCCCAGTCGCCGCGGTCTCGCGTTCCCGGCGCCCGAAGGCGTCGTACTCGAAGCCGGTGACGTTGCCCTCCGCGTCCGTCACCAATACGGGCAGGCCGCGATGGTCGTAGACGGTCGTCGTGGTGCGCGCCACGTCGCCGCCGGTCACATCGGACTCAGTGGTTGTGAGGACCCGGCCGTCGGCGTCATACGTGCGTGTCGTGCGTCCGGTGTGCGTGACGTTGGTGATCGCGTTCGCGACTCCCGGCCCGGTCGCCGTCAACATGCGCGACGATCCGTCGTAGGTGAACGTTGTCGGCACGCCCGCCGGGACCGCGTCCGAGTGGACCGTCTCGACCGACTTCCGCCCGATGCCGTCGTACGTGTACCGGGTCACGAGTCCGGACGGCTCGGTGATCGCCGCCAGATCGCCGTTGGCGTAATAGCTGTACGTGGTGGTGCGGTTGCCCGGATCGACCACGGTCTGCAACAGACCCGCCGGCGCAACGCCGCCGCCTTGGGCCGGCGTCGTCGCGACGGTGTACGTACGCGTGGTCTGGGAACCGTCCGGGTTGACCACGGTCTCCGACTCGCCCCGCGCGGTATAGGTGTACTGGGTCCGGTAGGTGTTGTCCCTCGCGTCCGCGGACCGCGGATCCCGCGTCGCGGTCAACTGGTCGTTGCGCGGGTCGAGCCCGTCGCCGGCGTTGAGGTAGTACTCCTGATATCCGGTCCAACACGAGCTGGTGGTACGGCACGTGGTACGCGACACCTCGTTGCCGCGCGCGTCGTGTCCGCTGACTACCGCGTTGCCGTTGGGGTCGACGATGCTGTGCTGGTAGCCGCCCGCGTCGTAGCCGTAGGTCGTGGTGCCGCCGCCGGCGTCCGTGAGCGAGAGCACGCGGCCGCGTAGCGCATCGTACGTGCGCTTGATCGGCTTGCCGGCCGGGTCGGTCACCGTGACCGACGACGCGAGCCGCGAGTTGGTCTGCGTGGTACCCGCAGCAAAGTGAGCCGCGACCGACTCGGGCGTCAACGCCTGGCGATATAGAGCGACTTCGTCGATCGTGCCGCGGAAATATCCGCGGAAGTTCGTCGGCGCGGCCGGCCACGGCCACCCGTTCAGGACTCCCGCGCCGATCGTCAGATGCTCGTCCACGACGACGAACTCGGCGTCCTTGGTGCCGACCGCGCTGCCGTCGAGGTAGAGCGTCTGCTTCTTGGCCACGGTGTCGACGACGAACGCGACGTGGTGCCACTGGTTGTCCATCACCGCCTCGGTGGACGCGATGGGCGTGGCGCTGCCGTGCCAGGCTTCCGCGCGCAGATGCCCGTCCGTGCCGACGTACAGCATCGGCGTTCCGGCGGTTTCGGGAGTGATGTACGCGAAGTCCTCGGTCGCGTAACCCATCAGCACCCCAGGCGCGTCGGTCTTGAACCAGGTCTCCACCGTGAACTGCTGGTCCTGCGGCAACTGCCCTGGACGCAGCCGCAGATGCGACGAGGTACCGTCGAAGCCCATGGCCTGGTCACCGTCGCGGCCGAACGCGCCCTCGACGCCGTACTGCACGTTCCACACGCCCGCGACGTCCGAGTTCGGGGGTGTGACCAGGTTCGGGAGGATGCGGCTCGGCGGCGGCGCCATCGACCAATAGCCCACGGGGCCCGCGTCCTCGATACGGGCGCGGTACTCGTTCGCGTTGAGATCGCCGACCTGGGCGTGGCTCGCAACCGTCGCCGGGTCGAGGGTCTTGTGGTAGACCGCGACTTCGTCGATAGATCCGGTGAAGTAGCCCGCGCCGGGCGGGGCCTTCTCCCATCCGAGCGTCGTGCCCGCACCGACGAAGTTGCGCACGCTGCGCTCGTGGTAGGTCGCGCCCTCCTGCGTGCCGACCAAGGCACCGTCGAGGAAGAGGTTGTGCCAGCGGCCGTCCGTGGTCAGCGCCACGTGGTGCCACTCGTCGTCGTTGACCTGGCCCGGTGAAACGATCTGGGGCATCGCGGTACTGGTGTAGAACTTGCCGCGCAGTTTTCCGTCGGTGTCCACATACAGGGCGGGGGCCCAGTCGTTCTGTACCGGATCGTTCAGCGCATTGGACTGGTAGCCGAACAGGACGCCCGGCTCTATGGTCTTGAACCACAACTCCACCGACACGCGCGCCATGCCGTGCACGAGTCCTTGCGGCAACTCGACGTGCCAGCCTGCCCCGTTGAAGCGCGCCGCGTCGTCGCCGGGCAGCACGCCGTAGGCGTTGTCGGTGCCGTACGCGGTGGCCTGTCCCCAGCTTGCGCGAGCCGCCTGCTGCGACACGGCCTGTCCGCCGTTGGGTTCGTTGAGGCGCCAGTACGACCAGGGTCCGTCGCCGGCGACCGCCGCGCGGTACGCCGGTGCCGTGCTCGCCAGCAGCTTGCCGCGGGCCGCGTAGTGGTCCTTGACGCTCCCGGCGCCCAATGCCGTGTCGTAGAAAGAGACTTCGTCGATGTCACCGGTGAAGTACATGCGCGGACCGGTGCCGGACGGCCAGGCGTTGGCGTCGAAGACACCCGAGCCGACGGTCACGTATGGGTCGACGACAACCGTCTGGGACTGGATGGTACCGACGGCGACGCCGTCCAGGTACAGGGTTTGCGGCTGGTTGTTGCCTCCGACCGAGAGCACTGTGTGGTGCCAGAGCCCGTCGTTGACCGCTTGCGGAGAAGTGATCGGCTGCGTGCTGCCCGACCACGCCTGGCCGCGCAACTTGCCGTCGGTGCCGACGTACAGCATCGGCGTCGCCGGGTTGTTGTTCTGGTCGAAGGGCTTCTGGGAGTACCCGAGGATGACGCCCGGGCCCTCCGAGCGGAACCACAGCTCCACGGACATCCGGTTGTCCGGCGTCGTGAACGCCCCCGCCGGCAGTTGAGCCGTGGCGCTGCGTCCGTTGAACTCGGCCGCGGTATCGTCGCCGGCCGCAAAGATCCCGGCCTCGCCCAGGCGGGCGTCGGCGTACGTGAGCGCCGGTCCGCCGGTGACCGAGTTGGCGCCTGTGGTGCCTTCGCGTTCGTTGAGACGCCAGTAGCCCTTGGGCGCATCGGCCGTGACAGCGGTCGTGTACGGCGCGGACGAGCCCTCGAACGTGGGCGCGGACAACTGCCATGCACCGCCGTTTGCGTCCGTCAGTCGGCTGACCCGCTCGGTGGCCGGGTCGTACACGACCTCGGCATGCGCACGCCCGGACGGCAGCACGACTTTGGTGGCCTGGGCCGCGACCCTGCGAGCGACGTAGTGCTCGGCAACGGTAGGCGCGCCCAATGGACGGTCGTACAAGGAAACTTCGTCGATGTCTCCGTCGAAGTAGCCCCTCGGGTCGTTCTCCCACCGAGAGGGCCACGAGTCGTGAGAGCCGCCCGCACCGATGGTATTCACCGGGTCGAGATTCCTGATCTCGCCCGCTCGGCTGCCCACAGCGGTGTTGTCGAGGTACAGCGTCTGGGTCGTGCCCTGGCCGCTGAGGACCGCGTGGTGCCACTGGCCGTCGTTGACCGCCCCGGTACTGGTGATCGGATCGAACTGGCCGTTCCAGAACTGGCCGCGCAGCTTGCCGTCCGAGCCCACGTACAGCACCGGGACACCCGGGGTGCTGCCGTCCTGTTCCTCGACCGGCTTCTGGCTGTAGCTGAACAGCGTGCCGCCCGCGGTGGTACGGAACCACAGCTCCACCGACAGGTACGGGTTGGCGCGGACCAGGTCCTTGGGCAGGTCGACGTAGGCGTTGGTGCCGTTGAAGTGCGCGGCCCCGTCCGGCGTGCCCCCCAAAGCACCTTGGACAGCCGCCGTGACGTTGCGGTGTGTTCCGTTGTCCCTGCCGCCCTGTACGACCGACTGGCTCGCGGCGACAGCCCCAGCGGCGTCGCCGAGCCGCCAGTACGAGCGCGGGTTGGTGTCCAGGACGACGCTGCGGTACTGAGAGGAACTCTGATACTCGTACCGGCTGCAGGCGGTCTGCGGACCGACGCCGTCCGGCGGCGGGCACACCGCGGCGAGCCGATCCCCCTCGTAGGAGTACGTCCATACCAGCCCGGACGACGCACCGTCGACCGGGTTCGTCGTCACGGCGACCACATGGCCCCCGGACCAGGTGAAGTCGAGGTACCGGCCCGACATGGCGTCGGTTGCCCGGGCGAGGCGGCCCGTGGTGTCGTACGTCAGCGTCTGGGCCCGCCCGCTCGCATCCGAGATGCCGGTCAGGCGCCCCGCCGCGTCGAAGACATGCCGGGTGCCGGACTTGTCGGCCAGCACCCACCCTCCGCCCTGGGCGCTGGTGAACGTCGCGAACCCGCCCGAAGGCGAGGCGTAGGTGCCGTCGAAGTTGCGTCCGAAGCGCACCTGGCGTCCGTCCGCCAGCACCACCACGACGTTGCCCGACCCGTCGCTGTCGGGAACGGCCCGCATGTCCCACCGGGACGACCAGCCTTCGCCGAAGGCGCTGTCGGGGCGCGGGTCCATCGAGTTGTAGGTGCGGCGCACGGTCAGCTCCGGTCCGACCGCACCCACCGACGCGTCCGCCGCCGAGGTCGTGTAGTTGCCGACCTGGACGTTGAACTCCTTGCCGTCCGTGCCCGAGGCGAGATGCGACGTCACCGCCGGCTGCGGCACCTGGGTGGTGAAGAACACGGGCCGCGCGATGGACGCGGCGCCGCCGCCCTTGTCACCTACCGAGGCGTACCAGGCATACGACTTCGCCCACTTCAGCCCCCAACTCTCGGGGACGGTCCACGTGTTGGCGTCCATCCAGTCGGACGCCTGGCAGTTCTTGCGGTGGTCGCCCCCTTCGGACTCGCAGACCTCGAAGCGGTGATCGACACCCAGGTTCGGCCAGCCGTCGGTGTCCCGGCCGGAGACGTGCAGCATCGGCGTGAGCGTGGGGAAGGTGTACCCGTTGGGCGGCCACGCCGCGTCGATCACCGGGTCGCGGTTGGGGATGGTGAAAACGGCCGGGTTCGGCCGGGCGTTGCTGTTCGCCCCGTCACCGATGTAGCCGTACCACGCGTACGTCTTGCCCTTGGTCAGCCCCCAACCCGCGGGGACCGTGAAGGACGGCGACGTCTGCCACGCCGGTCCGGAGCTACGGCAGTTGACCTGGTAGTCGGTGGCGACGACCTCGCAGACCTCGAACAGGTAGTCCTGGTAGGTCCAGGGGTAGTTGTCCGGGTCGTAGCCCGCGACGGTGAGCGTCGGTGTCGTGGTGGCGGACTCGTGACCGTTGCCAGGCTGCATCGACGTCAGGACCGGCCACTGGTTGGCCGTCGCCAGGTTCATGCACAGCCAGGGGACGCCGAGTTGGGAGAACTTCGGCCCGTTGTTGGCGTCCATGTCCCAGCACAGCGTGTAGTTGCCCGGCGTCAGCTTGGCTATGCGGGCATCGAGCGTCGCCGAGCCGCCCGGACCCACGTTGTACGGCAGTCCGGTCCACGCCACGTTGGGTACCGTCTGGCCCGCCGAGTTGAACAGCGTGTAGTGCAGGCTGTGGACGTTGGTGTACCACGTGGCCGCTCCGGTGTTGGTGACGGTGATCCGGGCGACCCCGTCCTGACTGGCGGTGACGGGCGTGACCAGGGCGTCGAAGCGGTAGGCGGCGCGGTACGGGGTGTAGTCGATGTCGAGCTTCACGCCGTTGTTCGGCGCGGTGTCGAACTTCTTCCAGGTCCTGGGGTCATTGAGGGCGGTGCGCACGGTGAGCCCGTGGTTTGGCTGTCCGGTGACCCAGCCCTGAATCACGTTCGCCCCGGCGGTACCGAGGTTGACGACGCCCCAGCCGTCGCCGCAGCCGTCACTCTCATTGCCGCGGCCGAAGGTCGCGGAGCCGAGGGCGCCTCCGTAGGCGGGCCCCGGGTAGCGCACCGTGCTCGGGTTCCACGGGGCGGTGTTCGCGTGCACCGTGACGGCGCGCGGCGCCTGGCAGTCGTACGTGTGCACGTTCCACAGGTTCAGGCGCGCCCCGGTGATCTGGTGGTTCTGCAGCGCCGAGGACACCGAGGCCGTGTTGAGCAGGATCGCTGCGTTGTTGCAGACCCCGCCGTCGCAGTTGTAGCCGAGGCGGTAGACGTCCGTCTGGAAGTAGTTGCGGCCCTGGACGATGCTCACGGAATTGGCCGTCGGCGTGACCTGCAGCGTCGGGTCGACCTTGACGGGGTACACGCGCCGGGGGTCGTCCAGCCACGCGCGGTCGAGCATGACCTTGAGGGCCCACGCCCCCGGTGCGCGCTCGATCAGGGCGTACGAGACACCGCCCGAGGTGACGCCGTCCCCGGTCGCGGGGTTGACGGCGGAGTCCATCATCCAGCCTGCCGGAATGACGGCCCGGACCTCGCCGGCGGCGTCCTTGAGAGCGACGTTGCCCGCCTCGTCGAGGCTCGGCACCAGCCCTTCCAGCGCGAGCGGGAACGTCCACGTGTCGGGCGATTGGCGGGACTGGAGGTGGATCGTTTCCTTGAGGCTTCCTTCGTCCGCATGGAGGGTCAGGTCGGCCTTGTCGCGCACACCGGAGAAGGTCACGGTGTCCCGGTCCGCGCGGCCGGTCGCGGGAGTGGCTCCGTCGAGGCCGAATCCGGCGGACTGCCCGTTCCCGACCTGTATCGTCGCCAGGGTAGGCGAGTTCGCCGTGCCGGCGATCGCGACCGGATAGGCGCCGGCCTTCGTCTGCCAGCCACCCTGGACGCGGGCTTGGTCGCCCGAGGCGACGCCGGCGCGTGCCGGGGGTCCGGGAGCGGTCACGAGTGTCGTGTCGATCGGCTCCCAGCGGCCGTCCTGCGTACGAAAGTTGACCGGTTCCTCGGACACGCGCAAGGTGCGTGACCCATCGGCGTTGTCGAAAACCTGTGTGCGTTCCCCGCGTTCCGCAACCACCTCGGTGCTGGTGGCGGGGTCGTACGACGAGGACGCGGAGGTCTTGGGTGTCTGCGGCGGCGCGGACGACGGGGTCATGCCGACCGTCGGCCCCTGTTGGTGGGGAGGCACGGACTGGACGACCGGGGCCGATTGCGTGGGCTCCGGGGAATGGCCCTTGGACTCGACCGGGACCGGCAGCAACGATTCCTCAGGAGGAAGCTCGTTCGACGCGGGGGCGCCGGGTCCGCCCGCCGCGGATTCGTCGAACCGCGTTTGTTCGGTGCCCACTTCATGGGGACGGCCGGCGGCCGATCCGGTTTGCTGGGTGGGACGTGGCTTGTCGGGGCGCTCCACGTCGGGTGCACCCGTCGCGGCGGCCGCCGAGACTCCCCCAAGCGAGAGCCCGGCCACCAATGCCAACACCACTGACACTGCTGCGAAACGGCGTGCGGGCGTGCGCGGTCCAGCCGACATGCGGAATCCCCCCAAGGAAGCCCACCGTAGGTTCGGCAGATCCAAGCGCAGCTTGATCAGCGGAATCAAGGTGCCTAGAGGGATATGTCGATATTCCATGTCAACTAACCGGTGCTCTGCGGCATTTGCCACCCGAAGTCACCAACTAACGGTGTCGAAAAGGCTCGTGGGGGCGCCATGCGAACCCTCCGCAGGCCTGCGGCGGCTGGATAGCGGCACGTGGGTGGGGTCGGGAGGATTGGGGCCGGCGTTCGGGGGGCTGGGTGCTGGGACGCTTGGCGAGGCCGGTTCAGGAGGCTGCGTGCAGCGGTACGACGGGGGTCGCGAGCTGCGGACCGGGCTGGAGTTTGCGGTCGCGGCGCAGTTGATCTGGGGTGTGCAGCCGCTGTTCTGGCCGTTGTTGGACGGCATGACGACAGCGGAAATGCTGGCGCATCGGGTCTTGTGGTCGTGGGCCGTGGCCATGGTGGTGGTAGCCCTGCGGCCTCGAACTCGGCGGGGTGTCAGAGTACTTGCCCGGGACCGGCGCGCCGGGTGGACGTTGGCCGGCACCGGCTCGCTCATGGGGTGTGCTTGGGGGCTCTACATCTACGGCGTGGTGACCGGCCGTGTCGTGGAGACGTCGTTGTCCCTGTTCGTCGGACCGTTCGTCACCGCCGCGTTGGGGGTGGCGATCCTGCGTGAACGGCTACGCGCTTACCAGTGGTTCGCGGTCGCGGTGTCGGCGGCCGGCGTACTGGTGCTGGGATGGGGGTACGGGGGTGTCCCCTGGGTCGCACTGCTGATCGCCGGCACGGTGGCGCTGTACGGGTTGGTCAAGAAGCGGCTCGCGGTGCCCGCCGTCGAGGGCATGGCGGTCGAGACGGTCTTCCTGACCCCGTTTGCGGTCGGCTGCCTGCTGTGGCTCGGCGCCACGGATCGGCTTGTCTTTCCCGGCACATGGGGCGTCGCCCCACTGGTGCCGCTTGCCGGGGTTGTGAGTACGCTGCCGCTCCTCTTCTTCGCCGCGGCGGTCAACCGCGTGCCTCTGTCGACGTTCGGCCTGGTCATGTACCTGAATCCGGTGATCCAGTTCGCCATCGGGGTCTGGGTACTCGGTGAATCGGTGACGCCTTCGCGGTGGCTCGGATTCGGTCTCCTGTGGGTCGCGCTCGCAGTCTTCGCGCTGGGCGCGTTGCGCACGGCGAGGCGGGCGGTGCCGCACCAGCCGGAATCCGCGGACTCGGTCGGTGCCGGTCAGTGGTCTTCGCGGAGGGGCTGGGGGAGGTAGAGCGCTCCGGAGCCGAAGCGGGCGGCGGTGTCGTCGGGGTTGGAGATGGCGCACCGCTGGAGGGAGAGGCACCCGCAGCCGATGCAGGACTCGAGGCCGTCGCGCAGGGTGGTGAGGGCGGTGATCTCGGCGTCGAGCCGGGAGCGCCAGCCGCGCGAGATGCGGGCCCAGTCGGCCTTGGTGGGGGTGCGGGACTCGGGGAGGGTCGCGAGCGCGTCGCGGATCTCGTCGAGCGACAGGCCCACGTGGCGGGCGGCGCGGATGAAGGCGAGCCGGCGCAGGACGTGGCGCTCGTAGCGGCGCTGGCCGCCGCCGGTGCGGTGGGCGGTGAGCAGCCCCTCGCGCTCGTAGAACCGCAGCGCGGAGGCCGCGAAGCCGCTGCGTTTGGCGACCTCGGCCACGGTCAGCTGGTCGGTGTCCTTCATGGCCGCGAACCTCTTTCCGGGGAAAGCTTGACCTGAAGTCAACTTTAACTTGCAGCATGGGTGACGGAAAAGGCCACTGACGAACCATCACAGGAAATGGGGATGATCCTCATGCCCGTCGCCCTCATCACCGGCGCCTCCCGCGGACTCGGCCTCTCGCTCGCGCACGGACTCGCCGAGCGCGGCTGGACCCTCGTCGTCACGGCGCGCGGCGGCGACGAGCTCGCCTGGGCCGCCGCCGACCTGCGGACCGAGACCTCGGTCGTGACCGTCACCGGCGACGTCTCCGACCCGGGGCACCGCCGCGAGCTCGCCCGTACCGTCGCCGGCCTCGGCGGCCTGGACCTGCTGGTCAACAACGCCGGGACACTCGGCGTCAGCCCCCTCCCCCCGATCGCCGAGTACCCGGCGGCCGACCTGGAGGCCGTCTTCCGCATCAACACGGTCGCCCCGCTCGCACTCGTCCAGGCCCTCCTGCCGCAGCTCGACGCCGCGAAGGGCACCGTCGTCAACATCACGTCGGACGCGTCGGTCGAGGCGTACCCGGGGTGGGGCGGGTACGGCGCCTCCAAGGCCGCGCTCGACCACATCACCGGGACACTGGCCGCCGAGAACCCCGGCATCCGGTTCTACGCCGTCGACCCCGGCGACATGCGCACGGTGATGCACCAGGACGCGTTCCCGGGCGAGGACATCTCGGACCGTCCGGAGCCGGGCACGGTCGTGCCGGCGCTGCTCGGCCTGCTCGACCGGCGCCCGGAAAGCGGCCGCCACCGCGCGTCCGACTTCACCGAGTCCGGCATCACCGAGCCGGGCATCACGGAGTCCGACATCACCAAGTCCGACCTCCGCGTGTCCGCCGACTCGACTTCCGACTCCCCTGCCGTTCCCGTCCCGACGTCCGTCGAGGAGCTGTCGCAATGAGCGTGATCGATTTGGCCACCGCCCGCACCCGGTTCACCCTTCCCGACGAACTCCACGCCTCCGAGCCGCCCGAGGCGCGCGGACTGTCCCGCGACGAGGTGCGCCTGCTGATCACCGACGGCCGGGCCGGCCGCACCGACGGCACTGGTCCCGCACCCGGAGCCGGCGGAGGCGAGGTGCGGCACGCGCGCTTTCGCGACCTCGGCGGCCACCTGCGCGCCGGCGACCTCCTGGTCGTCAACACATCCGCCACCCTTCCGGCCGCGGTCGACGCGCAACGCTCCGACGGACGCGGTGTGATCGTGCACTTCTCCACCGAACTGGACGACGGGCGCTGGCTCGCGGAGATGCGCCCGCCGGAGAACGGCGGCGGACCGGTCCCCGACGGCCGGGCGGGCGAAGTCGTCGCGCTGCCCGCGGGGGTGGAGATGACGGTCGAGGAGGCGTACCCGGATCCGAGCCTGACCGGCGGCAGCCGCCTTTGGAAGGTACGGGTCGGCGCGGCCGTCCCGGCGTACCTCAACGAGCACGGACGCCCCATCACCTACGGCTACCTGCGCGGGCGCTGGCCCCTTTCGCACTACCAGACTGTCTTCGCCCGCGAACCGGGCAGCGCCGAAATGCCCAGCGCGGCCCGGCCGTTCACCAACGACCTGGTGCTGGACCTGATCGCGCGCGGTGTCGTGGTGGCGCCGGTCACCCTGCACACCGGCATCTCGTCGCTGGAGGCGGGCGAACCGCCGCTGCCCGAGCGGTACCGCGTCCCCGAGCAGACCGCGCGACTCGTCGAGTTGACCAAGCGCAACGGCGGAAGGGTGATAGCGGTCGGTACGACGGCGACCCGTGCGCTGGAGAGTGCGGCACTTCCGGACGGCACCGTGCTGCCGAGCGAGGGGTGGACGGAACTCGTGCTGGGTCCGGACCGGCCGGCGTACGCGGTCGACGGCCTGATCAGCGGCCTGCACGCCCCCGACGCCTCCCACCTGCTGCTCCTGGAGGCCGTCGCGGGCCCCGACGTCGTCGGCCGCGCGTACGAGGCCGCGCTCGAGAAGCGCTACCTGTGGCACGAGTTCGGCGATTCGAGCCTGCTGCTCCGGTAGGCCCGCCACTCTCCCTGTCGGACTCCGCCTGTCCTCTCTGACGCCTGGCGCCTGCCGCCCGCCGCCTGCGAGGGCGACATCGCCCACACCTTCGTGAACGAGGCCGCCGGAACACCCCGGTGAATCCTGCGGCTCAACACCCAGGGCGGCGTTGCCCCAGCCAGCCACCTGCGACCCGGCCACCCAGCCGACCGTCCACCCGTACAAGGCCGACTACGTGTTCATCGGCTGGCAGTCGGCCCCACAGCGTTCGGGAGCAGAACACAGCACAGCACGACGCACCACGCCCGCGGACGCTCCACCGCGCGGACCCAGACGAGGGGGTCCGCGCGGTGGAGTTCCCCCTTTTCACGGGTTCGCCCTCGGTACGGCCGGAGGGTCACGCAGGTCGCGAAGCTCTCGTACGTCCCGCAGTTCGCGGACGAACCGCAGGCTGGGACGGCCGTCGACCTCCTCCTCGCCGACCGCCTCGAACCCGGCGCGGGCGAGCACGGCCAGCGACGCGGGGTTGTCGAGTGTGGTGACGGCACGCAGCGACAAGAGGCCGTAAGCGGCGCCGGCCCGCACGCAGACCGTGCGGACCGCGGCCGTGGCCACCCCGCGTCCGGTCGCGCGCTCGGCCACGCGGTAGCGCAACTCCGCTGTCCCGTCGGCCACATCGACGAGTTCAACGCGACCGACGACCTGGCCGTCCGCGGCGACGAGCACATGGAAGTAGTGCGTGCCGGCGTCCTGTTCGGCGAGCTGGACGCCGAGGCGTACGTCGAACTCGTTGAAGTACGCGTCGCCGCGATCCGGGACCGAGGCGGCGAAGTACGCCCGGTTCGCCAGCTCGAATGCCCTTACCGCCGGGCCGTGTTCCGCTCGCATCAGCTGGATCCGAGTCATGTCCACGACTCTAGGACGTCAGTCGCCAGGCCGCGGGTCCTTCGCCCTGGGGCCGCCACCGAGCGGACACCCCGAACCGGCCTACGCTGCATATTCGACCCACCTTGGAGGCGGACCTTGAGCGAGGAGCACGCAGAAGCACCCGCCGGTGCCGACACGGACCGGGCGTACCGGACCTACCGGATGAAGACCGTGACGGAGTATGACGGCAATGTCGCCTTCGTCGCGGAGAGCCAGGTGCGTACCCGGGACATGGCCCAGCGCGTGCGGACGACGACCTGTCGGGGTGCCTACGCCGCGCTGGGTGGAGACCATGAGACACCGGAGGAAACGACCGAGACCCTGATCCTGGGGAACACCGTGTACAGCAGGGCGGATCCGGCATCGGTGTTGTTCAACGGCGAGAGGCCGTGGTGGAGGTGCACGGTCGAGTCGCCGCTGCCCTCTCCCCCGCAGGGCACCGCGGCCGCCGGTACACCCTGGGACGACGGGCCTATGGCGGGCCTGCGTCCGCTGATCGATTCGGGAGAAGTCGGCGTCGTGGGACGGGAAGTCGTCGACGGCGTACAGACCGTCCACTACGCCGGAACCCTCTCCATGCAGGTCATGCTGGAGAAGAACCCGGCGATGACCGACGAGGCGCGTGAAGAGGTCCTTCGCTCCTGGATGGTGCTGGGTGAGGATCCGGTGGCGATCGACGTGTGGATCGGGCCGGACGATCTGCCCGTCAAACAGGTCTCCGTCAACCTGCTGCGGACGCCCGGCCCGGCCAAGTCGGTCAGGGCGGCCCAGCCGGTGGTGGTCAGCACCACGTCGTACTACTCCGGCTGGGGCGAACCCGTGGACCTCACGCCGCCGCCCGCGAACGAAGTCAGGGATCCCGGGGAGGCTTTGCCGCCTCCCCTGGATCCCAAGGTGTCGGCCGAACCTCCGGCCCCGGTGTCTCTGCCGGACCCTCCGGACGACGCGCCTTAGCAGCAGCGGCAGATGGGGGTCTCCTCTCGCCTCCGCCGGCGCCACGCCTCGTACTCGCGGCGCGTGGGCGAGGGCCGGTCGGGATTCTCGCGGCGGTGTCGTTCGCAGTGCCGCTCGTAGGCGGCGTCGCCGGAGACCTCGCGCAGGTACCAGCGCACGGCGGCCAGCAGGCGGCGCGGATGCAGGCCGCCGCCCGCGGCTTCGCGGTCGGGCCCGGGGGCCGTCACGCCCGGTCCGTCTCGGACGCGGCGACGGTCGCGGGCTTTCGGGCGCCGGGCAGCGACACGTGGAGCTGCGATTCGACGTACGGGGTCTCCGTCGTGGGCAGCGAGCCCGCGCGGATCGCCCGGACGCAGATCACCGCCGCATTGACGATCACGACCGCGACCAGGACGAGGAACACGGCGATCAGCACGCCGTCGACCGTGCTGTTGAGCACGACCGTGTGCATCTCGTCCATGTTCTTGGCCGGGCCGAGCACCTTGCCGTCGCCGATGGCGTCGGCATAGCGCTCGCGTTGGGCGAAGAACCCCACGCGCGGGTCGTCGGAGAAGATCTTCTGCCACCCCGCGGTGTAGGTGACCGCGACGTCCCAGACCAGCGGCACCCGGTGACCCACGCCCAGCGCAGCTTGCCGCGCTTGATCAGGATGGTGGTGGCCACGGTGAGCGCGATGGCGGCGAGGAGCTGATTGGCGATGCCGAACAGCGGGAACAGCTGGTTGATTCCGCCGAGCGGGTCGGTCGCGCCGGCATAGAGGAAGTAGCCCCAGCCCAGCACGACGAGCCCGCTGGCGATCCAGATACCGGGCTTCCAGTTGACCCGGCCCATCGGCTTCCAGATGTTGCCGAGCATGTCCTGCAGCATGAAGCGGCCCACGCGCGTGCCGGCGTCGACCGTGGTGAGGATGAACAGCGCCTCGAACATGATCGCGAAGTGGTACCAGAACGCGCGCAGGCTGTCGCCGCCGAAGACCTCGGAGAAGATGTCCGACATCCCGACCGCGAGCGTGGGCGCCCCACCGGTACGCGCGATCAGGCTCGACTCCTCCACCGCCTGCGCTGCGGACCGCAGTTGCTCGGGCGTGATGGTGAAGCCGAGGTTCGCAACCGCCTGCGAGGCACTCTCCGCCGTCGAACCCAGCACGCCCGCGGGCGCGTTCATCGCGTAGTAGAGACCCGGGTCGATGACGCAGGCGGCGACCAGCGCCATCACCGCCACGAACGACTCCATCAGCATGGCGCCGTAGCCGATGGCCCGGACCTGCGACTCCTTCTCGATCAGCTTCGGCGTGGTGCCGGACGCGACCAGGGCGTGGAACCCGGACAGCGCGCCGCACGCGATGGTGATGAACAGGAACGGGAACAACGCGCCCGCGAACACCGGCCCTTCGCCCGAGCCCGCGAACTTGCTTACCGCGTCCGCCTGCAGCGTCGGCGCGGAGGCCAGCACCCCCACCGCGAGCAGCACGATGGTGCCCACCTTCATGAAGGTGGACAGATAGTCGCGTGGCGCGAGCAGCAGCCACACCGGCAGCACGGAGGCCACGAACCCGTAGGCGACGAGGCAGAACACCAGGGTCTTCGGGCTCCAGGTGAACGCGTCCGCGAGCCCGGAGTTTTCCACCCATCCGCCGGCCACGATCGCGAGCAGCAGCAGCGCGACGCCGATGACAGTGGTCTCGACGACCTGACCCGGTCGCAGGAACCGCAGGTAGACGCCCATGAACAGGGCGATCGGGATGGTCATCGCCACCGAGAAGGTGCCCCACGGGGAGTCGGCCAGCGCGTTGACCACCACGAGGGCCAGCACCGCGAGCAGGATGACCATGATGGCGAACACCGCGAGCAGTGCCGCCGCTCCGCCGACACGCCCGATCTCGTCGCGTGCCATCTGCCCGAGGCTCTTGCCGTCCCGGCGCATCGACAGGAACAGGACCACCATGTCCTGCACCGCCCCGGCGAAGACCACCCCCACGACGATCCAGATCGTCCCGGGCAGGTACCCCATCTGCGCCGCCAGCACGGGTCCCACCAGCGGTCCGGCCCCGGCGATGGCGGCGAAGTGGTGCCCCAGCAGTACGCGTCGGTCGGTGGGCTGGAAGTCGACTCCGTCGTCCAGGCGTTCGGCCGGCGTCGCGCGCGTGTCGTCCGGTTCGAGGACGCGCCGGGCGATGAAGCGCGAGTAGAACCGGTAGGCGATCGCGTACGACGCCAGCGCCGCGACGATCAGCCAGACCGCCGACACCTCCTCCCCCCGGGCCAGGGCCAGCACGCCCCAGGCGATGGCCCCCACCACCGACACGGCGGTCCACACCAACACGGTCCGCGGCGCCACGGCACGGCGCCGCATGCCGGTCTCGGACATACAAACTCCTCGGGTTGCGGCGGCACTTCACCGGCGCCTGGCCGGGTGGCCACCGAAGTCGGACGCGCGCACAGCGCTGTGCCCGGGCGGTGCGACGGCAAACGCAGCGGCTACGGGTGCCGGGGCCCGGCGGGGCACATGTCAGGAAGCGGCGGCGTACGGCGCGTTGGGCGCGTACGGCAACACCGCGGCGGCGGCACGGCACGCCGATATGCAGGCTCGCACGCGCACCTCCTCATGCCCGTCCCACACGGACCGATCCACCCGCACCGGGCAGCGGACGCGTCGCGAACCGCCGTCCCACGGAAACGGAGTCCCGGGCATCCTCCCACTGTTCGCGACGCACGAGCCGCAAGCGCCACCGTCCCGACGGGCACTCGGCGTCGCGCCCGCGACACCTCGGAGGATTCAGGACTGTCCACTTCGCGGTAGCCATGTGGCGCCAAAAGGTCAGGTCACGCGGCACCTCGGACGGTGCGAAAGGCGCATGCTTACGCTGCCCATCGATCACCTCGGGAGGCGGATCATGCGCAGGAAGCACTTCTTCACCACGGCTCTGTACGCCGTCGTCCTCGGCGTGTCCGTGTCCGCCTGCGGCTCAGGGGGCGGGTCGTCGGACGCGAAGGGCGACACGGCGGGTTCGGCGAGTCCGACGAGTTCCGCGAGTTCCGCGAGCACGGGGAGTTCCGCCGTGCCGTCCGCCTCCGAGACGGCATCCGCGGCAGCCGGTACCGCCGGAGCGGCAGGCGGTGGAGCGAACGTCTCGGCGCTCGCGGGCAAGGTCGCCACTGCACGTGACCAGGCCGCCCACCAGCAGACATACAAGAGCAAGACCGTGCTGGAGTACAACGGCGAACTCGCCTCGGTCACCGAGAGCCAGGTACGCACCTCCGACTTGGCCCAGCGCACGCTGACGACCACCTACCCGGCCGCCTACACCGCGATCGGGGCGCCCGAGGAACTGCGACGCGAGTCGACGTCCGAGAGCCTGATCCTCAAGGATGCCATCTACTCGAAAAACGACCTGAGTTCGCCGCTGTTCAAGGACGCGAAGCCGTGGTCCAAGAGCACCCTCGAAGAGCCGCTGGTACCCGCCCCGCAAAACACCGCGGCCGATGCCGGGCAGAACAACGGGCCGCTGACGCACTTGGACAAACTGATCGACTCCGGGGAGATACGCATAGCGGGGCAGGAGGTCGTCAACGGCGTGCAGACCACCCACTACGCCGGCACGATCTCGTTGGTGCGCTTGGTGCAGAACACCGATCAGACCGACGAGGCCCGTGAACAGACACGACAGCTGTACGAGGCACTGGGACTGGACCGCACGGCCGTCGACCTGTGGATCGGGCCGGACAACCTGCCGGTGAAGGCGGTGACCGTGGCCCCGATCAAGCTGGCCAAGCCGATGGTGGCGAAGACCACCGTCACCTACTCCGACTGGGGCAAGCCCGTGGACCTCACACCGCCGCCCGCGAGCGATGTCGAAGACCTCGGAGTCCTGCCGCCGCTCCGCCCCAGGCCCACCGGCCCGGCAACCGCGCTGCCGAGCACGATGACGTACTGAATCCCGGGTGCGGGACCCCTTCTGTACGTGTCTCGATGCGTCTCTATGCGTCTCGATGCGTCGATGCGTCTCTAGGTGGCGACGGGCGGCGTGTTGTCGGGGACGCGGTCCAGCACGATGCCGAAGTGCTCCCGGTACGCGGCCAGGATCGCGGCGTCGTCCGGCAGTTCCTCCTGGTGTCGGCCGTCCGGGCCGGTGCGGATGAACGTACGGCCGGCGAGGGTGATGCGGCCGCCCTCCGGTGTCAGGCGGGTGCAGACCGGGCCGCGCGTGAAGTGGGACAGCGGGGAGGTCTGGTGCCACCAGGCTCCGGCCGTGAAGTCGACCAGCTCGCGCGGCCGGATCTCCATACGGAACTCCGGACCGCCGTCGCCGTGTACATCGACGTCACCGTCCGGGCCGTCGACGATCCGGAACACGCCTTCCGCGTCCGGCTGTTCGTCCCGTACGTCGAACCGCAGCGGCTCGCGCGCGAAGCGGCCGAAGCCGACGTCGGCCAGCCACGGTTCGTCGAGGCGGACGAGCAACGTCATGTGGTCGTACGGGATCCCGACCGACGCCCCGCCGTCCACGAACACACGGGCCGCGAGCAGGGACACGTCGTAGCCGAGTGCCCGCAGCAGGGCGCCGAAGGCGCCGTTGAGTTCGTAGCAGAACCCGCCGCGACGGCGGTCGACGACCTTGGCCACCAACTCGTCCTCGACGAGGCGGATGGGTCGGCCGAGGTGGATGTCGAGGTTCTCGAAGGGGACGGCGATCAGGTGGCGCCGTTGGAGTTCGGCGAGCAGCGCGGCGTCCGGCGCACCCTCGGGACGCGCCACGCCCAACAGGGCCAGGTAGCCGTCAAGGTGTTCCTGCCGCACGCCGCGCTCCCGTCGTTCCACTCGTCGCCGTCACGCATCGGGCATCACGTAACGCCGTCACTCGTTGTCGTCCACAGGCCCGGGACGCTGCCAGAACAATACGCACTTACCGGGCCCGGGTCCGGTGTGCAAGGCGGACCGCCGCGCGTCGGGTTTCGGCGGCGGCGCGCGCCTGGTGTCGCCCCGGCTTCGAGTCTCGGCCGGACCTGCGGTGCGCGGGGGAAGCGGGTGTGCTCCACGAGCGTGGAGCCGTCGCGTCGCCATCGGGCAGAGCCGCCGCGATACGCACGACAGGTGCGGGGAACGCGGGCGCGGGAATGGCAAGACCGGCGACGGGGAACTGCACGGGCGACTCTTGGAGAGGCGTGACTGCGGGGGCGACAGGGATGACAGGGATGACGGGGATGACGGGGGTGGCGGAGGTGGCGGGGGTGACGGTGACGGGGGTGACGCGGGTGATCGGATCCCCTGCGGGATGTGTCAAAGTCCGGTCCTTTCAGGCGAGGTAGTCGCGGAGCAGGGACGCCCGCGACTTCATACGGAGCTTGGCCATGGCCTTGACCTCTATCTGGCGGATCCGCTCCCGGGTCACGCCGAAGCGGCGGCCTATCTCCTCGAACGTCTTCGGCTCGCCGTCACCGGCCAGGCCGAACCGCAGCGTGACGACCTCGGCCTCACGTTGCGTCAGGTCGGCCAGCACGCGGTCGAGTTCGGCGCGCAGGCCGGCCATGGCGACCTGGTCCTCGACGGGGGCGGAGGCGGTGTCCTCGATGACGTCGCCGAGTTCGCCCTCGCCTTCGGAACCGATGGGCATGTGCAGCGAGACGGGGCGCCGGTCGTACCCCTGAACCTGCGTCACCTTCTCGGCGGTCAGGTCGAGTTCGGCGCCGATCTCGGCCGCCGTGGCCGGTCGACCGAGGTCGCGTTCGAGGCGGCGGCTCGTACGGTCGACCTTGGCGATCAGCTCGGCCATGTGCGACGGCACCCGGATCGTGCGCGACGTCTCGTCCACGGCGCGCTGCACCGCCTGCTTGATCCACCACATCGCGTACGTCGAGAACTTGAACCCGCGCTCGTGGTCGAACTTCTCGACCGCCCGGATCAGCCCGCAGTTGCCCTCCTGGATCAGGTCGGGCAGCGGAACACCCGTGGCGGCGTAGCGCTTTGCGACGGAGACGACGAGGCGCAGGTTGGCCTCGATCATGTGCTGCTTGGCCATGCGCCCGGCTGCCGCAAGCCATTCGAGGTCGGCGCGGGCGGCGTCGGCGAGGGTGTGGTCCGTGTCCAGGCGGTCCTGTGCGTACAGCCCCGCCTCGATCTGCCGCGCCAGCGCGACCTCCCGCTCGGCGTCGAGCAACGGCGTGCGGCCGATGCGCTTGAGGTAGTCGGCCACGGAGTCGGTGCTCGCGGCGGCGACCGGCGGTACTGCGGTACGGAAGGTCATGCGGCTCCTCGGCCCGGCGGATCATTCAGTAGGACGAACATAAAATTAGGCTGGGCAAGGCAACCTGTCAAGCATAAAAATAGGTCCATCACAAAAAAGTGTTGGACCTATGAGAGGATGCCGCCCATGACCTCGACAGAGCCGGTCGGCCTGCGCGCGCAGAAGAAGCTGGAGACGCGCCAGGCGATCTCCGACCACGCGACGCGCCTGTTCATCGAGCGCGGTTTCGACGCGACGACGATCGCGGACATCGCGAGCGCCGCGCGCGTGGCCAAGATGACGGTGACGAACTACTTCCCGCGCAAGGAGGACCTCGCGCTCGACCACGCGGACGCGTTCGTCGCGAGTCTGGCCGGGACCGTCGCGGCGCGCTCGCCGGGGCAGTCGGCCGTCGCCGCCCTGCACGACGCCTTCCGCGAGGCACTGGCGACGCGCAACCCCGTCCTCGGGTTCAGCGGCCGGCCCTTCGCGCGCATGGTGGCGGAGAGCACGGTGCTGGTCGCGCGGCTGCGCGAGCTGCACGAGAAGAGGGAAGAGGCGTTGGCGGAGTTGCTGGCGGCCGAGGCGCGGGAGGCGGGGGGCGGCCGTCCGGGTGCGGGCCGAACGGGGGAAGCGGGCCCGAGCGGAGCGGACGAGCTCACGCCGTACCTCGCGGCCGCGCAGATCGGCGGCGTCCACCGCGCGCTCTTCCAGGAACTTCAGCGGCGCAGCGTGGCGGGCGAATCCGAGGAGTCCATCGCCGCGGCGGTCGCCCCGGCGGCCGAGGCGGCATTCGCGCAGCTCACCCGCGCGCTGGGCGACTACGCCGTACGACCTCAGCCGCCCGCCGCAGCCGACGGCGCCGACAAAGAGGCCGACAAAGAGGCCGACGAAGACGACGAGGCCGACAACTCCTGATCATCCGAACGCGGCGATGCCGCGGCGATTGCGTCCGCATACGCCGCGAGATCCGCGGATCGGCCCGGCAGGTGAGACCGGGGTTCCCGAGGGCGTGTTCAACCTGGTCCACGGGCTCGGGACGGACAGCGCGGGCGAGTTCCTCACCTCGCACCCGGACGTCGACGC
>NZ_JBEZFP010000051.1:0-54889 GCF_040649515.1 Streptodolium elevatio
GCCGAGCGGCGCAACGCTCGGCACGCGGAAACGCGCGCCGAGGCGGGGACGCGGTCGGGCGGGGGCACTCGAACCCGGACCCGGACCGGGACCCGGGCCGCGCCCGGGCGTACCGGGCCGGGGACCCGTACCGTGGCGGCGCTCATGGCCGTCGGCTGCGCGGTGTTCGCGGTCCTGGCGGTCCTCGTCGAGTCGGCGTGGGCACCGCTGGAGCGCATGGACGCGGACGTCGCCAAGACGTCCGACCGCTGGGTGCGTGCGGATCCCGTCCGCGAGGACGTCCTGCGGATCCTCAGCGACTGGGTGTGGGACCCGTTCGCCTTCCGCGGCGTCGCGCTGGTGCTCTGCGCATGGCTGTGGTGGCGCCGCGGCGCCCGCCGCCACGTGCTGTGGGCGGCGGTCGCACTGGTGGCGGCCGTCGGGATCAGCGGCCTGTGCAAGGTCGCGTTCGACCGGCCGCGACCGCAGGGCATGACGGTGACCGGACCTGGTGGTTCCTTCCCGTCCGGACACGTCATGACCGCGACCGTCGGCGCCGGAGTGGTGGTACTGCTCCTGCTCCCGTACCTGTCGAGCCGGGTGCGTCCCTGGGTGTACGCGCCGGCGGCCCTGTCGGTGGTCGGCGTCGGCATCACACGCGTGGTCCTCGGCGCGCACTACCTCTCGGACGTCGTTGCCGGATGGTTCCTCGGCGCGGCCATCCTGGCCGCATCCGTCGCCGTCTTCGCGTGGCGCGGAGCCGACCCGCTGGTGCCGCCCGAACGCCGGTGAACCGAACGGCCGCCCGGGGCGTCCCGGGTGCGCGCGGCACACCGCGTCGGGCCGCCCACACTGGGGGTGTGGGCGGCCCGACAGCCGTGCACGTGACGCGAATCGGCCGGTGCTGCCCGCGGCAGCCCCCGCGCAGCCACCGGCCACCCGCGACCAGCCCGCGCTCAGCCCCCGTTCAGCTCCAGTTCAGCCCGCCGGGACCGGTTCCGCCGCCGGCACCGGCAGCGGGGCCACCGTGACGGGGATGCCGTTGACCGCGGCGTTGCCGGAGATGGCGTCCACGAACGCGCCGGGCGCCAGGACGTTGGAGTTGACCCCCGCGTGGGCGCGGGCCGTGGCCATGCGCGTACCGGGCTCGTCGTGGCCCCATCCGTGCGGCATGGAGACCACGCCCGGCATCATCTCGTCGGTGACCTGCACGGCGACGTTGATCGTGCCCTCGGGCGAGGCGACTTCGGCGTCCTGGCCGTCGGCCAGCCCGGCACGCGCGGCGTCGTCCGGGTGCATGAGCAGCGTGCACCGATTGGTGCCGCCGACCAGCGCCGGGACGTTGTGCAGCCACGAGTTCTTCGACCGCAGGTGGCGCCGGCTGACCAGCAGCAGCGACGACGGGTCGGCGGCACGTTCGACATGGGCGCGCAGCCGGGGGAGGTCGGCGGTGATGTAGTCGGGCGCGAGCTGCACGCTCTCGAACCCGGCCGCCGCCAGCACCTCGGCGATGCGCGGTTCCATCGGCCCCAGTTCCAGGCCGTTCGGGGCGTCCTTGAAGTCCTGGAGGGTCAGGCCGCCCTCGACCCGCCCGTAGCGGTCGCCCCACGGGCCCGTACGCACCGACAGGTCCGCGATGCGCTCCGGCCCGCCGCGCTCATAGTGCGGCAGCACCTCGTCGGGGTCGAGGCCGCAGATCCGCACGAGCGTGGAGAACCACATGTCGTCGAGCGCCGCGACGTCCACCTCGTCGGCCTTCTGGCCCGCGAGTATCGCCGCCAGCCGCAGCACGATCTCCCACTCCGCCGGGCGGTCGGGGTCGGCCGGCAGCACCGGCTCGGACCACTTCCCGGCACTGCCGACGGCGAAGTTCCACATCAGGTCGTCGAAGTGCGGCACCTGCAGCGGCCCGGGGCCGGGCAGGATCACGTTCGCGTGCCGGGTGGTCTCGTTGATCCAGTTGTCGATGCTGACCATCGCGTCGAGCTTCGGCAGCGCCTCGCGCAACCGCGCCGCGCCCGGCGTACTGACCGCCGGGTTGCCCGCGATGGTCACCAGCGCCCGGATGCGGCCCTCGCCCTCGGTGTCGATCTCCTCCGCGAGGCACGACGCCGGGACCTGGCCGAGGACTTCGGGGGCACCGCGCACGCGCGAGTGCCAGCGCCCGAACGGCGCGCCCTCGGCCGACTTGCTGTGCTGGGTCAGCGTCGCCACCGACCAGTTCATCGGCTTGGGGAACATCAGGCCGCCGGGCGTGTCGAAGTGCCCGGTGAGGATGTTGACGACATCGACGAGCCAGCTCGCGAGGGTGCCGAACTCCTGGTTGCACAGGCCGATGCGGCCGTACACGACGGCGGAGCGGGCGGCGGCCAGCTCGCGGGCGAGCTGCCGGATGCGGTCGGCGGGCACACGGGTGGCGTCCTCGACGGACTCGGGCGTCCAGTCGCGCGCAAGGTCGCGAAGCGTGTCGATGCCCGCGATGTGCGCAGCGGCGGGACCGAGGTCGACCAGGCCGTCCGCGAACAGCACGTGCACGACGGCCATCAGCAGCGCGGCGTCCGTGCCCGGCACGATGGGCAGCCATTCGTCGGCCGCGTCCGCGGTTCCGGTGCGCCGCGGGTCGACCACGACGACGCGGCCGCCGCCGCGCCGGATGCGCTTGATCTCGCCCATGATGTCCGGGCACGCCAGCAGCGACCCTTGGGAGGCCTGCGGGTTGGCGCCCATGACGACGAACAGGTCGTCGGTGCGCCGCAGATCGGGCACCGGGATGGTCCACATGCCGCCGTACATCAGCAGGGCCGAGACGTTCTTGGGCCACTGGTCGACGGTGCCGGACGAGTAGATGTGGTGGATGCCGGCCATGCCGACCAGCACGCCCGCGTACCGGGCGAGGGCCATGTTGTGGGCGAGCGGGTTGCCGAGGAAAGCGGTGAGCACCTGCGGGCCGTACGCGTCCAGCACCGGCCTCATGACGCGCTCGCACTCGGCGAACGCCTCGTCCCAGGTGACCTCGCGCCAGGTGTCCCCGTCGCGGACCACGGGCGCGCGGAGTCGGTCGGGGTCCTCCTGGAGGGCGCCGAGCGTCGTGCCCTTGGGGCAGATGTGGCCCTTGCTCCACACGTCGTCGCGGTTCGGCCGGATCTTGTGCACACGGCCGTCGCGTACGTGGACCTCAAGGCCGCACATGGCCTCGCACAGGTGGCATGTGCGGCGGTGCACCGTGGTGGCGCCTTCCGCGGCGCCTTCGCCGGTGCTTTGTGCGGCGCCTTCTGTCGCGCCTTCGATGGCGCCTTGTACGGTGCCTGCCGCGGGGCCGGTCGTGCGTGCCGTGCCGTCGCCGTCGGTCTGCTGTGCCGTGCTCATCCGGACCGGCCTCCCTAGCTCTGCCGAAACGTGCGCGACTATCGCAGAGATCGCGTGCGGGGAGAAGGGCGACTACTGGTTTTCGTTGGACGCAATTCCGGAAACTGCGGCGGACTACCGACGGGAGGCGCGGTCACGAGACGGAACGTACCTCTGCACGCTCCGGGCGGTCCGCGTCGCTGCCACCGAGCGCCGCGCCCGTCCGGTCGGCCCGCGGTGTCGGCGCGGCCAACTCCTCGAGCGCGGACCGCGTCAGAGACCGGAACTCCGCCACCCGGGCCAACTTGATGTCCTCGTAGCCACGCACGACATCCGGCAGTTCCGCGAGCGCGACCACGGCGTCCACGGTCGACGTGTCCAGGAAGCCGACCGCGGCGTCCACCGCCCGGCGGTACTCGCCGACGAGCGCGCGCTCGACCTTGCGGACCCGGGCGTACCCGAAGACATCGAGCCGGGTGCCGCGCAGCCCACGCGCGGCGTGCAACGCACGGAACGCCGGAACCGCGGTACGCCGCAGCCGAATCTTCCGCTTGACCCCCAGCGCGCGGAGCACCGGCGGGTGCAGCAGCACCGACACGTCCGCGTCGGCACCGAACTCCTCGTCGCGGCGCGCCTTCTCGACCGTGTCCAGGTGCAGGCGCGCGACCTCGTACTCGTCCTTGTACGCCATGAGCTTGTGCAGCCCGCGCGCGTACGCGGCGCCGATCCGCGCGCCGTCCGCCGCGCCGACCCGGGCACGCGCGGCCTTGGTGACGCGCCGGACGTCGTCGGCGTAGGTGCGCGCGTACGCCTCGTTCTGGAACCCCGTCAGATCCGCGATCCGGGTGGCCAGCACGTCGCGCAGCCCGCCGCCGCCCACGGGCGGACCTCCGTCGGCCGAACTCGCGTCGGCCGAACTCGCGTCGGGCGAACTCGCGTGGGGCGAACTCAGGTCGGGCGCGTTCGCGTCGGCCGCCGCGCGCTCGGCCAGTGCCTGCGACACCGCGTCCACCGCCACCACCGGGCGGTCGGGAACGGCGACGGCGGCGAGCACGGCGGCCGGGTCGACCGCCGCCGCGCGGCCCCAGCGGAACGCGGCCAGGTTCGCTTCCACGGCCGCCCCGTTCAGGCGTACCGCGGCCTCCACCGCCTCCGCGCCGAGCGGCAGGCAGCCGTGCTGGTACGCGGCGCCAAGCAGCAGCATGTTCGCCGGCATGTGGTCGCCGAACAGGGCCTCGGACAGTCCGAGCGCGTCGAAGTACAGGTTGGACCGGGCGGCCGCCGCGCCTTCCGCCGGCGGGGCCGCGCCGGGCGCCGCGGTGGCCGCCTCGATGCGCGCCACCGCGTCGTCCGGCGAGCCCGGCAGCGCGAGTTGGTTCGTGACCATCGCCGCCGTCGGCACGATCGCCGTGTTGACCACCGCCACCGTGTGCCCGGCGCGCACCGACGTGAGATTGCCGTCCGCCGCCGCGCCCAGCAGGTCGAAGCCCACCAGCACGTCGACCGTGCCACGCGACGCCCGCAGGGCACCCTCGATCGGGGCGTCCGCGATGCGCACGTCGCTCACCACCGGGCCGCCCTTCTGCGCGAGACCGGTCTGTTCCAGGCCCGCCGCGTACCGGCCGTCCAAGTGCGCGGCCATCTGGAGGATCTGCGACACCGTCACCACCCCCGTGCCGCCGATCCCGGGCATGCGCAGCAGCACGCCGTCACCGTCCGCCGCGAACCGGCGCACCGGCTCCGGCAGGTCCACCGGAAGATCCGGCCGCGCCGCGCGGCGCGTACGCGTTCCCGGCTCGACCAGCAGGAACGACGGGCAGTCCCCCTTCAGGCAGGAGAAGTCCGAGTTGCACGAGGCCTGGTGGATGCGCGTCTTGCGACCGAACACGGTGTCCACCGGATGCACCGACAGGCAGGTCGACTGGTCCCCGCAGTCGCCGCAGCCCTCGCACACCCGCTCGTTGACCACGACGCGCTCGGCGGGAGTCGGCAGCTGCCCGCGCTTGCGCAGCCGCCGCTCCTCGGCGGCGCAGCGGTCGTCGTGGATCAGCACCGTGACACCCTCGACCCCGGCGAGTTCGCGTTCCACGTCGGCCAGTTCGTCGCGGTGCCGGACCCGCGCCACCGGGTCCAGGGCGATGCCCCGATACGCCGCGGGGTCGTCGGTGGTCACCACGACCCGCCGCACGCCCTCCAGCGCGAGCCACCGCGTGAGCGTCGGCACGTCCATGCGGCCCTCCGCGCGCTGCCCGCCCGTCATGGCCACCGCGTCGTTGTAGAGCAGCTTGTACGTCATCCGCACCCCGGCCGCGACCGCCGCCCGCACCGCCAGCGAACCCGAGTGGTGGAACGTCCCGTCGCCGAGGTTCTGCACGAAGTGCCGGTCGTCCGTGAACGGTGCCAGGCCGATCCACTGCGCGCCCTCGCCGCCCATCTGGGTGAGCCCGATCTGGTTGCCGCGCCCGCGCCCGTCGAGCGCGATCATCGCGTGGCAGCCGATGCCGACGCCCACCAGCGTGTCGTCCGACGTCCGGGTGGAGGTGTTGTGCGGGCAGCCCGAACAGAAGTACGGCGTACGCGACGCCGCCATCGGCAGCGCGATCCGCGCGGGCCGCTTCGGCGCACCCGACGACAGGACCGCGGCCGCGGTGTGCGGCAGGCGGTCCGCGCCGATCCGGGCGGCCAGGACCCGCGCCACGTCCTCGGCGCCGACCGCGCCGCGGGCGGTCAGCAGCGGGCGCCCCGCCTCGTCGCGGCGACCGAGCACCAGCGGCGCGTCCGGCCGCCGGTACAGTGCCTCCTTCAGGTGCCCCTCCAGGAACGGCACCTTGTCCTCCACCACCAGGACCTCGTCCAACCCGGCCGTCAGCTCGGCCAGTTCCGCGGCGTCCACGGGGAACGGCATGCCCAGGCGGATCAGCCGCAGCCCCAGGTCCGCAAGCTCCGCCTCGCCGATGCCGAGGTCGCGCAGCGCGCGGACGACGACCGCGTACTGGGTGCCCGAGGCGAGGACGCCCAGCCGCGCGCCCGGGGTCGCGGTCGCGGGGGAGTGCGGGGCGCCGGCCATGATGCGGTTCAGGCCGACCGACCGGGCGTACGCACGGGCCAGGTCCAGGCGCCGGGTCAGCATGTCGAGTTCGGCGTCCAGCGACGCCGGGCCCACCAGCGCGGCGGCGGCACCGCGCGGCGTCCGCACCGGCTCCGGCACGACGCCCGCGAACCCGCCCGCGTCGACCGTCGCCGACGCGTCCGCGACATCCGCCACGATCTTCAGCCCGGTCCACAGCCCGCTCGCCCGCGACATCGCCACCGCGTGCAGCCCGAACTCCAGAACCTCCGCCACCGATCCGGGAGCCAGCAGCGGCATCGCCAGGCTCTCCGCCATCGGCTCGCACGAACTGGGCACCGTCGACGACTTGCTCGACGGGTCGTCGCCGATCCACGCCACCGCCCCGCCCAGCGGCGCGGTCCCGGCCAGCGTCGCGTGCCGGATGGCGTCGGCCGCCCGGTCCAGGCCCGGGTTCTTGCCGTACCAGAACCCCACGACGCCGTCGTGCCGGCGGCCCGGCACCTGGTCGGCCAACTGGCTGCCGGCCACCGCGGTGGCCGCCAACTCCTCGTTCAGACCCGCCTGGAACACCACGCCTGCCGGGTCGAGGAACCGGGCCGCACGGCCCATCTCCAGGTCCAGCGTGCCCAGCGGCGAGCCCTGGTAGCCGGACACGAACACCCGCGTGTCCAGGCCGCGCGCGGCGTCGAGGCGGCGCTGCTCCAGCGTGAGGCGTACCAGCGCCTGGACGCCGGACAGCAGAACGCGTCCCTCCTCGGCGGCGTACTTGTCGTCGAGCGACACGGCGGACGGATCGATACGCACAGGAGCCTCCGACACGCAGGGCAGGAGCGGGAAATGCGGGCGACGCGAACGCGGACATACGGAAACCGCGGAGCGGGTGGTGCCCCGAAAGCACATCAACGCTCCCGAGGTCACGCAAGTACCTAGAGGTAAATGCGCCAAAAGACGCAAATGCTTGACGCTGTGGCGGGGATTATCGTCAATAGTTTGCGTACGAAGCCCCGAATCGAGAGGTCCCCGATGGCCGACGCCGACGACACCGACCACCGCCTGCTGCGCCTCCTGCGCGAGGACGGCCGCCGGACCTTCTCCGACATGGCCGCCGAGGTCGGCCTCTCCGTCGCCGCCGTCAAACGCCGCGTCGACCGGCTCCGCGACCTCGGCGTCATCACCGGCTTCTCGGTGCAGATCGACCACGCGAAACTCGGCTGGGGCATCGAGGCGTTCACCGAACTGCGGTACGCGGGCAGCACCACCGTCCAGGAGATCATGCGCACCACCACCGGCGTCCCGGAGATCCAGGCCGTCTACACCATCGCCGGCGACCCCGACGCGCTCATCCACGTGCGCGTCCGCGACATCGCCCACCTCCAGGAAGTCATCGACACCCTGCGGCGCGACGGCCGCGTCACCGGAACCAAGACCCTGATGGTCCTCGGATCCTGGACTCGCGAGGCATGATCCGCCACGATCGGCAGCCGTACCACCCCAGGCGCCCGGAGCCCGGCACACGTACCCACCGCCCGGCCCCGAAACCGGACGGTCCGTCAGGAGGCCCTCGTGTCCGTCCCGACCACCCACAGCACCGACGCGGTGATCATCGAAGCCGCCCTCAACGGCATCAACCCGCTCGCACCGCGCGACCCAGCCGACATCGCCCGCGACGCCGTCGCCGCCATCGACGCCGGCGCGGCGATCCTGCACAACCACATCGACCTGTCCGGACCCACCACCAGCGAGGAAGTCGCCGAACGCTACCTGCGCGCCTGGCGCCCCCTGATGGCCGAACGCCCGGACACCCTCGTCTACCCCACCGTCGGCTACGCCCCCGACGTCGCCGGCTCCTACGCCCACGTCGAACTCCTCGCCAAGGGCGGCTGGCTGCGCATCGGCATCGTCGACCCCGGCTCGGTCAACCTCGGCGGCTGCGACGCCGACGGCATCCCCACCGGCGGCATCGTCTACCGCAACAGCTACGACGACATCCGCCACCAGATGGCCCTGTGCGCCGAACTCCGCCTCGGTCCGAGCCTCGCCATCTACGAACCGGGGTTCCTACGCGTCGTCCTCGCCTGGCACCGCGCGGGACGCCTGCCGGCGGGGGCCATGGTCAAGATCTACTTCGGCGGCGAGTACGGCTACCTCGGCCGCACCACCGCGGGCCCGTCCTTCGGCCTGCCGCCCACCGCGGCCGCGCTCCGCGCCTACCTCGAAATGCTCGACGGCACCGGCCTGCCGTGGTCCGTCGCCGTCATGGGCGGCGACCTGTTCGCCACCCCCGTCGCCCGCCTCGCCCTCGAACTCGGCGGACACCTCCACGTCGGCCTCGAGGACCACGCGGGTCCGGGCCTGCGGGAGACCACCAACGCCGAACTCGTACGCGAGGCCGCCGCCCTGGCCAAGGAAGTCGGCCGCCCCCTGGCCACCCCCCGCGACGTCCCGGCCCTCCTCGCCCTCCCCTCCCCGCAATACCCAGGCCCCATCGGCGACTGAGCCAGCAGCCACGCGCACTGCACCGAACGACGACCCGCAACGGGAAGCGGGCGGCGCCCTTCGGTGGGCGCGGGACAAGTGGCGGGATGATTCCCGCAGTTGGGGGTGGTATTCGGGGGGATCAATTTCGCGTTCGGCATCGTGCATTCCGCCTCCGCTCGCTACGTTGCGCGGGTGACCCTCCAGCAGCTGCGCTACCTCATCGCGATCGTGGAGCACGGCTCGATCTCGGCGGCGGCCGAGGCGCTGTTCACCGCGCAGCCCGCCGTCACCCGCGCGATCCAGGCACTGGAGCGCGAGCTCAAGGTCCCGCTGCTGCTCCGCTCCCAGGGCCGGGCCCGGCTCACCTCCGAGGGCGAGGCGGTCGTCCAACTCGCGCACCGGGTCCTGGCCGGCGTCGCGGCGATCGGCGAGTCGATGCGTCCCAAGGACGCGACCCCCGCGGCCGCCGCACGGCCGGTACGCCTCGGCACCACGCCCGCGCTCGCCATCCAGATGATCAGCGCCCTGTCGCCCCGGTTCGCCCGGCACCTCCCCGGCATCACCGTCGACGTCGTCACGTTCCCGAGCCGGGACCCCATCTTCGACGCCTTGCGCGCGGGAGAGATCGACGTGGGCCTGACCGACCTGCCGGCGCCGACCGACCTCGAAATGGACCTCCTCCGCCCGCACGAGGTGGTCCTCGTCTCCCCGCAGAACGTCGACCTGCCCGATCCGCTGCCCTGGGAACTCCTCGACGGGCACCCGATGATCGTGCCCACGCGCGCCTCCCCGCGCCGCGCCGACTTCGAGGAGTTCTTCGCCACGGCCGGGATACGCCCCGCCGTCGTCCTGGAGACCGACGAACGCGCCGCGTGGCTGGCCGGCGTCGCGGGCGGCCTCGGGTCCATGCTCTGGTACCGCGACCTCCTCGAAGGGTTCGACGCGATGGTGCGCATGCGGTCCTTCTCCCCGCCGATCCACCGCACGATCGGGCTGGTCTCCGCGCGGCGCGCGATGCGCGCCGAAGTCCGCGCGTTCTACGGCTTCGCCCGGCGCATCAACGCGACCGTGTTCCACGCGAGCGGCGACGGACGCGGCGAGGCGCGGGGTGAGGCGCGGGGCGACGGACGCGGCGACGGGCCGGGCGGCTGAGTGCCCGGCCGCACCCGACTCCACCGGCAGCTCAGCGGCGGCGGCCCCAGATGTACGCCCGGTCGCCCTTCTGCGTGAGCGAGAACAACCGCTTCGCGTCCGCGAGCCGCATGTTCACGCACCCGTGCGAGCCGGGCGGCGTGGTGATCGCGCCCGCGTACGCGTGGAACGCCTGCCCGCCGTCGAAGTACTGCGCGTACGGCATCGACACGTTGTAGGCGTACGACCAGTCCTTCACCCGCTTGGCGTAGATCGACTTGAGGCCGGTACGCGTCGGAAAGCCCTTGCGGCCGCTGCGGATCGGGACGGGGCCGTACGTACGGTGGCCGTTCTTGTCCTGCATCCACAGTGTCTGGTTGTCGAGGTTCACGCAGACGATGCGGACGTACCCGCGCGGGCAGGGGTTCGCCGCCGCCGCGGGCGCCGCCTCGACCGCGGGCGCGAGCGCGAACAGCAGCGCGCCGGCGAGCGACGACGACAGCAGCACGTGCCTGAGCGGACGCCGCGGCCCGTCGGATCGGGCGGCGAAGCGGGCTGCTGTTCGCATGTCACGCATGACGGTCTCCTGCGCTGGGCCGAACGCCCAGGGCGGGATCGGAGCCCGGGGCGGCCCTCCAGGATCACGGTGCCCAGCCGCCCCGCGCATCTCGGCGTCACCCGCCCGGAGGAAGGCCGATCGTGGTAGCGAAGACCCGTTCGCAGCAGCCGCGCGACCACGCAAGTCCCCGCACAATCGGAGTCATATGCCAGGCGCCGCAATGGAGTTCGGCTCCGCCGGCTGACCGCCGGGGCACCGGCGCGCACCGCCGCCCGAGCCCGGAATTCCACCCTCCAGGAGCGCCGACCATGCCCGTCCGGCCCTACGACGCCGTGCTCTGCGACATCGACGGCGCACTGCGCCACTGGCCCGCCCCCGGACACACACCGACATCGACCGCGCGCACGCCCCACCTCCCGGTACGCTCGCCGCCGCCCGCAAACCGGCGATGACAGCCGTCCACTCCCGCAGCGCCGAAGACCTCCGCACCGCCCTGCACCCCCCACCAGGGACGCCCCCACCAACAGCGACAGTCACTCGGCCCCGTGAACGGCGACCCGGCTGCCCAGACCCCGTCAGGCCCGACGATTCCCGCATCGAAATCCTGTGGTCCGCCCAGGGTGGCAGCCGACACGATTGCGCAGTGATCACGCGCCAAGAAGCCGTCTCCCAGGTCGTCGCACGCCTGGTGCCCGAGGCCACCGCCGCACGGGCGGCGTTCGAGGATGCGGTCCGCGTACGGGACCTCGGCTTCGGCTGGCTCGTCCGCCACGAACCGCGCGAAGGCCGGAACGACACGTCACCCCGGGACGATGACAGCGTGCGGGGGGGGAGCGTACCTGGTCGATGCGAAGACAGCAGTGCTGTATTTCGTGCCGGCCGTCGACCTGGCGGACGACGCGTGGATCGACGGGTTCCTCTTCCACCACACGCGGCGTCACGTACCCGACGCCCTCGAGACACGCATCCGCGACGTCCTCGCCGCCGGCGGGCGGATGACCGCCCTACGCGAACTGCGCCGATTGGCACCGGCCTTCGACCTCGAACGTGCGCGCGGGTATGTGGACGCGCTCGAGAACCGGGCGGCCCCGCCACGCGTACTGCCCCCGCCGTCAATCCAAGTGGGCCAGCTGGACCCGCCAACGGCCGGTCTGAACGAGTACGCGCACATGTGGACGACCGACCGGGACCAGTGGTACCTCTCAACTCTCCCCGGCCATGTTGCGATCCCGATCCATCGAGTCCATCGAGGCGCGGAGGAGTCTGCGCTGGTGATCTGCGACGATCGGCTGGCCGCCGCTGTCGTGGCGCACATGGCCGAGGCCGGAGTGGAGATGGTGGCGCGGGCGCTCGTACCGCCGAACCCGGCGCAGTAGCCGGGGGCAGCGGGGTGGCCGATTAAGGCATTCGGCGAGCGGTTACTTGCTGGTGACGGGGGATTGTTGGTCGAGGTCGTCGAGGAAGCGGTCGACGATTCGGCGTTGGAGTGCCTCGTCCCTGAGCGATTCGCCGACGATGCGGCCGGCCAGGTCGGTGGCCAGCTTGCCGAGGTCCTGCCGGACCACGATGGAGGCCTGCCTGCGGTCGGCTTCGATCTGCGCGTGGCCGGACGCGACGATCTCGTCCTTGATGCGCGCGCCTTCGGCCCGCAGCTCGGCCAGGGCCGCGGCACCCCGCTCACGCCCTTCCGCGGTGAGACGGCCCGCTTCGCGACGGGCGTCGATCAGTTCGGCGCGATGACGCAGCAACTTGGCCTGCGCTTCCGCCTGGGCCTCTTCCGCACGGGCAAGGCCGCCCTCGATGGCGTCCGTACGCTCTTCCAGCGTCTTCCTGATCCGCGGCAGGAGCACCTTCGCGAGGAAGTAGAAGACGACGAGGAACGCCACGCCACCGATGACGATCTCGTCGAGCGGTGGGAGGAGGGGGTTCATCGGCTCGTGCCTGGGGACGCACGGGACCGTCGGGTCGTACGTCGGGTCGTGCGTCGGGACGCAAAGGATCGTCGCCTCGTCCCCTGCGGCAAGGTGCGTCACGGTGGCTTCCTCCGTTGCCAAGTCCAAAGTCACACAAGGAAGACGCGGCGAAGCCCGGGAATGCTGTGCCGGGTACCGGCGACTTCTTCGGTGCCTTCGAAGGGGCGCGCTGCGGATCGGCGGGGGCGTGGCGCGCCAACCGTCCGGAAGCGGGTACGCGGCGGTCCAAGTGACGTCAGCATTGCCTTCCCGCCCGTACGCGAGAGGATCACCCGCCGTGGCCTGGCTCCGGAGACGTTCCGCCACCCGTTCCGCCGCCGAGGAGCGGTTCTTGCAGCTCCAGCAGCTCTGGGAGGCCAGCCGCATCGACGACGTGCTGCGTACGGTCGACGACGTGATCGCCGTATGCGAGCGGGAGTTCGCGCCGCGAGGCGCCGAGCTCGGGCACCTTCACACCGTCAAGATGAACGCACTCGGGGAGGCCGGCCGGGTGGCCGAGGCCCGCGCGCACTTCGGGGCGGTCCTGCCGGGGTTCGTCGCCGCGGGGAAGCACGCGGGCGACGCCGTACCCCAGCTGCGGACCGCCATGGCGGGGACCCTGGCACGCTACGGCGACATCGCCGGAGCGTGGGAGCAGTACAAGTTGGCCCTCGCGCAACGCCAAAAGGGGCGGTGGAGCCTCAGGGCGTTCGCGGCCGAGGTGAACGTGGCAGGCAGCCTCGCCCTGGCCGGCGGCTACGCGCAGGCGGAGGCGTGGCTCCGCGCACTCGCCGGGGAGCTTCTCTCGGTGCGCGACCTAGCCGAACGCATGGAGGCCGACGCCGCCCTGCGCACGAACCTGTCGTTCGCGCTGATCGGACTCGGCCGCTTCGCCGAAGCGGAGGAGAACGCCCGGCTTGCCGCCGAGGCGTTCGCCTCCCTGGAAGGACCCATGGGCGATTCGACACGCGCCGCCCGCGGCAACCTGGCGTCGGCCCTCGTCGAACTCGGGCGCGCGGTGGAGGCCGAGCGCGAGAGCCGCGCGCTGATCGGCTGGCACGAGGCGTACGGACGGCAGGACATGCCCGGCGTCGCGACCCTCCGCACCACCCTGGGCCGGGCCCTCGCCGCTCAGGGCCGACTCGACGACGCGGTCGCCGAACTGCGCGCCGCGGTCGACCTCGGCTGCGCCACGCAGGGCCCGTCGGGGTGGCGTACGGTCCAGGCCGTGGTCGCCCTCGCCGACCTGCACACCCGGATGGACGACTGGGCAGAGGCGCGGACGCTGCTGGAGACCGCCGTACGCGAAGGCGACGCCACCGGGCGGCAGGACAACCCCTGGCTGCCGATCGCCCGGGCGCGGCTGGCGGCGGTCACCGAAGGACTGAACCGGAACATGTGACCCGTCGACGGAACATGTGACCCGTCGAGCAGCCTTCGGGTGACCGCCCCAGGCGCCGCGCTGTTCGCGGAGTGGGGTGGGGCGGGGTGAGTTGGGGCAGGGTCAGGAGTCCTTCGGGATCGCGGAGTTGAGGGCGACGCGGTGTTCTGTGACGTTCTCCTTCCGCAGATCCGGGGCGAGGTCCGGGGCGTAGTTGGCGACGATCTCCCGGAACCGTTCGACGGTCTCGTCGTCCATGATCTCGGTGCCGTGGTCGGCCATCGGGATGGTCAGATAGCTGCGTACGCGCCCCAGCTCGTGCGCGCGGTAGCTCATGTCGACCGCATACCGGTTCACCATGAGGCGCTTGTCCGGCTCGTCGTGCGAGATGTCGTTGGCGAGCGTCTCGAAGCCGAGGTTGAGGAACAGGTCGGGCTCGTCCATCAGGCGGGTGTGCGCGGGCGACCCGCGCCAGCCGCTGCGGTTCCAGTTGCTGTTGCCCGGGATCTCGTTCTTGGCCGGAAAGCCGCGGTACTCCGAGTTCGGGAACTCCTCGAGGAGCAGACCGCACAGTTCGCGCGTCTCGATGAGGGTGTCCCGGGTGTCCTCGGGGATCCCGAAGACATACAGGATCTCCGGGATGAAGTCGTTCCGCTCCGCGTGGTCGAACGCGTGGATCAGGTCCGACCGCAGTTCGTCCGCGTGCTTGCGCATCGCCCGCAGCACCGCGACCGAGGCCGCGCCGTCGGCGCCGAACCCGAAGCGGTCGAAGCCGGCCGCGCGTACCAGGTCGCGGATCTCGTCGGACGCCATGGCCGCGTTGTACGAGTCGGCGCGCGTGAGCGCGTGCATGCCGACCTCCACGCCGTGGCGCTCCGAGACCTCCAGCACGGCTTCGAGGCGGCCGGTCAGCTGCGCGAGGTCGCCGCCGGGCAGCGCCTGCTGGAAGAAGTCGAGAGACGTGCAATACAGGTAGAGCGACGGGATGCCGAGGCGCTGTGCGTGTCCGCAGTACAGGTCGAGGAACGCGCGGGTGTCGAAGAACGACTCGCGCCGTTTGGTCTGCGCGCCGCAGAAACTGCAGCCGAACAGGCAGCCCTGGCTGAACGGGAGCGTCATCTCGTTGGCGAGGTACACGCGCAGGTCCGCGTCGCTCAGCCGGGCCATCTGGCGTTCGAGGCCGGCGTCCATGGCGTCGGGGAGCTGCGCGAGCGCGCCGCGGTCGGTCTTGCGCGCGCCGGGGAAGATGCGCTGGAACTCCTCGGACGAGAGCCGCTCGACACCCTGGCCGCCCACATGGATCCGGGCGGGGTCCACCCGCTCGGCGAGGTGGCGGTAGACGTGCACCGCAGGGGTGATGTTCTGCGCGCCCATGCAGGCGATGCCGTACGAGTCGAACTCCTCGACGCCGGGCGCTTCGCGCAGATCGTGCAACTGGCAGTCGAACAGCACCGGTTCGGCGAGGCCGTGGCGTTCGAGCAGTTCCGCGGCGTACATCGGGGCGACCGGAAGGAAGGGCTGCCGGTCGGTCACGAACGGGGTGCCCTCGGCGAGGTAGTTGTCGTGCACGTACGGCGGATGGATCATCAGAGTTCGGCCGGTCGGCACGGATGCGACGTCCGACGGCGACAACGACAGGGATATCGGCGGCACGGGTTTCCCCCTTGGTTGTGGTGGCGGTGCGCCGGTGTTCTGGTCTGGCGGCGGCAGTGGGCGTACGGCCACTGCCCCGGCCAACGGCCCGGTCCACGGCTACGCCCACGGCCGGGTCCGCGGTCCCGGTGGCGCGCGTGGCGACCTTCACTCGATCGTGGGCGGCGCGTCGGGGGCGCGTACAGCCCCGATCCGGACACGGCCATCTGACAAGGTGGTTTCCCACTTACGGCGGCGTACGGCGCCCTGAGCGGCTGTCGGCATCGGACTGCGGCGCCGACGCGAGGGGACGCGCGAGGGCCCCGGGACGGGGTCGCGGACGGTGTCAGCTACACTGAGTGATCGCGAAGGGGAGTAGTCCTTCAACGTCGGCTGGTCGACACACTGGGCATCTGCGGATGCCCCGGCCACCGAGCCCCGCCTTGCAGGCGGGGTGGACGAGACCTTCGGTCAAGGCATGACCGGTCCGTGCATCCGTGCGGGCCTGTTCCGTCGTGCCGGGCCGAACGGTCGTATCCCGCCGCACACGCGGGGCCCGCACGCTCTGCCCGGCCCCCGCAGAAAGCAGTTCCGGCGTGACACTCGATCCCCTGGCGATCCTGACCGCCTTCGGGCTCATCTTCCTGGCCGAGCTTCCCGACAAGACGATGTTCGCGTCGCTGGCCATGGGCACCCGCATGCGGCCGCTGTACGTGTGGTTCGGCACGTCCACCGCCTTCGTCGTCCACGTCGCGCTCGCGGTCGGAGCCGGCAGTCTCATCGGCCTGCTTCCCAACGTGGCGGTCAAGCTGGTCTCCGCGGCCTTGTTCGCGTTCGGCGCCGTGGTGCTGCTGCGCGGGAGCGGCGACGATGACGACGAGGACGCCGCGAGCCGTACGGTCACCGGCTTCTGGCCCGTCTACACCACCGCGTTCATGGCCGTGTTCATCAGCGAGTGGGGCGACCTGACGCAGATCACCACCGCCAACCTCGCCGCGACGAACGGCTGGCTGCCCACCGCGATCGGCTCCGCCGCCGCGCTGATGTCGGTCTCGGCGCTCGCGCTGCTGGTCGGCCGGTTCATCGCCAAGAAGGTGCCGCTCAAGACCGTGCAGCGGATCGGCGGGGCGTGCATGGCCGTGCTGGCGGTGTGGACGGTGATCGAGGCGTTCACCGGCTGAGCCCGCCGAAGCCCGCCGCTCCCTGGCCGCCCGCCGCCCCGGCGGGCTGACTGCGGGGCTGACCGCGTGGGCTGACCGCGCGGCTGAGGACGCGCGGCCTGCCGTCGCAGCCTGAGACGGTCAGAAGGTCCACCGCGTGTGGGTGAAGACTCCGTCGTCCCTGCCGAAGCCGTACGCGGTTCCCGGGGCCACCCGGAACACCAGATCGTCACCCTTGCGGATCGCGCCCCCCATCCCGTGGAAGGTGCCGTCGGGGGAGGTGATGTGCGGGCCGTACTGCGCCTCGTACGCCGCGACCACCTCCTCCAGGCGTGCCGGGTCGTCGACGCGCTGGGCGGTGCCCTCGATCACGATGTCGAGGCCCTCGGTGAGCGAGTTGCCGCCCGTGACGAGCGCGCAACGGCTGTTGTGGGCGAGGTTCTTGGCCTTCTGCTCGGCGGGGCCGGTGGAGAAGTGCACCGCGCCGTCGTGCCAGGCGGCGATGACCGGGGTGATGTGCAGTCGGCCGTCCGGCCGAACGGTGACCGCCCAGAAGATCTCGGCCTCCCGCAGCAGCCGTTCGGCGTCGGGCCACGGGGTGGCCGTGACGTCCGCGGCGCCCGGGCGGGGGTTGAGCGCGGAGCTGTAGCGGGCGTCGAGTTCGGTCGTCGGCTGCTGGGCCGCGGGCTCGTTCGGCTTCGCGTCCGAATTCGCAGGCGAGTTCGCGTTCGGCTTCGAGTTCGGGTTCGAGGGCATGGCGGACTCCTTTCCGTCCCTCCCCTATAGACCGGAACCCGGCGTCCGAATCATCGGTCCGAGGAAGGCGCGCTGCGAGCTGCGGACGGCGGCAACGGCGACGACGGGTGTACGTCGAGAGCCCAGGACACCGTCACCGGTGTCCTGGGCTCTCGACGTACACCCGTCCGGGCCCTTCGGCCCGCCCTGAGGCGGCGTCGGCGGGGGCCCGGTCGCGCGCCGGGTCACGCCGCGTGTCCCGCGGCCGCCGCGACGCCGACCTTCCCGCCGCCGGCCTCGGCACGCGCCTGGCGGCGGGCCTCGCGGCGACCGAGCAGAGCCTTGCGTACGCGGCGGTCGTGCGCGGCGGCACGGTGCAGCTCCTGCGCGCGGGCCTGGAACATCTCGTACTCGAACATGGTGCGCTCCCCTGTGAGGTCTACGTCGCCCGGTCGGCCTGTCCGCCTGGGCTTGCCTGCCTCGCTGGGCCTTTGCGACCCCTCTTCGGCATGCCTCAAGACTCGCGTCCCAGGTGGGGGCCGGACATCGGGCGGATGCCGGATCTTGCCGCCGCCGCGCCTTACCGGGGTCCCTAAGCCACTGCCTTAGTCGCTGCCCAAGGGCGGCCGAGCCGCCTAAGGCACCCGGGCACAGCGCTCGAACATGCCTAGGCAGCCCGTACGACACGCACGACCGGCCCCCGACGACCGGGAAAGGTCAGGAGCCCGCTTTGCCACGGGGGTGCAGGACGGCCTCGGCGATCTCGCGTACGCGCTCCGGCGTGATCCCCGTCCGCTGCTCGACGGCCAGCGGGTGGTCGGTCGCTTCGAGCTCGACGAACGGTCGCCTGCCGACGGCCCTGTGTGCACATGCGTCTTGAGGTTGGTCGTGCCGGGCGAGTAGACGGGCAGGTCGGTGCACAGCCACCCGAAGTACGGCTGCTCGGACTCACGGCCGGGCGTCTCCCACAGGTCCAGCGCGCGAGCGAAGTTGGCGTGGCTGAGGGACACCCAGACGCCCCAGGAGAACACGTCCTCGCTGCCGACGACCGGTATCTCGATGAGGCCCTTGACGAAGAAGTGCTGCGCCCTGATCACGCACTGGTCCGAGGACAGCATGGAGTCCGAGGCATCCGCGAACCCGTGATCCCACACGTCGGGAGCCGTCGTCGAGTAGCCCATCGGCAATTCCGCGTGGTGCTCGCCGCAGCACGTACAGGTGAAACCAAGATCGTGAACCATGTGCAGGACCCTGGTGAGCACCCACCCGCGCGCTCGGTTCAGGTCAGGGTACGCACGGCTGCCACGTCGTACTCGGCTACGGACGCGGCGAGGATCGCGGTGCGCTGCTCGTCGCTGGGGCCGCCGGCTCGGAACGCTTCGACGGCCGCCTGCGATTCCCAGCGCTCGAAGATGACAATGCGGCCGGCGTCCACCAGGTCGGCGGAGACGGAGAAGTCGAGGCAGCCCGAGGTGCGGCGGGCCTGTTCGACCACGCTCACGCAGTCCGCGAGATACGCCGCGCGCTGCCCGGGATCGACGATGATGCTTCCTGCCACGATGACCATCTGGTGCTCCTCCGTGCGAACGGTTCTTGCACGGTAGACCCGCGGCCGGGGCAGAACTCATCGCTGCGCCCGCTCGGCGGCGGCCGCCACATGGCCACATAACGGTAGAGTCGCCGGGTCGGCCGGGAGTCGCTTCCGTGGCCGCACCGATCCATCCGCGGCGGGGCCTCGGTCCCGCCGTTCCGCTGCCCGGCCAGGAGGAAGGAGCGCGCCATGCGTACCCGCCGCGCCGCCTCCTGCCCGCCGTGACCCCGCGCTGTTCTCGCTGGACGCGACGCGTCGCGATGCACGGAATGCACGGGATGCACGCGATGCGATGCGACGCGCGGCCCCGCCGTCGGGGCCGGCGCGTACCCGTCGTCCTGCTCCGACTTCCACCCGCGCTGCGCGGGTGACCCACGGCCCGCCCCCGGGCGCGCCGTACCCGCAACACGCGCGGTCCGCCTCGTCGCGGCGCGCCCGAGACACCGAAGGCCCACCCTTGCCCCGTTCCGCCCCGTCCTCCTCGCTGTCGCCGCTCCGTTCGCGGGCGCGCGTCGGGCGTCCGGATTGGCTGTCGTCCCCGAAGGTCCTGCGCACCGAAGTCCTCGCCGGGCTGGTGGTCGCGCTGGCGCTGATCCCCGAGGCGATCTCGTTCTCGATCATCGCCGACGTCGACCCGGCCGTCGGGCTGTTCGCCTCGTTCACGATGGCCGTGGTCATCTCGGTCGTCGGCGGCCGCAAGGCGATGATCTCCGCGGCGACCGGCGCGGTCGCACTGGTCATCGCCCCGCTGAACCGCGACCACGGGTTCGGGTACCTGGTCGCCGCGGTCATCCTCGCCGGCGTCATCCAGATCCTGCTGGGCGCGCTGGGCGTGGCGAAGCTGATGCGGTTCGTGCCGCGGTCGGTGATGGTCGGGTTCGTCAACTCCCTCGCCGTACTGATCTTCATGGCACAGGTCCCGGAGATGCACGACGTACCGTGGCCGGTCTACCCGCTGATCGCCGCGGGGCTCGCGCTGATGGTGCTGTTCCCGCGCGTCACCAAGGTGGTCCCGGCGCCGCTGGTGTCCATCGTCATCCTCACCGTGGTCACCGTCGCCGCGGGGATCGCGGTGCCGACGGTCGGCGACAAGGGCGACCTGCCGTCCTCCCTGCCCACCCCCGGACTGCCGGACGTGCCGTTCACGTTCGAGACGCTGAAGACCATCGCCCCGTACGCGCTGGCGATGGCGCTGGTGGGGCTGATGGAGTCGCTGATGACGGCCAAGCTGGTCGACGACATCACCGACACCCGCTCGAACAAGACTCGCGAGTCGATCGGCCAGGGCGTCGCGAACGTGGTCACCGGCTTCTTCGGCGGCATGGGCGGCTGCGCGATGATCGGCCAGACCATGATCAACGTGAAGGTGTCCGGCGCCCGCACCCGCCTGTCCACCTTCCTCGCCGGCGCGTTCCTGATGGTGCTGTGCGTGGTGTTCGGGCCGGTGGTCTCCGACATCCCGATGGCCGCGCTGGTCGCGGTGATGGTCATGGTCTCGGTCGCCACGTTCGACTGGCACTCCGTCGCACCCAAGACCCTCAGGCGCATGCCCGCCGGGGAGATCACCGTCATGGTCGTGACGGTGGCGTTCGTGGTGGCCACCCACAATCTCGCCATCGGCGTGGTCGTCGGGTCCGTCACCGCCATGGTCATCTTCGCCAAGCGCGTCGCCCACCAGGCCGACGTCACCGCCGTCGTCGACCCCGACGGCAAACAGGCCGTCTACGCGGTCACCGGCGAGTTGTTCTTCGCCTCGTCCAACGACCTCGTGCACCGGTTCGACTACGCGAACGACCCCGACCACGTCGTCATAGACCTGACCGACGCCCACATCTGGGACGCCTCCTCCGTCGCCGCATTGGACGCCGTCGAGGCCAAGTACGCCGCGCGGGGCAAGAAGGTCACCATCACCGGGCTCAACGAGCCCAGCGCGAAGTTCCACGGCAACCTCAGCGGCGAACTCACCGGAGGCCATTGACCGGACTGCCCGGGCAACCTTCCGCGTGGCCGACGGGTCCAACCAAAATCCAACCTGTGGGGGAGTACACGTGCGACGCACATTGGTCAGCGCAACCGCAGCAGCAGCCGCAGTAGCGGCCGCCATCCTGCTCGGGGGGTGCGGTGGCGGGGACGGCGACGGCGACAAGGCGACGCCCGCCGCGCCGCCGACAGCGACCGCGACCGCGACGGATCGGCCTGGGACATCGGCCGGCGGAGGCTCGTCGCCGGGCTCCCCGGCGTCACAGCCCGCCGCCGGGGCGAACCCGTCGGCGCCCGTCGGGGCGCCGCAGGCTCCGGACGCCGCGACGCGGGCGAAGTACATCGCGAGCCTGAACTCGATCAACCCGGCCCTCGTGGACGGGAAGGAGGACCGCGCCGTCGACCGCGGCCTCAACGTATGCCTCGACCTGGGCGCCAAGAAGGACCATGCCACCGTGCTCAAGAACATCCAGGAGCGCTTCGGCAGCCCTACCGTGACCGTCACGGGCGACGAGGCCGACCGGATCAAGGCCGTGGCCAACTCCTGGCTGTGCCCCAAGTTGTAGGCATCCGGAGCACGCCTGCACCACCGAGCGCGCATCGGGCCGTCGCCTGCACGGCCCGATGCGCGGCCTATGCCCGGCCCCGACGCGCGGCCGGGAGCGCGACGCGATGTGCGACGCGATGTGCGACGCGGTGTGCGACCCCGGGAACCGGTTACAGGGTGACCAGTTCCACGGTCGGGCGCTCGGGGAGCGACTCGGCCAGGAACCAGCGGAACCACAGGATGCCCGAGCGGTGCCCAGCGGTGGAGATCCAGTTCGGCCATTCGGGACGACACGGGTCGTCGTGGGCGACGACGATGGTCCACGACCCGTCCGCCTCGTACACGATCTGCGTGCCGTTGAGGGAAACCGGCTCGGTCGCCCGGTACTCGTAGTTGAAGGTCGACAAGAACGGATTCCACAAGCACAGGTTCCAGAACACCGACTCCGGCGAGCGGCCGCGTATCACCAGCGCCTCGTTCTCGGCGAGTTCGAACGCGCCCGAGGCGTAGCACGCGTCGCCCGCCGCCCAGCCGCGGGTGACGGTGGGCACCGGGTACGGCTCGGCGACCGTGTTCGGCACGTGCGCGGTCGACGGGAACATCGCGCCGTGCCGACGCACCCAGCGGGCGGCCGCCCGGAACCGCTCGGACATGTCGCCCGCGTCGAGCCGGTGTCCGGTGGGGTTCGCGGCGAACCCGGCGCCGTCGCCCAGGGGTTCGATGTGCCAGTCCGCACGGCGCCCGGTCGTCGTGTCGGCGAGGTAGTCGCGCGTGATCGCGCACACCGTCTCGGCGGTGAGTTCGACGAACGCACCGGTGTGCCCCGGCGGGCGTACGGGGGCGAGCAGGATCTCGAACCTGCCGTCGGCGTCGAACGCCAGGTCGCGGTCGTTGACGATGCCGACGATGCGGTCCGTGTCGACGACGCGGTCGCCGGTGCTGTCGAGGGCTGTGCCGTACACGGTGATCGACAGGTACACGGCGTCGCCGCGGCGGCCGGTCACCCGGTAGCCGCGCGCGGGGTCCAGCGGCGCGAACTGGTAGAAGGCGTCGGGGTTGTCGCCGTAGAACTTGCGGTACGGCCCGACGATGTCGACGAAACGCGGCCGCGCCGGGTCGGCGGTGACGAACACGTCCTGCGCGATCGAGAGCAGCGACATCGCCCACCGGTAACCCTCCAGCCGCGACTGCGGATCGGTGACGGTACGCCCCCACTCCGCATCCAACCCCGCGGCCGGGTCCAGGAGTTCGCGGTACGCGTCGCCGACTTCTTCCACAGCGTGCTCCTCGGGTGCGGGTGTTCACATGATCACGTGGGGACGTTCCTACCGCGCGGGGCCGGGGTTCTCAAGGGAAGACCCGGAGGTCGGCGCGACGTGAGGACACCCGGGACTGATGGCGTCAGGACGGTCGGAGGAGTCGAGATCGACCACTGGATGGTGGAGTCCATACTTTCGTCGGGTTGAGACGGAACCTCTGGCCGTTACGCCGCGCCCAGGCGTCGCCGCATGATCGACGGTATGCGGAAGCTCTTCGAAACCGTCGGATTCCTCCTGGCCGTCGCAGGCGCGGCCGGGATCGCGCAGCACTACCTGGGGTGGTTCCGGTTCCACGCGGTCGTACGCTTCCTGCCGCTTGGCAACGCCGACGTCCTCTGGGTCAACATCGCGCTGATCGTGGTCGGGGCCATCCTGATGGTCACGCCGGACCTCGTCCGGGGCGGTCAGAACAGGTGAACCGGCGCGGAGCCCCTCCCGGGCCGGCGAGATCGCGGGCTCACCACGGCCCGGCGGCTCCACAGCGGTCGGCGTCGGTCCCGACACCGGTCGGGCCCTCGGCACCGCGACGGCCGCGCATGGCATGCTCGCCACCATGTCCGCCAACCCCGTCAGCCCCGTCTTCGTCGGCCGTACGACAGAACTCGACGCCCTCGACGAAGCCCTCCGCACCGCGGATTCCGGCACCCCGGCCGTCGTCCTGGTCGCGGGCGAGGCCGGCGTGGGCAAGACTCGCCTGCTGGAGGAGTTCCTCACCCGCGCCACCGCCTCCGGCGCCGTGACGGCGGTCGGCGGCTGCATCGAACTCGGCGCCGAAGCCCTGCCCTTCGCCCCCGTCGCGGCCGCGCTGCGGATGCTCGACACGGCACTGGACGGGTCCCTCGCCCGGGCCGCGGCGGGCCGTGAGAGCGACCTCGCCCGCCTGGCACCGGGACTCCTCCGGCAGACCGGCCCCGGCACCGCCACTGCCCCAGCCCCCGTTCCGGATCGCGCCCACGGACCGGCCGCCGCACTCGTACCGCGCGTGCCCGGCAGCACGCCCGGCATGCCCCCGGCCGACCCCGACGGCGGGGCCGCGGACCGCGTACGCCTCTACGACCTCACCCTCCACCTACTGGACACCCTCGGCGCCGACCGCACCCTCGTGATCGCCGTCGAGGACCTGCACTGGGCCGACTCCGCCACGCGCGAGCTGCTGGCCTACTGGGTCCGCATGATGCGCCGCGCCCGCGTACTGCTGGTGGCCACCTACCGCGCCGACGCCGTCGACCGCCGCCACCCGCTGCGCCCGGTGCTCGCCGAACTCGACCGAGTGCGCGCCGTACGCCGCCTCGACCTCGCCCGGCTCACCCGCGACCAGGTCGCCGCGCAGCTGCGCGGCATCCTCGGCGACGCGCCCGCGCACGAGACGGTCGAGCAGATCTTCGCCCGTTCCGAGGGGAACGCCTTCTTCGTCGAGGAACTGGCCGACAGCGTCCGCGACGGACGCCTCACCCGGCTCTCCGACTCGCTGCGCGACCTCCTCCTCATCCGCATCGAACAACTCCCCGAACCCGCCCAGCAGGTCGTCCGCCTCACCGCCGTCGGCGGCCCCACCGTCCCGCACCGGCTCCTCGCCGAGGTCGCCGCCGCCCACGTGCGGCTTGACGCGGACGCCCTCGACACGGCCCTGCGCGCGGCGGTCGGCGCGTACGTCCTCGCGCCCGCACGCGACGGAGACGGCTACACCTTCCGCCACGCCCTCGTCCGCGAAGCCGCCCTCGACGACCTACTCCCGGGTGAACGGATGCGCAGCCACGCCGCGTTCGCCCGCGCCCTGGAGGAACACCCCGGCCTGGTCCCGGCCGACGAAGCGATTGGCGGCATCGCCGTCCACTGGTGGGCGGCCGAGAACCCCGCCCGCGCGCTGCCCGCGCTCCTCATCGCCGCCCGGCACGCGGGGGAGCGCTACGCGTTCGGCGAGCAACTGCGCCTCCTCGACGGCGCCCAGCACATGTGGGAGCGCCTGCCCGACCCCGAGGCGCACACCGGCGCCGCACTGGTCGACATCCTCGAGGACGCCGCCACCGCCGCCCGCTACCACAACGCGCCCGACCGCGGCCTCGCCCTGCTGCGTCAGGCCATCGGACTCGTCGACGCGGACGAGGACCCGCGCCGCGCCGCGCGCCTGTGGCTGGCCCGCGGAATGCTCCTGCGCAACACCGCGCGCGCCTCCGGCCTCCCCGAACTCCGCAAGGCGGAAGCGCTTCTGGCCCAGCTGCCGCCGACGGTCGACCACGCGAGCGTCAGCATCCAGATCGCCCGGGCGCAGATGCTCGACGACCAGGCGCCGGAAGCCGTCCGCGCGGCCCGCGAGGCCCTGGAGGTGGTGCGCGCGCTCGGCGACGCGGCGGCCGAGGCCGACGTCTCCAAGACGCTCGCGTGGTTCCTGCTCAGCGTCGGCGACGTCGAGGAGGCCGAGAAGATGGGCCGGGAGGCGGCCGCCATCGCGGAACGCGTCGGCCGCCCCGACACCCTCGTGCACGTGCTGGCCAACCACGCCTCGCTGCTGGAAGGCCTCGGCCGCCACGAGGAGTCCGTGGCCACCGCCCGACGGGCGCTCGCCCTCGCGCAGGAGACCGGGCAGCGGCACATGATGGTGTTCACCTCCGGCAACCTCGCCGAGAGCCTGCTGTCGCTGGGGGAGTGGGACGCCGCCACGCAGGTCGCCGCGGACGCCTTCGCGCTGAGCCCGGGGCCGCGGGCGTCCGCCCACCTGGAACGCGTGCTGGCGGAACTGGCCGGCTACCGGGGGGACCACGAGGCGGCGGTGCGGCACCGTACGCGCGGGCACACGACGGCGACCGAGACGTACCTCGAACCGCAGGGCGTCATTCCGCACCGCGCCCTCGAGATCGCCGCGGCGCGCGACGCAGGGGACCTGGCGGCGGCACGGGCCTTGGCTGCGGCGCAGATGGCCGAGGGGATCGTCTCCGGCCACCAGCGGTACGGATGGCCGCTGCTGGTGCAGGCGGCGCGGGCGGAAATGGTGTTGGCACCGACCGCAGGACTCGGGCCCGCGGGCGCGGAGGACTCGGCGGCGGCAGACCCGAGGGCCGCCGCTGCGGCGGCCTCTGCGGCGGCCACGGCCGCGCTGCGCGCGTGTGCCGCGACGCTGGCCCGGGACTGCGACCTGGACCGCGCGTACGCGGCCACGGTCACCGCGCTGCTCGACACCGCCGAGGGGCGCGATGACGCCGTCGAGCGGTGGATCGAGGCCGATGCGGCGTGGTCGCGCACCGGCAAGCCGTACGACCAGGCACGCGCGAAGGTGGACCTGGCCGCCGTCCTTGCCGCGGCGGGCCGCCGTACCGAAGCCCGGGACGCCCTGTCGGCCGCACACGCCACGGCGTCCCGCCTGGGTGCGCACCCGCTGCGCGCGGAGGCCGAACTGCTGGCGCGCCGCCTCGGCCTGACACTGGCTCAGGGCGGCACCGGGGCCGCCGCCGACAGCCGCGAGGACATCGGCGGCGGCCCGGGCGCGGCCGGCGGGGACCGGGACGCCCCCGCGGCCGCCGGCCTGCTCACCCCGCGCGAACGCGAGGTGCTGCTGCGGCTCGCCCAGGGGTACAGCAACCGGCGGATCGCGGAGGAGTTGTTCATCAGTGTGAAGACGGCGAGCGTCCACGTGTCCAACATCCTCGGCAAGCTCGAGGTCGCCAACCGCGGCGAGGCGGCGGCGCTCGCGCACCGCCTCGGGCTGCTCGACGACGTCGGCTGACGCGGCTTCGTCCGCTTCGTCGGCTTGCGACCCCGCGGCTTGCGCCGCCCCCCACTTACGCGGTCCCGTCGGCTGACAAGGCTCGGTCGGTTGACGCGGTCGCGTCGGTGCCGTCAGGCCTCAGGCCGTCACCGCGCGAACGTGTACTTGTAGACCGCGTATCGGTCCTTGTTCCAACACGTGACCGACAGGCCGCCGCCGATGTTGAGCAAATCGCCGAGGTCTTTCGGCAGCGGGACCGTGATGGGGTTGCCCACGGTTCGTCGTTGTCGTTGCTCTTGAGGTTGACGGCCATCGACGTCACGGCGTCGACCGGTTCGCCCACCAGGAACACCCGCAGGCCCGCGTACGTCTTCCCACCCGGTGCCATGGTGGCCACCTCCTTGGCCGGGGACTCCATCGGCTGCACGGACTCGTGTGAGCCGTCGCCGAACACGACGTCCGGGTGATGGAAGAGAGTGCACGTCCTGGCGCTGGTGTTGGTGGCGGTCAGGATGATGTGCCGGGCGCCCGACGGTCGGGCGGCGGACGTCGCGCCGCCACGGGGCTGTTGCAGAGTCAATACATGTGGATCTTCTTCGAGGTCCGCGGCGGCGCGCGGGAAGCTGCCCGGGGCAGGGCAGGGCAGGGCAGGGCAGGGCGCGGCGTCAGGACGCGGCGTCGGCGGGGCCGGGCAGGCAGCACATACTGCCGGTGTCCCTGGCCAGGTTGTCGGCGTCAGCCTTGACGACGTACACCTCCCAGGGCTCCCGGCCCGGGCCGTGGACCCAGGTCTTGTCCTGGACCGCGTAGCAACAGGCGGTGTCGTTCTCCTCGATCGTGGCCAGTCCGGCCGAGGTGAGGCGCGCCGTCGCGGCGCCGACCTGCCCGGTGCTCTCCACCTCGATGCCGAGGTGGTCCAGCACGGTCGGTTCGTCTGCGGGGCCCTGGACGAGGACGAGCTTGAGGGGCGGCTCGGCGACGGCGAAGTTGGCGTATCCGTCGCGGACCTTGGCGGGCTCGGTGTCGAACAGCTTGCTGTAGAAGGCGATCGACGCGTCGAGGTCGGCGACGCGCAGGGCGAGTTGGACGCGGGGCATGGCAGGGCACCTCCGGGTTGAAAGGTCGGTATCGACGTTTGTCTATGTCCTCGACCTTGCCTCCCGGTATTTGCATCTGTCAATATCGATGCATGTCGAATCTGCAAGAACTGCCGCTTCCGGGCGTCGGCGCCGGCGCGGCCCCCGGCGCGGACTCTGCGGAAGTCGGGAACGCGGCGGACGTCCTCGCCTGCTGTACGCCTCCGCTGTCCCGCGAGCCGATCGGCGCCGAGGACTCGGTGCGCGTCGCGGCGATGTTCAAGGCACTGGGCGACCCGGTGCGCTTGCGGCTGTTCTCGCTGATCGCGTCGCACGAGGGCGGCGAGGCGTGCGTGTGCGACGTGCAGGACGTCGGCGTGTCGCAGCCGACCGTCAGCCATCACCTCAAGAAGCTCCGGGACGCGGGCCTGGTGACGTCCGAGCGGCGCGGGAGCTGGGTGTACTACAAGGTCGCTCCGGCGGTCGTGGCAGCGCTTTCGGGCCTGTTGGACGTGGGCGTCCGGCGGTGAGTCCCCCGCCCGCCGTACCGCCCGCCCCGCCTCCCGCAATACCGCTCGCCCGGCGCGCCGCGGCCGAGTTCCTCGGCACCGCGGCCCTGGTCGCGGTGGTGGTCGGGTCCGGCGTCCAGGCGAGCGAGCTGACGTCCGACATCGGCGTGCAGCTGCTGGCGAACTCGCTCGCGACGGTGTTCGGGCTCGGCGTGCTGATCCTGCTCTTCGGGCCGGTGTCCGGCGCCCACTTCAATCCCGTGGTCACACTTGCGGATTGGTGGACGGGGCGGCGCGGCGCGGCGGGCGTCACGACGCAGGAGGCCGCAGCGTACGTCCCGGCGCAGGTCCTCGGCGCGATCGGCGGTGCCGTGCTCGCAAACGCGATGTTCGGCCTGGCGCTCGTCGACCCGTCGGCGCACGACCGGTCCGCCGGGCACCTGGTCGGGGGCGAAGTGGTGGCCACGGCGGGCCTGGTGCTGCTGGTCTTCGGACTCGCGCGCACCGACAGGTTGCGGTACGCACCGGCCGCGGTGTCGGCGTACATCGGCGCGGCCTACTGGTTCACGTCCTCCACGTCGTTCGCGAATCCCGCGGTGACCGTGGGACGTGCCTTCAGCGACAGCTTCGCCGGCATCGAACCCGCGTCCGTGCCGGGCTTCGTCGCGGCCCAGTGCGTCGGCGGCGCGGTCGGACTGGCACTGGTCGCCGTCGTCTTCGGCGGCCGACCGCGCGAACGGACCGCCGCCTGACGGTCCGCCCGCTTCGCCTCCTCCGCTCTTCGGTGCGTTCTCCGACGCGTTCTCCGAAGCGTTCTCCGACTACCGACAACTGGAAGGACCGACGCGCCTGTGTCCACGGCATCTTCCGGCACACCGTCCGTGCTGTTCGTCTGCGTGCACAACGCGGGCCGCTCCCAGATGGCCGCCGGTTTCCTGCGCCACCTCGGCGGCGACCGCGTCGACGTACGCTCCGCCGGGTCCGTTCCGGGCGACCGCATCAACCCGGTGGCCGTCCAGGCGATGAGGGAGGCGGGCATCGACATCGCCGGGCAACAGCCCACGATGCTCACGCCCGAGACCGTGCGGGAGTCCGACGTCGTGATCACCATGGGGTGCGGGGACGCCTGCCCGGTCTTCCCGGGCAAGCGCTACCTCGACTGGCAGTTGGACGACCCCGCGGGCCAGGGCATCGACGCGGTGCGACGCATCCGAGACGAGATCGAGGGCCGCGTCCGAGCGCTGCTGGCGGAGTTGCCGCCGCCGAAGCGCGAGGGCTGAGCCGCCCCCCGAGGGCGGCCGGGGGGCGAGGGCGCCGGGGCGAAGGTGTACGGCTACGGGACCAGGACCAGGCGCCCGCGTACGGCTCCCCGGGCCAGGCGACCGTACGCGGCCTCGGCGTCGGACAACGCGAACGTGTCGGCAACGCGCAGCGTCAGACCGCCCGTTGCGGCGGCCGCGAGCTGCGACAATTGGGCGAGGCGTTCCCCGTCGGCGGCGATCCACGTGTGGCTCGTACGGATGCCCCGCAGCGGGATCGCGGACGCGGGCCCGAGCGTCGTGTACGCCCCCTGGTTGCGCACCGCCCCCAACACCTCCGCGCCGCCCAGGACCGCGGCGTCGAGGGCACCGTCGACCCCACCGGGGACGAGCGCGCGTACCGCCGCGCCCAGGCGCTCCACATCGCGCGGCACGAACCACTCGGCGCCGAAGCCGCGTACCAGCGCCTCGTCCGCCGCAGCCGCGACAGCGGCCACCCGCAGGCCGCGCCGGACGGCCAGCTCGACCGCGAACCCGCCCACACCCCCGGCCGCGCCCGTGACCAGAACGCTCTGACCCGGCGTCAGCGCGAGATTGTCGAGCGCCTGTTCGGCGGTCAGCGCGTTGAGGGGGATGGTCGCCGCCGCGACCGGGTCGACACCGGGCGGGGCCGGGGCGATCTGGTGCGTGTCGAGCACGACGTACTCGGCGTGCGTGCCGCTCACCGCATCGAGCAGGTCCGCAAGGCCGATGACCTCGTCCCCGACGGAATACGCCGCCACGCCCGCGCCCAGCGCGTCGACGCGCCCGGCGACGTCCCAGCCGAGACCCACCGAATCGCGTGCCGGATGCAGCCCGCCGGCCGCGAGCACGCCGTTCGCGGTCGCCAGGTCCACCGGATTGACCGCCGCGGCCCGGACCGCGACCCGGACCTGGCCCGGACCGGGCACGGGCAGGGGGAGTTCGACGACAGCGAGGGTGTGGGTGCCCTCGCCGGAAGCCGACGTACGCGGGGACTGCGAGACAAGCGCGCGCATGGCGGAGCTCCTGAAGGTCGCGGGGCCTGCGGACAACGCAGGCCGGGGGGAGTGTGGAGACGTACTGCGCGGACGCAGTGCAGGAAGCGGCCGGAGGGCCGCGGCACCAACTTGCCCGGGGGTACTCTCCGGAAGGAAGTACGTACCTGGAAGTGCGTACCGGAGACGGAGGTGCGCAGGTGGCGACCATGACGGCGGCCGAGCGGCGCGAGCGCGGACGCGAGGCATACGACGCGTACCTCGCCGAATGCCCCTCACGACACGTACTGGACCGCATCGGCGACAAGTGGGTCTCGTTGCTCCTGGTCGCCCTCGCCGACGGCCCCCGCCGCTACGCGGAACTCGGCCGGGCCGTGGCCGGGGTCAGCCAGAAGATGCTGACCCAGACCCTCCGCGGACTCGAACGCGACGGCCTGGTCTCGCGCACCGTCACGCCGTCCGTACCCGCGCGCGTGGACTACGCCCTGACACCGGTCGGCCGGAGCCTGGTCGACCTGATCGGGGTGATCAAGGTGTGGGCCGAGGGCAACATCGCCGCCATTGAAGCCGCGCGCACCGAGTACGACGCCCGCGAGCAGCCGCCAGCGTGACCCCGGCCGCACGCGCATCGGGTTCCGCACGAGCTGCTGTGCTCGCTCCCGCGACGACCTGACACGCCGCCGTACGCCGCCGCAGGCCGCTGCGTAGGCTCGTCCCATGACCGACGCGACATGGGAAGGCGTACGCGCACGCTTGCGGGCACTCGCCGAACGCCCCCTCGACGACCGGGCGTTCGACAACGGCGTGTTCGGCGCGCTCGGCCACCGGTTCCGCCTCGACGACCCGCTGACCCCCGAAGGCCTCGCCGACCTCGAAGCCCGGACCGGGGTGTCACTGCCCGAGGAGTACCGCGGCTTCCTGCTCCACGTGGGAGCCGGGGGTGCGGGCCCCGCCTACGGCGTCTTCCCCGTATTGTGCGAGCACGGAACGTGGCGGTGGGTCGGCGACGGGGCCGACCTGGCCGACCTGGCCCGGCTCGCCGAACCCTTTCCCCGCCGGGGCCCCGACCCCGCGCGACTCGAAGCTCTCCTCGCCGAACGCCCGGACGAGGAAGAACTCGACGACGGCGACGACTTCGACGCCGCGCTCGAGGAGTGGAGCGACCGATGGGAAGCCCTGATGTGGTCGGCCGACCGCACCGTCGGCGCGGTCCCCATCTGCCACCTCGGCTGCGCCACCCGCCAATGGCTGGTCCTCACCGGGCCGGAACGCGGCCGCATTTGGGCCGACAACCGCGTCGACGAGGTGGACCTCGAACCGCTGCTCGACGCAGACGGCGAACCGGTGACCTTCACCTGGTGGTACCTGGGCTGGCTCGAGGCGGCGGAGCGCGAACTGTCCCTGACTTAGCGCCCGACCAGGACGCCTGTTCAGGGCCCGCGTGCCCGGAAGCGCCGTCCTGACGCCTGGACCCGCTCCGACTCCAACGTCAGCCGGAGCAGGCGCCGCGCTGGTCTTCCTGCCACTCGCACACCGGGCACAGCGTCACGCCGCGTTGCGCGGCCGGGTATTCGGTCGGCTTGCCGCAGTACGCGCAGTCGGCGAGTCCCGCGGTCGTCCCCGCGTCGGCGGCGGGAGGCAATGGCCGCGCGGCCGACGCACCGCAGTACGGGGCGCCGACAGCCGGGTCGGCGGCTGCGGGGGAGTGTGCGGCGTCCATGGCCACGACTGTACCGGCGCACCCCGGTTGCGGGCCGCCGCGGCCGGGGAACGCCGGAACGCCGAACCTGAAGGCGTGTCAGTCGTGCGCGATCGGAAGGCCCTGCGTTCCGATCAAGGCGCGAGAGCCCAAGGGGGCATCCAGGGTTACCGACGCGGTGCGCCCGGCCCCGATCGCCGCGCACGCCACGCCCGCGGCCGACTCGTGCGGATGGCGTACGACCGCGAGAGCTACCACGCCGACGCGCTGCACCGACTCGACCGTGTAGTCCTCACCGCACGGCCCGGGCTGGTCCGGGGCACCCGTGAAGCCGAGTGTGATCGTGCGGCCGTCGGGCGACACCGATGCCCTGCTGCCGGGGCCGTCGATCTGCGGACCGCTGGGGCCGGCGTCCGGGTTCAGGCGGGGCGGCTGCGGGTCGCCGAGCAGCGCCGCGGCACGGCCGCGTACTGCCGTGCCCTCGAACGTCATCTCCCACATCGGCACGGTGGCCGGCCCGTCGCTGGTGACGACCGTGCCGGTGGTCAGGGCGATGCCGGTGACCGGGATGCGCGGGAACGGCTGCGTACCGCACGTGGATTCCATCGCCGGGGGAACGCTGCGGCCGAAGGACTGCCGCGGGGCGACGAACGGCCGCTTGAAGACCGTTCCGTCGGCGCGGCGGACCTCGCCTTCGGCGGGATGCGGAGGCACCGTCGCGGTCGGACGGATCTCGAAGCACGCGTTACCGAACGAGGCCTTGTACGCCTCGTTGTGCCGCTCCCACGTGCCCACCTGCTCCACGGCGCCGGACACCAGCACGAACGCCGGCCCGGCCGGCCGCTTCGTCTGCGCCTGCTCCCACGCGTCGGCCGCCCGAGTGACCGCCTCGCGCGCCACGCGGGGGAAGTCCTCGGGCCTCAGGGGCTCCCCGGGCGGCGGCAGGGGTATGCCCGGTGACGCGGGGGGCTCAGGGGCGCCCGACTGCGGCGCTGACGGGCGGCTGCTTCCCGTCGGGACGGCCGCGTCCGACGGGGAGACGGGACTGTCGGGCCTCGCGCTACCCGTGCTGCCCGGGCCGGCCGCATCGGCGGCGTCCGAGCGGGGATCGTCCTCGCCGCACGCGGTGAGCAGCAGCGCGAGGGCGAGCGCTCCGGCGCCGGCCACGGACGCGGCGCGGGTCGCGGGTGCGGTTCGGCGGTTGCGGCGTACGGGCACGCTCGACCTCCCAAGTGATGGTTCTGCGTTGCATCTGTCGTGCTTGCGCGCCCTGCCGGGGCGGCGCACGTGCGCGTCGTCGCCGTAGCGCGCGACATCGCTTCGACGCAGGCCCCGCGCCGCGGGTTCCGTCCGGGACTTCGCACGGTTGAAGGCGACCTCCCGCCGCGCGGCGCCGATCGCGGCGTGCCGGGGAACAACCGTCCAGAGCAGGCGAGTTCACGGGCGTGCTCGCGCCGGCTAGAGGCTGCCCGCACGTCGGTGGGTGAGGTCTCGCGGGATACTCGTGCTCGTTGTCGACCTGGTGCGGGTGGGGCCTCCGTGGTTGAGCTGCGTTGTGAAGTGGTTCGTTGGGTGGACGAAGAGCCGTTTCCCGGTTGGGTGGAGGCGCAGTTCACGGACGCGGCGGGACGTCGCTGGTCGCTGTTTGACAAGCCCCCGATCTTCGCGGCAGCGAGAGATCTCGGCCCGGATTCGTCCTACCGGTCGAGGCCACCGTCGCATGCGTGGTCCGCGAAGGTCACGACTCGCCGGAGAACGACACCGTGACCATCTCCACCTCGCCGCACGGAGCCGCGATACCGGACGGGCACGACGAGTTCACGGTGCGGCAGGACCAGCTCATCCGCTGAGCGCGTGGTTGTGGAGCGGCGCGAAACGGCTCGATCCACGTCGGATCACTCGCTGAGATCACCCCACCCACACCATGACCAATGCGACGGCGAATCCCCAGTTATGGACAACCTTCAGGTGGTGAGGACGACTTTGCCCTCGACTTGGCGGGACTCGAGTGCGGCGTGGGCTTCGGCTGCTTTGGACAGCGGGAAGCGGGTCATCAGCGGGACCCAGCGGCCGGAGGCCGCTTCCTCCAGAGCGCGTGCGGTCAGCTCGTCGCGGCCGCCGGCGGGGAGGGATTGCGGGCCGAGTGCCCAGGTCGCGGTGAGTTGGCGGGCGACGAGGTCCTGCGTGGTGATCGCGGTCGGTTCGCCCGAGGCCCAGCCGTACAGGAGGAAGCGGCCGCCCGGTTCCAGGAGTTCGAGTGCCTGGCGGCCCAGGGTGCCGCCGACGCCGTCGAGGACGACGGTGACGCCGCGGCCGGCCAGGGCGGCGCGTACGCGGGTGGGCCAGTCGGGGTGCCGGTAGTCCGCCGCGACGTCGGCTCCGAGGGCGCGTACGCGGTCGGTCTTGGCGGTGCCGCCTGCGGCCCCCACCACGGTGGCGCCGGCGTGCCGGGCGGCTTGGACGAGCAGGCTGCCCAGGCCTCCGGCGGCGGACATGACGAGCACGGTGTCGTCGGGCGTCAGTGCCGCGACGTGCAGGACGCCCTGCGCGGTGGCGCCATTGGTGACGACCGCGACGGCGCTGGCGGCGTCGAGTCCCTCGGGGAGCGGGCGGACTCCTTCGAGCTGTGCCACGGCCATTTCGGCGTAGCCGCCCGCGGCGTGGAGCTGGGCGACCACGCGGCGGCCCAGCCAGTGTTCGTCGACGTCGGGCCCGAGTGCGCCCACCACACCGGCGACCTCGCCGCCGGGCGTCATGGGTACCACCGGCGGCTGGTGCGGCCCGACGGCGGTGCCGCCGCGCAGCCGTGCCTCGATCAGGTGGACTCCGGCGGCTTCGACGTGGACGAGTACCTGGCCGGCGGCCGGGACCGGGTCGGGGACCTCCTCGTACGTCAGGTTCTCGGCCGGGCCGTGGGCGTGGAGGCGTATTGCGTGCATGCGTCGACTCTGGCACGGGCCGGTCGGGGGTGCGGAGGCGGTCCCGGTGCGGCGGGGACCGGCCTGTGCCGTCGGGCGGGAGTGGTGTGCGGCGGCGGTGGTCAGTGGGGGAGGGGGACGGTCACCCAGACGGTTTTGCCCCCCAGGTCGGGGTCGGGTTCGATGCCGGCGGTCCCGCCGCATTCGTCGACGAGGTACTTGACGATGTGCAGGCCGCGGCCGCTGTCGTCGTCGACGGTTTCGAGGAGGGCTTTGGGGCGGAAGGGGTGGCGGTCGTGGACGCCGATCTGGATGCAGCCGGTGTCGGTCAGGTGCAGGATCACGTCGATCTGCGGGGAGAGCATGCCGGCGTGCTTGACCGCGTTGGTGACGAGTTCGGACACGACGAGGCGGAGTGTGTCGGCGCGTTCGTGGTGCGGGGGCAGGCCCCATCCGGTGGCGACGTCGATGACGGCGTGGCGTGCCTGGGGGACGGCGGCGTTGTGCGGCGGGATCTGGAACCGGCAGGCGGGGGTGGCGTCGCGCAGGGCGGTCATGCCGCGGCCTCCGGGGTGTGGGCCGCGCGCGGGTGCGCCGGTGCGGTCTGTGTGGTGCGGGTCCTGCGGCGCAGGGGGCGCATGCTGTGACTGCGGGTGTTGCGGGTGTTGCTGCGCATGCGGTGCGTTGCGTGACTCATGGTGCCCCCGGGGGCGGATGCGGCTGTTCGGAGCAGCGTACCGACCCTTTCGCGACTATGAGTGTCGAATTCGTCACTCCGTGTTGGTATCCGGGGTGTTGCGGGATCTCGTACGGGGCGCGCGGGTGCGTGGGACGCGGACCGGCGCGCACTCGGTGGGGAGCGCGCGCCGGTGGGTGGGCCGGTGGGGGCGGGGGCGTCGGCGGCGGGTGCGCCGCAGGTGGGGTGTTGGCGGTGATGCGAGTGGGGCGGATGGGGTCTGGGTCGGCGGCGGGCGCCGGCGAGTGCGGGCGGGTCAGCCGCGGGTGAGGTCGGGGGTGTGGACGTCGGCGCCGTCGAGGTGCGGGCGTACGAGGACCTTCACGTGGTCGTCGGGTCGTCCGAGCGTGTCGATCGCGGCGGCGACGCCTCCGAAGCCGACCTCGCCGGTGACGAGCGAGGCGGCGTCGACGGTGCCCTCCGCAATCCGCCGGAGGGTCGCGGGGTACTGCTCGGGCGGGTAGGTGAGGCACATCTTGACCGTGAGGTCCTTGTAGATGCCGACGACGGGTCGGAAGGAGTCCATGGTCATGCAGACGCCGATGAGCATGACGGTGCCGCCGCGCGGGACCTTGTAGAGGACGTCGTTGAACATGCCGGCCTTGCCGGAGCATTCGAAGACGGTGAGGGGCTGGCCGGCCTCGGAGACCTCGCGCCAGACGGCGAAGGGGTCCTGTTCGGCGGGGTCGACGACGACGTGGGCGCCGAAGGCGCGGGCGAGTTCGCGGCGGCGCGGGGACGGTTCGGAGACGATGACGGGGGCGACGCCGCGTTCGACGAGGCCGCCGACGGCGCCGAGTCCGATGGGGCCGGAGCCGATGACGATGGCGCCGCCGCCCTTCTCGGCGCCCGAGCGGGCGACGTTGCCGAAGCCGACGGCGAGGGGTTCGGTGAGCGCGGCCACGGGTGCGGGGACGTGGTCGGGGACCTTCACAAGGGCGGCGGCCTGCATGACCATGCGTTCGCCGAAGCCGCCGGGGAACTGGTTGGAGTAGCCGATGGTGCGCAGTGTGCCGCCGCCGTCGAGGGCCCAGGGGAGTCCGACGACGACCTGGCCTTCGGCGAAGCCTTCGACGCCGGGGCCGGGGCGCACGACGCGGGCGGACAGTTCGTGGCCCATGACGAGGTCGGCGTCGGGGTCGAAGATGAACGACGGAGTGTCGGAGTCGATGGAGGCCTGGAGGAACTCGGCGGTGTGCTTGTAGGCGGACAGGTCGGAGCCGCAGATGCCGCACGCGGCGGTTTCGACGAGGACCTGGCCGGGGCCGGGGGTGGGCTCGGGGACGTCGTCGACGGTGAAGTGCCCGCCGCGCAGGACCGCTGCTCGCATCGTGGTCGCCTCTTCTTGTGTCGGGGACTTCTTGTGTCGGGGACTTCTGGTGTCGGGGTCTTCTGATGCCGCGAAGTGCGGATGCCCGGGGGTTCGCGGGCGGGGGTGTCCGCGGGTGCCCGGTGTGTTCGGGGTCTCGGGTGTGTTCGGGCGCCGGGCGCTCAGGCCAGGTGCTCAGGCCGGGTCGGTGCCGTCGCGGTGCTGGGTGAACGCGGCTTCGACGGCCTGGCGGAGTGCGCCGATGAACTTGCCGCTGTTCTGGTTGGCCCAGGCCATGGACGCCTGGCGGGGGCGGTTCGCGCCGGTGAAGTGCGGGATGACGTACTCGGCGAAGAGTTCGTAGCTGCGGCGCTTGGCGGCGGGGTCGGCGATGGGCAGGTCGAGGAGCAGCAGGGTGCCGAAGCCGCCGGACTTCTCGGCCATGGCCTCGATGCGGGCGATGGCGTCGGCGGGGCTGCCGATCATCGCGACGCCGAAGGTGGGGAAGCCGTCGGTGGTCCACTGGCGCACGGCGTCGGCGGCGGTGGCGCCCCAGGGCATGGTCATGCCGGAGAGGCCCTCGATGTAGCGGACGAGGTGGAGTACGCCGTACTCGGCCTGGCGGCGGGCCTCTTCCTCGGTGTCGGCGAGGTGCATGGGGACGACCAGGCGCCAGGTGTCGCGGTCGGCGGTGTGGCCGTTTTCGGCGCAGGTCTTGGCGTAGATGTCCCAGTTGCCGGAGAGGGCCTCGAAGCCGTTGGGGTCGGAGGCGGCGAGGGAGAGGAGCGAGAGGCCGTGCGTGCCGGCCTGGACGGAGCCGGACGGGGAGACGGTGGAGGCGCAGGCGACCTCGATGCCGCCGCGCTGGTAGGGGGCGAGGTGGAGGCGGGCTTCGTCGAGGGTGAACCAGTCGGTGGTGCGGGTGACGGTTTCGCCGCGGAGGAGGGCGACGACGGCTTCGAGTGCCTCGGCCATCATGCCGCGCTGCTTCATGGGGTCGATGCCCATCATGAAGGCGTCGGAGGCGAGTTGGCCGGGGCCGGCGCCGAACATGACGCGGCCTTGGGACTGGTGGTCGAGCTGCACGATGCGGTCGGCGAGGACGAGGGGGTGGTGGTAGGGCAGGGAGTTGACGCCGGTGCCGAGGCGGATGCGGCGGGTGCGTTCGGCGGCGGCGGCGATGAAGACCTCGGGGGAGGCGACGGTCTCGTATCCGGCGCTGTGGTGTTCGCCGATCCAGGCCTCCTCGAAGCCGAGGTCGTCGAGGCGGGCGACGAGGTCGAGGTCGCGGCGTATCTGGAGGGTGGGGTTGCCGTCGATGCCGTGGTAGGGGGCGATGAACGCGCCGAAGCGGGTGGGGCCGACGGGTGCGGCGGGGTCGGCCGGAGTGGTGGCGCCGGTCGGGGCAGCGGAGGGCGCGGTGGTGCGGGCGGCGTCGGTCATGGGGCTGCCTCTCGGGCGATGTCGTTGGACGCAAAATTATGATGACAGTTCTTATGTCCTATCGTTGAGGGCGTGCGAGGTCAAGAGCACCGGCCTTGTTGCTGACAAGGCGACGTCGATCCGAGATCATCAACGGGCCCGCCCCCCGTCCCCCGAGGTCCCCGAAGCAAGGAGCGGACATGACCACCGCACCGCGCACCCGTCGTCGCAGCGACGGCAGCCCGAGCGCCCGCACCCTTCTGCTGACCGTGCTCGGCGAGTACGTCGGGTACGCGGGCGCCGACCGCGTCTGGTCCGCCGCGGTGGTCGACGCGCTGCGGGCCTGCGGGGTGGAGGAGACCGCGGCGCGGCGCGCGATCACGCGGCTGACGCACGAGGGCTGGCTGACCACGGAGCCTGCGGGCCGGTTCACGCGGCTGGTGATGACGCCGCGGCTGGTCCGCCTGCTGGCGAGCTGGACCGCGCGGCTGCGGCGGGCGATGGAGGAGACGCCGTGGGACGGGACCTGGCAGCAGTTGCTGATGCGCGTACCGGCCACCGCGCGGACCGAACGGGCAGCGGTGGAGGAGCAGTTGGCCTTCCAGGGCTTCGGCACGCTGGGCCAGGGCGTGTGGATCGCGGCGGACGCGGGCGGGATCGGTGCGCTGCGTGAGCTCGTCGAAGAGCTGGGGTTGGGCGCGCATGCGATGTGGCTGACGTGCCGTACGGAGTCGGTGCCGGGCGGCGGCGCGGGGTCCGCGGCGGACCGGGCGCTCGCGGCGCAGGCGTGGGACCTGGGCGCGGTACGTCCGCTGCACGCCGACTTCCTGGCCCGCTACGGCGGGGCACGGGCTGAGGGCGACGAGGAGGCGTTCGTGCTGCGGACGCGGTTGGTGCACGCGTGGCGGCTGACGTTCGACAAGGACCCGCGGCTGCCCGGCGTACTGCTGCCGCCGGACTGGCTGGGCCATGAAGCGGCGGAGTTGTTCGTGCGTACGTGGCTGGACTGCCACGAGGCGGCGGACCGCTGGTGGGCTCGGCTGGACCGGGATCCGCGGCCGACGGCGGCGCAACGGACGGCCTGAGCGGGAGCCCTGAGCGGCGGTTTCGATCCGCGGGCGCGACGGGGGTGTCGCCCCCCGGTCGGGGCGACGGCGGCGCGGGTCGCCGCTCGGGCCCGGTCCGCCGCTTCCCGGTGGCTGTTTTCCGGCCGAATTCGGGCGGCTCGAAGAGGAATAACGAATTAACCGCCGAGGTCTGATCTTTTTTGATTCCCCTATCGCCGGGCGGTGCGATCTGCGTAGGCTTCCGAGCGGTTGGGGTGTGCGTTCACCCCGCCTGAAATTTTCGTACCGGAGGAGCGGGAGTCCTGTCGGATTCGCCCGCGGCGACGCGACCGAAATCCGAGGGGGGAGAAAAGACCCGCCGGAGCTGGAGAGGATGTCTCATGCCCGAGATCGACCTCGGAGTGGCGACGGACTGGAACGAGGGCGACACGCACGGCCGCGTCAGGTTGCGGCAGAACCAGGTCTACCCGAACGCGCCCGCCAAGCAGGACGTGCTGATCAGCGGCCCGAACAGCATCGAGCTCGCGGTGAACTCGAACAACTCGCTGACGCAGGAGGCGGACAAGATCTATTTCACCACGTACCACGGCACGACGAAGAAGATCATCGCCGTGCTCGACTCCGACGGCAACCTGCATATCGCCGGAAATCTGATCACCGAGCAGAAAGACCTGTCGTACTAGCCGGCACACCCAGGCGCGGCAGGTAATTCTCGGAAGATCGAATTCCCGGGCGATCGAATTCCGGGTCCGGATTTCCGGGCGGTGCACTGTTTTGCGCCGCCCGATTTCGCCCGGGCGGTGAGATCGGCACATCAGGCACGAGTACGAGGTCCGCGGACCGGAGCATTCGCTTCCGCGTCCGGCGGCCTGTGGGGGCGGCGCTTCTCGACGCCGCCCCCACCGTCGTTCCGGTACGGCGCTACACCGCTACGCCGCCGGCGGGGGCAGGTCGAGGATCATGTCGAGGGACGGCGCGCCGTCGGGGCCGGGGAACGGGCGGCCGACGGTGCGGAAGCCGTGCTTGGCGTAGTAGCTGATGGCGCGCGGGTTGTCGGCGAATACGCCGCCCCACAGGATGATGCGCCGCCGGCCGAAGCGGCGGGCGACGTCCGCGACGAGCGGAAACACCCGCGAGCCCACGCCCTTGCCCTGGTGGTCGTCGGCGAGGGTCGGGCCGAAGCGGCAGTCGGCGGGCGTCAGGCGGATGCCGGCCCGGCGGTAGCGGGCGACGTCGCCCGGCGGGAGGTCGAGGCTGAACTCCATCAGGCCGACGATCGTCCCGGACGACGGCGCGGGGCCTGTTCGGGAGGCGTCGAGGACGAGCCTGAGTTTGTCGTGGCGTGCAATTGCGGCACACAGTTCGCGGGCGGTGTCGAGGTCGTACCCGTCGAAGGTGCTCAGTCGCCGGGTCTCCGCGGACAGCCCGGCGAGGAACGCGGCGAAGCCGTCCGCGTCGCCGTGTTCGAGCGGCCGCAGGACGAGGGCGGTGCCGTCGTCGCGGTCGAGGGTGTACGTGAGGATCGCCGGGTCCCGCGCGACGTCGCCGAGTCGCAGCACGGGTCAGCCGACCCGAGCCGGGCTCGAGGCGACGGCCGAGGAGACTGAGGACGCCGGGGCGGCCGCTGCCGGGGTGCTGGGGGCGGGCCCGCCGGTGACGGTGTCCCAGGTGGCCATCGCGAGGTCGGCGGTGCGGGTGAGTTCGGCTCGTGAGGCACCGTCGCGGGCGCGGATGGACAGGCCCTGGACCACCGCGACGTAGTAGGCGGCGACGGCCGACGTGTCGGTGTGGGGTGGGAGGTCGCCCTCGCGTACCCCGCGTTCCAGGCGCAGCCGCAGGTCGCGCAATCCCTCGTTCCGGCGGGTGGCGAGGAGGTCGCGTACGGCGGCATTCGCGTCGGTGCAGTTGGTGGCGGCGACCACGAGCATGCAGCCGGCGGGGCCGTCGTCGTCCGCGGTACGGGTGTTGGCGCGCAGGATCGCGGCGACGGCTTCGCGGGCGGTGGGCTCGTCGGTGAGCGCGCGGTCGACGGCGGCGCCGAGGGTGGCGTCGTAGAGGGCGACGGCTTCGCGGAAGAGCTGCTCCTTGGAGCCGAAGGCCGCGTACAGGCTGGGCGAGGCGATACCCATGGCGGTGGTGAGGTCCCCCATGGAGGTGGCCTCGTAGCCGCGTTCCCAGAAGACGCGCATGGCGTGTCCGAGTGCGGTGTCGCGGTCAAAGCTCCGGGGGCGTCCAGCTCTCACCATGGATCTGTCCTTCGTCCAGGACTTCTGTGTCGTTCCTTCAATATATCGCTTGACGTGGGCAGATGTGCCGTGGAAACGTTCTGTGTCGATCAACACAGAAGTCGCCGGTGCGGCGACCGCGCCCCCTGCGGCTACCGCGACCTGCCTGACGACTGCGAAGACCGGCGCCGACAACGGCGCGCGACAACGACCTGCCACGCAACCCGCGACCCGACCTGCCAAGGAGCCTCCGATGGCCGCACCCCACGTTTCCGCCGCCGAGCCCACCCGCGTGCCCTCCGCCACGACGGCCGGCACGACCTCCCCGGCGGGCGGTGTGCTGGCCGGCAAGGCGGCGCTGGTCACCGGCGGCAGCCGCGGGATCGGCGCCGCGATCGTGCGCAGGCTCGCGCGGGACGGCGCCGACGTCGCGTTCACGTACGTCAGCGCGGCGGGCGAGGAGCACGCGCGCAAGGTCGTCGCCGATGTCGAGGCCGCCGGACGCCGGGCGCTGGCCCTTCGTTCCGACGCCGCCGACCCGGCCGCGGTCACCGCCGCGGTCGACCGCGCCGCCGCCGGGCTCGGACGCCTCGACATCCTGGTCAACAACGCGGGCGTGTTCCCCAGCGGCCCGGTCGAGGAGGTCTCGTTGGCGGAGGTGGACCACACGATCGCGGTGCACGTACGGGCGGCGTTCCTGGCCTCGCAGGCGGCGGCGCGCCATCTGCCGGACGGCGGCGGGCGCATCATCGGCATCGGCAGCACGCTGGGCGAGCGCGTGCCGTTCGCCGGCGTCACCCTCTACGCGATGAGCAAGGCCGCCCTCGGGGGCCTCACCCGCGGACTGGCCCGCGACCTGGGGCCGCGCGGCATCACCGTGAACGTCGTGCACCCCGGCTCCACCGACACCGACATGAACCCGGCCGACGCCGCCGACGCGGACTTCCAGCGCGAACTCACCGCGCTGGGCCGCTTCCTCGACCCGGACGACGTCGCCGCAACCGTGGCCCACCTGGCAGGCCCCGCCGGCCGCCACATCACCGGCGCGGCCATCACCGTCGACGCGGGCGCCAACGCCTGAGAGCCGACCAACGCCGAGAACGACTTCGAGGAAACCGGGGACGTCGAGGCTCCGCCGCACGGGCGGACCGAGGCCTCTGGAAGAGGGCCCGGCTGCCGGTGGTCGCGAAACGGGGGTCGCGTTTGTTCCAGGGGGCATTGCGTTGGGATACCCCCCACCCCTATGGTCCTCATATGAAGACTTGTTCATATGAGGCAATGAGGGGTGCCCGGTGACCGCCGCGCAGCCCGACGCCGACGCCGCGTGCGCGGTGCGCGTCGTGGACGCCGACCGGGTCGCGGCCGTACGCGAGGCGCTGCCCGACGAGGGCCGCGTCGCCGACACCGCGGCGGTCTTCGCGCTGCTCGGCGACCCGGGACGGCTGAAGCTGCTGGTCGCGCTGCTGGAGGGCGAGATGTGCGTCTGCGACCTCGCGGCGGCGTGCGGGCAGGGCGAGTCCGCCGTGTCCCACCAACTGCGACTGCTGCGCGCACACCGCGTCGTCACCGCCCGGCGGTCGGGGCGCATGGCGTACTACCGCCTCGCGGACGCCCACGTGCGCCTGCTCCTCGACGTCACCCTCGCCCACCTCGAACACGCCGGGCCCGCGGACACCGTGGCCACCGCCGCTGCCGCGGCGCCGACCCGCACGGGGGGTGCGGACCGATGACGTCGACGGACAACGTGCCAGACCAAGGCGGTCACCGCCACGACGACCACGGCCACGGCCATGACGACGGCCACAGCCACGCCGCGGGCCACAGCCCGGACGACGTCCGGGACGGCAACGGCCGCCGCGCGGCACGCGCCAAGAACACCCGCTCAGGCGACCACCCGCACGACCATGCGCACGGCGACGGGCACGCCGGGCACTCCCACGGGGTGTCGCCCGACGCCGACCGCCGCTACCTCACGGCCGCGCTGGTCCTGATCGGCGGCTACATGGCCGTCGAGGTCGTGGTCGGCGTCATGGCCCAGTCCCTGGCGCTGATCACCGACGCGGGCCACATGCTGACCGACGCCGTGTCCATCGTGCTGGCGCTGGTCGCGATGCGGCTGGCGGCGCGGCCGGCGCGCGGGCGCTGGACGTACGGCCTCAAGCGCGCCGAGATCCTGTCGGCGCAGATCAACGGCATCACGTTCCTGCTGCTGGTGGTGTGGTTCACGTACGAGGCGATCCACCGCCTGATCGACCCGCCCGACGTCGAGGGCGGCCTCGTCGTGATCACCGCCGTCGCCGGGATCGCGGTCAACGTCGCCGCGGCGTGGCTGATCAGCCGGGCGAACCGGTCGAGCCTGAACGTCGAGGGGGCATACCAGCACATCCTGAACGACATGTGGGCATTCATCATCACGACGATCTCCGGCGTCGTGGTCATGACCACCGGCTTCGCCCGCGCCGACGCGATCGCCTCGCTCGTCGTCGCCGCACTCATGCTCAAGGCCGGGCTCATGCTGGTCCGCGAGTCGTGGCGCATCCTGCTGGAGGCCGCCCCCGCGGGACTCGAACCGGACGAGATCGGCGGCGAACTCGCGCTCCAGGACGGCGTGTCCGAGGTGCACGACCTGCACATCTGGACCATCACCTCGGGCTTCCCCGCCCTGTCGGCACACGTGCTCGTGGACGCCGGACACGACTGCCACGCGGTACGCGACCGCCTGGAACGCGTACTGCGCGAACGCTGGCAGGTCGAACACACCACCCTCCAGGTCGACCACGCGCCGCCCGGCGTCTGGGAGATCGCCGAGGGACCGAAGGCCGAAGGCGCCACGAGCGCCGATCCGTCGCACTGCGCGGACCCGCACGGCACCGTGCACCGCGCGGCGGGCACGCCCCGATGACGACGCGGTGCGCGCAGCCTCCGGCTCGGCGTGCCTAGACTCCGGGGGTGGACGTGACCCAGGGCGCGGCGGACGGCCGTACTCACGAGGACAGCCCGCCGCGCCCCGCGGCCGACGGCGGACAGGACGCAGCGCTCGACGCGGTAGCGGTGCTCGCCGACCCGGTGCGCCGCGCCCTGTACCGCTACGTGGCCGCCGCGGGGCGCGAGGTCGGCCGAGCCGAAGCCGCCGAAGCGGTCGGCGTGCAGCGCACCCTCGCGGCGCACCACCTCGACAAACTGGCCGAAGTGGGCCTGGTGGAGGTCGCGTTCGCGCGCCCGGCCGGGCGCAGCGGGCCCGGCGCGGGGCGGCCCGCGAAGCTGTACCGGCCGGCGGCAGGGGAGCTGTCGGTGTCGGTGCCGCGGCGGGCGTACGACGCAGCGGGCCTGGTCTTGGCCGAGGCGCTTGAGCGGCTGCGCGCGGACGACGCGGTGGCGCGCGCGGGTCGTGAGGAGGGCTACGCGGCGGGACTCCCGTTCCGGGCCCGGGCCGGCGCGGGGTCGGGGAGTGTTGCGGAGCAGGGCGTACGCCTGGCCGAGGCACTGCGCGCCCGCGGGTACGAGCCCGAACCCGACGCGCGTGACGCACAGGACGCCGAGTCGATCCAGGGGACCTGCCGGGACGCGGAGCACGGGCCGCCGCCGAGTGCGCTGCGGCTGCGGAACTGCCCGTTCCACCGGCTCGCCGAGCAGTTCCCGCCGCTGGTCTGCGGCATGAACCTCGCGCTGCTGGAGGGCCTCGTCGAGGGTGCCGGTACGCCCGCCTGGCGGCCCAGGATCGCCCCGGCGGGCGACGGCTGCTGCGTGGTCCTGGAACCGGCACCCGAGTCGGACTGAGCACGCCACGCCGCGGGACCGCAGGACCGCTGGTCCGCCGGTCCCAACGGGGCGCAGGGGTCGACGGACGTACCCGGCCATACGCGCCACCACCCCGCCCCGTCACCCCACTCGCCACGTCGCCCACGGGACGCGTCACGGTTCCGTCGCCGTGCGCGCGGGTCGCCTGTGCGCCCCCGAGACGGGCATCGTCCACCACCTGATTTCTAAAAACAATGGAGATTGACATATCGCCGCGCGAGATGGTGACATGACGCCCATGCCGAACACGCCTGCCGACACGGCCCCGATGCCCGCCTCCGCCGCCACGCCGCACCCGTCGGGCGAGCCCGCCGAGGGGGCCGCCGCCTACCACGTGGCACAGCTCAACGTCGCCCGCCTGCTCGCCCCGATCGACTCGCCGCAGCTCGCCGACTTCGTCGCCGGACTCCACACCGTGAACCTGCTCGCCGAGTCCTCGCCGGGCTTCGTGTGGCGGCTGATCGGCGACGAGAACGACCGCGACGCCACCTACGTGCCCACCGTCTTCGACGCCGACGTCCTGGTGAACCTGACGGTGTGGGAGGACGTCGACTCCCTCTGGGAGTTCGCGTACCGCGGCCACCACCTGGAGTACCTGCGCCGCCGCAACGAATGGTTCGGCGACATGGGCGAGCGCTACCAGGTCCTGTGGTGGGTCCCCGTCGGAACCGAGCCGACCGAACGGGAGGCCGCCGACCGCCTGGAACACCTCCGCACCCACGGCCCCACCCCCAAGGCATTCACCTTCCGTCAGCGCTACCCGGCGCCCGCCACACCCTGACGCGCCGGAGGACGCCCGCGTGGACCGAGTTCGCGGGAGGTTGACGGAAGACCGTCCCGCGCGCCCGGCGTGCACCTGCGAGCCTCGCGCCATGAGCGGACCAAGCGGACCGAAGTGCACAGGGTTCGGGCGCGTCGACCTGGAGCGGGGGTGCGGGCGTCCGGAGCTGTACGCAATCGCCATCACGAGAGGGCGCGACCGGCGACGCCCCGTCCGACAACCGGGGCCCGAGGCGTACGTAACTTCCGGTTCCCGACCGGGAGGAGCCCCGCGCGCCTAGGCTGCGAGGTGACAACGCGTCCGTGAGCCGGGGGGCCTCGACGGACCGGCCGGGCACCGCCGCGGCCGGGACCGGGACGCGCATCTCAGGGGGGACCTGATGAGCGGAACTGGTGGCTCTGCCACGCCCGGAAGCGGCTCGGGGAGCGCGGGGGACGGCACCGACGGGCCTGGTCGCAGTCTGCGGACCCGGCTGTTCTTCACCGCATGGAGCACCGCCGTCGTCGTCAACGTGCTGATCGTGCTGGTGGTCCTGGCCAAGGTGACCGACTGGTGCGACACCGACTGCGAGGGCAGCGACGTCTTCCAGGACAACGTGGGCGCGGTCCTGTTCGGCGGCCTCCTCATCGGTGCGTGGTCGGGCATCTGCGCCGGGGTGTTCGCCGTCGCGCTGCCGAACCGCCTGGCCGCGGTGCGCGGCGTCGCCCCGCTCGCGGCCGTGGCAGGGCAGGTGGTCGGTTACCTGACGATGGCGCCCTGGTGGCTGCGGCTCGCCGTCACCGGCCCGGAGGCCTGGGAGCTGCACAGCCTGATCTTGTTCCCGCTCCCCGAACTCGCCGTCGGCCTGGCGGTGTTCGTGGCCGTGTCCCATGCGGCGCGGCGTCCGGCCAGGCCCCTCGTACGGACCGGGAGCGGGGGCACGTAGACAGCCGGAGGAACGAGCGGAACCGGGACGGTCTGCGAGGACGGGAGACGCAGGGGACGAACCGGCGGCGACGACCACGCGGCTAGCGGCGCGTCCATTCGGGTTGCGCGAAGTCGGCCGCCCGGGCGTCGAGGTGGCCGAGCAGCACCACCTCGCGGAACTGCCACAGCAGCGCCCCGGTCGGGGCGTGCATCACCATGTCGGGGCGCAGCCACATCTGCAGCAGCGGCGGGCCGCCCGGCTGCGGCAGCCAGCGCGGCGTGTCGGGGGCCGCCAGCCGCGTCAACTCCACCGGATACACGGCGTGGACCTCGTGGTTCGGGGTCAGCACGACAGGACCGGCGACGGCCGCCACGATCGGGGTGATGGCGAAGCCGGAGGTGGCCGGGAAGTCGTCCAGACGCCCCAGCACCGCGTCCTCGCCGAGCAACAGGCCGAGTTCCTCGTGGAGTTCGCGTAGCGCGGCGCCGACCGCGGACTCCCCGTCGTCCACCCGGCCGCCCGGCAGGCCCCACTGGCCCGCGTTGCGGCCCCGGTACGCCCGCCTGATCACGATCACGCACGCCACGCCGTCGAACTCCGCCGTGCACAGCACCACCGCGGCCCGGCGCATCCCCGGCGCGTCGGCGACCTCGGTGTGCCGGAAAGCCGCGAGCCGCTCCCGTGCCGTCGCCACGAACTCGCCCACACCCACGCCTGCGCTCATGCCCGGCCCCTCTCCGACGGGATCATCAGGCTAGTGCGCGCCGGCCGCGGACCGCCAAGAGGTCCGCCAACCCGACGTCCGGCCCCGGCCGACACAGCACCCAAGGACCGCACCCGAAAGAACACCCCGAAGGACAGGTGAGGGAACATTCGAAAGAACACGCGCAACAACGCCCGCCGCAAGGCTGACACAGCGCCAAAAACCGTGCCCTGTAAGGCAATAGCCCACCGGGTTGGTCGCCCGAACGGAGCAACGAGCCAGTAGGATCATCAACCGTGGGCCACCGGCCCACCCGCGCGTGCCGGGCAGCACACCCAGGCAACCCGGCACCACCCAGCCCCCCGGACGGACAACGCGAACTTATGCCCCACCCCTCCGCCCAGCACCCGCACGACGGCGTCACCGGTACCGTGCAGCTGAACCACACCGTCGTCCACGCCGCCGACCCCGCGCTTTCGGCCGAGTTCATCGCGGTCGTGCTCGGCCTGGAGGTCGGCGCCCGCTTCGGGCCGTTCCTGCCCGTCGACCTCGGCAACGGCGTCACCCTCGACTACTACGAGATGCGCGACGAGCCGATCCAGCCGCAGCACTACGCCTTCCTCGTCCCGGACGAGGCCTTCGACGCGATGCTCGCCCGCCTGGACACGCTGGGGATCGTGTACTACGCCGACCCGAGCCACACCGAACTGGGGCGCACCAACGACCTCTTCGGCGGGCGTGGCGCGTACTTCGACGATCCCGACGGCCACAACATGGAGATCATGACGCGGCCGTACGCCCGCCCCTAGCCCGTTTTCAGCCCGTGCCTGCAGTGCCCGAGGCGTCCGCGGCACCGGCGAGGTAGCGGCCGCGCGAGAGGGCGTACACCTTCACCCGCTTTCCGTACGCCGGCACCACCGTCTCGCGTTCCTCGGCCATGCCGAGCCGGCGCATCACCTGCATCGAGGCGGTGTTGCGGACGTCGCAGATGCTCACCACGCGGGGGAGCCGGGCGTACGCGAACGCGAACCGCAGCACCTCACGCGCCGCCTCGGTGGCGATCCCGAGCCCCCAGTACGCGCGGCCCAGCCGCCACCCGATCTCGACCGCGGGCATGATCTCCGGCAGGAACTCCGGCTCCGCGAGGCCCACCCAGCCGACCAGCGCGCCGCCGGTGCCTCTGCTGCCGGATCCACCGCCGCCGGATCTCCCGCCGGGCACGCCACCCGGCCCGACGCCGGGCATGTCCCCGGGCCCGCCGCGCAGCTCGACCGCGAACAGCCCGAATCCGAGGGTGTCCCACGCCTGTTCGTACGCCGCTATCGCGGCCGCCGTCTCCTCGCGAGTCCGCACCCCGCCGTCGCGGATGAACCGCATGACTTCCGGGTCCGCGTACATCGGCGCCAACGCCTCGACATCGTCGGCGCGCCACCGGCGCAGCAGCAGCCGGTCCGTCTCGATCTCCATCACCACGCCCCCATGTTCCCGCAGGCCCCCGCCGCCGCGTACACGCCCCTCCTCCGCACACGTGCGCGCGGAAGCGCACGCGCACCGCACACGGAAACGCCGGTGGGCGCGCACCTCTCGGTACGCGCCCACCGGCGTTTCGTTCCGCACAGCTGGGCGACCGTCACTGCCGGGCGAAAGCCGGACAGCCGACGTCAGGTCGGCGTCAGGCGGACGCCGCCCGCACCGCGCGCAGCCGCTCCGCCCGCAACTGCTCGTGCCAGCGGTCCTCCAGCGGCGTCAGCGGCACACCTGTCGCCCAGGTGAGCAGCAGGTCCGCCAGCGCCGGATTGCGGGACAGCACCGGGCCGTGCATGTACGTGCCGATCACCCGGCCCGCGAACGCCCCCTCCGTGCCGTCCTCCGTACCGTTGCCGAACCCGGCCGTCACCCGCGCGAGGGGCTTGACGCCCGGGCCCAGGTGCGTGACGCCCTGATGGTTCTCGAACCCGGACAGCGCCGGGAGCCCGAGCGTCGGCTCGACGTCGGCCAGCACCTCGCCGACGCACCGCCGTCCGACCGGACCGCGCCCCGACTTCACGTCCAGCAGCCCCAGGCCCGGTTCGACCCGGTCCAGGTCGTCCACGAACTCGTGCCCGATGATCTGGTAGCCCGCGCACACCGCCAGCAGCGTCGCACCGCGCGCGACCGCCTGCCCCAGCCCCGGGTCCTTGCGCAGGCGCTCCGCCGCCAGCCGCTGCGGACGGTCTTCGCCCCCACCGATCAGGTAGATGTCGCCGGACGTCGGCACCGGCTGGTCCGACCGCACGTCGATCCGCTCCACCTGGATCCCGCGCATCTGCGCGCGGCGCTCCACGATCAGCGCGTTGCCCTGGTCGCCGTACGTGCTCAGCAGGTCCGGGTAGATCCACACCAGCCGGAGACTGCTCATCCCGATCACGCCTGGGCCTCCTTGATCGTGCGGCGCAGTTGCTGGAACGCCGTGTAGTTCGCGATGACCTCGATCTGCCCCTGCGGGGCCGCGGCGACCGCGCTCGCCAGGTCCTCGTGGACGGTGAACGTCAGCCCGGCCACGTCGAGGCGCACCGCGAGGTCCAGACGGCGCTGCCCGAGCACGAACAGCGGACGGCCGGCCAGCTTGGTGTAGTCGACGTCCCACAGCCACGAGGTGTCCTTGCCGTCCGCGTCGAGCGCGTTGACGGACAGGATGACCGGCGCGGGCGCGGGGTCGATCAGCGAGAACGTCTCCAGCCAGCCCGCCGGGTTCTTGGCCAGCAGAAGGCGCAGGTTCCGGCCGCCGTACGGCACGATGTCGTACCGGCCCGCGACCGCCGTGACGTGCTTCATGCGGGCGAGCGCCGCCGCGGTGTCCACCCCGAAGACGGACGCGACCGCGGCCGCCGTCGTCGCGTTGGCGCGGTTCGCCCGGCCCGGGAGCTGGAGTTCGAGCGGCCACACGCGCCCGTCGGGGTCGACCATCTCCTCGCCGACCAGCGACCACGTCACCTGCGGACGCCGGAAGTCGCAGTCGCCGCAGTACCAGTCGTCGCCGGGACGGTGCATCACACCGCCGCAGGAGGGGCAGGACCACGAGTCCTCCTGCCACATCTGGCCGGCCGCGACCCACACCACGTCCTTCGCGGACGACGCCGCCCACACCACGAGCGGGTCGTCCGCGTTCGCGACCAGGACGGCCTCGGTGCCGCGCAGGCCCTCGCGCCACTTCTCGGCGAGCATGCGCGTCTCCGCGGCCCGGTCCAGCTGGTCGCGCGACAGGTTCAGCAGCACGATCGCGATCGGGTCCGCGTCGCGCGCGACACCCGACAGGTACTTCTCGTCGACCTCGATCACGCCGAACCGGGCGTCCCCCGCACCCGCGAGCGCGGAGGTGATCCCGGCCGGCATGTTCGCGCCCAGCGCGTTCGACACCACCGGACCGGCCGCGCGCAGCGCCTCCGCCACCAGCCGTGTCGTGGTCGTCTTGCCGTTCGTTCCCGAGACCAGCACGACCTGGAGATGGTCGGCGAGCTGCGCCAGCAGGTCGGGGGCGATCCGCAGCGCGATCTTCCCGCCGATCACCGAACCGCTGCCCTTGCCGGCGCGGCGCGAGATGGCCGCGGTCACCCGGCTCGCGGTCACCGCCAGTTTGGACCTCGGCGGCAGCGCGTCGGGTCCGCGCGAGGGCCCGGCGCCCTGGCCCGGGACGGGGGTTCCTGTCATCGGATGCGTATCCTCCAGCGGTCTCGCCTGCCGCCGACACCCAGGCCCGTGCGACCGGGCGGCGGCCGTTCCCTCGGCCCCCCGCGTCCGGCGGACAGGGCACGGACACGGGAGCCCCGCCCGGGTGCGCCGGTCCGCACGCGACACCCTAGGCCGTTCGCGCGCGGACGGCCGGGCGCCGTACGGCACCTGACACACCCTCGGAGGTCCGCACCCGGTCCTGCCGCCGGGGCGGGGGATCCGTATACGTCGCGTCAGCCTATCGAGATTGGCCCCTTGAGGTGGGACGCCGCTCGGGCACGACGAGCGGCGCGACCACAGGCGCGACACCGGCCGGGTCCGACGGCCCGGCGGTCCTGCCGAGCCGACCTGGCCACCTGGAGCCCCGCGGACCCAGGGTGGGAACCCGGGGCCGACCGTTGTCGAGGTCAGCCGTTGGGGTCAGCCGTTGTAGGGCGCGGCGACATCCAGGACCCAGGTGACCCCGAAGCGATCGGTGAGCATGCCGTACAGCGGCGCCCACGCCGCGGGCTCCAGCGGGCGTACGACGCCGGCGCCCGCCGACAGCTTCCGCCACAAGGCGGCGATCTCGTCGGCGTCGTCGCCGCGCACGGAGACGAAGAACGGGCTCTCGCCCCGGCTCCAGGGCAGGTGCGAGGGCACGTCGTACGCCATCACGTGGAAGCCGTCGGCGCCGGCCACCTCGCCCCACATGATCCAGTCGGCCTCGCTCTCGTCGTGGACGCTTCCGGCGTCCTTGTAGGTGACGGCGACGCTGCGCCCGCCGAAGACGGATTGGTAGAAGTCCAGCGCCTGGCGTGCGTCGCCGCGGAAGTTCAGGTGGGTGGTGGTCGTGACGGACATGGCTGCGTCTCGCTTTCGGTGGGGTGTGGGTGCGGAGTGGGCGCCCGCGGTCGTTCCTGCCGATGCCGCAGCGCCGCCCGGTTCCCCAACCGTCGCAGCGGTAGCGGACAGGTTGTGTCCTGTACTGAGGGCAGACTTATGTGCATGCACAAGACGTCCGCACGGCTGCTCGCGCTGCTCTCACTGCTGCAAACGCGCCGAGACCGGTCGGGCTGGGCCGGATGGCCGGGCGACGACCTCGCGGAGCGGCTCGGCGTCACCCCGCGCACGGTCCGCCGTGACGTCGACCGCCTGCGCGAACTCGGCTACCCGATCACCGCGGTCAAGGGCCCGGCGGCGGCTACCGCCTGGACGCCGGCACGCACCTGCCCCCGCTGCTGTTCGACGACGACCAGGCCGTCGCGCTCGCCCTCGCCCTGCGGACCGCGTCCGCGGCCGTCGGCACTGCGCTCGCCGACGACGCGGCGCGGGCCCTCGCCACCGTCCGGCAGGTCATGCCGCCACGGCTGCGCCACCGCATGGACAACACGGTCCACGTCACCGCCGTCCCCTCGGCGCCGTACGAACCCGGAGGGAACGGCGCGGACGCGCCACCGGCCGGCACCCGCCTCCTCGCGGACCTGAGCGCCGCCGTCCACGCCCGCCAGGAACTGCGCTTCGACTACGCACAGGCCACCGCGGGGGATCGCGGAGGGGAGCGGGCGCAGGGACAGGGACCGGAGCGCCGCCGCGTACAGCCCCACCACCTGGTGGCGTGGCGCGGCCGGTGGTACCTCCTGGCCTGGGACCTCGACCGCGAGGACTGGCGGACGTTCCGCGCCGACCGCATCCACCCGCGTACGCCGACCGGACCGCGCTTCACCCCGCGCGAACTCCCCGGCGGCGACGTGGCCGCGTTCGTCACGGGGCGGTTCCGCGGCTCCGACGGCACGACCGCCGACTGGCCGTGCCGGGGGCAGGCCGTCCTTGCCCTCCCCGCCGCCGACGTGACCCCGTACGCGCACGACGCGGTCGTCGAAGAACTCGCCCCGGACCGCTGCCGGGTCGCGCTGGGCTCCTGGTCGTGGGCCGGCCTGGCCGCCGCCTTCGGCCGCTTCGACGCGGACATCGAGGCCGTCACCCCGCCCGAACTCGCCGACGCCTTCGCGCAACTCGCTGCCCGGTACGCGGCCGCCGGAGCCTCCCGCCGAGGCGCGTCCCGCTGACCCGTGTTGTTTTCGGTCGAAGATCACGGCCCGCGACATCGGATATCTGCGGAAATGTGGTGACGAGCAGCTCTCGGCCCGGCGCGTAACCGGAATCGGCGGTTCGCCCGCACCGCGCGTTCTGGGCGGGATGCCCCGTTCCGACGATTCGGCGACCGGGCACGCCTGTCCGGCGGCACGTGTCGCCCTACGTTTCCAGCCGCCGCTGCGGCGTCGAGACACCCAGTTGGCTGGTCAACGCGCCTGGCAGCGCTCGGTTGTTGTCCATTGGCGCGGGTGCGGGCACTGTCGGGCGGCCGATCCGGCTCCCGGCCCGGGCGTCGACGGCTCGTCAGCGAGGATGCCGATGACCAGGAAAATCGTGTGCCTGTTGGCTGCCTGTTTTCTGACCCTCCTGATTCCGCAGTCGGCGCACGCCGACGTGATACCAGGCACGTACAAGAAGATGTTCACCGGCAACTGGAACTGCCTGGACGCCGTGGGCCAGACCAACAACCAGAACGGCGGCGGAGTGCAGCAGTGGGAGTGCCTGCCGCCCGAGCAGGCCCTCAACCAGATGTGGTACGCCCAGAGCCTGGGCTACGACCTGTACTGGCTGCGCAGCATGGGAAGCGGCTACGGGCAGCGCTGCCTGACCACCGACGGAACGTCGAACGTGTTCCTGTGGGACTGCCAGGCCGACCCGGGGTACTCCGGGCAGCAGTGGCACTCCCTCGCCGGCGGCAGCGGAGCGCTGATCAACCAGCGCACCCAGACATGCCTGACCCTCGCTCCGGTGTCCACCTGGCCGGGCAACGGCAGTGCGATCTATCTGGCGCCCTGTCAGTTCGAGCTCGTGAACGGCAACTGGAGGGCGATCTCCAGGCAGCAGTTCAACGCGGTCTGAGCCTTCCGCCGACCGGCGGCCCGCTCACCGCTCACCCTCGTCGTCGGGCCCCGCACCCCACAGCCGTGCGGGGCCCGCCGACGAGCAGCCCGAAACCGTCCGCGAAGCGCTGTGGGGGAGGGCGGCGCTAGGGAGTGTCTTCAAATTCGCGTCGGATAGCCCGCGGGTCGTGGTGCGTGCGCTCGCAAGGCGCGGGCCGCAGCTCGGCCTGGGTTTGGCCGGGCAAGGTCCGCAACGCGGCGAGCGTGCGTGCCACGGTTCGC
>NZ_JBEZFP010000052.1:0-54721 GCF_040649515.1 Streptodolium elevatio
CAGCTCGCCGGGTCGTTCGTGAAGCTGGTCATGCCGGCCGCGGTCAGCGGTGTCGCGCTCAACGCCCGCTACCTGCAGAAGTCCGGCGTCATGCCGCCCACCGTGACGTAGAAGATCATCAGCGCGCCCACCGCGACGATCGTCCAGATCCGCGAGGCGTCCGAGGACACCCCCAGCAGCAGCGAGATCACCGACGCCGCCCCGACCATCTGGGCGAGCAGGTAGAAGATCGACACCACGATGGTGGAGATCCCCGCCGCGACCCGGACCTGCGGCGAGCGGAGGCGCTCCGAGATGGCGTCGGCCATGGTGAACCGCCCGCTGTTGCGCAGCGGTTCGGCGACCAGGAGCAGCGCGACGATCCACGCCACCAGGAAGCCGATGGAGTAGAGGAATCCGTCGTAGCCGGACAGCGCGAGGATGCCCGCGATGCCGAGGAACGACGCGGCGGACATGTAGTCCCCGCCGATCGCGACGCCGTTCTGGAGCGGGGAGAATGACCGGCCGCCCGCGTAGAAGTCGGCCGCGCTGCGGGTGCGGCGGCCGGCGACGACGGTGATGGCGAGTGTCGCGACGATGAAGACGGTGAACAGCGCGACCGTCAGCGTCTTGTGATCACTCATGCCGCCACCTCGCTGCGCTCGGCGGCCGCATTCGCGAAACGCATCCCCTTATTGACTCGCTCGCTCCGCTCGCTCATGCCGCCACCCCGGCACGCTCGGCCGCGGTTGCGCGCAGTTCGGCGGACAGCGGGTCGAGGCGGCGGTCCGCGTACCGGGAGTAGATCCAGGCGGTCAGGAACGTCGCGGCGAACTGGCCGAGTCCGAACACGAGGGCGACGTTGATGTTGCCGGAGATCTTGTGCGCCATGAAGTCGCGGGCGTACGCGCACAGCAGCACGTACAGCAGGTACCAGCCGAGGAAGACCGTGGTGACCGGGAACGCGAACCGGCGGAACCGCCGCTTGAGTTCGCGGAACCGGGGGTCGTCGTGCAGCGTGCTCTCCGTCGGCGCGGCGCCGGGAGCCGGGCCGGCGGTGGTCCCGGCAGTCGTGGTCGGGGGCGTCATCGGCACCCCGCCGAAGACGTGCGGGCAGGGGTCATCATGAAGGGGTACTCCCGGAGACAAACGGAGGAATGCGGCTGTGCTCAGCCAGACAGCCCAACGACTGCGGGCGGCGATAAACACGCATTGAACGGCGGCACCCGGGCCCTTCGGAAGCCGCCGTACGGCTGACGTTCCGGCGCGTCACCCCTTCGTGGGAACCGCCCGGCCGGACGGTTGGCCCTCTCCGACCAGGGAAGGAGCCGCGGCATGCGACTCGACCACGTCTCCTACGCCGTCTCCCCCGGCGAGTTCGTCTCGACCGTCGGGCGGCTCGGCTCGATGCTCGGCGCGCCGTTCCAGGACGGCGGCGTGCATCCGCGTTTCGGAACACGCAACTTCGTCCTGCCCCTGGCGGGCGGCATGTACATGGAGGTGGTCACGACGCTCGACCACCCCGCGACCGACGCGGCGCCCTTCGGCCGCGCGGTCAAGCGCCGCGCGGAGCTGGGCGGCGGCTGGCTCGGCTGGGTCGCGCGCGTCGACGACATCGCGCCGGTCGAGGAGCGCCTCGGGCGCCCGGCTGTGGACGGGCACCGGGTGCGCCCGGACCGGTACGACCTGAAGTGGCGTCAGATCGGCGTCCTGGATCTGATGGACGACCCGCAGCTGCCGTACATCATCCAGTGGCTCGACATGGCGCAGCACCCGTCCGCCGACGTGCGCACGGCAGTACGCATCCGCAGGCTGGCGATCGCCGGCACCCCGTCGACGGTCTCCGGCTGGCTCGGCGAACCGGAGAACCACCCGCTCGACGACGTGGACGTCGACTGGAGCCCGCCCGGCGAGGACGACGACGCGGGCCTCACCGCGGTGTACTTCGAGACGGACGACGGCACGGTCCGGATCGACTGACCACCTGCGGCGAGCCTGTGTCGATCGACTGGGTTCGGCACGCCTCAGCGCGTGCCGAGCCGCAGGACGAGGGCCGCGACCGCAAGTGCCTCGACGAGGAGCGGCGTGCCGATGGTCCGCAGTACGCCCGCCCGTACGTGCACCGCGACGGCGCCGAGGAAGTAGACCGCCAGGCCCGCGGCCGCCGCGGCCCCCATCGGCCACCAGGCAAGGCCCACGAGCAGCCCGCCCGCGCCCGCGAGGAGCAGGACCGCGAGCTGGTCGAGCCGGTCCTCGGGGACGCCGAGCCGGGCGTACTGCTGCACGATCTCCTGGTTGTGGGTGAGTTTGAATCCCGCCGAGAGCGCGACCACGGCGGCGAGCACACACGAAACGATGACGGTGGCCACGAACACGACGCGCCTCCCACGAGGTGGGGACTCGCATGGTTTTAGCGGGCCATATCCACTTTGCCGCTCCGATGCGGGGGACGCCAGGGTCGGGGCGGGGTGACCCGACGCGGGAGTGGGGGCAGGTGCGGAAGCAGCAGCGGGTGCAGAAGCGGGAGCAGGCGCAGGAACGGGCGCCGGTACCGGCACCGCCGTCGGCCGGATCCGCTTCGATCCGTGCCGGCCGCGAGGGGGCGCGCGTACGGTAGGGACCAAGACACCGGCTCGGGGGCTTCACCTACAGGTGGTGGGGCATGAGCGCACCAGTGCACCGTCCGTCTGACAGGCCCGCGGACAGCACCCCTGACAGCACCACGGGCACGACCGCCCGCGATCCGGCCCGCGCGGAGGCGCAGGCGCCGCGTTCCCTCGTGGACTTCGAGGCCGTCTTCGAGGCACTGCCCGCCGGGGTGGCGCTCCTCACCCCCGATCTGGTGTACATCGAGGCCAACCCCGCCTATCTGCGTCTCGCGCAACGCAGCCGCGATCAGTTGCTGGGCCGCTACATCTTCGATGTGTTCCCCGACAACCCGAACGACCAGACGGCCACCGGCACCCGCAACCTGAAGGCGTCGCTGCGCCGGGTGGCGACCACCGCACAGCGCGACGCCATGGCCGTGCAGCGTTACGACACCCAGCGGCCGAGCCGACCCGGTACGTGGGACGAGCGGTACTGGAGCATCCTGAACACCCCGGTCTTCGACTCCGACGGCCGGCTGCGCTGGGTGCTGCACCGTGTCGAGGAAGTGACCGAGCTCCTGCGCGCCCAGGCCGGGAGCGGCGACGACCAAGCCCGGTTCCTGCAGGCCGAGGTCTACACGCGGGCCCGGGAACTGCAAGAGGTCAACAATCGCCTGCGCAAGGCGCACGCGCGCGAGCGCGAGGTGGCGCTCGTCCTGCAGGACGCCATGCTGCCCACGCCGGTGCATCGCGCCGGACGGCACGCCGCCGCCGTGCGGTACAGGCCCGCGCTGGGTGCGCTCAACGTCTGCGGCGACTGGTACGACCTGGTCGACCTGCCCGACGGCCGTACCGCCGTCGCGGTCGGCGACGTGGTGGGGCACGGGCTGCGCGCGGCCGCCGTCATGGGCCAGCTGCGCAGCGCGCTCACGGCCGCGGTGCGCATCGCCCGGGGGCCCGCGCACGCGCTGACGGCACTCGGGCTGCACGCCGCCTCCGTACCGGGCGCCGAGTCCGCGACCGCCGCGGTGGTGCTCATCGACCCCGTCCGACGCGTTCTCGACTACAGCAGTGCGGGGCACCTTCCGCCCGTACTGGTCGGCCCGGACGGCACGGTGGCGTACCTGGACCGGGCCACGGACCCGCCGCTCGGCGTCCGGGCCGAGCACGGGAGGTCTCCGCAGGCGAAGCACCCGTACCGCGAGGGCTCGATTCTGACGTTGTACACGGACGGCCTCGTCGAGCGACGCGGGGAAGACATCGACGTCGGTCTGACCCGACTGGCGGACGCCCTCACCCTCCATCGCGACCTGGCCCCCGAGCAGTTGGCCGATGCCGTCCTCGCCGACCTCGTCCCGTCCGACAGCGCCACCGACGACATCGCCCTCGTCGTGTTGGGACTGTGATCGGATTTTTCCGCCGCGGTTGTCGATTTCGGCGATCCCGTTCGCCGTCCTGGACGAGGGCGCCGACCGGAGCCCAGGACAACACCCGTGGAGGTACGGCCATGCGCAAGCTCATGGTGATGGCGTTCGTGTCGCTGGACGGCGTCGTGCAGGGCCCCGGCGGCCCCGACGAGGACCGGGAGGGCGGTTTCACCCAGGGAGGCTGGGCCGTGCCGTTCTTCGACGCGGCGATGATGGGCCTGATGGCCGAGGGAGCCGCCCGCATGGGCGCGCTGCTCCTGGGCCGGAAGACGTACGACATGTTCGCCGCCGCGTGGCCGTTGACCACCGCGGACGACCCGATCGGTGCGCGGCTGAACGCGGTGCCCAAGTACGTCGCGTCGCGGACGTCGCCCGAGTTGTCCTGGCGCAATTCCACGCTCCTGGACGGCGACGTCGCGGACGCGGTGCGGAAACTGAGGCAGGAGGAGGGCGGCGAGATCCAGGTGCACGGCAGCGGCGACCTGGTCCAGACCCTGCTTGCCCAGGACCTCGTGGACGAGTTCCACCTGCTGACGTTTCCCGTGCTGGTCGGATCGGGCAAGCGTCTGTTCGGCACCGGGACGACACCCGGCGCCTTCAAGATCACCGGCTCGACGGTGTCGGAGACCGGTGTCGTCATCAGCTCCTACGTTCGCGACGGTGCGCTCACCCACGGCCTCCTGGGACCCGAGACCGGGAACTGGTGACCGGCGCCTCGACGGCAGCGGCCGCGCACCCCGCGGGCGCGATGTGCAGAAACGGATCAGCCCATGCCGAACTTCGCAGTGCTCATCTATGAGAAGGAGACGCCCGGAGGCGTCGCCGACATCCCTCCCGAGGTCATGGAGGCCAACCTCGCGGCGGGCGAGAAGATCGCCGCCATGGGCGTGCGGGTCGTGCACGAGCACGGCATGCAGCCGAGCCGGACCGCGCGCACCGTCCACAAGGGCGGGATGGTCACCGACGGCCCGTTCCTCGAGAGCAAAGAGGTCATCGCCGGGTTCTTCGTCGTCGACGCCGCCGACCTCGACCAGGCCCTGGCCGTCGCCAAGCTGCTCCCCATCATGGACGGCGCCGTCGAGGTGTGGCCGCTCATGGGGCCATGACCCCGGTACGCGAGGCGATCGCCGACGCACACCGTCGCGAGTGGGCCATCCTGCTCGCCGCGACGGTGCGCGTCACCCGCGACCTCGACCTGGCCGAGGAATGCGTGCAGGACGCGTACGCCGCCGCGCTCGAATCGTGGGCACGCGACGGCGTACCGGACCGGCCGGGGGCGTGGCTGACCGTCGCGGCCCGGCACAACGCCATCGACGCCCTGCGCCGCGCCAGGGCCCTCGAGGCCAAGCTCCCCCTCCTGGTCGAAGGTGAGACCGATGCGCCGGACCCGGAGGCCTTGAGTTCCGACGCCTTGGACTCCGACGTCTTGGACTTCGACGCGGGGAAGCTCGGTGCGGTGAACTCCGGTGCGCTGCCCGGTGCCCGGGCACTCTTGGACGACCGACTGCGGCTGATCTTCCTGTGCTGCCACCCGGTGCTCCCCCGTGAGGGGCAGGTCGCGCTCACGCTGCGGCTCGTGTGCGGAGTGCCCACCGGGGACATCGCCCGAATGCTGCTCGTGCCCGAACCCACGCTGGCGGCGCGGATCACCCGCGCGAAGAAGAAGCTCCGGGCCGAGCGCGTGGCCTTCCGCCTGCCGAGCCCCGGTGAACTGCCGGAACGGCTGGACGTCGTGCTGACCGTCGTACATCTGCTCTCCACGGCAGGCCATGCCGCGCCCAGCGGGCCCGAACTGCTCGCCGACGAACCGGCGCAGCGCGCCCTCGATCTCGCCCGGATGCTGCACGCGTCCCTGCCGCACGAGCCCGAGGCGTCCGGCCTGCTGGCGCTCGTCCTCGCCAACCATGCGCGACGCGCAACGCGCACGGCACCGGACGGACGCCCGTCGACCCTTGCCGAGCAGGACCGCTCGCTCTGGGACCGCACGGCCATCGCAGACGCCGAGCGCCTGGTCGACGCCGCCCTGCGCGCCGGTCCGGCCGATCGCTTCACCCTGCAGGCGGCCATCGCGACGCTCCACGCCGCGGCACCGACGTACGACGAGACCGATTGGCCGCAGATCCTCGCCGTCTACGACGCGCTGCTCGCCATCTGGCCGTCGCCGGTGGTCGCACTCAACCGGGCGGTGGCCGTCGCCGAAGTCGACGGCCACGCACCCGCACTCGAGGAGATCGCACGGCTCGAACAGGACGGCCGTCTCGCCGCGTACCACTACCTGCCCGCCGTCAAGGCCGAGCTGCTGCGCCGGTCCGGCGACCTCAGAGCCGCCGCGGAGGCCCTCGAATCGGCGATCGCCCTTTCCGGCAACGACGCCGAACGCGCGTTGCTCCGCGCACGCTTGGCGGAACTCCGCGACCCGGCCGCCGGATGACGCCGGGGATTCACGAGAGGGGCCTTACAGTCCCAGACCCTTGCGCACCGCACTCGCGCGCGTGAACACCGAGAGGGGCTGTTCGGCGCCGCAGTACTTGTTGCCGGACGACACGATGCCCACGAGCTTGCCCTTCTCGATCAGCGGGCCGCCGGAGTCGCCGCGGCAGATGCTCGTGCCTGGGTTGTTCGCGGGCGGGAGGCCGCACACCTTGGTCGCGGCGGTGTCCCCGGGGAACGTGTAGGGCTCGCAGGCGGCGATCTTGCCGAGGACGAGCGTGGTGCGCTGGAGACGTGTGGTGGGCTCGCCGCCGTCGCGTTGGCCCCAGCCGTACGCGGTGGCCTTGTTGCCCGTCTTGTAGAGCGCGTTGTCGCGGGCGCCGGCGATGGGCGCGGTGGCGTACGGGAGCGGGCGGTTGAGGACCAGGACGGCGGCGTCGTACGTGAGGGTGCCCTGCTCGAACTGCGGGTGCACACGCGCCCGTGTCACGCGCCGCTCCTGCCCGCCGGTGCCGGTGTAGTCGGTGCGGCCCGCCACCACGCGGATGGCCGTCGGGTCGTCGACCGCGGTGACGCAGTGCGCCGCGGTGAGGACCTTGTTCGGGGCCACGAGGGTTCCGCCGCAGAGGAGTTCCCCGTCGGCGGTGACCAGCGCGACGACGTAGGGGGTACGGCCGACCGGGGTGTCGGTGCCGTTGCGGACGGCGCTCGCGGTCGGAGCAAGGGCTCCGACCAGGGCGAGCGCGAGGCCGAACGCGAGCGCGAACGGCGTGCGGCGGGTACGGGGCATGGAGGCTCCTCTGCGTACGGGTGGTGTGCCGATACCCGTGCTACGCGTGAGGCGGGCCGCTCGGACGCGCGAATCAGGCGCGGGTTCGCAGAAATTCACCGGTGGGGTGAACACGAGTCGGGAAAAACGGTGATCGCAGGCCCCCTACCCATCCAACGGGCAAGGGGGGATGGGAGGTTCCGGGGAGGGAGGTCGGGGGTCACGAGGGTTCGGGACAGGAACACGAGACCTGCGGACACGAGACCGACAGGCATGAGACCTACAGGCATGAGACCCACAGGCATGAGACCCACAGGCACGAGACCCACAGGCACGAGACCCACAGGCACGAGACCCACAAGCGCGAGACCCAGACGCGAGACTCCACAGCCGAGCGATGCCGCGGCGCGCAGGGCGGGCGACGGTCCCGTGCCCGTGCTCAGGCCGTGGTGCCCGACGTGCCCGGCGGGCGCTGCGCGGGCGACGGGTCCGGCGCCGAGGGCGTCCGCTCCTCGGTCCCGCCAGCCCGGCGGCGGAGGCGGGACGCGGCGCGCGGCCAGTCGACGCCGCTCAGCACTCCGAACGCGGCGAGCAGGCAGATCGCCAGTTCAGGCCAGTAGCCGACGCGGTCGGCCAGGGTCGTACCGTCCCGCAGCGGGACGGTCTCGACCAGCACGCCCGGTTCCCACAGGTCGGTCCGCGACAGGACCGATCCGTCCGGTGCGACGACCGCGCTGATGCCGACCGTCGAGACGACGACGGTGGCGCGGTCGTGCTCGACCGCGCGGATGCGGGCCATGTCGAGCTGCTGCTCGCTCTGCCCGAAGCTGATGCCGCGCTCGTACGTCGCGTTGTTGGTCTGCACGACCATCAGGTTCGCGCCGGGCGTCACCGTGCTGCGCACGTTGCCGTCGTAGCCGACCTCGTAGCAGATGGTGTCCGCGAGCACGATCGGCCCGGTGCGGAACAGCACCGGCTTGTCCTGGCCCGGTTCGAAGTCGCGCGGGATCAGCTGGAGGTCGCCGAGGCCGCCCAGCACGTCGCGCATGGGGATGTACTCGCCGAAGGGCACGAGGTGGCGCTTGGCGTACCACTCGCCGGGCCCGGGCTGCGGGTCGGTGCGCGGCCGCCACATCAGGCCGGCGTTGTACGGCCGTCCCTCCGGCCCGCCGTCCAGGATCGCGCCGACCAGCACCGGCACGCCCACGTCGTTGACCGCCTCGTCGACGAGCGCCCCGAGGTACGGGTCGACGCGCGGGTCGTCGTCGGTCGCGTTCTCGGGCCACATGACCAGGTCCGGCTTCGGCACCCGGCCCGCGCGGATGTCCTCGGCGAGTTGGTGGGTGGCCTTGACGTGGTTCTCGGTGACGTTGCGGACGCGCGTCTGCTCTTCGAGATTGCGGGCGCGCGGCACGTTGCCCTGCACGGCGGCCACCGTGACGGTCTGGCCGCCGCCGGTCGGCTCCGGCAGCAGCAGCGGTCCCATGCCGACCAGGGCGAGCGATCCGACGAGGCCGGCGACGGCCGGGCGGCGGCGGCCCGGGCCGGCGAGCACCAGCCACGCGAGGGCGACCGGCACCAGCACCACGACGAGGCTGAGGCCGGGCGCGCCGGCCACGGTCACCCAGCCGAGGGCCGGCGAGTCGGCCTGGCTGAAGGCGAGGCGCCCCCAGGGGAATCCGCCGAGGGGTTCGCGGCCGCGGATCGCCTCGACGGCGATCCACCACGCGGCGATCCACACCGGCCAGGCGCGCCGCCGCAGCAATGCGGGCACGGGCATGGCGAGCAGGCCGAACAGCGCCGACTCGGCCAGCGTGAGGGCGGCCCAGGGCAGCCAGCCGAGGTTGCTCAGCCACAGCACGAGGGGTGCGAAGAGGGCGACGGCGAAGATGAAGCCGTACCAGAACGCGGTCCGGGGGCGGCGGCCCTTGAGGGCCACGATCAGCAGCGCTGGACCGACGAACGCGAGGGGCCAGAAGTCGACGGGCTCGAACCCGGCGAACAGCAGCACGCCGCCGAGCACCGCGAGCACGGCCCCCCAGCGGCCGGGGACGAAGGGCGGCGCCGCGACGCCTTCGGGCGCCGGCGGTACGGAAGCCTCGGGCGCGCCGCTCACCGGCTCGGCCGCCGGCTCGCCCGCCGCGTCATCCGCGGCCGCGCCGACGGCACCGCCCGCGCTGACTCCCTTGCTCCTCATCCGGGTATCTCACCACACCGTCGTACGACCCCTCCAGTGTCCCCGCGACCGCGCGGCGCGGGCCGCGCTCCCGGGATTTTCCGCAGGTGGCGACATCCGACGCCGGGCGGGCGGGCAGGTCGGGCGCTACCGGTGGTCGGCCTTGACCACCGGCAGGCGCAGTGCGGCCGGGGCTTCGGACGGGACAGCCGGGGTGCGCGGGGCGACGTACGGAATGCGGCGATATCCCCGGCCCAGGGGCGGGCGGCCGTCCGCATCCCCCTTGTTGGGCCACAGGGCCATCGCGCGCTCGGCCTGGGCGGTGATGGTCAGCGACGGATTCACGCCGAGGTTCGCGGACACCGCGGCGCCGTCGACGACGTGGAGGCCGGGGTGGCCGTACAGCCGGTGGTACGGGTCGACCACACCGGTCTGCGGGGAGTCGCCGATCACGCAGCCGCCGAGCATGTGCGCGGTCATGGGCACGTTGAACAGGTCGCCGACCGTGCCGCCCGCCTGACCGCCCAGGCGTTCGGCGAGGATCTCCACGGCCCGGTGGCCCGCCGGGATCCAGGTGGGGTTGGGGTCGCCGTGTCCCTGCCGGGTGGTGATGCGGGTGCGGCCGAACAGCCCGCGCTTGCGGTAGACCGTCAAGGAGTTGTCGAGAGACTGCATGACCAGCGCGATGATCGTGCGCTCCGACCAGTTGCGCACGCTCAGCATGCGGATCTTGCCCGGGTTCCGGGCGAGTTGCCCGAACAGCTGGCGCAGGCGCGGCCGGTCGCCGTCGGTGAGCAGGGTCTGCATCAGGCCCATCGCGTTGGAGCCCTTGCCGTAGCGCACGGGTTCGATGTGGGTGTTCGCGTCCGGGTGCCACGACGAGGTGATGGCCACGCCGACCGACGCGTCCACGACGCCGGTCTCGAAAGCTGCCGCGCCGAGCAGGGCCTCGGAGTTCGTGCGGGTCAGCTCGCCGAGGCGCCGCGACAGCCGGGGCAGCGTGCCCTCGGCGACCATGCGGTGCAGCAGGCGCTGGGTGCCGAGCGTGCCGGCCGCGAAGACGACGTGCTCGGCGGTCCAGGTGCGCATTTCGCGGCGGGCCTCGCGCGGGGTGGCGGCGCGGGTCGGCACGGTCTCGACGGCGTAGCCGCCGCCCGCGAGCGGCCGTACGCGGCGCACCGTGCGCTCGGCGTGTACCTCGGCGCCGGCCTGCTCGGCGAGGTACAGGTAGTTCTTCAGCAGCGAGTTCTTGGCGCCGACCCGGCAGCCGGTCATGCACGAGCCGCACTGGGTGCAGGTGGTGCGCTCCGGTCCCGCGCCGCCGAAGTACGGGTCGGCGACCCGCTGCCCGGGCCGCTCGCCGTCGCGCGGGAACAGCACGCCGACCGGGGCGAGGTGGAAGCTGTCGCCCACGCCCATCTCCTCCGCGACCGCCTTCATGTGCTCGTCGGCGGGCGTGGTGTACGGGTTGACCACGACGCCCAGCATTCTGCGCGCCTGCCGGTAGAACGGCTCCAGCTCGGCCTGCCAGTCGGTGATGTGGCCCCACTGCGGGTCCGCGAAGAACGGGGCGGGCGGCTGGTACAGCGTGTTGGCGTAGTTGAGCGAACCGCCGCCGACGCCGGCGCCGGCCAGGACGACGACGTCCTTGAGCACGTGGACGCGCTGGATGCCGTACAGGCCCAGCCGGGGCGCCCACAGGTAGTCGCGCAGCTGCCACGAGGTCCTGGGCAGCTCGGCGTCGGTGAACCGGCGGCCGGCCTCCATGACGCCGACGCGGTAGCCCTTCTCGGTGAGGCGCAGCGCGGTCACCGACCCGCCGAAGCCGGACCCGATCACGAGGACGTCGTAGTGGTGGCGCGGTCGGTGCCGCCCGGCCGAAGCGCCCGCTGATTTGGCCGCCGAGGCTCGCGAACTGTCCGGAACGGTGCACTGCTCGCTCGTCATGGCGGCACATTACTTTCCGGTAACCCGCGGGGGAAGACCCCGCCCGAACCCGGCCGGCGGATGCTCCCGGGGGCCGTCTGAACCCGATGCGGCGCGCGTCCGTGGAGGTGTCCGGGGACCTGGCCCGCGGTGCCCGGTGCGGGCCTGCCACGGCTGAATCCGGGTCATGCGATCCAAATGCGTCCAACTTGCGGGTCGCAACTGCCCATATTTGCCGCCGAATTGCCGATCAGGTCACAGTGGGGACACCCTCGGTAATTCACCGGCATAAGAACCTTGCGGGTGGCTTTCGGCCAGGGGTAGATGGTGATGCGGGCCGTGGAATCCATGGTTCGGCGGCTCGGGTGGGAGCCGGGGCAACGTGTCACCGGCTGAGTCGGGACGGAGAAAATAAATGCCGCAATCTGTTCACTTTACGATCCCTTTCGCCTCGCGGGTGAGCCCGGATCTTGACCGGGCCCGGCTGCGCAACCTCGACTGGACGTGGGAGCACGGGCTCGTGCGGGGCGAGGCGGGCCTGCGCGAGTACGCGTCCTGGGACCTCGCCCAGGCGGCTGCCCGGACGTATCCGAACGCGGTCGGCGACGACCTCGAGATGCTGATCAACTGGTTCGGCTTCGCCTTCCTCTTCGACGACCAGTTCGACGCCTCGGGCGACCGCCCGTCGCAGGTGTCGGCGGTCGCGCGCGAGATGATCGCGATCCCGTTCCGGCCGGTCGGGACGGCGCCGGACATCGTCTGCCCGGTGACCCTGGCGTGGGTCGAGATCTGGCCGCAGATGTGCGCCGGGATGTCGGAGACCTGGCAGAACCGGTTCGCGAGCAACTGGGCCCGGTTCATGGCCGCCGCCGTGTGCGAGATCCACTTGGCGGCGCACGGCGAGGTCATGGACCTGGCGGGCTACACGGCGCTGCGCCAGCACACCGTGGGGCTCCAGCACTCGCTGGACGCGGTCGAGCGGATAGGCGGGTTCGAGGTACCGCCGCAGGCGCAGGCCCACCCGGTCATGCGCCGGCTGCGGCACGCGACCACGGACTGCATCGCATACATGAACGACGTGCACTCGCTCGACCGCGAGGAGTCCCGCGGCGACCGGCACAACCTGGTCACCGTGCTGAAGCGGCACCTGGGCTGCTCGCGGTCGGCGGCGCTCGACGAGGCGATCCGGATGACGTACGGGCTGCTCGACGAGGTCGTCGAACTGCACGCACGGATCCCGGACATGTGCGACGAACTGCAACTCACCGACGAGGAGAGGAAATCCGTTGAACTCAGCGTCGTGGGCACCGGCGACTGGATCCGGGGCAACTACGAGTGGGGCCTCGACAGCGGCAGGTACACGGTCGCCGACACGACTCAGATGACCGGCCCTGCCCCCTACTTGGAGAATTTTGAGGCGCTGCCTCAGGCCGGCTGACCGGAACGTTGGCCACCCCGTGCCGGAGCAGGTCCTCGTACAGCCGGTCGAGGGCCCGCTCCGGCGGCGTTCGCAGGCGCCGCCGGCGGGTCGGTGTCGCCGTCCGGGTCAGGGCCTGCGAACGGGTCGGTGCCACCGGCGGGTCGGCGCCACCGATCGGGCGCATCTCCCGGGGCGGTGACCGTGGATGTCCGGGAAACGCGGTCCTACCCTGGGAGTGGCGTACAGCCGCATCGGGATATCGCCGCGGAGCATCGGAGCCTGCCATGGCCGTCCTGCTCGTCGTCCTCATCGTGGGCCTCGTCGCGCTGTTCACGGCCGCGCGCGGCGCGAGGGTCATCCAGCAGTACGAGCGTGGCGTGGTCTTCCGGCTCGGCCGGGTGCAGCCGGAGACGCGACCGCCGGGCTTCACCATGGTCGTTCCGGTCTTCGACCGGGTGCACAAGGTCAACGTGCAGATCGTGACGATGCCGGTCCCCGCCCAGGAGGGCATCACGCGCGACAACGTCACGGTCCGGGTCGACGCGGTCGTCTACTTCAAGGTCCGCGACCCGGTGCGCGCGATCGTCGAGGTGCAGGACTACACGTACGCGATGTCGCAGGTCGCGCAGACCTCGCTGCGCTCCATCATCGGCAAGAGCGACCTGGACGACCTGCTGACCAACCGCGAGCCGCTCAACCAGGGCCTGGCGCTGATGCTCGACTCCCCCGCCGTCGGGTGGGGCATCGAGATCGACCGGGTCGAGCTGAAGGACGTGGCGCTGCCCGAGTCGATGAAGCGGTCGATGTCGCGGCAGGCCGAGGCCGAGCGCGAGCGGCGGTCGCGCATCATCACCGCGGACGGCGAGCTCCAGGCGTCCGAGAAGCTGGCGCTCGCGGCCGACGCGATGTCGAAGTCGCCGAGCGCGCTGCAACTGCGGCTGCTGCAGACGATGGTGGAGGTGTCGGCGGAGAAGAACTCGACGCTGATCCTGCCGTTCCCGGTCGAACTGCTGAGGTACCTCGACAACGCGGCCGACGACCTGGCGTCCCGGCGCGGGGTGGCGTCGCGGATCGCCGACGCGATGGAGGCCGCGGCGGACAAACGGCCTCTCGACGGCGCCGGGTCCGGCGGTACGTCCGCCGGAGGCACGGAACCGGGCACCGCCAGCGGGACCGGCACCGGCACCGGCGGTACGTCAGCCGACGGACCGGCCTGAGCCCGCGCGCCGGCCCGGGCGTACCGTCGCCAGCGCGCCCGCGATCGCTCCCGCCACCAGCAGCGCGGTGGCCGCGGTCCGCGCCGGGTGGCAGCGCGGCCCCGAGGCGTTCGTGTCCATCCGGCCGCCCGAGGAGCGCCACGACATGATCGACCAGCGCGACTGCGCCGACAGGGCCGAGCCGACGCTGAGCCACGAGCCGATCGACAGCGCGGACAGTGCGGAACCGACGGAGGCCACCGAACCGGCCGAGCCGATCGAGCCGATGGACAGCACCGATCCCTCCGAGGCGATCGACAGCACCGAGCCGCGCGACCACAGGGAGAGCACCGAACGGTCCGACCCGACGGACCACTTCGAGGTGGAGCGGCAGTCCGCACGGCCGGAGCCCGCGCAGCAGCGGTTCGAGGCGCCGTGCGCGCGGTGCCGGGAGTACGGGGCGGAGGCGGTCATGGCGTCTTCCATGGGGCCATCGTGCCGCACGCGGGCGGCGAGCGTCGGAGCCCGCGGCGCACATCCGGGCGCGGCCACGGGTGTTCGGGACGTGCGACGGCCCCCGCGTCCACGGAAGAATCACGCGGGGGCCGTCGGGTTTCGGGTCATGGCGACCCGAGGTGTCAGCCGTTGTAGCAGAAGTTCCCGAAGGCCGGGTTCAGCGCGCCGATGACGTTGACGCTGTTGCCGCACACGTTGATCGGGACGTGGATCGGCACCTGGATCACGTTGCCGGACAGCACGCCCGGCGAGCCCACGGCGACACCGTTCGCCCACGAGTCCGCCTGCGCGCCGCCCGCACCCAGCGCCAGAACCGCACCGGCCGCGGCGATGGTCACGGCCGTCTTCTTGATCCAGCTGGTCACATGATCTCCCTATGACAGTCGAAGACCGCCGTACGGCGGTCCAGAACCACGGTCGGGCCGCCGCCCCGGCGGTGGCAACCCGCATACGGGTGATTCACGGAGAGTGATGAAAATATGGGCTATTTCGGGCATCTTTCCCCCGAACGGCCCAACACCCCCGGGGGACCCGGGGGCGCGGCCATGTGGCCCAGCGCGTGCGCCGGGGAAAGCCGCCCGCGCGGCTCAGAAGCGGTCGACGCCGGTCACCCGGACGACCGCGCGGCCCTCGGCGTCGGACGCGGCGAGGTCGACCTCCGCGCTGATGCCCCAGTCGTGGTCCCGCTCGGGGTCGTCGAAGATCTGGCGCACGCGCCAGCTCCACTCCTCCTCCTCGACCAGCAGCATCTTGGGCCCGCGCGCGTCCGGGCCGGTGCCCAGCTCGTCGTGCTCGGCGTAGTAGCCGCCCATGGCCTCGGCCCAGCGGTCGGCGTTCCAGCCGGACTCCGCGTCCAGCTCGCCGAGGTCGAAGTACTTGCGCAGCGCGGCCAGTTCCACCCGGCGGAACAGCGCGTTGCGGACCAGCACGCGGAACGCGCGGGCGTTGGAGGTGACCGGACGGGTCTTCTCGTCCAGGACGTCCGGACCCTGTGCCACCGCGTCCGGGTTGGCCAGTTGCTCCCACTCGTCGAGCAGGCTGGAGTCCACCTGCCGCACGATCTCGCCCAGCCACTCGATCAGGTCGAGCAGGTCGTCGGTCTTCAGGTCGTCGGGAACGGTCTGCTGCAGGGCCTTGTACGCGCTCGCGAGGTAGCGCAGCACGATGCCCTCGGCCCGGGCCAGCTCGTAGAAGTTCGTGAACTCCACGAACGTCATGGCCTGTTCGTACATCGTGCGGACGATCGACTTCGGGCTCAGCTCGTGGTCGCCGACCCAGGGGTGGCCGGTGCGGTAGACCTCGTAGGCGTGGTCGAGGAGGTCCTCCAGCGGCCGGTCGTACGTGATGTCCTGGATCAGCTCCATGCGCTCCTCGTACTCGATGCCGTCCGCCTTCATCTGCGCGACCGCCTCGCCGCGCGCCTTGTTCTGCTGGGCGGCGAGGATCTGGCGCGGGTCGTCGAGGGTGGCCTCGACGACCGAGACGAGGTCGAGCGCGTACGAGGGCGACTCGCGGTCCAGCAGCTCGAAGGCCGCCAGCGCGAACGTGGACAGCGGCTGGTTGAGCGCGAAGTTGTCCTGGAGGTCGACGGTGAGGCGCACGACGCGGCCCTCGGCGTCCGGGGCCTCCATCCGCTCGACGATCCCGCCGTCCAGCAGCGACCGGTAGATCGCGATCGCGTCGCGGATGTGCCGCCGCTGCGCGGACTTGTCCTCGTGGTTGTCGGTGAGCAGCCGGCGCATCGCGCGGAACGCGTCGCCCGGGCGCCCGATGACCGACAGGAGCATGGCGTGGCTGACCTTGAACCGCGAGGTGAGCGGCTCGGGCTCGGCGGTCTGCAGGCGGTCGAACGTATCGCCGCTCCACGACACGAAGCCCTCGGGGGCCTTCTTGCGCACGACCTTGCGGCGCTTCTTCGGGTCGTCCCCGGCCTTGGCGAGCGCGCGCAGGTTCTCGATCTCGTGCTCGGGCGCCTGGACGACGACGTGCCCGACGGTGTCGAACCCGGCGCGCCCGGCCCGGCCGGCGATCTGGTGGAACTCCCGGGCCCGCAGGCGGCGCACGCGCACGCCGTCGTACTTGGACAGCGCGGTGAACAGCACCGTGCGGATCGGGACGTTCACGCCGACGCCGAGCGTGTCGGTGCCGCAGATGACCTTCAGCAGCCCGGCCTGTGCCAGCCGTTCCACGAGGCGCCGGTACTTGGGCAGCATGCCGGCGTGGTGCACGCCGATGCCGTGCTTGACCCAGCGCTCCAGGTTGCGGCCGAACTTGGTGGTGAAGCGGAAGTGGCCGATCAGGTCGGCGATCTGCTTCTTCTCCTCCTTGGTGGCCAGATTGATGCTCATGAGCGAGGCGGCGCGCTCGACGGCGGCGGCCTGCGTGAAGTGCACGACGTACACAGGGGCCTGGCCGACCCGCATCAGCTCTTCGAGGGTCTCGTGGATGGGCGTGGTGACGTACTGATACGTGAGCGGCACCGGGCGCACCGCGGACCGCACCACCGCGGTCGGGCGGCCGGTGCGGCGCGTCAGGTCCTCCTCGAAGCGCGCGACGTCGCCGAGGGTCGCCGACATCAGTACGAACTGCGCGTGCGGCAGCTCGATGATGGGGATCTGCCAGGCCCAGCCCCGGTCGGGCTCGGCGTAGAAGTGGAACTCGTCCATGACGACCTGGCCGACGTCGGCGTCCTCGCCGTCGCGCAGCGCGATCTGGGCCAGCACCTCGGCGGTGCAGCAGATGATCGGCGCGGTGGCGTTGACGCTGGCGTCGCCGGTCATCATGCCGACGTTGGAGGTGCCGAACGCCTTGACCAGGTCGAAGAACTTCTCCGACACCAGGGCCTTGATGGGCGCGGTGTAGAAGGTGCGCCTGCCGCGCGCGAGGGCGTAGTAGTGCGCGCCGAGCGCGACCATCGACTTGCCGGACCCGGTGGGGGTGCTCAGGATGACGTTCGCACCGGAGACGACCTCGATGAGGGCTTCCTCCTGCGCCGGGTACAGGCTGATCCCGCGCTCCTCCGTCCAGGCGGAGAAGGCCTCGAAGAGGCTGTCGGGGTCTGTGTCGGAGGGGAGCCGGTCGATGAGGTTCACCCCACCATCCTGCCTGCTCGCGGGCCCGGCGTGGGTCAGCGGGTCAGAACAACCACCCGGTCGTCGACGTTGACCACGTGCCCGGCGCCGAGCCGGGCGAGCGGGCGGTCCCAGTGCAGGTGGCCGCACACCGTCAGGGTCGTGCCCGCGTCGAGGAGCCGCTCGCCGATGACGGGGTTGCCGTGCTGCTCGCGGCGCGCGCCGGGCGGCCCCTCGTGCAGCACCAGGACGTCCGGCGCGGCCCGGGCGACCTTGTCGAGCGCGGCCAGAAACTCCTCCTCGGCGCGGCGGTCGGTGCGGCGGGGGTCGCCGATCACGCCGCTGACCCCGCCGAAGCGCACACCGCCGTACTCCACCACGTCGCCGTCGAGCAGCGCCGCGACGCCGCCGAGCCCGGCGACCTCCTCGGCGGTGACGAGGTCGTGGTTGCCCGCGACGCCGACGATCCACGCGCAGCCGGCGGCGGCGAAGGCCAGCCAGACATCGGCGACTTCGCCGGACGCGCCGCGCCGGTTGGCGCGCGGCGCGGAGTAGAGGTCGCCCGCGAGGACGACGCCGACGCGGTCCGCGGCGGGCAGCAGGCCCGCGGCGGCCCACACGGCCATGTGGTCGGCGAGCGCGATGCCGAGCAGGACGTCCTCGCCGCCGTACGGCGACGGCGCGATCCCCTGGAGGTCTCCGGTCAGCACGACCGCGTCGACGCCCTCGGGCAGGGAGTCGACGCGCAATGCCTCGACGGCGAGCAGCGCGGTCTCGGTTCCGCCGCCGCGGCGGGCCCGCCGGTATCTGACCTGGGTGACCGGCTCCACTTTCCCATTGAGAACGCGCATGTCTCCAAAGGTACGGCGTAGCCTCCCGCGGGCGCCCGAGTGGATCTTGCCAAAACGCCGGTACGCGGGCCGGCCCGACCCGTCGGGATGCCGGTCAGGTGCCGGTCAGGTGCCGTCCGCCCGCGGGTCGCTCACGCAGAGCGATGCATCCGGTGCGCGAAGTGCCGGACCCGGCTCTCGTGGCCGCTGCCGTCCCGTTCGGCCTCCTCGGTGCGGCCGGCGGGGTGGCCCGGGTCGTCGCCGCGGCCGTGGCCGCGTACCCAGGCCAGCAGCATCACGGAAGTCACGGCGGCGAGCGCGCACCAGGTCGAGGCGAACTCGCGCGTCCAGATCCACGCGCAGATCGCGGCGCCCACCGCCCCGACGGCGCCGAACCACACGAGGACGCGCTCGCCGGACGCCAGCAGCGAACCGAGCGTGGCCACCAGGTAGCCGGCGATGACGATCTGGGGGTGGTCGATGCCTATCGCGTACTGGACGGTGTGGCCGCGCACGGTGGCGTTCACCGGACCGGTCGCGAGCGCTTCGCCGAGATAGGCGGCGACCAGGACGCCGATGCCGAACAGCGAGCCCAGCACCACGCGGCGGTTGCGGCCGGCCGCCGGCCAGACGGCCAGCAGCACGCCGAGCGGCACCAGGAAGGGCAGGAGCGGGAAGGCTATGAAGGCCCAGATGCCGCGGGCGAGTTCCGCGGCCTGCTCGGTTGCCTTGCCCTCTTCGCCGCGCCACACGACCGCTTCCACGAGCTGGTGGAAGCCCAGGATCAGCGGTACGGACGCGAGCACGACGTCACGGGGACGGCGTACCGAGACGAGCGTTGCTATCCCGACCGCGCTGATGGCGGTGCCGCCTATGGCGTCGGCAGTGGCGCTCCAACACATACGACCTGTCGCTCCTGTTCCGTTCGTTCCAGCGTGGCACGCCCCGCCGGACCGCGCTCGGGCGGAATGGCGTAGACCTGTCGGTCTGTTGTTACCACCGCCGTAGGACGAACGCATCGACCAGGAGGCCACCGATGGCACCGCACTCCCGCGAACACCGCTACAGCGTCGAGGTCGAGTGGACCGGCAACACCGGCGACGGAACCGCCACCTACCGGGGCTACAGCCGCGACCATGACGTGCGCATTCCCGGCAAGCCCACACTGCTCGGCTCGGCGGACCCCGGGTTCCGCGGCGACGCCGCGCGGTGGAATCCCGAGGACCTGCTCGTCGCGTCGCTCAGCGAGTGCCACATGCTGTGGTACCTGGCGCTCGCGGCCCAGGCGGGGGTGGTGGTGACGGAGTACCGCGACCGCGCCGAGGGCGTGATGGCCACCGAGGCCGACGGCGCCGGGCAGTTCACCGAGGTCGTGCTGCGGCCGACCGTCACCGTCGCGGACGCGTCGATGGCCGCGAAGGCGGAGGCGCTGCACGAGACCGCGCACGCCAAGTGCTTCATCGCGCGGTCGGTGAACTTCCCGGTGCGCAACGCGCCGACCACGCACGCGGCGGTCTGAGCCAGGGGCGGTGCGGCGGTCCGGGTGAGGATCCGGAAGGCGTACGGGAGGGTCGGCGAGGGCCGCAAGGGTCCGGCGAGGCCGGGGAAGATCCAAGGAAGATCCGGGAAAAGTCCGGGAATAAGGGGCGCGGGCGCACCGGGTGGGGGTGGGTACGCCCGCGCCAAGGGGAGCAAGTCCCCTTGATGGCACAGACCCTGGGGGGTTGGGTCGAGCCTGGGCCGCCGGAGGGGGGGAGCCCCATGTCTTCCGGTCGGCCTGCGGAGCAACGTTAACGAGATCCGGGGCCGTTGAACACCTGATCCGGCCGATTTAAGGAAGGCTTAAGCCGGATGCGGTGACGAATGGGCGCACTATGCCCTTCCTGTGACGGATCGTCAGTCCCAATTGCGGCGCTGTTCAGCGCACATCGGCTGTTCGGCGGCCCTTGCGGGCCCGGCGGCCGCGCCGGGATACCGCGACATTTCCGGCACCGAACCGCACCGAGACCTGCGCGCCGCCCAGCACCGAGCGCTCCAGGCGCACTTCCCCGCCGGTCGACTCGGCCACCCTGCGCACGATGTCCAGGCCCAGACCGGTGGAGCCGGCGCCGCCGTCGCCGTGCCCGCGGCGCAGCGCGGTCTCCGGGTCGGCGATGCCGGAACCGCCGTCGGCGACCAGCAGGATCACGGTGTCCCCGGCGGCCGGTCCGCCCACGTGCAGGGTGACGGCGAACGGCGTGCCCTCTGCGGTGTGCCGGAAGACGTTGCCGAGCATCGCGTCGACGGCGGCGGCCAGTTCGGCGCGCGGCACGGGTACGCGTACCGGGCCCGCGGCCTCCTCGGCGCCGTCCAACCGCCAGTCGCGGTCCTCGTCCTCGGCCAGCGCGGACCAGAACGCGATGCGGTCGCGCACCACTTCGGCGATGTCGCTGCCGACCGGTTCGACGACGGAGGTCTGCCGCCGCGCGGTCAGGATGATGCGGTCGACCTCGCGTTCCAGTTGCGCGACCGCGTCGCGCGTCTGGTCGGCCACCGAACTGTCGCCCAGCGACGCCGCGTTCAGGCGCAGCGCAGTGAGCGGCGTGCGCAGCCGATGGGACAGGTCGGCGGCGAGTTCGCGCTCCGCGGCCATCAGCTTCTCGACGTGGTCCGCCATGCTGTTGAAGGCTGCTGCCGCGTCCCGCAGTTCGGTGGGGCCCTCGGGGGTGATGCGCACGGTGAGGTCGCCGCCGCCGAGGGTTCCGGCGGCGCCCGCGAGGCTCTTGGCGGAGCGTACGACGCGCGCGCCGAGCCGGTCGGCGACCACCAGCGATCCGCCCACCAGCAGGACCGCGACGCCGGTGAGCACCAGCCATGCGGTGCCGACGCCGCGCGACGTGTCGCCCTCGGGCACGTAGACCTCGATCACCGTCACCGGGCCGTGCTCCAGCGCGACGGGCTGGAGCAGCGACCAGCCGCCCTTGGTGCGCACCCGGAAGGCCTGCGCCCGGTCGCGCGCCTTCTGCAGCGTCGCCGGGGCGGCGTGCGGGGCGCCGAGCACGCCGCCGTCGGGCAGGTGGACCGCCATTCGCCCGTCGGCGCCGGCCGGGACGCTCGCCAGCGCGCGTTCCAGGGCGGACCGGTCGGTGGTGATCACCAGGGCCGGCTGGAGGGCTGCGGCCTGCCGTTCGGCGTCGGAGAACGCCCGGTCGCGGGCGATCTCGCGGACGACCAGGCCGAGGGGTATCAGGAAGGCGAGCGCGACCATGGTCGTCACCGCGAGGGCGACGCGGACCAGGGTGCCTCTCACGCCGGCGCCTCCAGCTTGACCCCCACGCCGCGCACGGTGTGCAGGTAGCGGGGCTGCCGGGCGGTCTCGCCGAGTTTGCGGCGCAGCCAGGACAGGTGCACGTCGATGGTCTGGTCGTCGCCGTAGGCCTGGCCCCAGACCTCGGCCAGGATCTCCCGGCGCGGCACGACGGTCCCCGCGCGCGACGCGAGGAAGGCGAGCAGGTCGAACTCGCGGCGGGTGAGGTTGAGCGGGGTGCCGTCGAGATCCGCCTCGCGGCGGCCGACGTCGATGTGCAGGCCGCCGGTCTGGAGTGCGTCGCCCCCGGTCCGCCCGCGTGCGCGCCGGAGCACGGCCGACATGCGCGCCCCCAGATGTTCGCCGGAGAACGGCTTGGTGACGTAGTCGTCGGCGCCCGCGTTGAGCAGCCGGACGATCTCGGCCTCGTCGTCGCGGGCCGTGGCGATGATGACCGGGACGTCGGATATGCCGCGGAGCATCTTGAGGGCCTCGCTGCCGTCGAGGTCGGGCAGCCCGAGGTCGAGGATGACCACGTCGAAGGGGTGCTGGGCGACCTCGCGCAGGGCCTCGAGCGCGGTGCCGACGCTCCGGACGCCGTGCGCCTCCTGGGAGAGGTAGCGGATCAGCGCCGAGCGTACGAACTGGTCGTCCTCGACCACGAGCACCTGTGCCATGAGCCGAAACCGTATCGTCAGGCCCTGCGGGCGCGGGCCGGTACGTCCGAATTCCGGAACCCGCCCCTACTCGTGCGTATCGGCACGGCAGGATGTGCCCGTGCGACGAACGACGACCCGGGTGGCGGCGTGGCTGGCGGTGACGGCCGCCGCCGTGGCGCTGTCCTGGTACGCCGTGCGCACGGTCCTGCGTGACACCGTCTTCGAACCGCCGCGCGCCCCGGCGCTCGCCGCCGACGCCGTGCGCGGTCCCGCGCCCGACCCGGCCACCGTCGTCGCCGACGACGCCACGATCTCCGCGACCTCGCTGCCGGCACCGCCGCCGACCACCCGGCCTCCGGCGCCGAGCAGCGCGCGACCGACGTCCGGGCCACCGTCCGGGCCACCGCCCGCGACCAGCGCCGCCGCGCCGTCCCGGCCGTCGCCGGACCGGGACACCGGCGGCGGTCCCGGCCAGACCCGCAGCTTCGAGGTCAGGGGCGGCCGGGCGTCGTTCACCTTCCACGCCGACTCGGCGTCGCTCATCGCCGCCACCCCGGACTCGGGGTGGGCGGTCAAGGTGTGGCCGGGCGACCGCTGGCTGCGCGTCGACTTCACGCGCGGCGGCCGCACGTCGTCGGTGTTCGTGACGTGGAACGACCACCCGCCGATCGCGGAGACGTACGAGGCCTGAGGCCGATCCCTGCAAAACAGGGCCATTCGGGCGATACCGCCTCGGTCCGGTCATAGGTATGCCCCGCCGTGTCGACACCGCCGACTCACCTGCCGTTCGGACATATGTCCGAATCTGGTAAGCATGCCGACTCCGGGCAACGGGTAGGCGGCTCCTGGATCGTGTTCCGATCGGCTCATTCCTCCCAGGAGGCGGCAGATGTCCCAGGCCCACGTACACGCACGCGGCGGACCCGACCTGCCGTCACGCATATCCCGCGGGGCCCCGCCCGGCACCGGCCCCGCGACGACCCCGCGGAATCCGGGCACCCCGGACGCCCCGAACACGCCGGACGCCCCCGCCCCGGACACCCCGGACACCTCGCCGGCCGACGACCGGCCGCTCACCGAGTACGAGGCGGAGAGCCATGCCGCCGAGTCGTCCTTCCGAACCGGCCCGCCCACCCACGTGGGCGTCGAGATCGAGTGGCTGGTCCGCGACGAGTCGGACCCCGCCTGGCCGGTCACCGGCGAACGCATCAGCACCGCCCTCGAACCCGGGCCGATGCCCGGCGGCGGGCGCATCAGCCTCGAACCCGGCGGACAGATCGAGCTCAGCTCCTCCGCCCAGCCCTCCCTCGACCGCTGTATCGAGGCCGCCCGCATGGACGTCGCGCTGCTGCGCGACACGGCCGCCGAGGCGGGCCTCGTCCTGGCCGGCGCCGGCGTCGACGCCTACCGGGCCCCGCACCGCGCCCTCCAGCACCCGCGCTACGTCGCCATGGAGCGCTATTTCGACCGGTCCGGGCACTGGGGCCGCGTCATGATGTGCAGCACCGCGTCGGTGCAGGTGTGCCTGGACTCGGGCGACGAGACCGGCGGCCCGACCGGCATCCGGCACCGCTGGGCGCTGGCCCACCGCATCGGCCCCGTACTGCTCGCGATGTTCGCCAACTCGCCGCACCACGGCGGCCGGTCCACCGGCTGGGCGTCCACCCGGCAGTTGGCGTGGTCGCGTCTGGACGCGTGGCGCACCCGCCCGCCGGAGCACGGCCCGGACACCGATCCGCGCGAGGCGTGGTCGCGCTACGTCATGGACGCGCCGGTGATGTGCGTACGCCGCGACGAACCGGCCGACTGGGCCGTGCCGGAGGGTATGACCTTCCGCGACTGGACGCGCGGCGCGCTCGACCCCGCACCCACCGCCGCCGACCTCGAACTGCACATCTCCACGCTGTTCCCGCCCATCCGGGCGCACGGCACACATCTGGAGCTGCGCATGATCGACGCGCAGCCGGACGACGGCTGGACCGTCGCCCTCGCGGTCACCACCGCCCTCCTCGACGACCCGGTGGCGTCGGCGCGCGCCTGGGAGCACACCGAGCAGCTCGCCGCCTCGGCCGCCTCCGCACCGCCCTACGCGTGGTGGCTGCGCGCGGCCCGGTTCGGACTCGCCGAGCCGCTGCTGCGCACCACGGCCCGTTCGCTGATGGCCGCGGCCCTGGACGCGCTGCCGGGAATGGGGGTTTCGCCGCAGGTGTTCACGGATGCCGTGGAGTTCGCATACCGCTACACCGACCGGGGGCGGGCGCCGGGCGACGACCTGATACCGGCTGCCGCGCACGAAGGGGCCCGCGATGCCGCAACCGTCCGCTGAGGCCGCCTGGCGGGCCCTGGACCGCGCCAGGACGCGCACGACCGCGCTGACCGACGCCGTCGACGACGCCGACCTGGTGCGCCAGCACTCGCCCCTGATGTCCCCGCTCGTCTGGGACCTCGCGCACATCGCGAGCCAGGAGGAGATCTGGCTGCTGCGCGCGGTCGGCGGGCAGGAACCCATGCGCCCGGAGATCGACGACCTGTACGACGCCTTCCGGCACCCGCGGTCGACCCGCCCGCAACTCCCGCTGCTGGGGCCGGCCGAGGCCCGCGCGTTCGCCCACGACGTGCGAGGACGCGTACTCGACCTGCTCGACCGGGCGCCCGCCGACGACCCGCTCACGCGCGACGCCTTCGCGTTCGGCATGATCGCCCAGCACGAGCAGCAGCACGACGAGACGATGCTGGCGACCCACCAGCTGCGCGCCGGCGCCCCCGTCATCGACGCCCCGGACCCGCCGGGCGCGACCGACCTGCCGCCCGACGAAGTCGTGGTCCCCGCGGGCCCGTTCACGATGGGCACCGCCACCCACCCGTGGGCGCTGGACAACGAGCGCCCCGCACACACCGTGCACGTCGGCGCGTTCGCCCTCGACACGACCCCGGTGACCTGCGGGGACTACCTGCGGTTCATGGCCGACGGCGGCTACGACGACCCGCGCCTGTGGTCCCCGGAGGGCTGGGAGCACCGGATGCGCGACGAACTCGTGGCACCCGCCTTCTGGGTCCGCGACGGCGACGGCTGGCTGCGGCGGCGCTTCGGCGTCCTCGAACCGGTGCCGCCGGGCGAACCGGTGGTGCACGTCTCGTGGTTCGAGGCCGACGCGTACGCGCGCTGGGCCGGGCGGCGCCTGCCCACCGAGGCCGAGTGGGAGAAGGCCGCGCGCCACGACCCGGCCACCGGGCTCTCCCGCACCTACCCGTGGGGCGACGACGAGCCGACCGCGGCGCACGCCAACCTCGGGCAGCGGCACCTGCGTCCGGCCGCCGCGGGGGCCTACGCCGCGGGCGCCTCGGCGTACGGCGTGCGGCAGATGGTCGGCGACGTGTGGGAGTGGACCTCGTCGGACTTCGGCGGCTACCCCGGCTTCCGGGCGTGGCCGTACCGCGAGTACTCCGAGGTGTTCTTCGGCCCCGACTACAAGGTGCTGCGCGGCGGTTCGTTCGGCACCGACGCGGTCGCCTGCCGGGGCACCTTCCGGAACTGGGACTACCCGCAGCGCCGCCAGATCTTCGCCGGCTTCCGCACCGCCCGCGACGCGGAGCCCCACTGATGTGCCGTCACCTGGCGTACCTCGGCGCGGAGACGAGCATCCACCGGCTCGTCGTCGCACCGCGGCACGGCCTGTACGAGCAGTCGTGGGCGCCGCGCCGCCAGCAGCACGGCACCGTCAACGCCGACGGGTTCGGCGTGGGCTGGTACGCGGAAGGCGACCCGGTGCCCGCCCGCTACCGCCGCGCCGTCCCGATCTGGGCCGACCCGTCGTTCGCCGACGTCGCCCGGGTGACCCGTACGACCGCGCTGCTGGCGGCCGTTCGTTCCGCCACCCCCGGCACCGGCCAGGGCGAGGACGCGGCGGCCCCCTATACGGACGGCATCCACCTGTTCAGCCACAACGGACGGCTCGACGCGTGGCCCGAGGGGCTCGGCGCACTGGCCGCCACCCTGCCGCCCGCGGACCTGCTCGCACTCGAAGCGCGCTGCGACTCGGCGGTGTTGTGGGCCCTGCTGCGCCGGCGGCTCGCGGACGGCGAGACCGCCGACCGGGCCGCCGCGGCAGTGGTGGCGCAGGCCGCCGCACACAGCCAGGGCCGCTACAACATCCTCGTGACGGACGGCCGCACCATCACGGCCACCGCCTACGGCGACACCCTCTTTTACGGAAAACTGCCCGGCGGCGTCGTCATCGCCTCCGAGCCCGACGCGGACGGCGCCTGGACCGAAGTCCCCGACCGCACGCTCGTGACGGCCACTCGGGAAGCCGTGCACCTGCACCCGATACCCCACGCGATGGCGGACAGGAGCTGACTGACCCGTGACCGGAACGACCAGGTTCAGCGTGCGCGGACACCTGCCCGAGGGCTATATGACCGACGCCCTGCGGCGCGACGTCTCCCTCGGCCTGACCGCGGAGCCGAAGTGGCTGCCCCCCAAGTGGTTCTACGACGGGCGCGGCAGCGAGCTGTTCGAGGAGATCACCCGCCTCGACGAGTACTACCCGACGCGCGCCGAGCGCGAGATCCTGCGGCGCCACGCGGTCGACGTCGCGGCCACGCTGCCCGCGCACACCCTCGTCGAACTCGGCTCCGGTTCCTCGGAGAAGACCCGCCTGCTGCTCGACGCGCTGCGCGACCTGGGCACGTTGGAGCGGTACGTGCCGGTCGACGTCAGCGAGCCGGCGCTGCGCGCGGCCGGCGAGGCGCTGCTCGCCGACTACCCCGACCTGGCGGTGGACGCGGTGGTGTCCGACTTCGACGCGCACCTGGGCATCCCGGAGGAGCCCGGGCCCCGGCTGGTGGCGTTCCTCGGCGGCACGCTCGGCAACCTCACCCCGGACGAGCGGGCGACCTTCCTCGCGGACGTACGCGCCCAACTGCGGCCCGGCGACGGCCTGCTGCTGGGCGCCGACCTGGTGAAGGACACCGGCGTGCTGGTCCGGGCGTACGACGACGCGCAGGGTGTAACAGCGGAGTTCAACCGCAACGTGCTGCGTGTCGTCAACCGCGAACTCGACGCGGACTTCGACGTCGAACGCTTCGAGCACGTCGCGGTGTGGAACGACGCGGACGAGTGGATCGAGATGCGGCTGCGCTCGCGCGGCGCGCAGACCGTGAAGGTGCGCGACCTCGACCTGGTGGTGGAGTTCGCGGACGGGGAGGAGATGCGCACCGAGATCTCCGCGAAGTTCCGGGCGTCGGGGCTGGCGATGGAACTGGAGCGCGCGGGCTTCTCGGTGGCGCGCTGGTGGACGGACGCGGAAAACCGGTTCGGACTGGCCCTCGCGATCCCCGTGTAGTCCGCCCCCGTCGGCGTGCGTCAGCAGAACTTCCGTTCCGCGGCGAAGGGATCGCGCGGGATGCGGAACTTCGTGCGGTCGTACGCCCCGGTGAGGTTGCCCACGAAACGCGACAGGCTCATGGGCTCGCGCACCGACTCCAGGAGCTCCTTCAGGTCGCCGCACGCCAGCGCGCGGCGCGCGGCGGCCAGCGCCTCCGCGGTCACGCCCGGCATCTCGGGCACGTAGGTGACCGACGGGTCGAGCTCCAGGGCGAGGAGCCACACTTCGTCCAGCGGTTTCCGGTGGCCGGGCCACAGGTTGCCGGGCGCGGGCTCCATGTGCGCGCCGACGGTGTTGGCGAGCCCCCAGAACTCGATGATGTAGTCGTCGAGCGGCACCAACGCGCCCGAGACACCGAGGTATCCGCCCGGGAACGAGATCCGGCTGCTGCCGTGCACCGGCGCGAGCGGTAGCAGCAGAGGCGGCCCGCCGGCGGGGTCGAGGCGGACGAGCACCGGGCGATCCGCGGCCAGTCCGGCGTCCACCGCGGCCTTGAGGCCCGGGAAGGCGATCGTCCACCGGCTCGTCCGGTCCGCGTTCCGGGAACCGGTGATTTCGATGTCGCTGATCCGCACGCGGGCCGTCAGATCGGGGTTGGCCACCTGGTGCGCGCCGTCGTTCCACGGCCCGGCGACGGCCACTGCCCACACGGCGGTGGCGGCGGCCACGGCGCCCAGGCGCGGGGTCGCGGGCAGGAGGAAGCCCGGGAGCAGTACGAGGAACAGCGCGGGCAGCAGCATGCGGCCCTGCATGTAGTCGCCGCCGACGCGGATCACGTAGGCCGCGGAGACAAGGGCCGCGGCGACCGGAGTGACGACGACGGCGAGACGGCGGCGGTCACCGCGCACCCGCGGCACCGCCCACGCCACGAGCTGGACGGCGAACAGGGCGGCCGGGACGTACAGTGCCACCGGGTCGACGAGGTCCCACACGTAGCGCTGTCCGCGGTCGGTGTTGTCCTCCCCCGCCTCCTTGGTCAGCGCGGGCAGGGGCACCAACAGGCCGTAGTAGCCCGCCCGGAAGATCTCGTACGCGAGCGGCAGCGCGGCCGCGGCGGCGGCGTAACCGGCCGTGCGCCGCGGCGACGGCCTCAGCAGCAGCCACAGTCCGACGAGGAAGACCGCGCCGATCACCGCGAAGTCGGGCCGGACCAGGAATCCGAGTCCGAACCAGACCGCGTGCCACGCCTGCCCCCGGGCACCGGGGCGCAGGTAGGAGCGCACGAGCAGCCACCAACTGCCGCCCAGCCAGCAGGTTCCCAAGCCGGTGTCCAGCCCCGCGGTGGCGAACTCCCAGTACACGGGCAGCCCGACGAGGACGAGCACGCCGGCGGGAACGACCCGGCGTGCGCGGCCGTGCAGGAGCAGCCTGCGGGTGGCGTCCAGGCCGAGGGCCACCCCGGCGGTGGTCAGCAGCAGCCCGGTCACGACGGCGGCGAATCCGATGTCGCCGGGGGTGACGGCGCCGATCAGCACCAGGAGCCACTGCCACAGCGTGCTGGTGTTGGCCTCCACGCGTTCGCCGGTGTTCACCACGGGGCCGTTGCCCGCGAGGATCTGCCGGACGGTGCGCAGGAAGATCGTGCCGTCGTCGGTCAGCGCCCGGTCCCGCCAGCCGAGCGCCGCGACGGCCAGCGTGGGCAGGGCCACCGCCGCGGCGTTCCAGATTCTCGTGACCCGGTCACCGGGGTCCGGCGCCGCGCTGGACGGGGCTTCGCGCGGCGCGTCGGGCGGCGCCTCCGTCGCCTTGTGCGAGACCTCCGCGTCGGCGTTCGCAAGCGCGTCGACGGCTTCCTCGGGGCGGGCGGCCGGGCTGGAGCTGACAGTCACGAATCATATCCTTCTGGGTATTTCGGGCAGCCCGGAAGTGCGTCGGGCCGTGCCGGGACACCGCCTGACCGGCAACTGCCGGACCGTGCCCTGTGGGGGTGTACGTGATGCGCCGCTTGGGCCGAGTGGGGGCTGCCGGGTGCGGCATCGTGCGGCTATGTGCCGCTAGGTGCGGTGGAGTGCCGTGGGTGCGGCCGAGTGCCCTGGGGTGCCGTGGGTGCCCTGGGTGCCGTGGGGTGCCGCGAAGAAGGTCAGGCGTCCCAGGCGGGTGAGACCGCGATCGCCTCCATCTGCTCGCGCGTCAGGCCGCCGCCCTGCGTGTGCACGGGTTTCTCGTCCTTCGGGTCCACCACCCCCGAGTCGAGGCGGATCTCCAGGCCGCCCGGGTGGCGCACGGTCAGGACCTGCTGGATGGAGACCCCGTCCTCGACGACGTACGTCTCGGCCTTCACCGGCAGGCCGCCCTCGGTGCGGCCGACTTCGCACCCGCCCCGCTCACAGACCAGCGGCGTGTTCTCGGCCACCGCCCTCAGGTGGATCCGGACTCTCGTGATGCTCTTGCCCGAGTGCACGAGCCCGTCCACGGTGGTCGGTCCGGCCGCCAGCCATGACATGTACGCGCCGGGGATGCCGGTCTGGATGATCCCGGGCAGGATTCCCGGCATCAGCGCGGCGTGGGGCGTGAGTGCGGCGCGGATATCGTCCCAGGCAGGACTGGCGGCCACAGCCACGATCTCCGCCTTGCTCAGGACCGGAGCGGCGGCCGGGTCGGACGGCGCCAGGTTCGTCGCCCGGACCACGGTGCGGGTGTTGTCGGGCCCCAGGTGCATCGCCGACCAGGTCGTCATCGGCGGTGCCGGGACATACGTGGTCACGGAGCTGCCGTCCTCGCCGTAGCTGACCTCGCAGCCGAAGTCCGGGCAGAAGACATCCCTGGCCAGGTCGGAGCCGCCTTGGGGTCGGTCGATCGAGACCTCGACACGGGTCAGGCCGAACGCCTTGAGGAAGTCCGCCGTGACATGCGCTTCGCCCCGCAGCACCAGAGGGCCGGACGCGGCGAACGACGTCTCACCGTTCGACAGCATGCCGTCGCGCGGCAGGGCCGCGGCGAGGTTGTCCAGGAGGTTCCCGGTCCAGTCCTGCCGCAGGTCGACGGACCGCATCGCGGCCGGCTCGGGAGCATCGTCGCCGCCGAACAACCCGAGGCCACCGGACCTCGTGCCCACCAGCACGCTCCCCACGCAGAGCATCACGACCAGCGCGCCGGTCCAGCGCATCGCGTTCACGCGCCGCTGCCGGCGCCCGCGTTCGATCACCCGGCGCACGAGGTCCGGGCTGGGACCGCGGAACTCGTCCACCGCCGCGCGCATGACCTCGGGCAACTCGCGCTCGAAGCGGTCGGCGGCGGTCGGGTCCTCGGTGCCCCGCCACTCGGCTGCCGCACCGCCCCTGCGCGGCGGCGGTGTCCCGGGACCGGTCAGCACGACGCCGCCAGCAGCGTGATGTCGGCGCCGAGCACCACCCGCAGCCGGTCGAGCGCGCGCTTCGACCGGGTGCGGACGGCCCCCGGGCTGACCCGCAGGATCTCCGCGGTCACCTCGACGGAGCGGTCCTCCCAGTAGCGCAGCACGAGGACCGCGCGGTCCTGCGGCGACAGCCGGGACAACCCCGCCATCAGCGTGACGCGCAGATCTATGTCGTCGGACGCGCCCGCCGCCGTGTCCGGGAGCGAGTCGTCCGGCCGCTCCGAGGAACGCCTGAGCCGCTGCGCGGAGACGAACGTCCGGACGAGAGTCGTGTGCGCGTAGGCGACCGGCGACTCCATCGCGCTCACCCGGCGCCACTTGCGGAAGAGCTTGCCGAGTGTGTCCTGTACCAAGTCTTCGGCCAGGTGCCAGTCACCGGTGAGAAGGCACGCGGTACGCAGCAACTGGCCGCTTCGCGCATGCGCGAAGTCCTCGAAGTCGCCCACCCCGCCCCCCGTCATGAAACCTCCGCCCGTCGACGTCCCGAATTCATGCGAGTAACGCTTCAAACCATCGGTTGCGTTACCCCCGCGCGCGATTTGGCCGCCGAATCGTTTCCGGCGCGGCGCGCGGACCGGGGCGCGACGGTGGGGTTCGGCCGGACTCGGCCGTGGTCAGGGGGAGACGGCCGCGCGGTACGGGCGACGGCGAGATGACGGGAGCCGCCGCGCACCGCAGCCGGTGCGCGGCGGCGGTCAGGGGCGGGCCGCGGCGAGGGTCGCGGCACCACCGGGGTCGGCGTCGGTCGCCGCGGGTACGAGGACTAGCTCGTCGACACCCGCCGCCGCGTAGGCGGCCATTCGGGCGGCCGGTTCGCCGGTGACGGCCACGACGTCGACGATCTCCGGCGGGATCGCGGCCAGCAGATCCCGGGGGTGGGGCCGGGTGCGGGCGTACGCGACCACGTCGCCGAAACCGGCCCGCGCGAACATGTCGCCGTACCCCGGAGCCGCCAGGTACGAGACCAGTCCGCGGCGCAACTGCTCCACACCCTGACCGGTCCCGCCGCCGAGCGCCGCGCACGCCCACAACGCCACCGTCGGCCGCGGACGGCCCGCCGCGCGGGCCGCCTTCTCCAGGTCCGCGACCAGGTCCGCTGCGGTCTCCGGCGAGACGAGGTTGAGCACCAGCCGGTCGGCGTGCCGGGCCGCGGTACGCAGCGCCGCCGGCCCGAACGCCGCGACGGTCAGCGGCCCGGACACGGCCGGCAGGCGCAGGCGATAGCCGCTGCTGCGCACCACTTCCCCGACGCCGTCGGAGCGGCCGCCCGCGAGCAGGGTGCGCACCGTGCGCGCCGAGTCCTCGAGGGCGCGGGCCGCGCGGGCGCGGGAGCGGCCGTGCCAGTCCTCGACCACCACGGTCGACGACGTGCCGAGCGCGACGGCGACCTGGCGGCCCGTCAGATCGGCGACGGAAGCGGCGCCCGCCGCGATCATCGCGGGGTCGCGCACGGTGACCGCGAGCGGGCCGAGGACCAGCGGGATGCGGGTGGTGCGCGCGGCGACCGCCACCGCGAGGACGAAGGCGTCGTACGTCGCCATCTCGCCGATCCACAGCTCCTCGTAGCCCAGCCGGTCGGCCGCCTCCGCGGTGCGCAGCGCCTCCTGCGGCGGCCGGTCCTGCCAGAGTCCGAGGGAGACCGAGAGCTTCACGCGACCGCCTCCAGCACCACGGCGCTGCCCAGGCCGGCCGCGCCGCTCACCGCGGCGACGCCGTAGCGGGCGTGCGAGCGGGCGAGTTCGTCGGCGCAGGCGCCGATCAGGATCGCGCCGGTCGCGCCGAACGCGTGGCCCATGGCGATCGTGCCGCCGTTGACGTTGAAGCGGTCGGCGCCGAACCCCAGGTCGCGCTGGATCTTGACGCACAGCGCGGCGAAGGCCTCGGCGTACTCCACGACGTCGACGTCGCCCGAGCGCAGGCCCGCCCGCTCGATGGCGCAGCCGACCGCGGTCTGTCCGGCGAGGAGCATGCGCACCGGGTCGGCCCCCGCGGTGGCGGACGAGGCGATCCGGGCCATCGGGGTGATACCGAGGCGCTCGGCCTCCCGGGCCGTGCCGATGAGGGCGACGCAGGCGCCGTCGGCGAGCGACGGCGAGGTGCCGCGGGTGTGCAGGTGCCGGATCTCCTTGAGGTGCGGGAGGTGGCGCAGCGCGAGCGCGTCCTGTCCGGAGTCGCCAAGGTCGGCGAAGGCCGGTCCGAGTGCCGCGAGTTGGTCGAGGGTGACGTCGGGGCGCACATGCTCGTCGTGGGCCAGCAGCACGGTCCCGTCCGGTGCGGTCACCGGGACGACCGCGGCGGCGAAGCGGCCTTCGGCCCACGCCCTGGCCGCGCGCTGCTGGGTGCGCAGGCCGTACTCGTCGAGTTCGCCGCGCTCGCAGCCCTCTTCGGTGGCCACCACGTCGGCGGCGATCCCCATGTGCACGCTGCCGACCGACTCCACCACAGCGGCGTCCGTCCACAGAGGGCCCTGGTCGGCGAACATGGGTACGCGCGAGCTGGATTCGACCCCGCCCGCGACCATCAGGCCCGCCTGCCCGGAGCGTACGAGCGCCGCCGCGGTCGCCACGGCGTCGATGCCCGAGGCGCAGAACCGGTTGACCGTCTGCCCGGGAACCGTCTCGGGCCAGCCCGCGGTGAGCAGGGCGGTGCGGGCGAGGTTGGCGCCCTGCTCGCCGACCTGGCCCGCGCAGCCGAGGACCACGTCGTCCACCCGGTCGGGCACCAGGCCGGTGCGGTCGACCAGGGCGTCGAGGAGCTGCCGGACGAGGTCGAGGGGTGTCACCGAGGCCAGTCCCCCACGCTGCGTGGACTTGCCGCGCGGGGTCCGCACGTACGCGAGCAGGTAGGCCTCGTCGAGTGCTGCCGTCACGCGGCCCCTCCCCGGGAGATGACGGTGGCGACGGCCGTCGTGAAGGAGCCGCCGATGTTGACGGTGAGCGCGGTACGGGCGCCTTCGACCTGGATCGGCCCCGCGGTACCGGCGACCTGGCGGGCCGCGTCGACCGCCATGCGCACGCCGGTCGCGCCGACCGGGTGGCCGAGGGCCAGCAGGCCGCCGCCGGGATTGACGGGCAGCGAGCCGCCCGGGTCGGTGACCCCCTCCTCGACGACGCGGCCGCCCTCGCCCGGCGCCGCAAGTCCGATGTGCTCGAAGGCGACCAGCGAGCTGATGGTGAAGCAGTCGTGCAGTTCGGCGACGTCGAGGTCCGCGACGCCGCCGATGCCGGCCCTGCGGTACGCGTCCGAGACCGCGCCCGCGAGGTGCGGGAACAGCGGGCCGCCGGGGTCGCGTCGGGCGAGCTTGTCGGCGAGCAGCAGGCTGTCGGTGCGGTGGCCGAAGCCGCGCAGGCAGGGTACGCCGCTTGGTTCGCGGCCTCGGGCGCGCGCCCAGGCGGCGGCGTAGCGCGGGGACGCGAGCAAGAGCGCGGCCGCGCCGTCGGTGATGCGTCCGCAGTCGGTACGCCGCAGGCGCCCTTCGACCAGCGGGTTCGCGGTGTCGTCGGGGGTGAAGGCGGCGGGCTCGAAGTTCCAGTCGCGGGCCTGGGCGTATGGGTTGCGGCGCGCGTTCGCGAACGCGCCGCGGGCGATGGCCCCGAGGTGGGCCGGGTCCAGGCCCCAGCGTTCGTCGTACGCGTCGGCGACCTCGGCGAACAGTGCGGGCCACGGGAACGTCGCGCCGACCGCTTCCCGCCCGGCCCACGCGGCGCTGCCGAGGTTGGCGGCGGCGTCGTCCGCCGAGACGTTGCGCATGAGTTCGACGCCCACGACGAGCGCGAGGTCGTACCGGCCCGCGCCGAGGTCGGCGTCAGCGGCCAGCAGCGCGGTGCCGCCGGAAGCGCACGCCGCTTCGTGGCGCGTGCTGGGGAGGCCGGTGAAGGCGGGTACCGCGCTGACCGTGAGGCCGCCCAACTGGGATTGTCCGGCGAACAGTTCGCCCGCGTGGTTGCCGACGTGCAGCACCTCGACGTCGGCGGCGTCGACGGACGCGTCGGCGAGCGCGCCCTCGACGGCCTCGCGGAGGAGGTCGACGAGGCCGAGCCCTTCCTTGGCCCAGTTGCGGGCGAAGTCCGTCTGGGCGCCGCCCAGGATGTACGCGGTCATGTCGCCTCCTGGTCCGTGGGGTCCGTGGGGTCCGTGGGGTCCGTGGGGTCCGTGGGGTCCGTGGGGTCCGGCGTACCGGCATAGCGGGCGCGGAGTTCGGCTTTGAGCACCTTGCCCACCGGGTTGCGCGGCAGCGCCTCGACGAGTTCGAGACGCTCGGGCAGCTTGTACGTGGCGATCCGGCGGTCCTTCAGGAAGCCCACCAGTTCGTCGAGCGTGAGCGCCGCACCAGGCTTCGCCACCACGACGGCGCAGGCGCGCTCGCCGAGCACGGGGTCGGCCACCGCGACCACCGCGGCATCGGCGACGGAGGCGTGGGCGAGGATGTGGCCTTCGAGTTCGGCTGCAGAGATGTTCATGCCGCCGCGTACCACGATGTCCTTGGCGCGGTCGACGTAGCGCAGGTAGCGGGGGTCCCCGTCGGCGTCATGGGCGTACGCGAACACGTCGCCGGTGCGGAACCAGCCGTCCTCGTCGAACGCGTCGGCGCGGTCGCGGCCCAGGTACCCGGCGAAGACGTTCGGCCCTTGCAGCCGCAACTCCCCCGGCACGTCCGCCTCGTGGATCTCCGCGGCGGTGGCGAGGTCGACCAGGCGCGTGCGCATCCCGTGCGCGGCACGGTTGTCCCAGGTGTGGTCGGGTGAGCCGAAACGCGGGAAGTAGTTGGCGCGTTCGCGGTGGTCGGGGACGGTTGCGGGGCCGGAGACGAGGCTCGCCCCCTCGTTCGAGCCGAAGAAGTTGAGCACCTCGATGCCGAAGCGCTCGTGCCATCCGACGGTCATCGCCTCGGTCAGCGGCGCGGAGCCGGAGCCGACGACGCGCAGGCTCGCGAGCGCACCGGGCGGGAGGGCGTTCTGTGCGTCCTGGGCGAGCACCATGGTGAGCAGCGCGGGCGGGACGACGGTGTACGTGACGCGCTCGCGGGCGATCTGGCCGAAGAACGTCTGCGGGTCGAACGGCTGGTGCTGCACCAGCACGGCGCCCGTCATCAGCCACGGCACGAACATGCCGCCGATGCCGGCCATGTTGACCATCGGGAACGGGTTGAGGAGCACGTCGTCGGCGGTCAGTTCGGCGGCGTCCACGCTGCCGAGCGCCATCGGCGTCCAGTCGTCCGGGCACCGGGGCACGCCCTTGGGCACGGCCTCGGTGCCGGAGGTCCAGCAGATGGTGACGCAGTCGCCCGGGTGTGCCGTGAACGACTTGAGGTGTGCGGCCAGCGAGTCGGACGCCCTGGCGTCGGTTGCGCGGGAGTCGGCGTCCCGGGCGGCCGCGTCCCGGGCGGCCGCGTCCCCGGGCGCGGCGAGGGTCGCGTCCAGGCCGACGATGCCTTCGACGCCGTCCGCGGCACCGGTCGCGTCGCCGAACGCGAGCACGCGGACGGTGTCCGGGTAGACCTCCCGGGCGGCGCGGGCGGATGCGCGGGTGCCGATGCGCGTCGCGGTCACGAAGGCGGTGACACCGGCGAGTTCGCCGAGCGTCCCGACTTCGTGCTCGCGGTGCTGGACCGGGAACGGCGTGACGATGCCGCCCAGCCTGGCGACGGCGAGGTAGACGGCGGCGAGTTCGACGCAGTTGGGCAGCTGCACGCCGACCACGGATTCGCGGCCCACTCCGTGGTCCAGCAGCATGGCGGCCAACCGGTCGACGAATGCGTCCAGTTCGGCCCAGGTCAGGCGCCGGGCCGGGCCGTCGAGGTGCGTCGCGCGGTTCGCGGGGTCGACGACGGCGGTGGCGTCGGGGCGTTCCGCGACGCGGGCCCGGAACAACTCGTCCCAGGTGGGCACTCCCCACCAGCCGGCCTCGGTGTACGCGGCCTCCCGCTCGGAGGGATGCAGTCTCACCGCGCCTGCTCCAGCTGCTCGGCGCGGATCCAGCACGAGTGGAAGCCGGTGGGCACGCGCTGCGGCAGCAGGATGCGGCACACCGGGCCCGCGCCCAGGTCGGCGGCGTCGAGCACGACGACCTCGGAGCGGTCCTCGCGCTCGTCGTGCACGAACGACACGAGGTAGCCGTCGTCTTCCGCCGTGCCGCCGTCGCGTGGCGCGAAGGGGGCCTCGGAGCCCCACCTGCCCGGTCCGAAGCGGTGGTCCTGGCGTTCGCCGGTGTGCAGGTCGTAGCGTACGAGGCCGTCGAACAGCAGGGTGTCCTCGCGGGCGATGTGCACGGCGTACCCGAAGCGGTTGCGGCGGCCGGTGACGCGCGAGTCGATCATCGGGAACTCGGTGTTGTCGTCGTCGCGCGGGCCCTCGGTGGTGGTGCCGGTGCGCAGGTCGAACCGGTAGCGCCACAACTGCGCGTCGAGGCGCAGGTACGCCAGCATGCGGGCGAGCGGGTGGCTGATGCGCGGCTGGTGCTGCGGGTCTTTCACCCGGCAGACGTCCATGACGATCTCGTGGCCCTCCTCCCACGCGTTGACGACGTGGTAGATGTAGCCGGGCCGCGCCTCGAACCACCGCACCGACGAGTTGTCGCCGCGCCTCGGCAACACCGCGAACCGGGACGGGAGTTCGCGGTCGAAGTGGATGCGGTAGCGGCCCTGGCGGCGCGCCTCCTGGTCCTGGACGAGCGGCAGGTCCATGAGGATCGCGTGGTTCTCGGTGATCGCCATGTCGTGCGGCAGCCGGGGAGCGGGCAGGTCGATCTCGGCGACGTGCTCGACGACTCCGGCCGGACCGACGATGCCGTACCTGAGGTACGGCGGCTCGGGTCCGTAGTCGAACCAGAACAGCTCGCCGGTCGCCTCGTCCACCTTGGGGTGGGCCATGAAGTCGCCGGCCAGGGTGCCGAGGAAGGTCTCGGCGCCGATCGTCCGCAGCGACAGCGGGTCGAGGCTCATCGGGGTCCCGCACAGGTACCACGTGGGCAGGACGCGGCCGTTGAAGAAGACCACGTCGGTGTTGGCGGAGTCCTTGATGCCGAGGCCGTGGCCGTTCCCGAACGGGTTGCCCTTGGGGTCCTCCATGACGCCGGACCACAACGCGTGTCCGGCCGCGGTCTCGGCGTCGAAGGCGGCCGTACGCACCCACCGGTTCATGTACCTGGCGCGGCCGTTCTCGAAGTGCAGGCCGTGGATCATGCCGTCGCCGTCGAACCAGTGGTAGCGGCCGGGCGCGGCGAAGCGCCGATTGGGGCCGTTGCGCAGGTAGACGCCGTTGAGATCCCTCGGGATCTCACCGATTACTTCCAGATCGTCTGCATCGATCTCGGTCCCGACCGGGGCGTACACGCCCAGCAGGTACGGGTTCTCCTCGCCCTCCGGCACGGCGCGCTCCGCGGAGTGATCGCGCTGGATCCGGTTGATCTGTGGGACTTTCGTCATTTCCGCCTCCGCCGAGCACATGAACCTGATCGGGACATCCGGGTGGTGCGGCGTGCGACGTGCGCTTGCGACGGTACTTCGTCAATCGGGATACTTCCAGAGTGAAAGTGACTGCTCCGGCTCCCACCTCGCTCGGGCACGGGCTGCTCGTGATGGGCGACCTGTGGAACCTGCTCATCGTCCGCACGCTGCTCACCGAGGGCCCCGCGCGCTTCGGCGACCTGCGGACGCGCCTGGGCATCTCGGACCCGGTGCTGACCCGGCGGCTGCGCGACCTGGCGGCGGACGGGCTCCTCGAGGCGCACGAGTACCACGCCTCGCCCCCGCGCCACGAGTACCGCCTGACGCCGTCGGGCGAGGAACTGTGGCCCGCGCTGGCGGCACTGCACGCGTGGGACCGGCGCTGGGCGCCCGGCTCGGCCCTCCGGCTGCGCGGCGCGCTGACCCACGCGGCGTGCGGCAACCGTACGGACCCGGTGTTCGGCTGCGGCGCGTGCGGCGCGATCGGCCTCAGCGCGCGGGACACAACCGCCTCCGTCGACAGATCGGTGCCCTTCGCCTCGACCAACCCGCGCCGCCGCTACCACCGTTCGGCCTCGGTCGGCGGACGCGACGGCACCGCGCCGCACAACGGCTCCGCCCCCGCCCCGGACGCGCCCGTGGCGGGGGCGGCGGTGCTCGCCGACCGCACCTCCACATCGCTGCTCGCCGCCGCGCTCCTCGGCCACCGCCGCTTCGGCGACTTCCAGGCGCTGCTGCACGACACCGCGCCGCACACCGTGACCACGCGCCTGACCCTGCTCACCGACCAGGGCATCCTGGACCGGACACCCCTACGCGACGGCGGTCGGCGACACGGCTACCGACTCACCCCCAAGGGCCACGACTTCTTCCCGACCTTCGCCTTCCTCATCGCCTGGGCCGCCCGCTGGTTCCACCAGGACGGCCGCCCCGGCGTACACATCACCCACCGCGCCTGCGGCGCCGACCTCCTCCCCCGCTGGACCTGCAACGCCTGCAACGGCGAACTGACCACCCTCACCCTCACCCCGCCCCCAGAACCCACCTGACCGTGAGCAGGGCCGGCGGACGGGCCTCGACCCATTCAGCCGCGAGGACCTGTGGGCGTGAGGATCTGAGGGTGGAAGCCGTGATGACGTCAAGCCGCGAGGCTCGTGAAGCCGTCGGGCGGGGCGAGTGTGCGGGGGTCAGTCGCGGGCGGAGGGGGCGGGGCCGGTGTTGCCGCGGGCGGTGTACATGGCGACGGTGAGGTCGCGGATGAAGTCGGTGCGGCCGTCCTCGTCGAGGCGTACGAGCGCGCGGCGGGTGAACTGGTCGACGGCCTGGGAGACGGTGTCGACGACGTCGTCCAGTACGGCGGTGCGGGTCGAGGCGTCGAGGGCGGCGATGCGGCGGCGCAGCATCGACTCGGCGACCTGCGGCGCGTAGTCGATGTGCAGCGCCTGGGCGGAGAAGACCTGGACGCCGGCCGCGGTCATCGCACCGGACAGGCGCCGGGTCATCTCGTCGTTGACGTGCTCGGTGTCGCGCAGGGACGCGGCGCCGCGGGTGAAGCTGTCGCACGGCAGGCTCGCGGTGACCGCGCTCACCGCCGCCTCGATCTGCTGCCGGAGGTACTGCTCGTGGTCGCGTACCGCGAACTTGGCGCGCGCGGTGTCCCGGACCTGCCACACCACCAGGACCATGACCTGGAGCGGGGTGCCCTGACGGTCGGTCAGGTCCATGGGGCGGCTGCGCCAGTGGCGCAGGCGGGCGTCGACCTTGCGGCGCCGCCGGAGGGGCACCGCCCACACGAGGCCGGTGCGCCGGACCGTGCCCTTGTAGCGGCCGAACCGGCTCATGACGCGTACGGAACCGGCCGGCACGACGAACATGCCGAGCAGGAGCACCAGGCCGAGGACCGCCGCGCAGGCGCCCGCGGCGACGGCGACCGGTTCCGAGACGTCCAGGAGTGCGCTGCCGCGGAGTTGGTCGGGCAGCCGCGAGTCGATGTGGCCGGACGCCGCGACCGCCCACACGACGCCGCACACGGATGCGAGCAGGGCCGTGCCTGCGAGCCAGCCGGGCAGGACGAACGCCGGGCGTTCGCGGAGCTCCTGGTCGGCGCGGGGGAATCGTACGCGGGTGAGGGAGGGGGACGGGCCCTCGGGGGCGGCGACGAAGTGCGCGTCACCGAAGGTCGCGGTCGCCGTGGTCGTGGTCGCCGGTGTGGCCGGTGCCGCGGACTTGCCGGCCGGGACCGGGGCGACGGCCGCGTCGGTCTGCGTGCGGGTGCTCTTGGTGGCCATGTCCTTGCCCCGTTCCAGCGGGTCGAGCGGGTCACGTTGCGGCGCGTACGGCATCGCGGCGTCGGCTGCGGTGCCCACGGGGCTCGCCGTCGCCGAGCCCAAGCCGGCGGCGGACAGCGCACGGATCTCGGCGGTGTCCAGGACGCGGCCGTCCAACGGCGTTCCGCCGGAGCTGCCGGCGCGGTCCAGGACGGTCACGATCACCGGCGCGGCGCCGCGGCTCGGGCCCGTTCCGGAACCGGCCTCGGTGGTGTATTCGGTACCGGTTCCGGTGCTGGTTCCGGTTCCGGCGCTCGTACCGGCGCCGGTTGCGAACCCCGTGCCCGTGACGCTGCCGACGCCTGTGCCGAGCCTGCGGCGGCCTCCTGGCCCCGTCCATTCCCCTGTCGAGTCTTCGCGTGTCACCTGTGCTCCTCACGCGTCGCCGTCGACGCCGGTCCGGTGGCGGCGGAGCCTCGGGCCGCCGCCTAGTGGTTCTGGTGATGGTGCGTCAGCAGTGGGGTGCCGATGCCGGGACGCCAGTGCCGGAACTTCGGTGCCGGGACTTTGCCGCACGACTTCGGTGCCACGACTTCGGTGCCGCGACTTCGGTGCCGCGACACCGGTGTTGTGACGTCACCGCATGAGCAGGGCCCAGGTGTCCTTGCCCGGTATTCCGTCGGCGTCGGCGCCGGTCCAGCCCTGCGCGCGCTGGAACGCGGCCGTGGCCTGCTGGTCGGCCGTACCCCACGACGGGCCGGGCCCCTCGCGGTAGTAACTGCCGTACCCCTTGCGGACCAGTGCCTGGCCGAGCTGCGTGATGTACGCGTTGGACTTCCCGGGCCCGAAGTACTGCGCGCCCGGGAACGCGGTCGCGCCGGGAGTCGTGGGCGGCGGAGCGGGGTTGCCGCCGCCGGCTCCACCTCCCGTTCCGCCGCCGAGTCCGGCCATGAGGCGCGCCCACGTCTCACGTCCGGGTATTCCGTCGGCGTCGGCGCCGGTCCAGCCCTGCGCACGCTGGAACGCGGACGTCGCCCGCTGGTCGGCCGTACCCCACGACGGGCCGGGCCCCTCGCGGTAGTAACTGCCGAACCCCTTCGCGACGAGGGCCTTGCCGAGTTGGGTGATGTACGCGTTGGACTTCCCAGGCCCGAAGTACTGCGCACCCGGGAACGGGGTCGTGGCGGGGGTGGTCGTACCGCCCCCGCTGCCGGTCCCGGCGTCCCCTTCGACCACGTTCTTGTAGCGGTACGCCTTGTAGCTCGACGAGTAGTTGAAGTACGCGTACGGGATGGTGCGGTGCTTGGTGCCCGGCTGCGTCTGCTCGTAGCCGACATAGCTGCCGCGCGACGCATCGGTCCACCGCTCGAAGATGACGACGTGCGAACCGCGCACCGGGTTGGCCGCGTTGTGGAAGAGCAGGATGTCGCCCGGCTTGAGGTCGCCCTTGGCGATGGGCGCGGCGTAGTCGGCGAGGTTGCCGGTCCACGCGTTCTCGGCGAGCCCCCAGGCCATCGAGACAAATCCGGAGCAGTCGGTGCGGTAGCCCCCGCGGTAGGCGGACTGGCTGTACGGCACGGCCACGTCGGTCCACGATTGGGCCCGCTCGATTATCTGCTCGCGCGTCACGGTCGCGAGGCCGGTGCGGGCGGGCGTGGCGAGGACGGGGGCGACGCTCTTGCCGCCCGAGGAGCCGAGGCGCAGTGGGCCGGGCTCGCCCTGCGGTGAGTCGTAGGTGCCCTCCCAGACGGCCGGGTCGGGTGCGTGCGGGGGGAGTTGCTCCTGGTCGACGAGCGTGTCGGCGAGGGGCTGGCGGGGTCCCTGGTCGTCGAGGCTCTTGTCCGGGTCGAGGGCGCGAGCGGCGGCGGGTGCGACGCCTGCCGCGACGAAGCCGGCGGTGACGACGGTCGCGGCGGTGCGACGCGCGCGACGCGCCGGACTGCCGCCGGAGCGCAGGGCCATGGCCTCCTGCCGACGCGTCGCGACACACGCAAGGCACGTGCAGGACGGGTCGGCGATATCGTCGAATACGGGGGCTTCCATGCGCACCTGCCTCGCCGTTGTACCAGTGACTTGGATGATCAACACGATTGAACACCATTAATCACACAAGTCACGCCCATTCGTACCAATTCGGACATCAATTGACCCGGGCCCGGTAAACCTCGAATCACCCGAACAGCCCTACGTACCACGGGTGGAGGGGCAGCGAAGGGGCTCAATCGGCACACACGGGGAACGAGTCACCGCGGTACGGGTGACGGGCGTGGCGCCGTGCCGACGAGGTATCCACTCGTACGCCCGCCCGGCTCGGCCGTCGCTCGCCACCGAAAGAAGCTCCGGTGGACGAGAGCCTGGCAACGCGGTCCGCAAAGCGCCGTCAAAGCACGCGCAGGCCCGTGCCTGAGGGGCTGGTGACAGTTCGTCAGGCACGGCATACTGCGCCCGATGTCACCTGCGGGGAGGGGCACAGAATGCACACGCGCGACTGGATCGACGCGGAGACGTACCACCGCGACATCGTGCCCGGGCTGCTCGCCGGCGAGCGGGGACTGCTCGCCGCGACCGGCCTCGCGGGGCTGCGCCCGCTGACGCTGGTGGTCGGCGAGGCGGCGTGGACGTACCGTGCGGTGGACGGACGCCTGCGGGTCGATCCCGCGGCGGAGGCCGGCGCCGCCGACGCCTGCACCTGCACCTGCCTGATGTCACCCGGCGCGTGGACCGACTTCGTCACCCAGATGCGCACCGGAGCGGCGCTGGCCATCGCGGGCGAGGTCGCGGTCCGGGACGGAACCGTCCTCGACCTGTTCGCCTGGGAGCCCGCGCTGCGCGCGCTCTACATGGGCGTCCCGATCTACCAGCCCACCGGCGCCCCGCCCACCGACGCCGCCGGGCGATCGGTCGACCTGGAACGCGCCTGGACGCTCGCCGACTCGGACGCCGACCTGGCCGCGTTCTTCGACGCGACCGGTGTGATGCGGGTACGCGGAGTCTTCACCGCCGACGAGGTCGCCGCCTTCAACGCCGAGGTCGACCGGCTCGCGGCGGACGCCCGCGTCGGCGACGACCGGTCGTGGTGGGCCGCCACCGAGGACGGCGAGGACGTCCTGTGCCGCCTGGTCTACGCGAGCGAGCGCTCGCCGCTGATCGCGGAACTCGCGCGGGATCCGCGCATGCTGCGCCTGTCGTCGCTGCTGCACGACGACCTCGCGGCGTCCACCGACCGCATGGAGGGCGTGGGCGTGCTGCTCAAGCCGCCGGGGCGGCTCAAGGGGCTGGCGAACATCCCGTGGCACACCGACTGCGGGCTCGGCGGCCACCACATCATGTGCCCGTCGGTGGCGATCGGCGTGCAGCTGACCGGGTCGTCGCCGGAGACCGGGTGCCTGGAGGCGGTCGCGGGCACACACGGGAAGACCTGCCCGCCGCCGGACCAGGGGGACCTGGCGGACCTGCCGTACATGCTGATCCCGACGGATCCGGGCGACGTCACCGTGCACATCGCCGACGTCCTGCACGCGTCGCCGGCCCCGACCGGGGTCGGCGGGCGGCGCACGATGTACGTGACGTACCACCCGCCGTCCCTCTTCGAGAACGTCGGTCCCGGGCTCGCGGTCAACGACCTGATCCGCAGCCGCAGCGCGGACCAACTGGACGCGGGCCTCGGCCGCTGAGCACCGCGGCCGCGAGCACCGCGGCCGCGGTCGGTTCGCGAGCCGCGGTCAGTTCTTGAGCAGCTCCGGGTGGAACTTCTCGACCATGCGGCGCATGCCGTCCTTCCAGTGCACGTCGGTCGTGCCGATGATCTCGTGCATGCGGGTGACGTCGAGTGCGACGCTGCTGATGGTCTGGTCAGTCTCCTCGAACTCCGGCTGAAGGCCGGTCAGTTCACCGAGGTAGGTGCACCACTCCTCGATGCTGACCGCCTCGCTGCCGCCCCAGTTGACCACCGTCGCGGGCGTGGACGCCGCGGCGAGCAGCTTGGGCAGCGAGGCGACGATGTCCTCTTCGTGGATGGGGTGGTACACGCTCGGGGTGTCGCTGTGCACCTGGACCGGCGCTCCGGCGATCATCATCTCGAGGTGGATGGCCGGCCAGCCGCCGTTCTCGCCGTACGGGACGCTCAGGCGCGCGATGGTCGTCGGCAGCTGGTACTTGGCCGCCCCCCAGCGCGCCGCGCCTTCCGCGGCGATCTTGCAGATGCTGTACGTCTCCAGGAACGACCACACGCGGTGGTTGTCGCCCAGCGCGTCCGACTCCTTGAACGTGCGGTGCCCGTTGGGCTGGTAGACCGCCGTCGACGAGCAGTGCAGGAACGCGCGCGCACCGCGCAGGTGGTCCATGAGCCAGAGCACGCCGCCGGCGTTGCCGTCCAGGTCGGCGCCCCAGTCACCGCTCTTCGCGACCGCGAAGTTGACCACGTAGTCGGCGTCGGCGGGCAGGGCCGCGACGTCGCCGGCGGCCAGGTCGATCTTGACGCAGTTGACTCCGGCGGCCTCCAGGCGCGCGCGGGACTCGTCGTCGTTGAAGCGCGCCGCGCCGTACACCTCGTTGTCGCGTGCGAGGAGCTTGGCGACCGGCTCGGCCACCTGGCCGGTGACCCCGGTGACGACGATCTTGGAGCCTTCGAGTGCCATGCCAAGCCCTCCTGCGCAACAACTACGGGTATTGGGCCGCAACGTAGCGCAGACACTTGACCGGGGCAATGATCAGGAACACGCGTAGGATGCGCCCTCGTCGCGCGCGGATTCCCGTACGCTACAGCCCGCTTCCGGCCCCTTCAGGCCGCTTCACTTCAGCCGGCTTCGGCGGCGCGCTCGCGCGGGTCGTCGGCGGCCAGCGCCTCGTCGAGGTCGGGGTGCACGTCGAACAGCCTCCGCAGGCCGAGCGCCGTGAACACGCGGTTCACGTGGTGCTCGCCGCTCTCCGGCATCACCAGCCGCAACTGGCCCGAGCACGAGCGCAGCAACCGCCTGGCCCCCACCAGTGCGCCGATCCCGGTCGAGTCGCAGAAGACGACCTCGGTGAGTTCCAGGATCAGGTGGTGGCGCCCCTGGGCCACCGCCCGTCTCACGTGTTCCCCCAGCTCCGGGACGACGGCGAAGTCGACCTCCCCGGCGACGAAAAGCACGGTCCAGCCTTGGCGGTCCTCGGTGGTCACCTGAAGGTTCACTCGCGGGCGCTCCCTGGTCGGCAGGCGGGCACCGCCCGTGCGGACCGCTTCCAAGGCCGCGCGGCGCGGGGCCGGGCGGGAGACCCGGCCGCGATCCACCGTAGTCCTCAGTGGATGACGTGGCGTAGGCGGCACGGTCACGCCACGGTCTCGTTTGTTGGCCGAGTTTGTCACCGCGGCAATGCAAATGCGGGTGTCGCCAAGCAATGTGACGTGGAGTCAGGATACGTCGCGCCCTGCCCTGCCCGGCGTGTCGGGTGGCCGCGCGTGGCCCGGATCCGAGCGTCCCGGATGACCGCGACCGGCCCCGGCCGCACGGCCGGCCGACGGCGAATCAGGCGCCCCGCAGCCGCAATTCCGGCAAATCGGCCACCACCGTGCAGGAGCCCGGCGCGATCTCGGTGAACCCCGCGTCGCGGACCAGCGGCAGCCCGGAGTCGGTGAGCGCCGGCCACGCCGTGACGGGAGCGCTACGCACCGCGAGGCGGAAGCCGTCCGCCGCCCAGCGCTTGCGGGCCTCCGCGTCCAGTCGCATCCAGGCCAACTGCGCACCGTGACCGGCCTGTGCCATCGCCTTTCCGGCGCTCATCTCGAGGCCCGGGTTGAACCACAGCACCGGGATCCCGCGGGCGGGGGCGAGCGGCGGCTCCGGGTCGTCGAGTTCGGTGCCGGAGACCTGGAGCCGGGCGAGTTCCTTGGGCCACGCGTCGAGCGGAACGGGCGGGAAGACGCGTACCTCGGCGCCTTCGTGCTCCAGCGTGATGCCGTCCAGCGCGGAGGCGCGCCGCCATTCGGCTCCGCGCGCCCGACGTACCACCTTGCGGATGCGGCCGTCGGTCCACGCCGTGACGCGCTCGGCCCACTCCCCCTCGGTGGACCGCTCGTCGGCGAGGAAGGCCAGCACGCCGCGGGCGGCGGCCTCCAGGGCGGCGGTACGCGTCGGCGGGGCCTCGCGCTCGATGCGCACCACGAGGGGGAGGACGAACTGCGGGACGGTGTCCCTGTCAACGGCTGGACTCACCCCATGATCATGCCGCACCGGGAACTACGACGGGCGCAAGCCCGGCCGCGTCGCGAGCGGGCGCGCCGCCACCGGTCCCGCCTGACCGCCACCGGGACCGTCCCGGCCCGACCGCGGTCTGCTCACACCGGAGGGACGAGCACGAAGTACCGTTCGGCGACACTCCGGTCACCCGCGACGGCCAGACGGTCCAGGGGCACCCTGCCCCACAGGTACAGCATCAAGTCCGAGGCGGAGCCGCGTAGTTCCACGTCCGCCGCGGCCGCTTCGCCCGCCTTCCCTCCTCGGGCGGGGTACTCGACATCCGCGCCCGAGAACCGCACCGTCCACGACTCCGGACCGTCCGTCGCGGCCAAGCGGTACGTCTCGCCCGCCCCCTCCGACGCGGGCAGCCTCTCGCGCCGCCCCGGGGCCATGACCTCGAAGGTCTGCGCCACCGCGTCGCATGCCAACGACCGGTCCATCGGACCCGGCTCACCGACCGAGAGTTCGGCGTCCCAGCGGTGCACGGCGGCCTCGATGGCCTGCATGCGCAGCCAGAAGCCCGCGCTCTGCTCGGGAGCCCATGTCCAGACCCGCGTCGCCGGGTCGGTCTTCGCGAACCTGTCGCCCAACAGCCGCGCGCCGTCGGCGAACCACTCGACCAGCGCGGCCGGGACCGGCCCCGCCGTCGGCCCGCCGCCGGGTTCCGGCCACCCCTGCCGCTCGGCCGGGAGCCCGAAACCCGGATCGGTGCCCTGCGGCGGGTCGGTCAGCCGGGTGCGTAGCACCGCTTCCACCACGCGGTGCACCTCGCCCAGGTGCAGGACCAAATCGGAGACCGTCCACCCCGGGCAGGAGGGCACCGGCGGTGCCTCCGGCTCGGCCGCCGCCTGCCGTACCGCCGCCTCGAACAGGGCGACTTCGCCCCGGAACCGCGCCACCAGGTCCATGGACGGCAGCGTGCCACGCGACGGCGGGTACGGCCGGGCGCCACGCCCACAAGACGGGTGGGACGATGTCGGCCACGGCGTCGAAGCGGCGGCTCGGTTCGGGTCGGTGCGGTGCGGTTCGGGTCGGGTTCGGTTCGGTTCGGCAAGCGCATCAGCCACTGCATCAGGGCATCAGGGCATCAGGGCCGCGAGCGGCGCATCGCCAGGCTCCATAGGCGGTCAGGTACGCCGCGACCCCGGTGCCCGCCCCTCCCCCGGCGCCCCCACGTACGCCTGGGCGATGTCGAGCCATCGGTCGGCATCCGGCCCGTCGGCCGTCAGTGCCGTGTCCTGCCGGTGTACGCGGCGGGTCGCGAGGAGGGCGAAGTCGTAGCCCGGCCCGGTGACCCTCTGCGGTGCGTCCGGTGGCCCGAACTCCCACCTGCCGCCGTCCGGGCCGACCAACTCGACGCGGAACTCCACGTCGGGGGCGGCGAGTCCGTGGGTGGCGAACGCGTGGTCACGGGCGTGGACGCCAAGGCGCACGATGTGGCGTACGCGCGCCGTCGGTTCGCGTCGTACGCCCAATGCGTCCGCGACGTCGCCGCCGTGCGCCCAGGTCTCCATGAGACGGCCGGTCGCGATCCCCGCGGGGCTCATAGGCGGGCCGAACCACGGGAACCGGGTGCCCGGCGGATGGCCCTGGAGCGCCGCGACCACACCCTCGCGACCGGCGCGCCAGCGGTCCAGCAGTTCCGCGCCCTTCTCCTCGTCGCGCCGACCCGACATGCCGTCGAGCCCGGTCGCCAGCGCCGCGACCACGGCCGGCACCGCCGCCCGGAAGGCGTCGGGGTCACGTGCCGCCATGATCGCCATCTCGTCGGTCGAGGCCAGATGGCCGATCTGGTCGGCGATCGTCCACCCCGGAGCGGAGGTGGGCAACGACCACTGCTCGTCGTCCAGATCCGCGACCAGGGCGAAGAGCACATTGCCTTCGGTGCGCAAGTCCTCGAATACGTCGGTGCCTTCACTGGATGCCACGCGCGTGCCTCCTCAGACCGGACGTGCACTTCCCTGACAAAGTCAAGCATGCCGCAACCCCATCCCAGACCGACAGCCCCACCGACGGCCCCCTCGGCCCGACCGCCGAGCCCGGGCCTCGGCGTCCAGCCCCTGCCTCTGTCTCTGCCCGTGCTCCTGCTCCTGCTCCTGCTCCTGCTCCTGCTCCTGCTCCTGCTCCTGCCGGTAGCGTCCCGCCGCTCCCGGCCTCTCTGCCAGACCCGATCCTGCGCGGGTTCCATGCCTCCGCCACAAGCGTTCGCCCCGTTCCCTTGCGCCCCCCGCGGTCGCTTTCAACCCCACTGACCTGCAAGGCATTTCGCATCGCCATCGGTGACCGGTACGGTCCCCGGATGAATTTCGAGCCTCGCCCGATGAAATCGGCCGTCGCCCAACTCGACGAAGCGTTGAATCCGCCCGACGTCGCCAAGGTCGCCGCCGCCGTCAACGCGCTTCTCACCGCGCTGCCGCTCACCGACCGCGACGACGCCTCCGCGGCGGTCCCGCGGCTGACCGGATTCCTGCCGTACGTGCCGATGGTTCACGAAGGCTTGCTCTCGGTGATCATCGGGGCCTGCGTGGAACTCGGTGCGGATCCCGCCGCCTGCGCGCCGGACATCCTCGACCGGGCACGCGACAACCTGCGCAAGGCCGCCGACTTCCCGGCGGCGTGGTCCGCGGCAGGCGGTGGCGCGCTGCCCGTTCCGGCGTCCGTCGACATCCCGGCCGAGGTCATCGATCGGGTGGGCGGGGCCGACGCGGGCGAGGACGTCCTGCTGAGCCTCATCGCCTGGTGGCAGGTCCAGCAGTGGGAGTTGGCCACTGTGGCGATGCTCTCGCACCGCCCGGTGCGCGACGAACTCACCGCGCGTGCGCAGTTCCGGGCCGAGGCCGAGCGGGTCGCCCTCGTGTGGCACAGCGGGCTCGTGTCGCTGCGCCACATCGTCCGCATGGTCGACGACGAACCGATCCTCGTGCTGCACCGACCGACCGGCAGCGCGTACCGCATGCGGATGAGCGGGCTGGGCTGCAACCGCCAACTGTCCACGCTGCTCGCCGACATCCTCGTCGGCGGCGGCCACCTGCCCGGCACCGCTCCCGACCCGGCAGCCGTCAGCCTGGCACGGAACGGGCCGTACGGCCCCGGCACCGCTCCCCCGACCGTCTCCGCCTACGCCGAGTTCGCACTCACGAACGCCGACGGCACCGCGGTGCTGCTCGACGGCTGCCCCGACGACATCGAATTCGTGGGCGGCACACGGCTCGTGGTGCTCGACCCGCCGCGCGAACGGTACGCGTGGAACGCCGGGCGCCTCTTCGCCCGCGTCGCCGGCGAACTGACCCTGGAGGGCGTGCTGCCCGAAGACCAGGCCCGCGCCTGGTTCGCCGAGATCGCCCCACCCTCTCGGTGACGCCTGGGTGACGCCTCGGTGACGCTTTCATGGCGACGTCACGACGCCGTACGGCGCTGTCCCGGCGGCTCGGTCCGTACTCCCGCGCGCATTCGGGTGATTGCGGGGCGTGCGCAGTGGGCAGGCCCTTGATCGCCGGGCCGCAGAAGGGCCGGCGGGCACCAAGCAGGTGCCCGAGACGTGATCGAAGGGGACCGGTCGATGGCGACAGGCACCGTGAAGTGGTTCAACGCGGAGAAGGGCTTCGGCTTCATCAGCCAGGACGGCGGCGGAGCCGACGTGTTCGTGCACTACTCCGCGATCAACGCCACCGGCTACCGCGAACTCCAGGAGAACCAGCGCGTCTCCTTCGACATCGCCCAGGGGGCCAAGGGGCCCCAGGCCGAGAACGTCACCGCCGCGTAGCGGCACCGCTTGCGAGAGGCGGTCCCTGTCGTGTGGGGAAGCACGCAGGGGCCGCACCCGCCTTGAACCGGCTTTGTGGGCCGCTCAGTTGTCGCGCAGGAAGCGGGCCATCGTGGCGAGCGCACGTATCGACTCCGGCAGGTCGGGGAACACCGTGGGCCACACATGCTGCATGCCGGCGACGAAGTGGGCCTCGACGCTGACCCTGGCCGCGGCGGCCCGCTGGGCGAACTGCGTCGCGTCGTCCAGCAGCACTTCCGAGCCGCCCGCGAAGAGCAGCGTCGCAGGCAGGCCCGCGAGATCCGCCAGGACCGGGGACACCAGGGGATCGCGCGGGTCGTGGCCCTGGAGGTAGAGATCCGAACCGGTGCGAGCCGCCTCCAGGCCGAAGAGCTGGTCCGTCGCGCCACTGCGCGCATACGCTCCCGACTCGAAGGTCTGGTCGAGCCACGGGGAGAGCAGCATCAGCGCGACCGGCGCCGGCCGTCCGGCGTCCCGGATCGCCAGGGCAAGGGCCGCCGCGAGGCCACCCCCCGCCGAGTCGCCGCCGACGGTGACCGGGCCGAACGCGGCAAGCACGGCGTCGTACGCGGACGCGGCGTCGCGCAGCGCTCCCGGGAACGGCGCCTCCGGCGAGAGCCGGTAGTCGACCAGCACAATGCGCGCATCGGCGGCCGCGGCCAACCGGGACGCGAAGCCGGTCCACCCCGCCGCCTCGCCCAGCCGATATCCGCCGCCGTGCAGGTAGAAGACGGTGCGCACCGGATCGGGCACGGCGACGACGAGCGAGGGCACGCCCCCGAAAACCTCCTGGGACACCGTGGTGCCCGGCTCGACCTGCTGCGGGATCGCGGAGATCGCCTTGCGGCGCTCGGCGAGGTCGTCGGGTGCCGGCCGTCCCTCGCGCTCCCCCGGCAGGTTCCATGCGTCGAGCCCCATGAGGCGGCCTCCCTTGCGTCCGCAGCCCGCGTCGTGCGGCCTGCCGTGCCTGCGGTGACCCCGTGATCACCGGCTTGCATCGCATCGTGGCACGGATGGCGCAAGGTTTTGAGGGGCGGGGGCCAGCGTGTGGAAGAGCCGGGTCGTGGTCGCCGAGCTGTGGACAACGCGCCGGTGGCCAGGGTCGGTGCAGATACCCTGCCCGGCCGACCGGGGCTCGCAGCCGCCGTGCTGACGATTCGTCAGGGCGCACTGCGACGGTTCGGCGGGGGTTCGCCGGTCAGCAACTCCCGGGTCTCGGTGTCCGCGAGATCCGCGGTATCCGTGATATCCGCGGCGTCCGCTTCGGCGCTGTCGGAATCGCCCCCCGAACGTGCGCCCCTGGCATCTGACGCCCGAGGGCCCGAGTCGTCGGCCGTCTCGGTGTCGCCCCGACCGACCGCCCGGTCCACCGCGGCGGATCCGTCGGTGGCGAGACGGCGTTCGTCGCGGGCTGCCGCCTGCTTCTCCGCCGGGGTCGATCCGGGGTACCCGGAGCCCGCCACATCGGCGCGGGCCTCGGCAGGCAGGTCGGAGCCGTCCGACACCACCGCATCCTGGGTGCCTTCGGCGTCGCGCCCGGCGTTTTGCCCGGCGTTTTGCCCGGCGTTCTCCTCGGACACGTCGTCGTGGTCGTGGCGGCGGCGGATCATCTGCAGCGCTCCCTCGGACGGTTCCCGCGGCTCCTGGCGACGGGTACGACGCTCTCTCGGACGCTGCGCGGCTACCCGCACGCCCGCAGCCCATGCCCGCGCGGCGGCGGCAAACGCACACGGCCTGACGACCGGCGGGGTGGCCGCAATGCGCGGACCAGGGAGGACGCAGCCGACGACGGAAGTCCGGCTACGCGGCGGGGCCAGGGGCGGAACCGCCGCCGGACCCACCGTCGAGCCCGCCCTCGGACCTGCCCTCTGACCTGCCCTCGGGCCTGCCCTCTGACCCGCCGCCGGACCCGCCGTCCGCAGTGTCGGCGGGACGCGGCTCCAGAACCACCACCGCGGTCTCCGAAGGCCGTCGCGCCGCGAAGGTGTCGAGGTGTTCGGTGACCTCACGCCAGCGCGACCACAGCCGTTCCCGTTCGTCGCCGGTGGCTGCGCGGGCGCGTACGAGCCGCGTCCCGTCCACGAGTTCGAGGGTCGCGTCGGGATCCGCAAGCAGGTTGAGCCACCAGGCGGGCTCGGCCGCGCCCCAGCCGTTCATGGCGAGGGTGACCAGGTTCGGGCCGTCCTCGAAGTACCCGACGATGACGCTGCGCTGCCGTCCGGTACGCCGCCCGGTGGTGGTCAGCCGCAGGGTGCCCCACTTGTCGGCCTCGTCGTCCGGTCGCCACAAGCCGATGCGGCCGCGGAAGACCCGGTACAGGCCGCGGTGCACGCACCACGCCGTCCGGATGAACCAACGCGGCGGCAAGCGCGGGGACTTCGGCTTCTTCTCGGACGACATCGCGCACTCCTCACGCCGTGCCTGCTCCGGCTACGGACAGGACAGTAGCCCCCGGCGCCCGCCCCCGCGGCCGTATCCGCAGCCTCGGCCGACCGGCGTCCGGCGTCCGGCGTTCGGCGTCCGGCGTTCGGCGTCCGGCGTTCGGCGTTCGGCGTTCGGCCGACAGCGTCAGCGGTCGCCTGCGCGGGCTGCCACGCCGTCGACCACCAGCGCCGTCAGGGTGTCCACGAAGCCCGCCGGAATGTCGATGTCGTAGTGCGCCACCGCACGCGTGAAGACCGCACCGAGGACCGCGTCGAACAGGACGTCCGCGTCGGCGTCCGCACGCACCGCCCCCCGCTCGCACGCCGCCCGCACCAGCGCGCGGAACTGCTCGCGCACCCGGTTCTCCAGCCCGTCGATCACCTCCGCGCGCAACCTCGGGTCCTGGCTGAGGTCGGTGAGCAGGCCGGGCAGTGCGGCGCGGGCCTCCGGGCGGGCGTACGACGCGACCGTGTCCGTGATCATCCGCCGCACGTCCGCCGCGAAGTCCCCGGTGTCCGGGATCAGCACGGCGGAGTCGCTGCGCGCCGGGAAGACCGCCTCGTGCACCAGCTGCGGTTTGGACGACCAGCGCCGGTAGATGGTCGGCCGGGTCACTCCCGCGCGGCGCGCGACGGTCTCGAAGCTGAGCCGCCCATACCCCTCCTCCGCCAGCAGTTCGCGCACGGCGGTCAGGATCGCGGCGTCGATCTGCGGGTCGCGGGGGCGGCCGCCGACCGGGCGGCGCGCTGCGGAGGTGGGGGTCGGCACGGTCCGGGATTCTTCCAGCGCGATGGTTCCCTTGACTAGTTCACCTAGTTAAATTACAACCTGCATCATAACTACCTGAGCATTTCCGACAGCAAGGAGACGGCCGTGGCCGATCTGCTGGTACGTGGAGGAACCGTCGTCGACGGCACGGGCGCACCCGCCGTCCGCGCCGACGTCCGCATCACCGACGGCGTCATCGCCGAGGTCGGCCCCGACCTGGAGCCGCGCGGCGAGCGCGAGATCGACGCGACCGGGGCGTACGTCTCCCCCGGCTTCATCGAGGCGCACACCCACGTCGACGGCGCGATGTGGTGGAACCCCGACCTCGACCCGCTGCCCGCGTACGGCACGACCACCGTCGTCTTCGGCAACTGCGGCATGTCCGTGGCCCCGCTCCAGAAGGAGGCGCGCGGCCCGGTCCTCGACCTCTTCACCTTCCTCGAGGACCTGCCGCTGGACGCCTTCACCACCCACGTGCCGTGGACCTGGGAGCGCTGGCCGGAGTACCGCCGCGCGTGCGAGGACCAGAAGACGACCGTCAACGTCGCCGGCTTCGTGGGCCACCTCACCCTGCGTACGACCGTCATGGGTGCCGAGGCCGCGTGGGAGCGCGCCGCGACGCCCGGGGAGATCGCCGAGATGGCCGCGCTCCTCGACGAGTCCCTCGCACACGGGGCCATCGGCATGTCGACGAACGTCTTCGACTGATTCGAGACAGCCGCGCACATCAAGCGGCGCGAGAAGACCCGGGACATCCCGATCATCTTCCTGACCGCCATCAACCACGGGCCGCACCACACC
>NZ_JBEZFP010000053.1:0-53629 GCF_040649515.1 Streptodolium elevatio
CGCCGTACGAGCGCGCCAACGTGTTCATCGTCTACAACAGCGTGGAGAACGCCCTCGTCGAGCCGTTCGCCGCACCGGCGCCGCGCCCCGAGCACATCGCCTCGCGCTCGTTCGTCCCGGTCGGCTGACCCCGGCGGCGCCTTGTGCTGTCCGTGCCGCGACCGGGGTGGGGCCCGGCGCGGCGCGGACGCGCACTACTCCTGCACTTCTGCGTCGGTGCCGGAGCGCGGCCCGTCAGGCGTCCTCTCGGTCGACGGGTACGACGCGGTGGTCGAACGGATAGCGCTCCAGCGCCGCGGCGAGTTCGGGCGAGCCCGGCGTACCCCTGACGACGGCCGTGAACCGCCCGTCCGCACCGGTGACTTCGACGCTCCCGTCGAGCGCGCACGCGGCCAGCTCCGCGGCCACGATGCGGGCGATGGAGTCGGCGACAAGCACGGGCTTGGCCGGCTTGCCCACCGCGGTGACCGGGATGGCGTCGATGACGTGCACCGCCTTGGGGGCGGCGGCGGGCTCGGGGGCGTGCTCCTTGCCCCACGCGAGCAGGTCCGCCTCGGACACCGGTTCGCCGCCCACCGTGACGTACGCGATCGGGACCTCGCCGGAGTACGGGTCGGGGCGCCCCACGACCGCCGCCCCGGTGACGGCCGGGTGGGCGAGCAGGGATTCCTCGACCGGGATCGGGTCGATGTTGTGCCCGCCGCGGATGATGAGGTCCTTGGCGCGTCCTTGCAGGAAGACATAGCCGTCCTCGTCGACCGCGCCGAGGTCCCCGGTGAGCAGCCAGCCGTCGAAGACGCTGCCGGCCGGGTCGGGTCCGTCCGGGCCGAGGTAGCCCGGGAACACCGAGGGCCCGGAGATGGCCAGCACGCCGGTCTCCCCCGGCGCGCAGTCGGCGACCGGCCGCCCGTCCGCGTCCACGGTCACCGCCTTGACGTGCTGGTACGCCAGGCGCAGTCCCACCGATCCGGCACGCGGCGCGAACGGCGGAGTGGCGGAGGTCGCGCAGGTCGCCTCGGTCAGGCCGTACCCCTCCAGCATCGGCACCTTCGCCTCCGCCTCGAACCTGTCGCGCACCCGGCCGGGCAGCGGCGCGGCGCCCACCGCTCCCGCGCGCAGGCTGGACAGGTCGACGCCGTCGGGCACCGGGGGCAGTGCGGCGTAGACGGTCGGGACCGCGGAGAAGGAGGTGACGCGGAAGTGCTCGATGATGTGCCAGAAGTCGGCGGTCAGCGCCTTGTCGCGGTAGCCGAGCGGGCCGAGGCTGACCACGGGCCGGCCGTGCATGAACGCGCCCAGGCCGGTCACGTGCAGGGCGTTGACGTGGAACAGCGGCAGCCCGGCGAGCGCCACCGCGTCACCGGTGTACACGCCGATGAAGCCGAGGGCCCAGGCCATGTAGACCTGCATCGCGTGCGTGTGCGGCGCCACCTTCGGGACGCCGGTGGTGCCGCCGGTGTGGAAGTAGCCGCAGATGTCGCCGGGTTGCGCCTCGTGGCCGTTGACGAGGCGGTCGTCCAGTTGCCCCGCCGCGGCTTCGTCGAAGTCCCCGCCCACCAGCAGGACTTCGCGCAGCGACGGGACCATGTCACGGATACGTTCCGCCTTCTCGCGCAGGCGTACGTCCGCCACCAGGAGTTCGGCTCGGGTGAGCCGCAGGATGTGCGCGAGGTGCTCGTCGCCGAGGGCCGGGTTGACCGGGTTGGCGACCCCGACCGCCTCCGCGGCGAGCAGCACGGAGAACATCCGGCCGCTGTTGGGCAGCATGATCCCGACCACCCCGCCGGGCCGCAGGCCGTGCGCGGTGAAGGTGTTGGCGGCCTGGTGCACGCGGCGCAGCAAGTCGGCGTACGTCCAGGTCGGCGCCTCGCGCCACGGCCCGCCGTCTTCGCCGAGCAGGTGGAGGGCGGGCGCGTCCGGCGTGGCCTGCACGGACCGCCGGAGCAACTGGTAGGTGTTCGCCGGGAGCCCGCGCTCGGCCAGCGGTACCGCCTCGATGCGCGGCACGTCTTCGGGGACGAGGACGAGCGGACGCGGACCGTCGGTGTGGTGCTCGCTCACGAGTGGCCTCCTGCCATGAGGTCGGTCAGGTCGTCGGGCTCGATGAACGACGCGGGCACGGGCGGCCCCAACTGTGGGGGATCCGCAGGTCGTCGAAGACCTCCGGCTTCGTCGTCGACGTCGTCCACCTCCCATCACGTGTGGTTCGGGAACCGCACAGGCGCGGGCTCGATGAGGAGATTGTGGTGGGCGGTCGAGCGGCTCAGGAAGGCCGCCAGGCCGGGGACTTCGTCGGTGGCCCGGAAACCGGTCCCTTCCGGCAGTGTGCCGACGCGCATTCCGGGCCGCCCTGCGTCGTCGTCGACGAGTCCGATTCGCGGGCCGTGCTCATGCGGCCCGGGACTCGGCGAGCGTCGGGTAGTCCGTGTAGCCGGTCTCGCCGCCGACGTACATGAGGTGCCGGTCGCGGACCTGGTTGAGCGGCGCGCCGGTGCGCAGGCGGTCGACCAGGTCGGGGTTCGCCAGGAACGAGCGGCCCAGCGCGATGAAGTCGGCCCCGGCGGCCAGCAGCCGTTCGGCCTGCGCCTTGCCGCCGTCCGCGGGCAGCGGCTCGCCCCACGCCAGGAACGGGTTCGCGACAAGCGTGCCGGACCAGCGGCGGCGGATGTCGTGGAAGAGCGGCTTGTCCGGGTCCGCGAAGACGACGTGCAGGTACGTCGGACCGATCTCGGACAGCGCCGCGATCAGCGCCGGGTAGATCTCCTCGGTGTCGCCCTCCTCGATGCCGTTCACGGTCAGGCCGGGCGCGATGCGCACGCCGACGCGTTCGGCGCCGATCTCGTCGGCGACCGCGCGGACGACCTCGGTCACGAAGCGGATCCGGTTGGCGACCGCGCCGCCGTACTCGTCCGTGCGCAGGTTGGTGTTCTGTGCGAGGAACTGGTGCAGCAGGTAGCCGTTGGCGGCGTGCACCTCCACACCGGCGAACCCGGCCTCCACGGCGTTGCGCGCGGCGGCGGCGAAGTCGGCGACGGTGGAACGGATCTCGTCGACCGTCATCTCGCGGGGGACGACGGAGGGCTGGTGGCCGGCGGGCGTGAACATCGTGTCCGGGAGGGCGACCGGCGAAGGCGCGACCGGCATGTGGCCGCTGTTGTCGGGATGGCCGATGCGGCCGCCGTGCTGGATCTGGAGGAACATCCGGCCGCCGGCCTCGCGCACCGCGTCGGTGACGCGCCGCCATCCGACGACGTGCTCGGGGGCGTGGATCGCGGGGATGTTCGGGTACGTGATGCCGACCGCGCTGGGCGTGGCGGCCTCGGCGATGATGAGCCCGGCCGACGCGCGCTGGGCGTAGTACTTGGCCATGATCGCCTGCGGGACGCCGTCGGCCGCCGCGCGGTTGCGCGTCATCGGGGCCATGACCAGGCGGTTCGGCAGGGTGAGGGCGCCGAGGCGGGCGTCGGTGTCGAAGAGGCCGCGTTCGGCGGCGGAGGAGGCTCCGGCGGTGTCGGCGGCTGTGGCGATGGAGGCCGCTGCGCCCGGGCCGGGGGTGGCGGCCGTGGTGGTGGCCGTGGTGGTGGTCGTGGGAGCGGCGGTTGCGAGGGTGTTCGTCTCGGTGTTCATGGGACGACTGTGCGCGGCGGCGCTGTGGAAGCGCTGATGATCCGCTGACGGGCCTCCCACCTGCGCTATGTACGGTGATCTCATGCGATACGGGGTGCTTGGTCCGCTCATGGTGTGGGACCGCGACGGAACCCCGGTCAAGGTCGCCGAGCCCAAGGTCCGTGCGCTCCTGGCCGATCTGCTGGTGCACGAGGGCCGTCCGGTCTCCGCCGACCGTCTCATCGACGACCTGTGGGGCGACCAACCGCCGGGCAACCCCGCCAATGCGCTCCAGACCAAGGTCTCCCAACTGCGGCGTGCTCTGGGCCGGGAGCGGGTGGTACGCCAGGCGCCCGGCTACCGCCTGCACCTCGACCGCGCTGCCGACGACGGGGACACGGGCGACGAGATCGACGCGGACCGGTTCAGGTCGCTGGTGGCGGAGGCCCGCCGCGCCGCCGATCCGGGCGTACGGGCCAACCTGCTCACCGAGGCGCTGGGGCTGTGGCGCGGGCCCGCGTACGCCGACTTTGCGGACGAGGAGTTCGCCCGCGCCGCCGCACACCGGCTGACCGAGCAGCGTCTCTCCGTCGTCGAGGAACAGGCCGAGGCCCGCCTCGAGTCAGGCGACCACACCTTGCTCACCGGCGAACTCGCCGGCCTCGTCGAGCGCCATCCGCTGCGCGAGCGCCTGCGCGCGGTGCAGATGCGGACGCTCTACCTGGCGGGACGTCAGAGCGAGGCACTGGCCTCGTACGCCGATCTCCGCACCCGCCTCGCGGACGAACTGGGGCTCGATCCCGGACCGGAGACCGCCGCGCTGCACGACGCCATCCTGCGGCAGGACCCGGCGCTGGCCACCGCCGCAACAGTCACCGCTGCTCCGGCTCCGGCTGTGTCTGTGGCTGTGGCGTCGGCGACCGAGGCGCAGCTGGTTGTCGCACCGACGCGGCCCACGACCCCGCCGACCAATCTCCCTACACCGTTGACGCCGCTCATCGGGCGCGACGACTCCCTTCGAGACGTCGGCCAACTCCTGGACACCTCAAGGCTCGTGACGCTGACCGGCCCGGGCGGCGTGGGCAAGACACGCCTCGCAGTCGAGGCCGCCACCCGCTCCGGCAGGGCCGCCCCCGAGAAATTCCCGAACGGCGTCTGGCTCGTCGAGTTCGCCGGGCGGCGGGGGGACGCGGACGAGTTGGCCCAGGTGATCGCGTCCGTACTCGGCATCCGCGACGACGCACCGGCCCTGCCCTCCGGGTTCGGGGCATCCGGGACACCACTCGACCACCTGGCCGCGGCACTGCGTGATCGCCGCGACCTGCTTGTCCTGGACAACTGCGAGCACGTCGTTGAACCGGCGGCGGAGCTTGCCGAGTTCCTGCTGCACCAGGCCTCGGGACTGCGCGTCCTGGCCACCAGTCAGGAGCCGCTCGGAATCGCCGGTGAGACGGTCCACGTCGTGGAACCGCTGCAACCTGAGGACGCCGTACGCCTGTTCGCCGACCGGGCGACGGCCTCCGCGCCCGGCCTGTCGCTCGCCGGGGCCGTCGGCGAGACCCGTGCGACGATCGCCGAGATCTGCCGCCGACTCGACGGGATTCCCCTGGCGCTGGAGCTCGCGGCCACGCGCGTACGCTCGCTCGGCGTCGCGGAACTGGCGGCCCGGCTCGACGACCGCTTCCGCCTTCTCGACCGCGGCCTGCGCGCCCGCCCGGCGCGGCAGCAGACGCTGCGCGCGGTGCTCGACTGGAGCTGGGACCTGCTCTCGGAGGCGGAACGGGCGGTGCTGCGGCGGCTGTCCGTGCACAGCGACGGCTCCACGCTGGCCGCCGCCGAGTCGGTCTGCGCCGATGCGGAGGTACGCCGCGAGGATGTCGTCGGCGTCGTGTCGCGGCTCGTGGACCGGTCGCTGGTGGTCGCCGTGGACGGCCCCGCGGGCGGACGCTACCGACTGCTGGAGTCGGTGGCGGCCTACGCGCGGGAGCGGCTCGCGGAGGCGGAGGACCCGGGACCGGTGTGGGACCGCTACCTGGACCACCACCTGGCACTCGCCGAAGCGGCGGAGCACGGACTGCGCGGCGCCGACCAGCGGAAGTGGCTGGTCGGCCTCGATGCCGACGCGGCGAACCTTCGGGCCTCGCTCGACGAGGCGGTACGCCGGGGCAGGTTCCGTACAGCCGTCCGCCTGGCCCGGGCCTTGGCGTGGTGGTGGCTGCTGCGCGGACACCTGACCGAGGGCCGGCGCGCGCTTGACGCGGTCTTGTCCGCAGTCCCGAACGTCGAAAGCGTCGAAGACGTCGAAATCGCTGAAGTCGCCGAACTCCAGGTCCTGCACGGCGCATTCGTCCTGCTCACCGGCGACAGGTCGGCCTCCGGCACCTGCCCCGAGGCGGCGATCGAGGACCCGGCGCGTCGCGCCCGAGCGGTTTGGCTCTTCGCGTACGCACTGTTCAACGCAGGCGATCCGGCCGCCAGCCGTGCGGCCAACGCCCGGGCCCTGGACTTGGCCACAGCCGCCGACGACCGGTGGACGACAGCCGCATCGCTGGCACTCGGCGCCACCAACGCGCTCGCCGCCGGAGACCTCGACGCGCTCGCGCCCGCGGGACTGGAGGCCGCCGCAACGTTTCGGGAACTCGGGGACTCCTGGGGCGAGTTGCAGACCGTCTCACCGCTCGCCTCGCTGGCCGAGATCAGAGGGGACTACGCGGAGGCGTCCCGTCGGCAGCACGACGGGCTGCGTATTGCCAGGGAACTGGGGCTGTCCGCCGAGATCGCGGCCCGGCTGTCGGGGCTCGGCAGGCTCGCGCTGTTCACCCATGACTGGGCGCGTGCCAGGGAACTCCATGAGGAGGCACTGCACTTGGCGTCCTCCCAGGGCTACATGCTGGGCAAGGTGCACGCCGAGATGGGGCTCGCGCTCGGAGCGCGACGTGCGGGCGACCTCGACGACGCCGAGCGCCGTCTGATCCATCTGCTCAAGGCGTACGCGGACATCGCCGCTCCGGCGGGCGTCCACCTGCGCCGGTCGGAACTCGGATTCGCCGCCGAGCAGCAAGGCCACCGGGAGCGAGCGGCCGTACAGCATCTCATCGGCCTGGAGGTCGCCCTCGCGATGGACGAACCACGGGCACTGGCCCTGTCGTTGGAGGGCCTCGCGGGCGCGGCGTCGCTGGCCGCGGATCGGGACGGCGCCGAACGGGCGGCCGTACTCCTCGGCGCGGCGGACGCGTCGCGGCAGAGCGTCGGGGCACCGCTGCCCGCCGCGGAACGCACCGACGTCGACCGCATCACCGCGGCAGCCGTCAAGGTGCTCGGCGGCGACGACTTCGGCACCGCGTTCCGTCGCGGTGCCGAACTCGCTCCGGCACAAGCCGTGGACCTGGTTCGGCGTACGTTTCCGGCCACGAACTGACCGCAGCGGCGGGGCATCGAGACGGCCGGTATACGCACTGTCGGAACCTCCAAACATCCAGGCCGTCGATCCGCGGCACGCGGCGCGGCACGCCGAGCGGGCTCCGCGCGTCGGCCGGCGAGCCCTGCCGCCGTCCTGCGCCCGAGGTTCGGTCGCAGCGCTTTGACCAGGGAGTTCACCTCCGGCCAGACCCCGCGGCCGGGCTCTCGTAGGAATCTTCGCTTCCGGATCGTGGCCTCGTTGACACTCTCCGCATCCGAATATGGACTGGGCGCGGTGCCGCCACACCGGGAGCACGGGGCTCCCAGGGACTAGCGGTGCCGCGAAGGACATGACCGTTGACGACAGCGACCGGAATCCTCGAACCCGCGTCCCTCCCCATGGCCGTCGCGGCGGCCCGAGTCTTCGACGTCGAGCCCTACACACCCCACTGCCAGGTGATCCGCGAGGAAGGCGACCACGCCGTCATCGGGGTGTCGCCGGGGAACAGCTACTTCTCCGCCCAGCGCGTGATCGACCTGGCCCGCTGGGGTGTCGCCAACTTCCGTGAAGTCGACCTCGTCTACACCGACTTGCACGTCGCCGAGATGTACGAAGCCCTCGGCTATCCGGCCGACGACGCGCGGCGCAAGGCGGTGAAGAACCTGCGGGGCGTACGGGCGAAGGTGACCGGCGCCGTGGAGGCCGTCGGTCCGCACGGGGGCCGACTCCGCTCGCACCCCATGTCGGCCTTCACCGACAACCCGGCCTATCGGGCCATCCACGAGCACATATCCGAACTTCTGGAACACGACCCGGAGTTCGTCCGCACTTGCGATGCCCTGGTGGACTCGTTCCTGTCCTCCAAGGTCCTCGACGGCAGAGCGGCGACGGCGGAGCAGCGCGAGGTGTGCCTGAAGTACGTGTGCGCCGAGGCGCCGTTGTTCCTGGACACACCCGCGATTCTGGGCGTGCCCTCCTCGCTCAACTGCTACCACCAGCTCCTGCCGATGGCCGAGTTGCTGTACTCGCGCGGATCGGGACTGCGGGCCTCGCGCAATCAGGGGCACGCCATCGTGAAGCCGACCGAGGGACCGCACGACAGGCCCGTCGCCGTGTCCCTGACCGGATCTCTCGGCGGATCCCGGGCCACATCCGCTGCCGCCGACACCACTTCTGAAAGCACCGCCACCGCCACCATCGCCACGGAAGGCAACCGCCATGACCGTTGAGACGCTGCCGCTCCAGCCCGCCGACGCGCCCGTCGACTTTCCGTTCTCCTGGCGGGGCGACCAACTCCCCCACGAGATCGAGATGTTGCGCAAGGAGCCGGTGAAGCGGGTCCGGACGATAGCCGGTGACGAGGCGTGGCTCGTGTCCTCCTATTCGCTGTGCAGGCAGGTGCTGGAGGACCGGCGTTTCAGTCTCAAGGACACGTCGGCCCCCGGCGCTCCGCGGCAGTACGCGCTGACGATTCCGCCCGAGGTCGTCAACAACATGGGCAACATCACGGGCGTGGGGCTGCGCAAAGCGGTGCTCAAGGCCATCAACCCGAAGAGCGAGGGCCTTGAGGAGTGGATGCGCGCGTACGCCGCCGATCTGGTCGACGGACTGTTCGCGCAGGGGGCGCCGGTCGACCTGCGGTCGCGGTTCGCCAACCCGTACTCCGAGGCGCTGCACTGCCGGATCCTGGGCATCCCGCTCGCCGACGCGCCGCGGCTCGCGGCCAGCCTCGACATCGCGTTCATGAACTCGGCGTGCCCGGTGACCGGGGCGAAGCTGAACTGGGACCGCGACATGGCGTACATGGTCGAACGCCTCGACGACCCGGCCACCACCGGGCTCATGGCGGAGATCGCGGCGTTGCGCGGGAACCCGGACTACGCCCACCTCACGGACGAGATGCTGGCCACGGTCGGCGTCACCATGTTCGGCGCGGGGGTGATCTCGACGTCGGCGTTTCTCACGATGGCCGTGTTCTCGCTGCTCCAGCATCCCGAGGTGTGGGCCGAACTACGGGACGACAGCACGAAGATCCCGGGCGCCGTCGACGAACTGCTGCGCGTCAACCTGTCGATCGGCGATGGCCTCCCGCGCGTCGCGCTGGAGGATGTGAAGCTCGGGGACGTCGAGGTCAGGAAGGGCGAACTGGTGCTGGTCCTGGTGGAGGGCGCCAACTTCGACCCCGAGGCGTTCGACGATCCACACCTTGTGGATATCGCCCGCCCGAACAGCGACACCCACCTGTCGTTCGGCGGCGGCCAGCACTACTGCCCGGCGACGGCCCTCGGCAAGAAGCACGCGGAGATCGCGTTGGAGACGCTGATCGCGCGCATGCCGGACCTGCGGCTCGCCGTGCCGGTCGAGCAGATCGTCTGGCGTACCGGGTTCATGAAACGGATGCCGGAGCGCCTGCACGTCATGTGGTAGCCGGCGAAGGCGGCCCGGCGCCGTTGCCCTGGGAGTCGTCCGCCGTCGTGCGCGGCCCCGTCCGGTCTCCGGCGGGGTCGCGCTCACGCTTCGGCCGTCGGGCGGCGGCCCCGGGCCCGCGTTGCGGCTCAGCGGTCGTCGTACGTCCGCTTCCAGCGCTCGCGGTGCCGCCGGTCGCCCTGCCCGGCGCCGTTGAGCGCGGCGAGGACCGGCAGTCGCGTGCCGTTGTTCCACAGGCCGAGGAAGTCCCGGTGGATGGCGATGATGCCGTTGTCGACCGCGAAGGCGGTCGACTGGCGCGTGAAGCGGCTCGTGGTCACAAGGATGGCGACGTCGGCCCCGAAGTGCACCTGGGCGCCGCGCAGTTCGCGCAGGTCTCGGGCGGGGATCGCGGCCTTCGGCGCGTACCGCTTGCACTGCACGACCATCGTCCGGCCGTCTGGCATGCGCCCGCGCACGTCCGCGCCGTTGTCGCCGGCTCCGCCCACGCGCCGCACTTCCGTGCAGCCGTCGCGGCGGCACAGGTCGGCCACGTGTTCCTCGAACTGCGTTCCCGTCATCGCGTCGAGTTCGTCGAGCGTGCGGCGCCCGGCGGCGACCGCGTCCTCGGCACGCCATTCGTGGTCGGCCGCTCGTACGCGACGATCGGTCCGTACCGCGAACCACGCCGCGCCGCCCAGGACTCCGACCACCAGCGCGGCCAGCGCGTACGGCCAGCCCGACACCCGGTAGACCAACGCGACGGCCACCACGAGCGCGCCGCCCACCAACACCAGCTCGGATGCCCCGAGCCCTTCCGTACCCCGCCCGCCTGCCATGGCGGCCCCCAACCGGATCGACACCCTCCACAGCAGTGTGAGCGCCACCCGGTCGCAAGGGAAGGCCTGTTGATCGCCGGAGCGTTCGGGGCCGGGTCTGCTGCCCTGCGCTCTCTCCACCCCGTCGGCCGTCCCCTCGCGAACGCCTTCGGCCGCTTCCCGCCCGGTGACCTCATGGGGTGGTCGGCGGGGGCTGATCGGGGCCGAGGTACGTTCGAGGGGAATTGTTCGCCGGCGGCCGGCGCCGCCCGGGTGAAAGTGGGTGCGGGTCGTGGGACGTGTTCCGGGTGCCGCGGTGGCGGGGTTGGGCTTGGTCGGCGGGTACGCGGTGGCGCGCTTCTCGAAGCGGCGGCCGCTGGGCGGCGTCGTGCTCGCGGGCGCGGGTGCGGTGGCGGCGAAGGGCTGGAAGGACGCCGCGGGCGTACCGGTCGCGGCGGGACTGACGGGTCTCTACCTAGCGGCGTTCGGTGTCTCGCATCCGCTGGCGAAGAAGATCGGCGCCTGGCCCGCGGTGTTCACGGCGGCGGGGTCGGTCGCGGTCGCGTCGTATCTGCTGGCCGACCGCGGAGCGGCGGACGAGGTCGCCGCGGGTTCCTGATCCGAGCGCGCCTACGGACGGCCGGACCGGACGATCACGCGTGTACGGTCCAGCCGTCGGTGGCGCGCGGCGGGACTAGCCGCGCTTGAGCGTGTCCAGGAACGAGCGCCAGGTGTGCGGGCCCAGTTCCAGGTGGCCGCGGTCACGCGCCTTGGTGTCACGCACACCGGCCGTGGCCTCCAGGCCGGCAACCTCAACACAGTTGTCACCGCCGTCGCTGTACGTGCTCTTGCGCCAGGCCGTGGACGACTGAAGGCTGCTGCTGCGGTTCGTGTTCAACTACAGGTCCTCGATCAATCTCTTCAAGGTCGCCGACGTCTCGCGCGGAGACATCGCGGACGATTTCACATGGTCCCAAGCAGTCTCATACCGCTCAAGCTGTTCGTCCTCCACGTAGGTGGAGGAAGTCAGAGAGTTGACGCAGACGATCGGCCCGGAGTTGTCGAACCGCATGATGGTGAACGACCCGTCGAGTCCGGCGTGAGCACCTGCGCTGTACGGCAGCAGTTGCACGGTGACGTTGGTCATGTCGCGGGAGATCTCGCGCAGGTGCCTGAGCTGTTCCTTCATGACGTCGCGCCCGCCGATCTGCTGGCGCACCACCTGCTCGGTGAGCACCGTCCACAGTTGCGCGGGCTTTTCCGACCGGGTCAGTACCACCTTGCGGGCCATGCGGAGTTGCACGAACTTGTCGACCTGATCGGCTTCTTCCCACTTCCGACTCGCCTCGACCACAGCGTGCGCGTAGGCCTCGGTTTGCAGGAGGCCCGGAACCAGGAAGCCGCCGAACGCGCCGATCTGCCGTGCCTCCTCTTCCAGGCTGAGGTAGTCCGCGAGCGGGTCGCGCACCACACCTGAATAAGGCTGCCACCAGTTGCGTTTCGTGCTGGTCCGCGCAAGCTCTTTGAGTTCCTCCTGCTTCGCTTCGTCGGTAACGCCGTAGACCTGGAAGAAGATCAGCAGATCGCGCGGGTACAGCCGCTGTTTGCCAGTCTCGATCTTGCTCAGTCCGGACACCGAACGCTCCAGCAGCGGCGCGGCGTCCTCGAGTTTCCACGCCTTGGCGGTCCGAAGCGCTTTGAGCTCCATGCCGAGTCGGAGCCGTCGGACGGTCTGGCGCAGGTTCGCCACGTGGCGCTCCTCTCAGGCACGGACTGATGGCGGTCACAGTGTGTCGGCTCATCACAGCCATGGCCAGTGACTCGAAAATTTTCGAGTAAGTAGCTTGCCGCTTCCATAGCTTCGAGTATTACATTGGAGGGAATCACGTTGCGCAGTGGAACCAATACGCACTGCGACAACATCACTTCGCGATGCCTTCGCACCGCGCAGCCCCTGGGGGTGCCGTGCACGCTGAACACACGGGTAGAGACGCCGACTTGGTCTTCCGCCTGAGGCTGCCGTGCGAGTCCAGAGCAGTCGCCGCGGCCCGAGGCACGATCACCAACGTCGCCGGTCTCCTCGGCGTGGACCAGGACGTCGCGACGCTGGTCGCCTCGGAACTCGTCACCAACGCCGTACGGCACGCATCCACCGGCGACGGCATGGTGCTGTCGGTGTACGCGAACCGCGCGTGCTGGTTCGTCGAGGTCGTCGACCACGCTCCGACCCTGGTCCCGCAACTGCCCCACGGGGACAGCTGCTTCGCCAATCTCACCGACGACGCCACGAGCGGGCGGGGGTTACCCCTGATCGTCCTGTTGGGCGGCACCCTGGAGGTCCACTCCGTCGGACAGGGACGCAAGGCCGTCTCCGCCACGCTCGACTACGAGCCGGGCATCTGACCTCGCGTGCGACTACACAGGGCCGGTGAGACGACGCGCGGTGCGGAGCGCGGGCGACTGGGCGGCCAATTCGGCGAGCAGTTCGTCGGCGGCGGCTTGCACGGCGTCGAGCGGCATCGGGGCGAGGCGTTCGAACAGGAACAGGGCCCGCGTGGTGGACTCGGTGATGCGGGTGCGCGTGCACTGCCGGTGGTTCCACCTGCGGCAGGTGACGCCCAGGTCATCCGCCCAGACCACCTCGCCCGCCGACGGATGTTCCACGGCGGGCTCGCCGTTGGCCACGGTCTCGAAGGGCTCGGTGCCGGTGGCGCGGATCAGGCGCGGTGCACCTGAATAGGCGTCGAGGTCCTCCCCGCCGACCGGCAGGCGGTGGGCGACGCTGACCGCGTTGTACGCGTCCACGATCCGGTTGACCTCGGGCAGACCCGCGCCCGCCCTGCGGATCAGGGCCTCGGCACTGTTGCGCGTACGGTTCGGCTTGGCGCCGAAGGCGGTGTACGCCTCGCGCCACGCCGCGATGTGCGGGTCGGCGGTGACGTCGAGGTCGGCCGCGCTCTCCGCGGCCGCCTTGAGGAGTCCACCGGACCAGGCGTCGGCGGGACCGCCGGGCAGGCCGTCCACCGCGACCACCAGGACCGCGAAGTCGGGGCGCAGGGCGTGGACGGCCGGGTCCACGAGCACGCTCGCGACGACCCGGTCCAGGTCGGGGGTGGTGGGCATGCCGGGCTTCCCTCCGGTCGTTCTGATGAACTCTACGGTAGCATTAACCGACCGCGGGCCGAGCTGAGAGCCGGCGGGTCGGCGGCATGGGACGACGAGTGCGGAGGCAGACGACGTGGACGACAGGGCCATCGTCGAGGCGGTCGCCGCCCGCGTACGCGCACTGCGCAAGGAACGCGGTTGGAGCCTCGACGTCCTCTCGACGCGCGCACAGGTCAGCAAGGGTGTGCTGGTGTCGCTGGAGAACGGCCGCTCGAACCCGAACCTCGCGACGCTGGTACGCCTGTGCGACGCCTTCGGCGAACCGCTGACCACCCTGCTGAGCGCGCCCGAACCGCTGCTGCTGCAAGCCGCCGCCCCCGAGGAGCAGTCCGTCCTGTGGACCGGCCCGGACGGCGGCTCGGGCACCCTGGCCACCGGGGTCTCGCGTCCGGTCGGGGCGGAGTTGTGGCACTGGCGCCTGCTGCCCGGCGAGCGGCACGCGAGCGAGGCGCACATGGCCGGGACCGTCGAGCTGCTGCACGTACTGAGCGGCACCCTCACGGTGACGGTCGCGGACCGCGAGGTGGTGCTGCCGACCGGCCACGCGCTGCGCATGGCGGCCGACCACCCGCACGCGTACGCCAACCTCGGTGGCGAAGTGACCGAATACACCGGCGTGGTGCTCGTTCCGCAGCGGCAACAGCCGGTCTAGTCGGCCCGGTTCGGGTGTCTGCACTGCCACGCGCCGCGCGGCTGCCTCAGACCGCGCGCAGCATGCCGTCGAGCAATTCTCCGAGCCCCGCGGCGATGTCGGTGCGTGACGGCGGGACGGACCACCCCGCGCCGGCGATCGAGTCGAACATGATGCCCTCGCACCACGCGACCAGGAAGCGGCCGTGCCGGACCGGGTCCTGCGATCCCATCGCGGCCATGATGCCGACGGACGCCTCGCGGAACGCGCGTCCGGCCTCGTCGTACGCGCCGCGCAACTCCGGCCGCCGGGTGGCCTCCAGGGCCAGTTCGTAGCGGGCGATCTTCTGGTCCCGGCCCTGGCGGATCGCCTCGCTGACGATGTCCGCCAGCAGGTCGACGACGGCCTCCCGACTGGTGGGCAGGAGCGCGGCGAGGTCGGGCGGGTTGCCGTCGGCCCCCTCGGACGCCATCGCCTCGGCGAACTCCCCCGCCTCGCGCACGGTCATGCGGGCCAACGTGACTTCGAGCAGGGCCGCCCTCGTGCGTGCGTAGTAGGAGGTCGAACCGGGGGGGAGCCCTGCGGCCTCGTCGACCGCGCGGTGGGTCAGGCCGCGCATGCCGCGTTCGACGAGCAGGTTGACGGCGGTGTCGCCGATGAGGTCCAGGCGTGCGCCTTTGCCGATGGTCACGGCCCCACCCTAACAATCATCACTACAGGCGTAGAGAATCTCGGCACTACATGTGTAGAGTCATGAGCATCGGGGCTCTACACCTGCAGAGGACAAGAGCCGGACGAGAAGGGGACAACCATGACTGTTTCCACCCGTACCGCTGTCATCGTCGGCGCCGGGGTCGGTGGCCTCGCGACCGCCGCGGCACTGCACCGCGACGGCTGGTCGGTGCGCGTGCTGGAGAAGCACCTGCCTGTCGAGCCGATCGGCGCGGGCATCTCCATAGCCTCCAACGGACTTCGCGCCCTCGACACCCTCGGCGTCGGTGACCGCGTGCGCGGGCTCGCGGCGATCCACGGGGACGCCTCGCTCCGCACGCCGGACGGGCGGGTCGTCGCCGCCTCCAGTGCCGACGCGTTCGTACGCCGCTTCGGCGACCCGATGGTGCTCGCCACACGGGCTGCCTTGATGGAGACCCTGCTGTCCCTCGTCCCCGAAGGAACACTGCGGCAGGGCAGCGCCGTTGACGTCGACCCCGGCGACGCGGACCGGGCCGCGTCCGTCACCACCGCCGACGGCGAGGTGCACCGCGCGGACCTGGTGGTCGCGGGCGACGGCATCTGGTCGCCGCTGCGGCGCCGCCTGTTCCCCGACCACCCGGCTCCGAGCTATGCGGGCTTCACCACCTGGCGGGCCGTCGTACCGATGCCCTCCTCACCGCTCGCCACCGGCGAAACCTGGGGGCGAGGAAGGGTGTTCGGCGCGATGCCGCTCGCCGACGGCCTGGTCTACTGGTACGCCGCCGCCAACCGCCCCGCGGGCGGGAAGCACCCGGACCCGCGCGCCGAACTCCTCTCCCTCTTCGGTGGTTGGCACGACCCGATCCCCGAACTCGTGGGCTCCGCAGGCAACAACGCGATCCTGCACCTGGACGTGCACTGGTCCGACTCCCCGCTGCCCGCACTGCACCGCGGACGGGTCGCGGTCATCGGCGACGCCGCACACCCCATGACGCCCAACCTCGGCCAAGGCGGCAACCAGGCCCTGGAGGACGCGGTCGACCTGGCCGCGGTCATCGCCCATCACGGCGACGAAGTACTCGACGCGCTGCCGGAGTTCTCCGCGCTCAGACTGCCGCGCACGACCGACGTCGTACGCCGGTCCCGGCGCATGGGCGCGATGACCCAGTGGGAGTCGCGCCCCGCGGTGGCCGTACGCAACGCCCTGCTGCGGCTGTCCGCCCGGCTGTCCCCCGACACCGCGATCAAGCCCCTCGACAGCATCATGGCGTGGCGCCCCTTCACCGCGGCGTGACCGCGGACACGTCGGCCACCGCCCGGCCGGGCCGGTCCTCCGCCGACCCGCCCAGCAGCCCGTCCATCGCCGCGTCGGCGTCCGCGAGCAGCGCCGACGACGACTCCAGCGAGTCGTACAGCAGCGTGACGGACACGTCGCGGATGCCGCAGAACTCGGAGATCCCGACACGGAGCGTGCGTTCGAGCACGTCGTCCCAGCCGTTGGCGACGAAGTGCTCGCGCCCGTAGCCCGCGAGGCCGATCCACGCCATGCCCTTGGCGGCCAACCGGGGGCGGCTGCGGCCGTACGCGAAGCCGTAGCCCCACACCCGGTCGATCCAGCCCTTGAGGATGGCCGGGAGGCCGAACCACCACACCGGGAAGACCACGACGATCACGTCCGCGGCGTCCACCCTCCGCTGGTGGCCCCGGACTTCGGCGGAGTAGACCTTGTCGCGGTCCGCCCAGTCCGGCTCGTCCTCCGGACCCAGGCGGGGGTCGAACCCCTCGGCGTACAGGTCCAGAACGTCGACGTCGTAACCGCCGGCGGCAAGGCGCTCCCGGGTCCGCCGGGCCACAGCGGCGGTCAGCGCATCGGAGCGCGGGTGCGCCACGACGAGCAACGCACGCGCGGTCGAAGGAAGTTGCTGCTGCACGGCGTCGGCAGTCATCGTCACTCCCCGATCCGGACGAGCATCTTGCCGGTGTTGGCGCCGCGCATCATCCCGAGGAACGCGGCCGGCGCCTGCTCGATGCCGTCGACCACGGTCTCCTCACTGCGCAGGCTCCCGTCCGCGAGCCAGCCGGCCGCCTTGCCGATCCACTCCGGGAACAACGGGAGGTAGCTGTTGACCAGCAGGCCGCGCAGCGTGATCTCCTTCGCGACCGCCTGGAACAGGTTGTCCGGCCCCGGGACGGGCTCCGTCGCGTTGTACGAGCTGATCGCGCCGACCATCGCGATACGCCCGCCGACCCGCATGGCGCCGATCGCGGCACGGAGGTGGTCTCCGCCCACGTTGTCGAGGTAGACGTCCACACCCTCCGGCGCGGCCGCGGCCAGTTGCCCTTCCAGGTCGCCTGCGCGGTAGTCGATCGCCGCGTCGTACCCGAAGTCCTCGACCAGGCGCCTGGTCTTCTCGGGCCCGCCCGCCGAGCCGATGACACGGCTCGCACCGAGCTTGCGGGCTATCTGGCCGGCGACGCTGCCGACCGCGCCCGCGGCGGCCGAGACGAAGACGACGTCGCCCTCGCGGACCGGGGCGACCCGGGTCAGCGCGGCGTACGCGGTGAGGCCGGTCGTGCCGAGCACGCTCAGGTACGCCTCCTCGGGTGCGAGAGCCGTGTCGGCGATGGTGGCGTACGCGGCGTCGACCACCGCGTACTCGCGCCACCCCGAGAAGTGCGTGACCGTCGCGCCGACCGGCACGGACGCGTCCCGGGACTCCACGACCACCCCCAGCGCGCTGCCTTCCAGCGCGGCGCCGAGTTCGAAGGGCGGGATGTAGGAGGGGACGTCGTTCATGCGACCGCGCATGTAGGGGTCGACCGACATGAGGGTGTTGCGGACCAGGAGCTGCCCCTCTCCGGGACGCGGTACGTCGGTGCGTACCAGCTCGAAGACCTCCGGCCCGGGCTCACCGACGGGACGGGCGGCGAGGCGGATCTCGGCGGAGCGGGTGGCCGCGGCGGTGTTCGACATCGTGGGCTCCTCGGTGCGCGCCCGGGCCTTGCGACCCGGGCGGTGGATCCGGCGGTGTTCCCCGCCGGTGATCCGGAACTCTGCCGACACCCGCGCACGCCCCACGCACGCTCCACGCACGGCCGGCTGTGTCCATGCCAATGAACTGCGCGCCAAAGGGATCCTGGTCAACGCGGTCAGTCCCGGCTCCTGCGCGACCGACCTCAGCCGCCACTCCGGGATACGCACCTTTGAGGAGGGCGCAGCCATCGCGGTTCGCCTGGCCACCGTCGGCGAGGACGGCCCGACCGGCGCCTTTCCGGCCGAGGACGGGCCGATTCCCTGGTGGGGCCATGCCGCACCGCCTCCCCCGGAGCCTGGCCGGGCGGGCCATCTGCGGGCCCGGATAGCGTGGGGGGATGTGGTTCGAGGTGTTGGGCGACGTTCGGGCGCGGACCAAGGACGGGGGTCTCGTCGCGCTGCCCGAGGGCAAAGTGCGGGCCGTGCTGGCCGCGCTGCTGGCCCACCAAGGCGCCCCCGTCTCGGCGGACCGGTTGATCGACGACGTCTGGGGCGAGGACGCCCCCGGCAACCCCGTCAACACCCTCCAGACCAAGGTCTCGCAGCTGCGCCGCGTCCTCGACCAGGCGGAGCCCGGCGCTCGCGGGCTGGTCGCCTACCTCCCGGCGGGCTACCTGCTCCAGATCGAGGACGACGCCGTGGACGCCGCCCGGTTCTCGGCGCTGGTCGGGAGGGCGCGGAAGGAATCGGAGCCGGGCGTACGCGTCGCGCTGCTCACCGACGCCCTCGCCCTGTGGCGCGGGCCCGCCTTCGCAGACTTCCGCGACGCCGAGTTCACGCGCGCCTCGGTGACGCGCCTTGAGGAGCAGCGCCTGACCGCGGTCGAGGACCTCGCCGAACTATGCCTGGACCTGGGCGAACACGCGCTCGTCGCCGACGAGCTGGCCGACCTGGTGGCCGCGAACCCGCTACGCGAGCGGCTGCGCGCCGCGCAGATGCGCGCGCTCTACCGCGCGGGGCGGCAGGCCGAGGCATTGGCCGCGTACCAGGATCTGCGCGAGCGCCTCGCCGACGAACTCGGTCTCGACCCCGGGGACTCGGTCACCGCGCTGCACCAGGCGATCCTGGTACGCGACCCCGAACTGGTCGCGCCCGCCGCTCCCGTGGCCTCCGCCGCCCGGCCCACCACCAACCTGCCGGCGCGCCTGGACGCCCCGGTCGGGCGCGATGCCGCCATCACGCGGGTCTGCGGCCTCCTCGACTCCTCGCGACTGGTCACGCTGGTCGGCCCCGGCGGGGTCGGCAAGACACGCCTGGCCCTCGCGGCGGCGTCCGCCCGAACCGCGCGAACCGCCCGCGCTGACCGCGCTGACCGCGTCGGCCGCGCTGACCACGTCGACCCCACTGACTGCGGCGACGGCGACGACGGCAAGGCCTCTGAGGCCCATGAAGCCCATGAGGCCCCCGACCCGTTCCCGGACGGCGTGTGGCTCGTCGAACTCGCCTCACTCGCCCCGGGAACTGCCGCACTCGCGCCCGCGGTCGCGGCGGCGCTCGGGCTCCGCGACGACGCCGCCCACGGCTCCGCCCTCGACCGCCTCGCGGATCTCCTGCGCGACCGGCGGCTCCTCCTGCTCCTCGACAACTGCGAACACGTCGTCGACGAGGCCGCCGAGTTGGCCGCGCGCCTGCTGCGCGACGCCGCCGGTGTACGCCTTCTGGCGACCAGTCAGGAACCACTGGCCGTCGCGGGCGAGATCGTCGAGGCGGTCGTCCCCCTGGAAGAGCACGACGCCGTACGCCTGTTCGCGGACCGTGCCGCGGCCTCCTCCCCCGGCTTCACCCTCGACGACGCGCGCTCCGCGACCGTCGCGGCGATCTGCCGGCGCCTCGACCACCTGCCGCTCGCCATCGAACTCGCCGCCGCACGCGTACGCGTCCTGGGCCTCGACGAACTCGCGCTACGCCTCGACGACCGCTTCCGCGTGCTGGCCGCGGGCCGCCGCGACGCCCCGTCCCGGCAACGCACGCTGCGGGCCATGATCGACTGGAGTTGGGACCCGCTGACCGCGCCCGAGCGCGCCGTCCTGCGCCGGCTGTCCGTCTTCTGGAACGGCTGCTCGCTGGACTCCGCCGAGGACGTCTGCGCGGACGCGGCGCCCGGAACCGGGGCCACCGCATCGGCCGTCCGGCGGTCCGAGGTCGTCGACATCGTCAGCCGCCTCGTCGACCGCTCGCTCCTGACGGTCGTGACCGGGGCCGCCGGGACGCGCTACCGGCTGCTGGAGTCGGTGGCGGCGTACGGCCGCGAGCGCCTCGACGAGGCGGGCGAGACCGCCGCGTTCACCGCACGGCACCGGACGCATTTCACCGCCCGGGCGGAACGCGCGGCACCGCACCTGCACACCCGGGACCAGCGCGCCTGGCTGACGAGACTCGACGACGACGCCGCCGATCTGCGCGCCGCGTTGGACGACGCGGTCGCGGCAGGCACCCGCGAAGCCCTCGCGGACGCGCTACGCCTGGTCAACGCGCTGTCGTGGTACTGGATGCTGCGCGGCCGCCTGACGGAAGCGCGCCGCGCGCTGGACGCGGTGCTCGGCGCGGTGCCCGAGACCGGGTCGGACAACTCGGCCAGGGCCGACGCCATCGCCCGGCGCGCGGCGTTCGCGCTGCTGACCGGCGACGGAGCGTACGCCGACGCGACCGCGCCCGGCGCCACGCCCCGCGCGGCGTGGTTCCTCGCCTTCGCCCGCGTCGGCTTCGGTGAGACGGCCGACGTCGAAACCGAACTCGCCCCCGTGCTCGACGCGTTCCGGACCGGCGGGGACACCTGGGGCCTCGCCGCCGCGCTCAGCACCCGGGCGGGCAAGGCGATCTACGACGGCGATCTGACGGCGCTGCGGGCCGACGCGGTGGAGAGCGCCGGACTGTTCGCCGAGCTCGGCGACCGCTGGGGCCATCTGCGGGCCACCGAACAGCTCGGCCTCCTCGCCGAGATCGCGGGCGACTACGCCGAAGCGGCCCGGCTGCACCGCGACGCGCTGCGGGTCGCCGAGGAGCTGCACCTGTGGGTGGAAGCTTCGTTCCGCCTCGCCCGCCTGGGCCGGATCGCGCTGCTGACCGGCGAGTTGGACCAGGCCGACGACTTCCACAGCCGGGCCGTGCGGCTCGCCGCGGAGCAGTCGCACAGGCCCGCCGAACAGTTCGCGGCGACCGGTCTGGCCATCGGGGCCCGGCGTCGCGGCGACCACGCGCGCGCCGAGGAGCTGCTGCGGCCGTGGGTCGCGTGGAACCGCCGCCTCGGAGTGGCGGCCGGCGAGGCGCTGGTACTGACCCTCCTCGGTCTGGTGGCCGAGCAGCGCGGCGACGCCGAGGCCGCGACGTCCCTGCATCTGGAGGGGTACACGGCAGCCGCGCGTACCGGGGACCCGCGTGCCGTCGCCTTCGCGCTGGAAGGTCTGGCCGGGGCGCGTTCGCTGGCAGGCGACCACGAGCGGGCCGCCGCGCTGCTGGGCACCGCGGAAGCGCTGCGCGCCTCGGTGGACAGCCCGCTGCCCGATGCGGAGCGCGACGACGTGGACCGGGCAGCGGCCCGGGCACGGCACGGGCTGGGCGCCGAGACGTACGCGAAGGCGGTCGACGCGGGCCGGACCATGACCCCGGACGAGCACATCGCGGCACTCACGCCCGGCCCGAGGCCGGAAAACCCTGCTGCCCGATGAGCACCCCAGCAGCCAGAATGTGAGGCCGCGGCAACAGCGGGGGCCCGGAGCCGCGTCCCACGGCGCACGGCGCCACAGCGACGGTGGAAGGGGAGCGGCGGCGTGACCGACACCGTGACAAGCCTGCTCTGGTATGCCGGGCCCGCCCTCGGCGCGGAGATCCTCGGCCGCCTCGGCGCACCCGTGCGCGCCGGCCGGCGCGGCCCGGCGGAACCCACCCTGCCGCCGGCCCTGCTGGAACACGCGGTGCGGAACGGCGTCGCCGACGGCATCGCCGGCGTGTACGACCGGAGCAAGCGGCAGGCCGGCGCCTCCGGCAACGCCGACATCGTCCTGCGGCTGCTCGAACTCGACGACCCGCAGGTCAACGCGGCCCTCTTCGAGAAGTCGTCGTGGGCCGCGCTGCGCCAGGCCGTCCTCTCGCAGGCCCGCTTCGCCCCCAAAGCGGACGACGACACCCCCGTGCCGCTCGCGCCCGCCGTACGCCAGGCCGTCCTCGGGCGCGGCTCCCGCGGCGACGTGCAGGCCGCGTTGTCCGCCGCCGACCCCGAGCTGGCCTTCTGGGCGCTGATCAACGGCTTCCCCGGCGGTGCGCACGGAGGCGTGTACGCGCGGCTGACCGCGGCCATGACGCTGGTCCGGAACGGGCGTTGGGCGCAACTGCGGCGGGTCCACCAGGTCGCGCCGTTCGAACTGCCGCCCGAGACCCCCGAGGACGTCGTGCGGGGACTGGCCGGCTCCGGGACCTTCGAGGCGGTCGAGCGGTTCCTCATAGCGGAGTACGGCGCCGACCGCTTCTGCGCCAAGCTGCAAGATGCGCTGCGCACCGCGCACGGCCGCACCATCGTGCGCGACGTGCTCGAACCCCCGTGGACCGAGCTGGCGGCCCGCCACGCGGCCGACCCCCTCCCCTGGGGAGCCGCCGTCGCGCTGCTCGAACACACCCGGTGTCCCCGCGAGTTCCAGGCAAGCCTGCTCGCCGCCCACCCGCGCGCGGTGCAGTCGGTGGCGCGCCCCGGGCCGGAAGCCCTGCGCGTCTGCCTTGGTCTCGGCGAGGACCAGTTCACCAAGAAGGTGCTCCTGCACGGCGTCACGACCGGGGGAATCGACGCCGCGCAACTCGTCGCCGAGGTGCGTCCCGCACGCCTGGCCGTCACCGCCCTGACCCACGGCGGCATCGAGGCCGTCGCGACGCAGGCGGCCGCGGCGCGGCTGGTACGCAGCCTCCTCGTCCCGCTGGTCACCGAACACCCCGGCGCCTGGCGGGCGCTCTACACGGCACTCCCCGAATTCGACGGAACCGTAGCGGAGTTGCTGGCCTCCATGACCGCGGTTTCGCACCCGGCCGGCCGTACCGGGGAACCGCCTGCCGAACTGCCCCGGCCCGGACGGCAGGCCGCCTGGGCGTACGCCGTCCTGGTCGGCCTCGTCGACGCCGAACACGCCTCGCACGCCCTGGACTTCCTGGACGATCTGCACCTCGCGCCGGTCGCCGGAAGCCGCGAACTGCCGCAGTCGGTGGCCGACCATGTCTGCGCGCACGGAGGGCCGGTGTCGCGGCGCGTCCTCGCCGGGAACCCGGCGGTCCGCGTGGACCTGATCGAGACGCTGGTCCTGGGCGGCGACCGGACGATCGCGTCGGCGGCCTACCGCAACCCGCGCTGCCCGATGGCGCTGCGGCAGTACATCCTGTCCGTCGACGGGATCGACGACGAGCTGCGTACCGAACTCCTCGAGGAGTCCCGGGCGGAACGGCTGTGGCCGCTGCTGGCGAGCACGGACGCCGCGTTGCTGCGGCACGTGGCGTGGGCTTCCGTGGGCGAGTTGGGCAAGTGGGCACGGCTGCGCGCCGCGTACCGGCTGGCCGAACTGCACGGCGTGGGCGCGCTGGAGGACGTGCCCGACGACGAGGAGGTCACCGCCGCCCGCAGCAGCGGCCTGCGGGTCCTCGACGCCCGGCTGCGCGAGTGCGACGCGCAGTGGCTCAAGGTGCTCACGCAGACGACGTACCTGCCCTACCGGCGCGAGGCGGGGGGCGTGCACGGGGCGCTCGCGGACCCGGGACTGGACTGGCGGGCCGTCATCGCGGCGGCCCGGCGCCGCGAGATCAACGAAGCGGTGCTCCACGAGCTCTCACAACGGCCGGACTGCCCGATGGAGTTGAGCCGGGTGTGGCGCGGAGCGCACGCGGCACGCAAGTACGCGGTCGGGGTCGGCCGCTCCGCCGCGGTCCTCCGGCACCGGCCGGTGGCCTTGGAGATCCTCGCCGAGGGGCCGGAAGCGCGGTTCGACGCGGCGACCGCCCTGGACGGCGGCTCGCTCACGGCCGAGGAGTACCTCGCCGCCGGCAACGCCGCCGACGTCGTGGACACCGGCGCGGCGTCCGCCGGGCCGCTCGCCCGGCTCGTCGCACGGGTGCTGCAGGACGGCCTCGGCGACGCGGTGGACGCCTGGGTGGTCGTGGCCCGGTTGCTGGTCCAGCGCCCGACCGCGACGCTGGGCGAACTCGTGGCCACCGCACGGGCGGCGGCATGACGGCGGCGGACCATCCGCTGCTGCGCCACGCGGCGCGGGAGACCATCGGCGCCCTGACCGAGCGCCTGGGCCTCGCGCCGCACCCCGACCCCGGCCCACCCGCCACCGCCGATCCGCACGACGTCATCACGCTGCTGCGCTCCGGCCGCGGCAAGGACCCGCGCTATGTGCTGGACGGCGTCGCCGTCGTCGACTGGGACCTGATCGTGTCCGAGCACCGGCGTGCGCCGCTGCCGGACGCCATCGGCGCGGGCCTCGTCGCCCGGGCCGACTGCCCGCCGTCCGCGGCGCTGCGCCTGGTGGTCGCGCACTCCACCAGCCGCCGCGGCCTCGGCACCGCCACGCTCGCCGCCGCGCTGCGCCGCGGTGCGGTGACGCCGCGCCAAGTGATGTTCGAGGCGACACCCGGCTGGTCGGCGCTGCGAGTGCTGGAGAAGTACGCGACGGCGTACGGCGAATGGCTGCGTCCGATCCGCCAAGTCCTCGACGACGCCGCGGCGCTGCTGCCCGGCGACGACATCGCCGCCTGGTGGTGGCTCCTCGCCCAGGGGCCTGCCTTCCGCGGCACGTTCCCCGAGTTGTGCGCCGCGGCCATCGCCGCGGGCCACGAAGAGAAGCGGCCGAGGGGATCCGGGCAATTCCTGCCGGGCCCCTCCGCCGACGCCGGGCGGGCGGCGCGCAGGCACGCCTCCGCACCCGAGTTCCCGCCGGGCGCCGTGCACCGCGACCTCGCCAACCCGTCCGGCCTGCTGTCCCGGGCCCGCGGCGACGTCGCGGCCAAGCTCATCGCGGCGATGCCGATGCCGCTCATCAGCACGTTCCTGGAGACGCCCGCGCTGCCCGCCAAGGTCGTCGTGCCCGCGCTGCGCCGTGCCCCGCAGTTGACCGCGCAGCTCGTCCGGCAGGCCGCCCGGTCACCGGACACTCTCCGTGCGCTGCTGGCGCTGCGCGACCCCGAGGTCAACAGCGCCCTGCTCACCGAAGTGCCCGACCGGCCGGAGCTGGCGTCCGCCGTGTTCCGCGCGACGCGACGCGACGGCACCCGTCCCGTCCCGCTGACCCCCGCCGCCCGGTGGGAGGTGCAGAACGCCACGGGTACAGGCTCCGACGCAGGAGCCAACCGGCACGCGGCCGCGGTCCACGGCCACTATCCGCAGCTGATCCGCGCCACCTTCGAGCAGTTCGGCACGCACCTCGGCACCGCCATGACGCTGCGGGGACTGCTCGGCCTCTGGGAGTGCCAGGCGGCAGGCGAGCTGGTGGCCGAAGTCCTGGACGCCGACGCGGACGAGGGCGACGATGCGGCCGACGCCGAACACCCGGCCCCCGGCGGACCGCGCGCCGCGGGCCCCGGCGCCAAAGGCCCGCGCCCCGGTACTCGGGGCGGCGGTCACGGTCGCAAGGCCGACAACGACCGCCCGGTGGTCCTCGACAAAGCGGCGGCGGCCCTCGCCCGCACGGCCCGCACCTCGACGGACGGGTACGCGGTGCTGCGCGCCGACGTGGAGCGGCACGAGCGGCCCGAGGCGCTGGTCGCCGCGATCCGCCGCGACCCCGGACTCGCCGCCCGTCCGCTGCCCGACGCCTTCTGGCCGGTGGCCGCCGACGAGCACGCCCGGGAGCCGTTGCCCGAACCCGCCTTGCGCGAACTCGCCGCGCGCGACGCGTGCCCCGACACGCTGGCGCTGGACGCGTGCCGCCTGTTCCCGGACCTCGCCCACCAACTCGGCGGCCGCTCGCGCGCGTACGCCCTCACCGCCGCCCGGCACCCGCTGCACCTGCAACCCTCGGCATGGCAGACGCCACGCAACGCGTGGTATCTCACCGCGCTCGCCGAAGGGGCTTTGACCCCGGCGGAGTTCGTCGACCTCACCGGGCCGGCGCACACGATGTTCGAAGCGCTCGGCGACGTACGCGCGGTGCTGCCCGAGACCCACGAAACCGCGCTCGGGCACGTACGCCGGCTCCTCCTGGACGCGCTCCGCGACGACGCCGAGGCGTGGGCCGTCGCCGTCCACCTCTTCCCCGATTTCGTCGGCAACCTGCCCGAACTGCTGGCCACCGTCAAGGCGGTGACCGCGTGACAAGCCATCCGAACGAACTCGCGCTGCTGCTGGACGCCTGCGCGGCCGCCGACCTCGCCGCGGCCCTGGCCCGGCTCCCCGCCGGAACCCGCACGGACGTCCTGCGCCACGGCGCCGCCCGGCACCCCGCACTCGTCAGCTGGGCTCTCGACCACGGCACAAGCGACGAACTGCGCGCGCTGGCCGCCAATCCCCGCCTCGACCGACGGCAACTGCACCTGCTGGCCGACTGCGCCGACCACCGGGCGGCGAGCGCCGGGCGACCCGTCGACGGCGCGCTGGCCGGCGCCCTCTACCGGCACCGCAACGCCACGCCCGCCTTGCGGCGAAGGCTCCTCGACGCACCCGTGCTGTCCGACGAAATGCGCGGCTGCGTCATGCACATGACCGCCAGGGCCCTGCTCGCACCCGCACTCGACTGCCCGCACCCGGAACTCGTCAAGCGCGCCGAAATCCTCGCGCGCGGCCCACACGGCAGACGCCCGCCGAACACACCCGCGGCCCTGTACGCCTGGTTCAAGGGCACGACCTACACCTCCCCCAAGAGCCACGCGCTGCTCCGGGGACGCATCCCGCTCTTCCGGCCCGACAAGTGGACGCCCGCCGACTGGGCCGAACTCACCGCCCTGCACGACGCGGACCCGCTCGACCCCGCCCCGTGCAGCGTGCTCGCCGAACTCCCCGAGTGCCCGCGCGACGTCGCGCTGGCGCTGCTCCGCGACGACTCCGGCGACGACGTCCGGGCCGACACGCTGCTGGCGGGGTTGCGCAGCGGGGCGTTCACCGCGGCGGACGTCGTACTCCGCGCACCGCACGCACCGCATGTGCTGCGCGCCCTGGAGGCGTTCGACCGGGACTGCGACGCCATCGCGCACTCACTCCTCGTCCACGACCTGCACCGCGAACTCACCGCTCTGGTGCGGCGATCGCTGGGCGACGACCCGGCGGTGTGGCGGGCGCTCCTGGCGCATCTGAGCGCGGGCGGGTTCCCCGGCACGCTGCCCGACCTCGCCGCCGCGGCCCGGACGGCACCGGCGCCGCCGTACCCGCAACGCCCCTGGCCGCACACGCAACAGGTCTCCACCTCGCCGTTCGTGCATCTGCTGCGCTTCGCCGACCCGGCCGCGATGTCCGGCATCCTCGGCGCGCTGGACCCGCACGACCTCGGGGAGATCGCGCACTACGACATCCAGAAGCCGCTGCCGGACGCCCTGGTCGACGCCTTCCTCGACCACGCGGGACCGGAGGTGCTGGAGGTGTTCGTCCCGCACCACGCGCACCACGACCGAACGCGCGCCTGTCTGCTGCGGCGTGACGACCCGTCGGTCAACGCCACGCTCCTGCGCGGCAGCGACGTACCGCGCCGGACCTGGTACGAGATCGCCGCCGGCACCCCGCACTCCCCCCAGGCCGGTGGCGGGCGTGTCCCGCTGCACCCCGACGTCCGGTCCTACCTGCGCGGCGAAGGCTCCCGAAGGCCCGGCGGCGGCAGCGCGATGCGGTTCGCCGTGCACACCCGCGACGCGGACCTCGTGCCGGCCGCGCTGCGCAGGCCCCTCACCACCGCGCACCAGATCACCGCCTGCCGCTTCCTCGCCGAAACCGGCCGGATCACCGAACTCGCCGAGCTGTCCGGCCGGCACGGGCCGCTCGACCCGCTGCTGGGCACCGCGATCCGGCGCACCCTCGCCGTCCGCGGCCCCCGCGCGCTGGGCCGGCGCCTGGCCGCACTCGACCGCGCCCAGGCCGTGCACGACCTCCAGCACGGGACCGCGGAGGCCGTGCACGCCCAGCTGGAGCGCGACGAGCCGCCGCCGTGGCAGGAGATCCAGTCGCTCGTGCTGACCGGACGCCTGCCGGTCCGCTCCCGCGAACTGCTGGCCGAGCACCCGGACCTGCCGGACGCCGTGGCGATCGCCCTGCTCCGCGCCGACGACGGCACGACCGCCGTGCCGTTCGTGCTCGCGCCGCGGTCGCGGACCTGGGCGACGGCCGCACTCGGCCTGCTGCCGGTGGTCCCGGTCTGGATGGACGGGCGCCTGCACCCGGACCTCCTGTGGTCCGCCCGATGCCTGGAATCCGGCGCGGTGACGGCCGAGGACGTGTTCGCGCTCGGGCGCCCGGCGCGGTCCGTACTGCGGTTGATCGGGGCATACCCGTACGAACTGGGCAAGCTGCGCGGGCACCTGGCCGACGAGGCGGCGCGCCTGACCGCCGACCGGCCGGACACCTGGGCCGTCGCGGCGGCCCTGCTGGGCGAGTTCACCGGGACCCTCCCGGAACTCCTCGCCACCGTGGCGGCGGCCACCGCGCCCACCGCCTGACGGCAACTGACCGGGCCTTTCCCGCGTCAATTGCTTGGACGGGTGTCACACGTGCCTGGAACGATCGACCCAGCGCGAAGGGAGGTGACCGGCATGGCCTACGGATCGACCGACAAGGCGAAACCGCTGGTCGTCGAGCTGACCGACCGGCGCGCCCTGGAGGCGTACCAGCCCGCCGACGAGGCCACGGTGGCCAAGGCGTTCGAACTCAAGGAGCAGGCGCTCCTCGACTTCGGCATGCAGGCGAGCGTGGTCGCGTCGTGGCTCTACACCAAGTGCCACCACCAGATCCCCACCACCGCGATCGACACCGCGGCCGTCATGGCCTCCGGTGACGGAACGTGCCTGCTGCTGTACAACCCGGACTTCTTCGTCGCGCTCGGACTCGACGGCGTCAAGTTCGTGCTGTTCCACGAGGCCCGCCACCTCATCCAGCGCCACCTGTTCGCCGACCCCGAGCTGCGCGCCGACCCGGTGTTCACGCTCGCGGGCGAGGTGACCATCAACCACGTAGCCATGCGCAGGCTCGGGCGCGACCAACTGCCCACCATCCGGCGCACCGACCCGGAGACCGGCGAGGAGACCGAGGAACCGACCGGTGTCGACCCGCGCAAGGTGCACCAGGCGTACGTCGACGACCTCACCGCACAGGGCCTCGAACCGCTCGCGTACGACCAGTTCATCGAGACCGACGCGCTCGTGTACGCCGAGCTGAAGCGCATGAAGGACCCGCCCGTCCCCCCGCCGCTGTGCGTGCACCTGGTGCTCGGCGACGGCACGGGCGAGGGCGACGGCCTCGACGCCGAGACCACCGCGCGCATCTCCTCCGAGGTGCTGCGCGCCGTCCTGCTGGCTGCCCGCCGCGGCGTGCGCCTGGCCCGTGAGGAACTGCTCGAACTCCTCAAGCGCACCGACGGCGCGACCGACAACGTGTCCCGGCTCTGGGGCGACCTCGGCGCGGGGTTCCTGCGCGGCGAGACGCAGAAGACCAGGCGCGTGGACTGGTGGCAGCAGTGGCTCGTCGACGTCCTGGCGTCCAAGCTGCGCGACGGCGAACGCCTCGTGTACCCGAAGAAGCGCGGCGCGCTGCTGGCCACCCTCGGCCACGACCCGATGCTCGCGCGGCGCGGCCAGGAGCGCACCAAGGTGGTCGTCGTGGCGTACGACACATCGGGCTCCATGCCCGCGCACGTCGTCGACTGGCTGACCGAACTGGTCGGCCACACCGACGGCGTGGAGGCGCACTGGCTCAGCTTCGACGGCGCGCTCATGCCGTTCAAGCCCGGGGAGCGCGTCTACGGCGGCGGCGGAACCGACTTCCAGCAGGTCGCGGACTACGTCGAAGGGCGCCTGGCGGTCGCCGGGCAGCGCTTCGAGGACACCGCCGACGCGGTGCTCATGCTCACCGACGGATACGCGCCGCACATCACCCCGGCCGAACCCGACAAGTGGATCTGGCTCATCACCGAAGGCGGCGACGAGTGGCCCGAGAGCCACAACCCGCCGATGGCGTGCCACCGTGTTCTCACCGGAGACCGGTGACCGGACCCGGGCCGCGTCCCACGGCCCGGCACGCCGGCCGCTCCCCGGCCGCTCCCCGACCCGGCACGCGCATCCCGAACCCCCGTTTGCGGAAGGACCCATGACGATCACCGCCGACACCCCGCAGACCGGCGGACGGACCGCCCGCCCGCGCTGGAAGGCCACCGCGACCTTCCCCGAGCCGCCGAAGGGCTGGAAGGGCGTCTCGAAGCTCGAGGAGTTCATCGACGCGATGATCGAGCTCGGCCAGACCGGCCAGATCTTCGGTGAGCACGGCATCGGCAAGACGGCGACGTTCTTCACCCACATCCCGGACAAATACCCGGACACCACGCTCGTGTTCGTCCCCGCCGCAAACCTCACCCCGGACGACCTGCTGGTCAACACCCCCGTCCGGGACCCCCGCACGAACGAACTGGTGCTGCGTCAGCTGATCATGCGTCAGCTCCGGCCCGGCGGAAAGTTCGTGCTGCTCATCGACGACGCCCTGCAGGCCGGCGAGACCATCCAGTCGCAGTTGATGCAGGTCGCGTGCAATTGGACGCTCGGCGAGTTCGACCTGCGCGAACTCGGCTGCATCGGGGTCTTCCTGACCGACAACGAGTCGCTCACCGAGACCGCGACCCGGCGCAGCGACCTGGCGATCCTCGACCGCATGGTCACCGTGAAGATCAGCGCGACCGACACCTCGTGGCGCATCAAGCTTGCCGAACGCTTCGCGCACACCGACCTGTCCGGCGTGTTCCGGATCTGGACCGGCCTGTCCCCGGCCCTGCGGCAACTGCTGTCGCCGCGCACGCTCGAGCACATCATGGACTGCGCCCTGGCCGGGTTCCCGCTGGAGTGGGGCCTGCCGCTGCTCAACGGCGAGCGGCTGCGGCTCGTGGAGGCGCTCAAGGACGGCGGCGCGGGCCCGGACCGGACCGACGAGACGCTGGACCGCATCGCCGCGGCCCTCGGCGTACGCAACCCCGAGCACACCCCCGACGCGGTGCGCCGGGTGGTCCGCGAAGCGGTCGCGCGGCGCTGGGCCGTCCTCATCCAGGGGCCTCCCGGCTGCGGCAAGACCGAGATCGTGCGCGAGGTGGTACGCGAGGAGCTGGGCCACGACCCCATCTACTTCTCGCTCCCGGTCACCAACGTCGAGGACCTGTGCGCCCCGGTGCCGACCGTCGACGGCTCGCTGGACAACCTGCTCGCGCAGCGGTTCACCGCGCCCGGCGACAAGGTCATCGTCTGGGACGAGTACAACCGGCCCAAGGACAAGTCGGCGTTCGCCAAGCTGATGGAGATCACCCAGGAGTGGTCGATCGCCGGGCGGCGGATCCCGGGGCTGCGGGCTCAGATCGCGCTGCAGAACCCGCCGTACCACTTGGGCCGCAAGATGCTGGTGGCGCGCAACAACATCGCGCAGGCCACCCGCTTCACGGCGTCGTTGCAGGTGCGGCCGGAGGACATCCCGGCGAACGAGTGGCTGATCGCGACGTACGGCCCGATCGCCGAGACGGTGTTGGAGTGGTGGAAGTCCGACATCGACGACGAGGGCCGCGAGTGGATCACCAAGCGCACCCTGGAGCGGCTGATCAAGCTGCACCGCCGCGGCATGAACCTGGAGATGGCCAAGGTCTACCTCGGTGACGGCGAGTACGCGCCGGTGCCGCTCAACGCGCTGGAGGCCAGGCTCGCCGACAAGCCGCGGACCGGGCTCGGCGACCTGACCGACGATCTGGAGGCGTGGGAGGAACGCCTGCGCGCCGGCAACGAGGTGTCGGGCGAGGGCACGAACGACACCGACACCGTGCACCAGGTGCTGGCGAACGCGGAGTTGTCGCAGCTGCGCGAGCACATCGACACGGTCGCCCGGCTCCTGGCGTGCCTGCCGCCGAAACTGCGGTCGAGCTACCTGGTCGGCCAGTCGGCCGAGAAACAGCGGTTCTGGATCGACGCGTTCGCCCGGATGCCGCGCAAGTAGCGCACGTAGCGGGTCGGTTCGCCCGGCCCGCTACACGAACGGCCGCGCCGTAGCGCCCCGGGCCGCCTTGTCGCGGCCCGTCTCGACTCGCGGCGTCCCGGCCGCACTCCCCAACACGGTCGGCATCACCCCGGCCCGCATCAACCCGGCCCGCATCAACCTCAGCCCGGGCCGCCCTGCCGTGCGCTCTGCGGTCGCGGTGCCGGACGGATCCGTCCCCGTCTCCGGTCCCGCCTGACCCCGCGCGCCCGACGCATCCCGGTTTCACTGCGGTCTCACCCCGGGCGGTGTACGGCGGCTGCGCACAACGCGGCCAGTTCGGGCAGCGTCCCCTCGAAGTCCGGGAGAAGCTGCGCGAACACGGCCCACGCCTCGGGATCGGTGCCCAGCGGCACGAGGACGCCGTCGGCGATGGTCGCGCGCACCTGCGGCCCGGCCCCGTCCCGGCAGTGCCAGCGCAGTGATTGCAGCGCCGCGATTGCCGGGCGGCCGATCAGCACCGGGTCCTCGGGCGGCAGAGCACGCGTCCACTCGTCGTAACCGGTCTGCGGCAGCGGGTGTTCGCGGATCCGCTCGGCCGCGGGCAGGTCCCACGCCTCCGGCTCGGGCGGCGGCTTGGCCGGTCCGCGCCTGCCCCGTTCGAACCGGGCGCGTGCCTCGGTCAGCCGGTCGGTCGACCCTTGCGCGAGTGCTTCGTCCGCCACCGAGCGCACTGCTTTCGGGAACGCCTCGGGCACCGACGTGAGCACGCCCGCCACTTCCCCTGGGCCCACGCGCTCCCACACGCTGAGCAGGACGTCGATCAGGTCGATGCGGCGCAACTTGCGGCACTCTGGCAGCGCCTGGCACACCACCGCGGGATCACCGCAGAACACCAGCGTCGTCGCCTCGATGTGCTTCGGCTCGTCGACGACCCGCTGCCGCAACTCCGGATCCATCGGCCTGCGCACGCCGCTCGTCGGGGAGTGCCCGGCGAACACCTCGCGACGGAGGGCGGCACTGACCCCCGCCTTGTTCCAGGCGAGGATGCGGTCGAACTCGGCGTCCTCGTACGCCTGTATGCGCCGGGCCTGCTCGTCGCGCAGGTGCTGGTGCGAGGCGATCTTGCGCAGCAGCACCCGGTGGCCGGTGCTGTGCGCCAGTTCGAGCAGGCCCGGCGCTATCGCTACGTTGCCGGGGATGAGGTCGGCGGCCACTTCCTCCGTCATGTGCGGGAGCAGGACGCCGACGTCGTCCGCGTCGAGTCGCCGCAACAGATAGAGGAGAGCGGGCCGGACGCGGGCGGGCGGCGAGATCTGCGGTGTGGGGGAAGGGTCCTCGGCCGCCGCGGCCAGGGCTTCGGGCAGTGTGCCGTCGGCGGTTCCGAGGATGACCGCGAGGCGCGCCCACGCGTGTGGGTCGGCCTTGACGGTGCTGTGCAGCAGCGGGCGTACGACCGCGTTGGCCGCGTTGTCGTCGTGCAGCGTCGGCGCATGGTCGCGGGTCAGGCGCGCAAGCGCCTGGGTGGCGACGAGCGCGGGACGCAGGTGCGATGCGAGGTCGTCGGCGGTGGCCGCGCCCCAGGCCAGCACCTCCCTCGCCGGCTCCACCAGGTGGTCGACCGAGCGCCAGCTCCGGTCGGGGCGGTGCAGCAGCGGCGCGAGGTCGAGGGTGGCGACGGCGGACCGCTGCCGGTAGTGCGGACGCACGCGGGCGCTGTAGGTGAGCTCGGGGTGTGCGGTGAGCAGTTCCAGCGCTTCGTCGCGTGTGCAGGTGGACTCGCGGATGCGGTCCCGGGCGAGATCGGCCGGGCCGCGCGGGTCGCCTTCGTCGAACGGTGCCGCGGCGACCGCCTGGTCCCATGTCGCCACGCGCCGGTGCATGTCCTCGGGCTCGGGCGGCGAGAAGACGGCACGCACGACCGCCTCACCGCCGGCCTCGATCAGCGTCCTGAGCTGATGCGGCGTCAGACACGCGTTGCACGCCAGCGCGGCACGCTCCTCGTCGCCGCCCGCCTCCGCGACGACGGCCACGAACCCGTCGGGCACCGGGGTGTGGGCGGCGAGCTGGTGCGCGAGGGCGCCCGCGCCGTACAACGCGGTCATGCGGGTCAACGCCGCGCGGGCATGCGCCGGTTCGCGCTCGGCGAGCGCGGCGAGCAGCAGGCTGACGGGTGGCGCGCTGGTGGACGACGCGCTGGTGGACGACGCGATGGCGCTCATGATCCCCCGATTCCGGCAGGGCGACGGGCTGGTCCGAGTATGCCCGTCCACCGCGATCACGCCGATCGCCTGTCCACAGCTGTGGAAAACTCCCGGCGCCGCCCTGTCGCCCCGCGGGGGGCGCGGTCAGCGGCGGCGTTTGGCGGTGCCGAAGAGGCTGCGGGTGATCTCGCGTACCGCGGTGTTGAGCATGCCCTTGACGGCCGAGTTCTTGAGGACCGACTCGACCGCGCTCGGCTCCTGCTTCTGACGCCGCGACGACGGCGCGGACGACGGCGCGGACGACGGCGCGGACGACGGCGCCTCGGCCTTCGCCCGCTGCTCGGCCTCGGCCTGGGCGGCGGCCGCCTCCGCCGCGGCCTGCTGGGACGCGGTGAGCTTCTCGTACGCCGACTCCCGGTCGATCGCCGTCCCGTACTTGCCGAGCAGCGGCGACGCGTTCACGATCGCCTGCATCGCGGCCGGGTCGATCTGCGCCATCAGCGACTCGGGGGCACGCAGGCGGGTCCACGCGACCGGCGTCGGGGCGCCCTTCTCGGACAGGACCGTGACGACCGCCTCGCCGGTGCCCATCTGTGTGAGGACCTCCTCCAGGTCGTACGACGACTTGGGGAAGGTCGACACCGTGGCCTTGAGCGCCTTGGCGTCCTCGGGGGTGAAGGCGCGCAGCGCGTGCTGCACGCGGTTGCCGAGTTGGGCGAGCACGTCGGAGGGCACGTCCTTCGGCGTCTGCGTCACGAAGAAGATGCCGACACCCTTCGAGCGGATCAGCCGCACGGTCTGGGTGATCGCGGTCAGGAACGCCTTCGACGCGCCCGTGAACAGCAGGTGCGCCTCGTCGAAGAAGAACACCAGCTTGGGGCGGTCCGGGTCGCCGACCTCCGGGAGGTCCGCGAACAGGTCGGCGAGCAGCCACATCAGGAACGTGGAGAAGAGCTGCGGCTTGTCCTGCACGGCGGGAAGTTCGAGGACGGACACCAACCCCTTGCCGTCGGGGGTGGTGCGCAGCAGCTCGGCGGTGTCGAACTCGGGCTCGCCGAAGAACACGTCGCCGCCGCTGTTCTCCAGGGTGATCAGCGACCGCAGGATGACGCCCGCGGTGGCGGCCGAGAGCCCGCCGATGTTCTTCAGCTCCTCCTTGCCCTCGTCGGAGGTGAGGAACTGGATGACCGCGCGCAGGTCCTTGAGGTCGAGCAGTTCCAGGCCGCGCTGGTCGGCGAAGTGGAAGACCAGGCCGAGCGACGACTCCTGCGTCTCGTTGAGGTCGAGGATCTTCGCCAGGAGCGTCGGACCGAAGGAGGTGACGGTGGCGCGGATCGGGATGCCCGGGCCCAGGCCGCCGAGCGAGAAGAACTCGCACGGGTAGCCGTGCGGCTGCCAGTCCTGCCCCACGTCGGCGGCGCGCGAGGCAACTTTGTCGTTGGCCTCGCCGGGCTGCGCGATGCCGGACACGTCGCCCTTGATGTCGGCGAGGAAGACCGGGACGCCCTGCGCCGACAACTGCTCCGCGATCAGCTGGAGCGTCTTGGTCTTGCCGGTGCCGGTCGCACCCGCGACCAGGCCGTGGCGGTTGAGCATGCCGAGCGGGATGCGGATCTGCGCTTCGGGGTGGCCCGTACCGTCCACGACGAGGGCGCCGAGGTCGAGGGCGGGGCCGGTGAAGGCGTATCCGGCGCCGACCGTGGCGACCGCCTCTGAAGTTTTCGCGGAATTCTCCGGGGAGTCCGGTGCCGCCGTGCCGTCGCTGCCGCCCTTGGCCGCCATGGGTCTCCTCCAGCGTCGCCATCCATTCGTACCATTACGCGAGAAATATCCCATTTGGCGATCCGGCCGGGCCACCCGGCGCGCCCGTTCGGGTCGCCCCCGAACCGAGCTCGCGCAGAAACGAGTAGCCGATGCGCGCGACGGCAGACACCCCGGCCCCGGTAGGCTGACCCCTGTGATCTTCAAGCGGATCGGTGACGGCAAGCCGTACCCGGACCACGGGAGGTCGGGTGCCCGCCAGTGGGCCGACATCGCCCCGCGGCCGGTGCGCCTGGACCAGCTCATCACGACCAAGCGACAGCTCGACCTGGACACGCTCCTGGCCGAGGACTCGACGTTCTACGGCGACCTGTTCGCCCACGTCGTGAAGTGGCAGGGCGACCTCTACCTGGAGGACGGCCTGCACCGTGCGGTCAGAGCCGCCCTGCAGCAGCGCCAGGTCCTGCACGCCCGCGTGCTCGAACTGGACTGACGCGGGGCCGGTCCGGGCAGGCTCCCGACGACACCGAGGCCCGGTCGTACGCGCGGCGCAGCCACCCCAGGACCACCCGTCAGGGCTCACCCTGACGGCCCAGCAGAACCCGGTCGCACACGACGCGTCCCCGCGCGGATCCGCGCAGGTCGGCGTTAGTCTCGGCAGCACGGCGGGCTGGAACCGACGCCGGTTCCGGTACGCAACAGACCGCCCTGACCACGCACGTGTGGCCGGGGGTGCGAGGAGGATGGGGGCGCGTCGATGAGCATGCTCACTCCCCGCGGAATGCGGGGGCAGTACAAGATCACCGGCAAGCTGTACCCGCGGATGACCCGCCGCCGGCGCAAGTGGCCCGTCATCGTGGCCTGCCTCGTCGCGCTCGCGGTCCTGAGCACGGGTGCCTGGGCGGTCTACCACTACACCGCGGACGACAAGAACAACTCCGCCGGCAAGCAGTGCACGCCGAAGCCCTCCGGCTCGCCGACACCGCCCAACACGCAGCCGGTCGCCCAGACCGGTGCCCCGGTCGGCGCCCCTGCCGACCTGCCGGCCGCGAACACCATCAAGGTCAACGTCTACAACGCGACCGACCGCACCGGTCTGGCCAAGACCGTCGCCGACGAACTCAAGGCGCGCGGCTTCGTGATCGGCACGGTCGCCAACGACCCGCTGCGCCAGCCCAAGTCGCCGGTGATGCCCGGACCGGGCCAGATCCGCGCGGGCGTGCCCGGCAAGTCCCCGTCGTCGGTCGTGGGCGCGCACGCGGCGGGCATGCAGCCGGTCGAGGACGCGCGTACCGACGCCTCCGTCGACCTCGTCCTCGGCGAGACCTTCCAGGCCCTGGCCACCCCCGACGCCGCCGCGGCGGCGCTCGCCCCGGCCGCCCCCGCACCGGTCGGCCCGGCCCCCGCGAACTGCTGACCCGAACCGGCCACCGTTCCTCGCTCGTCATGCCCCGCCCCGCGGGGCATGACTGAGGTATGGGCTACCGCATCCTCGCCGACGCGGCCATGGCCGTGCACTTCGCCTTCCTCGTGTACGTCGTGGCCGGCGGCTTCCTCGCCTGGCGGTGGCCCCGCGCGCTCTGGCCGCACCTGGCCGCCGGAGTGTGGGGCGTCCTCATCCTGACCGCCGGCATCGAGTGCCCGCTGACCGCCGCCGAGAACTGGTCCCGCGACCGGGCCGGCGGCAACCGCCTCCCGCCCTCCGGGTTCATCGACCACTACATCGAGGGCGTCGTCTACCCCGAGCGGTACACCCTGCTCCTGCAACTCCTCGCCGTCGCCTGCGTCCTCGCCTCCTGGTCCGTCCCCCTCCGCCGCCGCCTGACCAGCCGCCCCCACCCCCAAAGCCGCGCCTGACCCAAACAGCAGCCCCGGCAGTCCAAGCAAAAGAGAAGACCCGGCCGACAGACAATCGACCGGGCCGCATGAGACGGGAGCGAGACGAAAGCTCGCCCAAACGGCGTCAGCCCCGACCGGAGTACGGTCGGGGCTGACGGTTTTGCTGCTGAGAGCGGTAGCGGTGGGATTTGAACCCACGGAGGAGTTGCCCCCTCACACGCTTTCGAGGCGTGCTCCTTAGGCCGCTCGGACACGCTACCGAGGGAGAGCCTACCCGACGTCACCCCGTGCCCCGAAACCGGTTTGCCGGAAGAAGGTGCTGAGGACGGTGCCGCACTCCTGTTCCAGGACGCCGGAGACCACTTCGGGCCGGTGGTTGAGGCGGCGGTCGCGCAGGACGTCCCAGAGGGAGCCGGCGGCGCCGGCCTTTTCGTCCCAGGCGCCGAAGACGACGCGGTCGACGCGGGCGAGCACGATTGCGCCCGCGCACATAGTGCACGGTTCGAGGGTCACCACGAGGGTGCAGCCGGACAGGCGCCATTCGCCGACCGTGCGGGCGGCTTCGCGGAGGGCGACCACTTCGGCGTGCGCGGTGGGGTCGCCGTACGCCTCGCGCTCGTTGCGGCCCCGGCCCACGACCTTGCCGTCGCGGTCGAGGACGACGCACCCGATGGGGACGTCGCCGGTGGCCGGGGCCCGGCGCGCCTCGTCGAGGGCGAGGCGCATCCACGGTTCGTACCGGGTCCGGACCGGGCCTCTGCGGTCCCGGTCCGGGGTGGCCGGCGGAACCGTCAACGCACGGTCTCCAGCTCGTCGGCGCAGCCGAGGCGTTCGGCGATCACGATGAGGGCGTCGGCGGGCAGGCGGCCGCCGCCGCCGAGGTCGGTCAGCTCGTCGGGGTCGACGCCGAGGTCCGCGAGGACCGTCTCGTCGCCGGCCGGGCCGGGCGGAGCGGCCTCTTCGTCGTCGTCCGGGTCGTGGCCCAGCACTTCGGCGGTCAGCAGGGTGTCCCCGTAGGCGCTGCGGGCGACCGCGGCGGCGTCGGAGACGTAGATGCGCGGATCCTCCTCGCCGTCCACGCGAACGACGGCGAACCAGGTGTCCTCCTGCTCGACGAGCAGCAACACCGGTTCCTCGTCGACCGACGAGGCGCGTGCGAGATCGGCGATCGCGTCGAGGTCCTCGACATCGTCGAGGTCGACCTCTTGCGCCTCCCATTGGTGCTCAGTGCGCACAAGCACTGCGGCGAAGTACGCCACCGGACTCTCCCAGGTCGTCAGACTCGGCGCGGCCGGCTTCCCGGTCCGCGCGCCCTGCCGTGTTGTCGGGTTCCGCCGTCCCCCGGCTCGCGTGCCGGGATCCCCGCGGGCCCGGAACCACGGATGTGCTTCCCTCACGCATCGTGGCAGAAACGGGGGCGCCTGCGCGCGGATTGGCGGCCCGGGTCACGCGTGCGTCGCGGGGCTCGGGCGTGCGGGACGGCGGGATCAGTACCGGAACGTGCGCATACGCATCATCTGGCGCAGCCGGGCGGTCCGGGTGCGCCGCGGCTGGATCCGCTCGCGGAGCTCGTGCGCCTCGGCCAACTCCCGTAGGAACAGGGCCCGTCGGCGGCGCCGTTCGGCGTCCGTCTCCTCCGGGCGGCCTTCCGGTGCGCGTACGGCCGACTCGACCGACGGCAGGCCCGCCCCCGGGGGCGCGCCCTCGACGGGGTCGGCGGAGTCTGCGGGGACAGCAGTCGCGGACAGGTCGGCGGGGTCGGTGCCGAGCGGGTCCGCGGGGGTGCGGTCCGCAGGGGTGCGAACCGGGGCCCTGCCGTCCTCGACCGCGGCGGTGGTGGAGGCAGGGCGCCGGACGGAGGTCTTGCGCGAGGCGGACGCGCGGCGGCGCGGGCGCGTTCCGGCGGACGCGGGCGACGGCGCGGCCGGGCCGGCGGCGTCCCTGGTCTCGACGGCGGACGCGGGCCGATCGGACACGCTGTCGGTCACGCGCGCGGTGGTGGCGGGCCGGACGCCGTTGGCGGCAGAGGCGGACGCGCGAGCGGACTTGGCAGTCCTGTCGGCGGTTCTGTCGGCGGTTCTGTCTGCGGTCCTGTTGCCGGTCGCGCCGGTGGCCGGGTCGGCGGCCGCGGCGGCCGGCGGGTTCGCGGACTTCGCCGCCTTGCCGGTGGCCTTGTTCACGCGCTTGGCGGAGCCGCCGCGCCGCGCGCGGGTGGACCTGGCCGGGGGGTCGGCCTGGGAAGCGGCCTTGCCCGATGTCTCGGATGCACCGCCGCGCGCGGCGGGCCGGCGCCCGGAGGCGGTACCCGAGGCCGGCGCCGGAGCCTCGCCTGACGGGCTTTCGGGAGCGGTCGAAGGCGGGCTGGTGGCAGGGTTTGCGGCCGTACGGGTCCGTGCCGTGCTGCGCCTTGGCTGGGCCATGGGTCCCCTCGCGTCCCTGTCGTGTTTCGTCCCGACTCCCTTTAACCTGCCCGTTCAGCGGGTTTTACGCCACCGCAGTCCAGATCCGTGCGGGTGAGCGGATACTGTCTCACCATGCGGATTCACGTCGTCGACCATCCCCTCGTCGCGCACAAGCTCACGACCCTGCGCGATGAGCGCACCGACTCGCCGACCTTCCGGCGGCTGGCCGACGAGCTCGTCACGCTGCTGGCGTACGAGGCGACCCGCGACGTCCGGGTGGACCGGGTGGACCTGCGGACCCCGGTGTCCGCGACCACCGGCGTGAAGCTCTCGTACCCGCGCCCGCTCGTGGTGCCGATCCTGCGCGCCGGACTCGGCATGCTCGACGGCATGGTGCGGCTGCTGCCCACCGCCGAGGTCGGTTTCCTGGGCATGATCCGCGACGAGGGCACGCTGCAGCCGTCGACGTACGCGACGCGCATGCCGGACGACCTCACCGGGCGGCAGGCGTACGTGCTGGACCCCATGCTGGCCACCGGCGGCACCCTGGTCGCCGCGACCCGCCTGCTGATCGAGCGCGGCGCCCGCGACGTCACGGCGCTGTGCCTGCTCGCCGCCCCGGAGGGCGTCGAGGTGATGCGCAAGGCGTTCGCGGACTCCGAGGTGCCGGTGACCGTGGTGACCGCCGCCGTCGACGAGCGGCTGAACGAGCACGGCTACATCGTGCCCGGCCTCGGCGACGCGGGCGACCGGTTGTACGGCACCGCCGGCTGACCCGGCGAAGGACCAAAGACCCCGCGAAAGCGGGACGTCCGCCGGATGCACAACCGTCCGGTACGGCGCATGCTTGATGGTGTGCCCGGGGCTGGGCAGGAGCCCCGTCGGCACCCCGGGACTCCAGGCCGATGCCTGCGACGGTTCGACCCACCGTTGCTCCGGCCGGGTCCCCTGCAGAGAAGAGGGAGCGACCGATTCCCCCCGCGGCCGCTCCCTCTTCTTGTCGTTCCCGGCCTCTTTGGGGATCTCTTTACGGCTACCGCCGCGCCCGGCGGACGGACTTACGGGTCATTGCGGTGCATACTCGTACCGCCCCGTTTCGCTTCCCCGGCACGAACGGCGTGGAGGCTCGCCGCAGTCCGCAGGGACCGGTATCAATGAGGGTGAGCGTCGGGCGGCGCTCCTCAGGGGAGGCAGGACGATGCAGGTGCAGGCCAAGAAGATCTTCGGCGTACTGCTCATAAGCTTCGTCGTCTATACGATCATCGCCACACCGGACAAGGCCAGCGACCTGATCGCGCAGTGGTTCTCGGCGATTTCCTCGGCTTCCAAGTGGGTCGGCAACCAGATCGGCAACCTGGCGAACTGAGCCGGACCGACCCGCAGCCGCCCCCGGAAACCCCGCCGCCCGAGACCGCGAGAACCCGCCGCCGATGCTGGACCCGTCGATATCCCCCAAGACCGTGCAGCGGTACCTCCTGCCCGCCGAGAAGTGCGTCGTGGCGGTACGCCGCCACTGGTCGATCCTCATCCGCCCCGGCGCGGCCGCGCTGGGCGCCGCCGCGCTCGCCCTCGCGATGGCCTGGTACTTCCCGGAGGAGAACGCGGTCGTGCACCTCGCGGTGTGGCCCGCGGTCGTCGCGGCGGTCCTGTGGGCCGGCTGGCATGTCATGGTCTGGCGGCACGACTACTTCTTCGTCACCGACCGGCGGGTGATGGTCACCCACGGCGTGCTGACCCGCCGCGTGCTGATGGTGCCGCTGGGCAAGGTGACGGAGCTCAAGTTCCAGCGCTCGCTGTCCGGCCGGATCCTCGGCCACGGCACGCTCATCCTGGAATCGAACGTCACCGAGGACTCCCTCAAGGACGTGCAGTATGTTCCGTGGCCGGACACGATCTATGTCCGGATGTGCGACCTGATGTTCGATTCCAAGGAGTAGGCGAGACATGATCCGTCACCTGGTGCTCTTCAAGCTGGACGAGGGTGTCTCGCGCGACGAGCCGCGCGTGGTCGCGGGGCACGAGGCGTTCGCGGCGCTGGACGGCGTGATCCCCGAGCTCAAGTCGTGGCAGTGCGGGTGGAACATCACCGTGCGGGACATCGCGTACGACTACGCCATCGTGTGCGACGTCGAGGACCGCGACGCCCTCCAGCGCTACATCGCGCACCCGGACCACCAGGCCGCCGCCGGGCGGTGGCGCGAGTTCGCGACGTGGGTCGTCGCCGACCTGGAGAGCTGACGGCGCGGTCCGAACGACCCCGACCCACGGGTAACTTGCCGCGATTTCCGGCTCGTTCGGCACAGCATTTGCCCGCTTCATCACCGGTTGCCCGGTGGCCTACGTCCGAGTTGACGCGCTTCACCTGACAAATCCAGGATGTCGCAAGGGGTTTGGCCGCCGCGCACACCGGTATGTGGGTAGCGAACGACGGCCGCCCGGACCTGACGGACGGCCGACCAGGTTCGGCTCCGATGAGGAGGTGGGCTCTCCAGTGCTGCTACGCGATGCGTCCGCGGTGGATGCCGCCGAGGCTGACTCCGCACCCCAACCCGTTTCCGTGCCTCTCCCCCGCTCCGGCTCGGCCACCGTGCCGGCCGTGCGGGACGGGTCCGTCGCCCCGGACACCCCCGGGACGGCGCCACGCACCGCCCCGGCCGCCTCCGAGGCCCCGCTCGACACCAGGGTGCTGTCGCGCACCCTGCTGCTGCGTCTGTCGGAGGTCGAGGAGGGATCCCCCGAGCACGCCTACGTGCGCAGCACCCTCGTCGAACTCAACCTGCCGCTGGTGCGGTTCGCGGCGAACCGCTTCCGCAGCCGGACCGACCAGTACGAGGACGTCCTCCAGGTCGGCACCATCGGCCTGATCAAGGCGATCGACCGCTTCGACCCGCACCGCGGCGTGGAGTTCCCGACGTACGCGGTCCCGACGATCATCGGCGAGATCAAGCGGTTCTTCCGCGACACGTCGTGGAGCGTCCGCGTCCCCCGCCGTCTCCAGGAGCTGCGCCTCGCACTTGCCGAGGCCACCGAGGAGTTCTCGCACAAGCATGACCGCGCGCCCACCGTCGTCGAACTCGCCACGCACCTGGGCATGTCCGTCGAGGAGATCCTGGAGGGCATGGAGGCCGCCAACGCCTACTCGCCCGCCTCCCTCGACGCGCACGACCTCGACGACGACCGCGACAACGCGCTGATCGCGCGGCTCGGCCAGGAGGACGAGGCGCTGGACGGCGTCGAGTACCGCGAGGCGCTACGCCCGCTGCTGGCCCGGATGCCACCGCGCGACCGGCAGATCATCATGCTGCGGTTCTTCGGCAACATGACGCAGTCGCAGATCGGCGAGCGCCTCGGCATCTCCCAGATGCACGTATCGCGTTTGCTGGCCCGCGCGTTGGCCCGGCTGCGCGCGGACTTGTCCGCGTAGCAGGCGAGTCGGGGGCGGCGGGTCGGCGTAGACGCGTCAGGGTCGGCGGCCGGGATCCGGCCGGGAGGGGTCGGCCGGTCAGCCGTCCACGCCGTCGTACCGGGCGAGCAACAGCGCGATGTCGTCGCCCAGTTCGCCGGTACGCCGGGCGATGAGGTGTCCCGCGAGCCCGTCCGGGGTCATGCCCCGGCCGTGCTCCAAGGTCTCCAACATCCACGCCACACCGTCGTCGAGACTGAGCCCGCGCGACTCGACGAGCCCGTCCGTGCAGAGCACCAGGATGTCGCCGGGCTCCAGCACCAGTTCGGTGGCCGGGTAGCGCGCGTCGGTGTCGATGCCGAGCGGCAGCCCGCCCGGCACGTCCACCAGCAGCGTCCCCGCGCGCCCGAGCACGGCCGGATGCTGGTGGCCGGCGCGCACCACGACCGCGCGCCCGGTGCGCGGGTCGAACTCCACGTACGCGCACGTCGCGAAGAGGTCGGTGCCGAGCCCCGCGGTGAGCGCGTTGGTACGGCGCACCACCTCGGCCGGCTCGTGACCCTCGACCGCGTACGCCAGGACCGCGGTACGCAGGATGCCCATGATCGCCGCCGCGTCCACGCCGTGCCCCTGCACGTCGCCGATCACCAGGCCCACGCGTCCGCCCGGCAGCGAGATCACGTCGTGCCAGTCGCCGCCGACCTGCATGCCGACCGTCGCGGGAATGTAGCGCGTCGCGACCGTCAGACCCGCGACGCGTGCCGGGCGTCCCGGCAACAGGCCGCGCTGGAGGCCCGACGACATCGCGTGCTCGTCGTCGTAGCGCCGCGCGCGGTGCAGCGCGCGGGCCAGCAGTGCGCGCAACTGCCCGAACAGGCGGTAGTCGTCGGCGTCGAACTGCCGCTCGCGGTTGTAGGAGAGGACCGCCGTGCCGACGACCTCCCCCGAGGCGACCAGCGGCAGGAAGACCCACGCCTGCTTGCCGGCCGCCCCCGCAAGGTCCACCAAGTGCGGGTAGCGGCGCAGGTATTCGGTGCGCGAGGTGATCGCGAAGGCGCTGCGGCGGCGTACCGCCTCGACGAAGGGCGCGTCCTCGTCGAGCTCCCAGGCCGTGTAGCCGGTCGCGGCGCGCGGCGGATACCCGGCGTGGCCGACGACCCGCAGGCGGCCGTCCTGCACCATGCCGACCACCAGGCCGTCCGCGCCGCACACGGCGGGCAGCCGACGCGCCGCACGCACCACGTCACGTACGGTCAGGGACTCGGCAAGTGCCGCGGTGAGCAGTTGGATTCGCGCCTGTTGCGCGGCGGCCAGCTGGGCGGCCTCGCGCCGCTGCGCCTCTTCGCGCCGCTCGTCGGTGATGTCGACGCAGAACAGCAGCATCTGGTCGGGCCTCGGGTACGCCCGGACCCGGAACCACCGGTCCTCGCCCGGCACATGCAGGATGAACGACTGCGGGCGGCGTTCCTGGAGCGCGGCGAACAGGTGGCGCCCCCACCCGTGGCTGCGCGCCTCGGGCAGCAGCGCGTGCAACGGCCTGCCCAGAATCTCGGCGCGGGGCCGGCGGAAGAGCTGCTCGCTGGGGCTGTTGCAGTAGACGACGCGCCACTCCTCGTCGACCACGATGACCAGCGCCTCGACTTCCTCGGCCTGTCGCGCGAGGCTCAGCCGCAGGTCGGACGCCTCGGTCACATCGGTGACGACGCCGCGCAGGCGGCGCGACCGGCCGCCCGACTCGTTGACCACGCTGCCGCGCACCTCGACCCAGCGGTGCGGGCCGCCGTCGGGGTCGAGCATGCGGTGCCCGGAGCTGAGCCGCCCGTCGCTCGCGAACGCCTCGGCCAGGCTCATCCGCAACCCGGGGTAGTCCTCCGGGTGCAGCGCGCAAAGCACCGCCTCGATCGGTCCGACGTACGCGCCGCGCGAGCCGAGCAGGCCGCCGAGCCGGGTGCCGAGCACGATCTCGCCGCTGACCAGGTCCCAGTCGAACGTCCCGGTGCCGGCCGCGTCCAGGGCTTCCAGGGTGGACTGGAGGTCGGGGCCGGAGCGTGACCGGCGGGAACGCCGTACAGGCGGGGCGGGCGCGGGGCCGGCGGCCACCCGGTCGGGCGCCGACGTACGACCGGCCGCGGCACCGGAGTTGGCCGCACCGGCCGCTCCGTTGGCGCGCCCCCGGCGAAACGGTTCGGCCAGCGGGAGTTCACCGATGCCCGCGACCTCCTCGCCGATCAGCTCGGCGAACGCCCGCACGCGCGCGATCAGCCGCGGGTCGAACCGCATCGGATCGCGGAACGCGACGGTCAGTACGCCGCGTATCGGCTCCTCGCGCGCGGGGGCGCCTATCGGCCCGGCCAGCGGCACCGCGACGCACGATCCGGTGCGGCCGCCCCAGGTCTGCACCTCCCGGCGCGGGTAGCGGGCGGCGCCGGCGACCTGGTCCTCCACCGTGACGACCCGGCGGGTGCGCAGCGCTTCGGTGACCGGCAGGTGCTCGTCGAGCAGGATGCGGCACCACAGGTGCGCGGTCGTGGGCGGGCCGACGAAGTCCATGACGAGTCCGGCCACGCCGCGTAGTTCGGCGATGTCCTCATGCCACAGGTGCAGCATCACGACGCCGACCTGCGACTCTCGGCCGCAGGTCTCGACGAGGTCGAGCAGCAGGGGTTCGAGCGGTTCCTGGAGGCCGGGCCACGACCAGGCAGGTACATGGCCGCCGTTCGGGCGCGGTGCCCCCGCGCGGGCGGCGGCGCTCATCGCGGCGACTCCGGTTCGAGGGGTTGCCGGGAATCCGTTCCCCCGTTCGTCCCCCATGCGCTGCCTCCTCGGTGGTGACGCGATGCCCAGGACGCGCATCCGCCGCGAGCCCCCCACCCCGAGTACGGATCGTGCATCGCGCGGCCACTCTCCCCGGTGGCATATGTCGCGCAAGGTTACGCGGCGGATACCTGATCCGTTGGACAACACACCTATAGCAATAACTGCCGATTCGTGCCACTCGTGAGCATAAACAACTACGTATCTTGATCGACATTCGCCTTGATTTGATCTGTACCCTACCCGAGGCTGTGTGATATGAAGAATTTTGATGGTAAATGTCTGGTTTACCCGAAGCGGTTTGATAAGGACGCGCCTTCTGGTATTGATCTGATGGACACCGACCGGTATCGATCCGGCCAGTCCGGAAAGCACTGCCGGTTCTAGACGATCCCGCGATGAGGTACGGATGTCCGCTCTGCTCGACACCCAGCACGTTCACGACGAACTAGCGCCTCGCACTCTCCCCGAGGTCCCGATCGGGCGGCGGTCGGCCGCACTCCCGACGGCCGACGACCCGGGGCCACTCGACACACTCGAGCCCGATCCCGACGGGCCACGCGACAGTTCCGACGTCCGCAGGATGTCGGCCGTGCTGTTCGTACGGCTCGCCGAACTGGAGCGCGGGACCCCGGAACACGCCCACATCCGCGACCGGCTCATCCGCCAGAACCTCCCGCTCGTGCGCTACGCGGCGAACCGGTTCCGGCACCGCAACGAGCCGCACGAGGACGTCGTACAGGTCGGCACCATCGGCCTGATCAAGGCGATCGACCGCTTCGACCCCCACCGCGGCGTGCAGTTCCCGTCGTACGCGATGCCCACCATCATCGGTGAGATCAAGCGGTACTTCCGCGACAGCGGTTGGTCGCTGCGCGTGCCGCGCCGCGTGCAGGAGCTGTGGCTGTCGCTGTCCGAGGCGATCGAGACGCTGTCGCAGGCGAACGACCGCGCCCCGACGGTGGCCGAGATGGCCGCGTACCTCCAGGTGACCCACGAAGAGGTGGTCGCCTGCCTGGAGGCCACCAACGCGTACGCCCCGTCCTCGCTCGACGCCCCCGACGGCACCGAGGAGCGCACGCTCGCGGACCGCCTGGGCTACCAGGACCAGGCGCTGGAAGGCGTCGAGTACCGCGAGGCCCTGCGGCCGCTGCTGTCCAGGCTGCCGGCCCGCGAGCGCAAGATCCTCATGATGCGGTTCTTCCAGAGCATGTCGCAGTCCCAGATCGCCATCGAGCTCGGCATCTCCCAGATGCACGTGTCCAGGCTCCTGTCCCGCACGCTCACGCGCCTTCGCGCCGAGCTGGGGGACTGCTGAACGCAGGTTCGGGTGGCCGCGAGCCGGCGCGGCACACGCCCTGGGGGGTCGGGGGAAGCCGGGGACAGGACGGAATCCCGCTGTTTCATGGCAGGAAACTCATAGGAATTACAGGGGGGAACCAACGGATTGGTGATGGCCACCCTTCGGGGGAGGGTGCGCTCACCGGTGGGACAGGCCACGTGAACAAGTCCAGGAAGCGACATGTCGCCCCGCCTGGTCCCCACCCCCGACAGCCCGCGGAGGGGGACCGCCCGGACGGGGCGACACGTACGTTCTACGGCGACCGGGCCGTCCGTCAGACCGCCAGCATCCGCAGCTTCAGCTGGGCCAACGTCCACGCGTCGATGCCGAGCCCGTCGCGCAGGTACCGGTCGAACGACCCGTACACCTTCCGCACCTCGTCGAACGCGGCGTCGAGGAACGACGACTGCACACCCAGCATCGGCCGGATCAGGTCCGGGTTCTGCAGCGCACCCGAGGCCACCATCTGCTGGATCGTCGCGTCGATGCTCGGCTTCAGATAGTCGTTGCTGGCGAGGAAGTCCCGGTACACCGTCTGCCGGTCCACCCCGAGCGCGGTCAGGACGACCGCCGACATCCACCCCGTACGGTCCTTGCCGGACGAGCAGTTGAACAGCACCGTCTCACCGCGGGCGACCGCCTTCAGCACCGCGGCGAACTGGGCGCGCTTGGCCGGGTCGCTCACGAACGAACGGTTCACGTCCTCCATGAACTTCGCGGCCTTGCCGTCGCCCAGCATCTCCTGCTGCTTGACCGGGTCGCCGCTGGAGACCGCGCCGATGACGGTCGCGAGCACACCGTTGTCGGACAGCGGCAGGTTGACCGACTCCACGCCCGCGGGCAGCTTGTTCGGACCGTTGCTGCCGATCTCGCCGTTCACGCGGAAGTCGTACGCCGTGTCCAGGCCGAGCGAACCCAACTTGCCCACGCCCGCCTCGGTCAGCTTGCCGAGGCCGTCCGAGCGGAACACCTGTCCGTAGCGAACGGCGAGGCCGCTCTCGGTGCGATAGCCGCCCAGGTCACGGGTGTTGAGCGCACCCTGTGCCCCGACCCCGCGCGGCGCGGTGACCACGCCGTACGACGTGCCGGCCGGAACCACCTTGAAATACCAGCGCTTTGCCGCGTCGAGCCCGTCGACCACCGTGCTCCCGGACCGCGACGCCGCGACGCGCTTCCCCGAACGGGCCGGGTCGCGCGGGTCGGTCGAGGCGTACACGTACACCTCGCCACGGGCCAGCAGGCCCGTCCACGCAACGGTGAACGAACCGTCGGCATTCGCGGCCGCGGTCGCGTCGAGTATCGAGGCGAGCGCCGAGACGGACGAGGACGAGTCGGCGTACCCGCCGCCCGCGGCATCCGAGACGGGAGCGGACGCGGCGGCCGGCGCCGGTGCCGGTGCCGGTGCCGAGGGGGACGCCCACGAGGACGCCGACGAGGACGCCGACGAGGACGCGGCGGTCAGGCCGAGCGTGAGGGACGAAACAAGGGCGACGGTGGCAAATCGGGTGCGGCGAACGCGCATTCGGTGGTGCTCCTGGATCGATTCAGCAGGAAGCGCGCCCGGGATCGCCCGCGAGAACGTACGGGGGTTCGACCGATGCGCGCGGCAACCACCTTAGTGACCGGGCCCGGTCGGACTCCATACGGTTGGGTGTGTAGGTGCACGACGTGAGCGGCGGCACACGGTTTCGCCCGTGTGCCGCCGCTCCGTGTGTCAGGCGCCGTGCCCGTCAGTTGTGCGTGTCAGGTCCTGCGGATCAGATGGTGCGCGTCAGATGGTGAGCATCTGCAGGCGCAGCTTCGCCAGCGTCACACCGTCCAGGCCCAGGCCGACGCGCAGGAACGGGTCGAACGAGCCGTACTGCTTCTGCACCTCGTCGAACGCGGCGTCCAGGTACTGCTTCTGCACCCCGAGCAGCGGGTCGAGCAGGTCCGGGTTCTGCATGAGGCCCGCGTACTTCAGGCCCGCCTTGGTGCGGTCGTTGGCGGCCTTGAGGTACGTGTTGCTCAGCAGGTAGTCCTGCGTGACCGTGGCGCGGTCGACACCGAGCGCGGTCAGGATGACGGCCGACATCCAGCCCGTACGGTCCTTGCCCGCCGAGCAGTTGAACAGCGTCGTCTCGCCGTTCGCGATGCGCTTGATCACCTGGGCGAACTGCGCACGCTGCGACGCGTCGCGGACGAACGACCGGTTCGCGTCGATCAGCAGCTGCTCGGCCTTGCCGTTGCCGAGGGCCTCGGCCTGCTTGACCGGGTCCTTGCTGTCGATGACCTCGTTCAGCTTCTGGTACATGCCGCCGTCCGAGACCGGCACGCGCAGGACCTCGGTGCCGGCCGGGACCTTGTCCTGGCCGTTGAGGTTCAGCTCGAACTCGGTGCGCAGATCGGCGACCGTGTCGACGCCGAGCGTCTTGAGGCGGGCGATGTCCGCATCGGTCAGTTTGACGAGCGCGTCGGAGCGGTAGACCTGGCCGTACTTGACGGTGAGGCCGTACGCCGCCTGGTAGCCGCCCAGGTCACGGGCGTTGCCCGCGGCCGAGAGGCCGATACCGCGCGGCGCCACCGTGACGGCGCCGAGCGGGTTGCGGTCCGGCACGAGCTGGAAGTACCAGCGCTTGGCCGGGTCCAGGCCGGTGACCGTCACGGAAGTCGCCTTCGTGACGGCGACCTGACGGCCTGTCAGGGCCGGGAAGGACGAGTTGGTCGACGCGTACACCCGCACCTCGCCGGCGCGGCTCGCCGTCCACGACAGCTTGACCGAACCGTCCGACGCGGCCTCCGCCGCCGCGTCGGACAGAACGGTCCGGCCACTGTGGGCGGACTGCTGGGAGGGGGCCGCAACGGCCGTCCCGGAGACCGCAAGGGTCCCGGCGGTGGTGCCGAGGGCGAGCGTCGCCACCATTGCGCAGGTGGCGGCTCTTGTACGACGGAGCTTCATTCCACTCCAAAATGGTCGGGTGCCCGCACGCGGGCGCGCGGCGATGCCGCACGGCGCGTGAGGGCAGCACGAGAAGGCCGATGACACGTGTCAGTGCCCGGTCACCGGCCCACCAGGATCAGGTGCGCAGACTGTAAGCGAAAGGGGCGAAAGGATCGAGAGTAGGAACGGGATTTTTGGTGGCCGGAAAGTGAACTGCGGCAACCCTCGGCCAATCCGCCGCGCACGTCACAAGATCGTGTCGGCGACGCCGCCTGGGCGAGACCCCGACGTAACCTCGGTCAAGGGCTCTCGGCGCGCGAATCCGTGCGCCGCACCGCACGATCCGGGCAGGCTAGGACCGTGACGTGACAACCGGTCGGCAGGCCCGGTCGAGATGGACCAGGTCGGCGGATGCGGGCAGCAGATCCGGGCAGGAACAACGAACTTGCCCGGGAGGAAGAGGAGGGAACCGTGCCGGACGGTCTCGACAGGCGCCCCAGCACCGGCGACCGACAGCCGGCCCGGAGAACGGCGGCGCGGGAGCACGACGACGACGAGCTGTACGACGACGAGCCGCGGCGCGGCGGCGACCCGTACGGCGATCCCTACCAGGACGACTACGACGACGTCGGGCAGGACGCCGACGAAGCGGGCGAGGAACGCCCGGGGCCGGTCCGCCGCATCGCGAACTGGCTCGGCCTCGGCGTCGGTTCGGACGAGACGTACGGGGAGCCCCGGAACCCCGGCGCCGACGGGGAAGACGGCGAGGACGACGACCTCTACGGGACGCGTCCCGCCATCCCGCCGCAGCCGAAGTCGCCGCCCCCGCTGCTGCTCGATGACGAGGACTCCGGGTACACCCGGGCCGACGACCGCCGCGACCGGGACCCGTACGACGCGGAGGAAGACGACCGGATCCCCGAGACGCGGCTGCCGGACGCCCGATCCGCGCGCGCCGGAGACGACTTCGACACGTCCGGCGCAGACGGCGATCCGGTCGGAACCGCCGGGGCGGGGCTGCCGCCCGCCGCGCGGCCTCGGCGTACCAGGGCCACCAGCCCCTGGGAGGACATCATGCTCGGCTCGGGCCCACCGCCCGGTACGCCGATGTCCGACGCCCTGCCCGCCGGGACCCTGCCGCCCGACCCCTACGCGGTACGCCCGCCCGCGGCGGCCGCCGACGCACCCTCGGTACCCCTGTCCGAGAGCCCGTCCCGCCGCGCGGGCGAAACCCGCGGCGGCGCGGCGCTCTCCGACTGGCTGGATCCGATGGACCCGGTCGACCCCTTGCACCCGGACGATCCGACCGGGGCATCGTCGGAGGACACCGATTCGGGCAGGACCACGAGCGCGGGCAGTGGCGCCGGCACGGGCACGGGTACGGGCACGGCCATCGGGAACAACACGGTCAGCGAATCGAAAGACGCCGATCCGGACAGCCAGTTCGACGACCCCGGTCCCACCGGAACGATCGCCGCCCTACCCGCACAGGCACCCCCAGCAGCGGCGCCGGGGCACGCCGCCTCGAAGCCACCCGCTCCGCTCCCCCCGCTGCCCGGTGTCTCCACGGCCAAGCAGTCTCCCGCCGAACAACCCTCGGCCGCACAGCAGGTGTTGCCGACGGCCGAGCGGGAATCGCCGGAACCCCGGCGGATGTTGCGGCTGCTGCCCACCCCCGTCCTCTCGGACGGCGGCGGCATGGTCGTCGACGGCGGCAGGATCGGCCAGCTGACCGTACGGGCCGCCGCGGCGCGCGGTGACCTGCACTCCCAGCAGGGCGTACCCCGGCAGAACTGCTTCGCGTCCGGTCCGGACCCGAGCCTGCGGTGGACGATCTCCATCATCTGCGACGGCGTCGAGGGCGGATACGCCCCCGAGTTGGCCGCCCAGGTCGCGATCCGCAGCACCTACCGGGCAGTTGCGCGGATGGTGATGTCGGCCCGCCACGAGGACTGGGACTGGACCACGACCCTCGCGGGCGTGCAGGCCGAACTGCGCACCCGGCTGGCCGAGATCGGCACCAAGGCCCGGACCCTGGGGCAACCGGCCCCGGCCACCCGGCTCGCGGTGCTCGTCACGTCCGCCGAACCGCTGCAGGACGACCGCGTCGACATGGCGGTCCTCGGCGACAGCACGATCCTCCGCCTGGCGGAGGGCGGTTGGCGCGCACCGCTGGGAATGCGCGAGACCCCGACGGACGCTCCCCCGCCCGCACTCCCCGAGCAGGGCACCGAGCACGTACGCGTCTGCCGCACCACCTGGCGTCCCAGTGACTCGCTGGTCCTCATGACCGGCGGATTCGCGGAGTCACTCGGCGCGGAGGGCGGCGTCCTCGCCGCAAGGCTCGCGGAAGACTGGCGGCGCCCACCGGAGTTGCTCGACTTCCTGCGTGATGTGGTGGAGGGCAGCCACGCGGACGACGGCGCGGTCGTCGCGCTGTGGCCCGAACCGTAGGAGCCCCGAAGAAGCACTGAAAGACACACAGAGGGCGGGCACCGTCACCGGGCCCGCCCTCTGTGTGTCGCCTTCGGTCTTTCCTCAGGCGAACGCAAGCACAGCCGCCACGACAACCGCGATGACGGCGACGACGATCACGCCCACAACTACCGGGGAGATTCCACCACTTCGGTGGTGCTCCGCCGGCGGCGCCGGGTTCGGGTTCCCCTGCTCCGCGACGAACGCACGGAACATCTGGGTGCTTGCGGCAGGATCCATCTCATTGTTCTCAGCCATGCGCACGACCTTACCGCGCCGCGCGATGCCCCCAGAACGCAAGTAGGCCCCCTCCACAGGAGGGGGCCTACTCGTTTATCACGCTAATTCCGGCGGCGTCCTACTCTCCCACACCCCTTCGAGTGCAGTACCATCGGCGCTGAAGAGCTTAGCTTCCGGGTTCGGAATGGGACCGGGCGTTTCCTCTTCGCCAAGACCACCGGAAAACCATCGAACACACAAACAACCGACATGTGTACCGAAAATCTTCCAGCCATGCCTGTGACTGTATGAAATTCTCAACTGTGGTTCACACCGAAACCGGTTGCGGTCCGGGAACCACACAGTGGACGCGAGCATCTGAGGACAAGTCCTCGG
>NZ_JBEZFP010000054.1:0-52804 GCF_040649515.1 Streptodolium elevatio
CACCCCCCTCCCGCAAACCCTCTTCCCCCCCCCCCCTCTCTCCCTCTCGGCCGGCCCCCCGGCGCACCCCCCCCGCCCAACCCCGCCCCCGGCCCGGCGCGCGCGCGCCCGCGGCCCGGGTCTTCACGCTGCTCGGCTGCGAGGTCGTGGATCGGGGCGGCCATTGGTTCACCGCCCGGGTGGAGCCGGGGAGCGCCGGCTACACCGACAACGTCCTGTACGCCTCCGAGGTGACGCCCGAGCAGTGGGCCTTCGAGACCGAGTTGGCCTCGCGGATCGACGCCGGCGGCGAACTTGCCGCGACGGCTGCCACCTGGACGGACTCCCTGCGGAATCGGCCGCAGTACTCGTACCACTTCGGCATCCGCCTGGGCACCCGCGCGGCCTTGGAACAGGCGGTACTCGACATCGAGGACGCGGGTGCGAACGACCCCGAACTGGCCGGGCGCATCGCCGTGTCGGGCGTCTACCGCCCCGAGGACCCGGACGCGGCCACCGACACGATGATGCAGGTCTTCGTCCGCACCGACGTCCTGGCCTGCGGACTGCTGACACTCGGGCAGCACATCGAACTCCAGTGGCACGTACCGCAGTAGGGCGGTGAACCCGACGACGGTCGCCGGCCGGCGCGCTCCGGCGGATCTCGTCGCGCGTCGGCGCCGCCCGTTCCCGCGTCCCTGGGCTCAGCCGGTCCTCGGCACGCGGGTGTTGCTGGACTCCCGGACGACGAGCTCGGGTTGCAGGACGATGCGCCGGTGGCGATGCCCGTCCGCGTCGTCCGAGGTCTCTTCGAGCAGGAGCTCGGCGGCGGTGCGTCCGATGAGGGCGGCCGGCTGGCGTACCGAGGTCAGGGGTACGGCGGCCGCGGCGGCGAACTCGATGTCGTCGTAGCCGACCATGGCGATGTCGTCGGGGACGCGTACCCCCGCGCCGTACAGCGCTTGGAGCACGCCGAGGGCCATGAGGTCGTTCGCGCAGAAGACCGCGGTCGGGCGGGAGGCCAGCCCCAGCAGGCGGGCCCCGGCGTCGCGGCCGGAGGCGACGTCGAGGTGGTCGGAGGTGATGTGGACGAGGGCGTCCGGCTGGAGGCCTGCGTCCGCGACCGCGGTCCGGGCGCCCCCGAGGCGGTCGCGGACCTGGGGGAGCCGGGTGGGGCCGCCGACGAACGCCAGGTGCCGGTGTCCGGCGTTCAGCAGGTGCGCGGTGGCCATGGTGCCGCCGCGGACGTCGTCGACGGAGACCGAGCAGCCTTCCTCGGCGGGCAGCGAGCGGTCCACCAGGACGAAGGGGATGCCCTTGGCGCGCAGCGCCTCGACGGTTCTGCCGCTGGAGTCCGCCGGTGTCACCAGCACGCCGCGGATGCGCTGCTCGGCGAAGAGGGAGAGGTACTCCGTCTCCTCGGTGGTGCTGCCGGCGCTGTTGCAGACCATTACGCCGAGGTCGGCGTCGCGCAGCGTACGCTCGGCGCCCTTGGCGACCTCGGCGAAGAAGGGGTTGGCCAGGTCCAGCACCAGCATGCCGACCAGGCGGCTGCGGCCGGCGCGGAGCTGGCGGGCGAACTCGCTGCGGACGTAGCCGAGCTGTTCTATGACCGTGCGCACACGCAGGCGGGTTTCCTCGGAGACCATCTCGGGGTTGTTGATCACGTTGGAGACGGTGCCGACGGACACGCCCGCGTGCCGCGCCACGTCCTTGATCCCCACCCTGCCCGTCGCGGGTGCGGGGGGCGTCGTCCTACGTGTCGGTGCCGGCATGCGGTCATCGTAGACGGCCGTGACCCGCGGTGACCGGGGGCCGTCGGCGGGGTGACCCGCGTCGCGCTCGGAGAAACCTTCCAGGCCGCGCCGATGCGCTGCCACCGGTGGGTTCTCGCCAGTAGCCCACGGGCGTTGACTGGAACGTGTCATGCGTACGCTTCGTCCGCACGCCGGACCCGGGTGCGCGAACGGCTTTGGGGACGCGATGACTTGCCGCGTCCCCGAAGCCGTTCGCGCAGGGGTTCAAAGGAGTTCTTCGAGCGTCGCCGGTCCACCCAGCAGCGCGGCGCCGTCGACGATGCGGCCCGCCGCGACGCGGTTGACGAACGCGGCGCTGCGTTCGGCCGCTTCGGTGGCCTCCGGGAGGAATCCGGCGGCTATCTGCCAGGCGTGGGTCATGTGCGGCCACACCTCCATCTCCACGTGCACGCCCGCGCGGGCGGCGCCTGCCGCGAGCGCCAGCGAGTCGTCGAGCAGACGTTCGGCACTCGACACCTGGATGAACAGCGGTGGCAGACCGGTCAGATCGGCGAGGACGGGCGAGACCAGCGGGTCTTCGGCCGGGTGGCCGCCCAGGTAGTGGGTGGTCATCGAGTCGTCGGCCCCGCCGAGGGCGAGGTCCGCCTCCGCACGGTCCACCCAACTGCCGGATTCGTAACGCTGCTTGCGCTGGTCGAACACCCCGGCGTACAGCATCCCGGCCAAGGCGCGCGTGTCGCCCCGTGCGGTGCGGCGCAGCAGGACGCCCATGGCCAGGTTGGCGCCCGCGGACTCGCCGGCGACCACGACGCCCGGGGCCAGCGTGGCGGCGTACTCGAAGGCGGCCTCGCAGTCGTCGAGGCCTGCCGGGTACGGGTCTTCGGGGGCGAGCCGGTACTCGGGCAAGACCACGCGCGCCCGCGTGCCGAGCGCGAGATGTGCGCCGATGGCCCGGCACATACCGGCCGTCCCGGAGAAGAAGGCACCGCCATGCAGGTAGAGGATCACGAGGTCGTCGCGAGCGTCGTCGGGGGTCATGAGGTACGAGCCGTCCCGCAGGTCGCGCGCGGCTTCGTCGCGGACACCCGGGAACGGCCGGTACATGGCGGCCTGTTCCGCCGCTGCGCGGCGGTCGGCGGCGCGGTCGGCAGGCGGGTTCGCACGGCCGCTCCGGATGATGCTCTCCATCAAGGCGAAGGCTTTGCTGGGCATGGCCGGGCTCCTCGGTTCGGTGCTGCGGGTCTGCTGAGCGTTGCGCCGCCGATGCGGACACCGGCTGCTTGAAACGTTACATATCCTGGTCCCGGTGACCGACGGCGGGCGGGGTCTTCGGTACGTTCGTGCGGTACCAGCGACAAACCGGCGGTCGTCGGCGGTCGTACGGCCCGGCATCCGTACCCGAAGGGCGTGGCCCGCCAGGCGCAGATTCCCGCCGCCTTCGGGCGCGACCGCTCCGGCCAGGGCGTTTGCCGCGCCGGTAGAGTATTCCTGTACAGGAAATATCCGCCGACTAGCCACCGCAGGGACGGACGCGTTGACCGAGACCGCCGAGCCGCGATCCTGGCGCGGCCCCAAGACCTCGCAGCGCCTCGCCCACGCGCTCGCGCAGCCGATCCTGTCCGGGGCGGTGCGGCCGGGCGACCGGCTGCCGAACGAGCAGGACATGATGGCGCTCTACGGCGCCGGCCGGCCGACGGTACGCGAGGCCCTGCGCCTCCTCGAAGCACGCGGCCTGATCATGCTCAAGACCGGCCCCGGGGGCGGCCCGATCGTACGCCGTCCCGCCAAGGCGAGTCTCAGCGAGGCACTGACCCTGCTGCTCCAGGTCGAGGGCGCCTCGTTCTCGGACGTGACCGATGCGCGCATGGCGCTGGAGCCGATGCTCGCGCGCCGCGCCGCCGAACGCATCACCGACCGCCAGATCGAGGAACTGGCCGACTCCGTCGCCAAGTTGCGCGCGAGTAGGGGCGACCGGGAGGTCTTCGCGACGGAGAACCAGCGCTTCCACACGCTGATCGCCGAGGCCGCGCAGAGCGTCGTCCTGGACGTGTTCGTCAGCACGCTCAAGACGATCGCCGACGGGGTGCGGGTGGGCGTCGAGTACTCGGCGCGCAAGCAGGCGGCCGTCGCCGACGCGCACGAGGCGATCGTCGACGCGGTACGTGCTCGCGACCCCGAGCGCGCCGAGGCCGCGATGCGCGACCACCTCGTGGAAGCCGAACGCTACTGGCGGCACCGCTACCCGGAGCTGATGACCCGCCCGGTGCGCTGGACGTACTGAGGCCCTCGCACTACGGCAGGGGGCGCGGTCGTCTCCTTCCCGCACACCCGTGTCGCGGGAATCCGGGCACCGCTGGATCCTGACCCGACCGGTGCCGCGTACCGCCGCTTGTGGTCGCGCCGCTGCCCGCGTTGCCCGGCGCGCACCTACCGCTGAGCGCGGGGACCACCTTGCCCACGGCCTGGAGCAGGGGGTGGTTCCACGGGGTGGCGGCACTGATGCACGCCAGAAGGCCGCCGCCCCCGAGTAGGGGGCGGCGGCCTTCCCGCATCGCGGCCGACAGTAGGTCTCGGCTCCTACTTCAGCCCGAGGCGGTCCATGAAGATATTTCCGGCGTTGTAATGCTCAATGCCGGTCACCCTGTCGTTGTAGATCGCACCGGTCAGCGACTCGGCGTAGGCCCACAGCGGCACATCGGCGACCAGCGCCTTCTGCAGTTCCGAGTAGGCCTGCTTGCGGACCGCCTGGTCGGTGCTCGCGCGCCCCGCGGCAAGCGCCGCGTCCGCCTGCGGGTTGGACCATCCGCTGAGGTTGAACGGGCTCTGCGAGTACCAGTAGCTGTACAGCATCGGCTCCGGGTCGACCGACCAGATCTGGGTCAGCGTGGCCTGGTAGTCGCGCTGGATCGCGTACTTGGCGATGTACGCGCCGATCTCCAGCGGTTCGATCCGCATGGAGACGTTGGAGAACTCCTTGAGCCGGCTCTGCATGTACTCCGCGACGGCCGCCGACGAGGGGTTCTGCGGGATGAGGTAGCCGAAGTCCACCTTCTTGCCCTCGGCGGCCAGTTCGTCGAACAGGCGTTGCGCCTCGGCCTTGTTCTGCGCCGCCTGGGTGACCGCCGGGTCGACGAACGGGCTGGTGGCGTTGAAGAAGCTCTTGGCCGGCACGTACCCGTTGTTCAACGTCTTCGGGATGTCGGCGGCGTCCAGGGCGAGCGTGACCGCCTTGCGCGCGCGTACGTCGTCGAACGGCGCCTTCTTGAGGTTGAACTGCACCATCTGGCCGCCGTCGGTCGCGAATTCGACGAGGTTCAGGTCCTTCTTCGCGTCCTCGAGGACCTTGCCGTCCGAACTGAGGAACAGGTCCGCCTGCCCGGACTTCACGGAGTTGAACTGCTGCCGGATGTCCGGGACGCTCTTGATCGTGAGCTGGTCGAGCTTGGGCAACCCCTTGTCCTTCTGCCAGTAGTTCGGGTTGCGCTCGAAGACCTGCTCGGCGCCGCGCACCCAGTTCTTGAGCACGAACGGGCCCGCTCCGACCGGGTCGGACTTGTAACTCTCCGGCCCCTTGGCGATCGCCGACGGCGCCATGATGTACGTGAGTTCGGTCGCCACGGCACGGTCCAGATTGGGGTTGGGTGTGCCGACCGCGGTGAGCTTGACGGTCAGCGGGTCGACGACCTCGGCCTTCAAGCCGCTTGCCACGGCGATGTGCACCGAGCGCGTCGCCATGTCCGCGTGCTTGTCGTAGTTCGCCTTGACCGCGGCCGCGTCGAACGGCGTCCCGTCGCTGAAGACCACCCCGGGGCGCAGCTTCATCGTCCACGTCGAGCCACCGTCGGCGGTCGTCAAGGACTCGCCCAAGTGCCCGGTGACCTGGTGCGACTTGGCATCGATGAAGAACAACGGGTCGTACAGCGCCGCCATCCGCGGCTCGTCCGCCAGCGCCACGTTCGACACCCCGAACGGGTCGAGACCGGCGGAATCCTGCACCGCCAGCATCGTGAGCTTGCCGCCCGCCTTCGCAGGCCCCTGCGAGCCGGCCTCCGACGGCCCCGCGTCGTCGTCCCCGCCTCCCCCACACCCGCTCACCAGCAGCCCGAGGGCCGCCAGGCCGAAGAGCACCCGGGCGGGGCGCCGCGCGGCCCGTCGGCTCCGGCTTCTCGATATCGCCTTGGACACGGTTCCTGCCTCCTCGTTGCACGTGCATCGCGGCCTGGCCGCGGCCGTTCCGGTCGTACTGAAGTGCGGATCCCGGCCGGCGCCGGGACCTTGAACCTGAGCAGGACGCAGACGATTGCACGCGTGCCCGATCCCCCGCCGACACGCACCGTCTTGCGAGATGAAGTGTGCACACACTAGACGTAGCGTCCAGAGAAGACACCCCCGAAGCGAATCTGTTACCTATTTTGTGTAGGTACTACACCAAGGACCCCACCGCAGCCGCCCGCACCCGCCGTCGGCTCGCTCGACTCCCCGGCCAGGACCCCACCGAGAGACCGCGCGACAAGGTGCAGCACAGGCAACAGCGGCCCGGGAGCAGCGTGGTGCCGCCAGGCGACGTACCCCCGGGCATCGGCTGGTCGGCGGGGTTGGGGGATGGCTGGGGCGTTGGGGGTTGGGCCTATGTCTACGGCGTACAGCTCGCCCAGGGTGTCGGCGTAGGCGGTGGTTCCGGCTGTCACGGGGGCCGACTGGCCGACGCGCAGGCCGCTGACCGTCCAGCGGATGCCGCCGGTTGTCGGGTCGCGGGCCACCAGCCGGTTCTGGTCGCGCCTGAGGAGGCTGCCGTCCGGCCCGCCGTAGATCCACTCGTCGTCCTCGGCCCGGAATACCCATCGGGGCGCGCGCTGCGGCACGCCCACCCTGCCCGTCCCGCATCCGCTCCCCAGCAGCGCCCCGCCCGCCAGGGCGGCGGCGAGACACAACACCCTTCGCGCGTGGGCGCGGACGCAGCCTGATGTGTGGTGTCGATCATGGTCCCCCCAGAACCCGCGCATCTGATCGGACGACCGGTGCGTCCGGCCACAGGGCCACGCAGCTTCGAGGGCACGGCGTCAACCGCACCCCCATGCGGCCCCGCGTCGGTCACTGTTCCGGCGCTGTCGTCCCGGGCACCAGGGACGCTCGCCCCGACTCGGCGGGGTGGCGTACGTTCCTGCGGGGTTGAGGCGGTGACTCAGCCTGAGGTACCGGCCGACAGGGTGTGGTGGTCTGCCAGGGGACGCAGGGTGGTGGCGGCTTTGAGGCGCATCTCGGCGTACTCGTCGGCGGGTTCGGAGGCGAGCACGATGGCGCCGCCGGCGCCGATGCTGAGCACGTCGCCCCGGAGGACGGCGGTGCGGATCACGATCGCGAGGTCGGCCGTCCCGGACGCGGAGAAGTAGCCCAGCGCCCCGGAGTAGACACCCCGTGGACCGGTTTCGAGCGAGTCGATGATCTCCATCGTGCGCAGCTTCGGCGCGCCCGTCATCGAACCGCCGGGGAAGCAGGCCCGCGCGCAGGCGACCGCGTCGACGTCCGGGCGCAGCGCGCCCCGGATGGTGGAGACCAGTTGGTGGACGGCCGCATAGCTCTCTGTCGCCAGGAAGCCGTCCACCTCGACCGAGCCGACCGTGCAGACGCGGCCCAGGTCGTTGCGCACCAGGTCGACGATCATCAGGTTCTCGGCGCGTGTCTTGGGGTCGGTCTGCAGCGCGCTGCGCAGCGCCTCGTCGGTCGCCGGGTCGGGGCCACGGGGGGCGGTCCCCTTGATCGGGCGGCTCTCCGCGACGCGGTGCCGGTCGACGCGTAGGAAGCGCTCCGGCGAGGCGCTCATGACCTGGGTGTCCGCGAACTTCAGCAGGGCCGCGTACGGTGCCGGGCTGAGCGCCCGCAGACGCCGGTAGTACGCAGCGGGGTCGGCGGGGGCGGGCGCGGTGAGGGTGTCGGTCAGGCAGATCTCGTAGCTCTCGCCCTCGGCGAGGCGTTGCCGGCACGTCGCGATGTCCGCAAGGTACTGGCGTTCGGATCTGCGGGGCGTGGCACCGGACATGCCGGATGCGGACGGGTCGGGGGGAGCGGTGGCGTAGGCGGTCGGATCGCCCGGGGCGTCCGGATCCGTGGGTTCAGTGGGGACGGCGGCATCGGGAAGGCCGGTCAGTGACCGGGCTGTTGCGTCCAGCCAGGCCTGCGCGGCGGCCTGGTCGGCTTCGTCGCCCGCATCGCACAGGGCGACCGCGTACGTGCGGCGCTCCTGGTGGTCGACGGCCACGAAGCGGTCGCAGAACATCCATTGGGCATCGGGTCCGGCGGCGATGTGCCGGTTCGCCGACGCGCCGCAGTCGGACTTGAGCTCATAGCCGAAGTAGCCGACGTAGCCGCCCTGGAAGTCGAACGGCAGGTCATCGGACGGTTCGACGGTGCGTTCGCGCAGGCGCTCGGGCAGTACGTCGAAGATGCCGCCGGGCCGCACGGTGGCGCTGAACCCGGGTCGGTGTACGGTGACTTGGTCGTGCCCGACGGTGTAGTCGAGGAGTTCGCCGCGCGGGCCGGAGATGTCGCCGAGGAACGAGAACCGCCCGGCCCGGCTGTCGGTGCGCGCGCTGTCCAGCCAGAACACCGGGTGCGGATCGCGGTCCCCGTACAGCCGGTCGAATACAGCCTGGGTGTCCACCTCCCGGGGCAGGCTGGTGCTGCGGATCCTGAGCGGCGGTACGACAGCTGGTGACGTCACAACCGTCGGCTCCGGCGCCGCGACCGGCCTCGGGATCTGACCCGTGGGCGTGGGGGAGGAGATGGGCGCGGGCGTAAGCCTCGGCGCGGTCGGGAGCGGGGCGGCGGACACGGGGCGAACGCGTGGAGGTACGGCTGCCGCACGAGTCGTCCTGGCTCGGCCTTGATTGGCAACGCCCGCCAGAACACGGAAGTTCGCCACGAGCTGCGCGCCGTGCTCGGATGCCACCGATTCGGGGTGGAACTGCACGCCCCACCACGGCAGAACGCGATGGCGCACGGCCATGACGACGCCGTCCTCCGCGCTCGCGAGCACGTCGAGTTCCGGCGGAAGCGGCTCGGCCAGGCACAGCGAGTGGTAGCGGACCGCGGTGAACCCTTGCGGGATTCCGGCGAAGAGGCCGTCGCCGCTGTGGGTGACCGTGCTGAGGTGTCCGTGCCGGGGGTGCGGCGCCGGTACGACCCGTGCCCCGGCCGCCGCGCCGAGCCCTTGGTGCCCCAGACACACCCCGAGCACCGGAATGCCGCCGTGCTCGAAGACGGTCGCCGAGTGCCCGAAGTCCGTTGCGCGGCCCGGTTGTCCGGGCCCGGGCGACACCACCGCGGCGTCGTACGCGTCGAGATCGAGCCCGCTCCAACGGCTGTCGTCGTTGGTGACCACGTCGGGTTCGCCCCCGAACACGGATGCGAGCAATTGGAAGACGTTGTAGGTGTAGGAATCGTGGTTGTCGACCAGCAGGACCCGGGCGGCGTCGGTCATTTGATGCCGACCACCATGGACTCGGGACCGGCCAGGTGCTCGCTCCGCGTCTCTCGGAAGCCCACTTCCTCCAGGAGCGCACGGCACTCGGCGGCGGTGCAGGCCGCGCCGCCCGGCGTCTCGATGAGGACGTTCAGGCTTAGCAGCAGTGCCGTGGCGTTCGTCCGCCGGTCGTCGTCGAGGAACGACTCGAAGGCAACCAGCGCCCCGCCGTCGGGCAGTGCCGCGTACGCCTTGGCGACCAGGTCGCGCTTGGCCGCCGCGTCCCAGTCGTGCAGCATGTGCCCCAGCACGAGCACGTCGGCGTGCGGGAGTTGATCGGTACGCAGGTCGCCGGCACGGAAGGAGACGTGTTCGGCGAGACCCGCTTCCGCGACATCCTCCGCGAACACCTGTGCGGATGCCGGTAGATCGAATCCGACGCCGGTCAAGTGCGGCTGGTCGAGGAGGAGTCGGCGCAACAGGCCGCCGTCACCCGCCCCGATGTCGGCGACGGTCCGGTACTGCTTCCAGAACGTCGTCCGCCCGGCCAACGCGTCGATCGACGGCATGGAGAGCTGGGTCATCGCCCGCTGGAAGAGGCGGGCGCGTTCCGGGTCCTGGTAGATCGCCGAATACGTGTCGCCGCTGTCGCGCCCCTCGTTCTGCGGTCTGCCGGTTCGGAGGGCGGTGGTCAGTCCTCCCCAGAATCCGTAGAGCCTGGTGTTGGCCATCGCGAGGCCGTCACCGATGTACGTGGGCTTGCCGCGGTCCAGGAAGTGGTCCGTGAGTGCGGTGTTCGCGTAGCGGCCGCCGTCGCGTTCCAGGAGCCCGAGCGCGACGAGGGCGTCGAAGAAGTCGCGTGCGGAACGCCGGTGGATGCCCAGCGTCTCGGCCAGGGCGTGTGCGTCGAGGCCGCCCTCGCGGGCGAGTTCGTCGAACACGCCCAGTTCGACCGCGCTGAGGAAGGTCTTGGAGGCGGTGAAGCCGAGTCCGAGTTGCACGAGGTAGTCGGGGGACATCGCCGGGGCGGCGTCCGACGGGCCGGTGGGCATGGCGAAGGAGTCCTTGCGTCGGTGGCGGTGGCGGTGGCGGTGGCGGTGGCGGTGGCGGAGCGAATCGGATCGGATCGCGTGGCGGAGCGGCTGACGCGGCGGACCGGAAGCGGGCCTCACGCGAGAGCGGCCGCCTGCGCCTGGGCCTCGGCGTCGTGGCCGTACGTCTCCGCGAGACGCGCGATCAGGTCCTCGGGGGCGAGACTGGCCGCCAGTTCGGCGCCTTGCGGGGAGTGCATGAGCGACGCGTAGTCCCTGGACTGCGCCTGGACGCGGGCGGTGCGCGGCCCCCGCAGGGAGTGGAAGCGCCGCAGTGCTTCCGGGACGCCGATGCGGCCCGCATGGCCGAGCAGCGTGGCGAGCGCGACCGCGTCCTCGATGGCCTGGCAGGCACCCTGGGCCTGGTGCGGCAGCATCGGATGGGCCGCGTCGCCGATCAGGGTCGTACGGCCCGTGCTCCATGTGGCGAGCGGGTCCAGGTCGTACAGCGGCCACCGGTGGAACCCGGGGCAGGCGAGGACGGTTGCGGCCACCTCCGGGTCCCAGCCCGCGAAGGCGTCCGCCAGGTCCACGGACGGGACACGCCCTGGTCCGCCGGACGCGCCCGACCGACCAGGCCTGCCGGCCTCGCCGACGCCGTCAACCCGGTCATCCGCGTCAACCCCGCCGCCGCTGTCGACCGCGTGGTCCCCGGCGACGGCCGACGGCGTAGTGGTCCCGGGCAGTACCGCGACGACGTTGAGGAGCCGTCCCGCGTCCATCGGGTAGCACAGGAAATGCCGGTCGCGTCCGATCCACAGCCTGACGGCCGTCTCCGAGCCCCGGTCCGCCGGCCCGCGGACCGCCACGCCCCGGTACGCGTCCATTCCCGAATGCCTCGGCGTACACCCGGGGTTCGTGTGTTCGCGCAGCACCGAGCGCAGGCCGTCGGCGCCGACGAGCACATCCGCGTCGACCGACGATCCGTCGGCGAACGACGCGCGGACCCGGTCCTCGAACTCCTCGACGCCCGTGCACCGGCTGCCGGTCCGCAGCACCCCGGCGGGCAGCAGGGCGGCCAGCATGCGGCGCAGGTCCGCCCGCCGCAACGTGTGGTGGTCCGCACCGAACCGCTCGGCGTACCCGGGGCGCACAGGGACCCGCAGCAGTACGTCGCCGTCCCGCCAGCGCAGGAACTCCATCGACGCGGGTCGGCACGCGGTGTCGCGCAGCGCGGGGCCCACTCCGAGGCGGTCGAGAAGGCGTACCGCGTTGGGGCTCAGTTGCAGACCGGCCTCGCCTTCCGAGGGCTCGGCCGCCTGTTCGTGGACGCTGACGGCCAGGCCGGCCCGGTGGGCGGCGACGGCGAGGGTCAGGCCCGCGATGCCGCCGCCGACGACCGCGATCCGCGTCACAGCGCGCGCCCGGCGAGCACGGCGGCCAGCACCAGTGCGGCGAACGGGGCGTTCGAGAGGAACGCCCGATGGCACACCGCCGGGTCGGCGGTGTCCAGGCCGCGGAGCTGACGAGCCAGGTGAAGTCCGGCGACCGCGAGCAGCGGCCAGAACAACACCCCGAGGCCGGCCAGCGCGCCCGCCACGGCGATGCCGACGACCGTGGCCGCATAGAGGGCGGCCACCAAGGGCACGGTGCGGTCGCCGAGACGGACCGCGGCAGAGCGTACTCCGGCGATCTTGTCGGCCTCGCGGTCCTGATGGGCGTACACGATGTCGCAGCCGATCGACCAACACACCAGGCCCAGGTACAGCGCGATTCCGGGGGCGCCAAATTCACCGGTCGCCGCGACGCACGCGACCGGTACGTAAATCGTGAGCGTGAAACCCAGCCATACGTGCGGCCAGTTGGTGATCCGTTTCATGAACGGATAGGCGATCATCGGCACCCAACTGGCGGCCGTCAACCAGAAGACGGCCGTCCCCGCCACGAGCGGGAGCGCCAAGGCCACGACCATTTGTGCGGCGAACAGCAGCCACGCCCCGCGCACGGTGATCCGCCCGGCGGCCAGGGGCCGGTCGGCGGTACGCGGCACCTGTGCGTCGAAGCGGCGGTCGACGATGTCGTTGACGGTGCACCCGGCCGCACGCATGAGCGCCCCATGGCCGAGCACGAGCACCAACAACCACGCTTGAGCCGGGAGTTCGGCGGTCAGCGCAAGGGCGATCCAGCCCGGGAGCACGACGAGCCACGTGCCGATCGGCCGGTCCAGCCGCATGAGTTCGAGGTACGGGCGGATCCGCGCCGGGGCGCGGCCGACCCAGCGTGCCGCGGCCCGGGGCCGGGTCGGCACGGGGACCGCGGCGGTTCGCTCGCCCGCAGTTCGCTCTGTTGCCGGAGTCGTCGACGTAGGTGGAGTCACGGCGCGCCCTCGCGGTCCCCGTCGTCGCGGTTTCCGTTGTCAAGCGCCCCGACGAATTCCGGGACGCCGGACCGGAATTCTCCGGATCCGAGCGGTCGGATATCGGAACGTACGAATAATTGGTGGGCCAAGAGAGTGCCCGCGCCCATCGCTTCCATCGCGCAAAAACCCCGGCCGTCCGTGCTCCAATGTTTCCGGTGAAACGTAGCGTATCGTTCCTTGCAAAGCGAAAGTCCCACCGGAATTCCGGGCCCTGGACATGAGGCAACGGGGCCTTTGTCAGGCGCCGTTCGCGCGACACGCACGGCTAGCGGAATACCCCGAATGGCCCACAGGCTCGTGGAGTGCGGGGAACCGTCCGAGCCGTGACGCGCTGCAGGTGTGCGCCCGGCGCTACCCGTGTGCGCCGCTTGGGTGCGAGTTCGCCGGGCATGGACACCCACGGGTACCCGCGCAGCTCGCCTCGATCTCGTGGTGGTGGCAGTTGGACGGCGGCTTGCCTGGCGCGGGACGGGACACATGAGGCGCATCCGGTCCGGCGCGCGCGTCCCTCCTGAAGCGTCGGGCCGCCCCGAAACTCCCGCACCTCCCGAAATCCTCGGCATCCCTGCCGCCCCTGGGCGCCTTCCGGTGTTCGGGCACCTCCCCCGCCTGGCCCGCCGCCCGCTGCAATTCCTCTGCGGCCTCGGGGATTTCGGGCCTCTCGTCCGTCTCGACCTCATGGGCTGGCATGCCGTAGTGGCCACGAGCCCGGAAGCCGCGCACGATGTCCTGGTCTCGTAGGGCCGACACTTCGACAAGGGACGGCTGTTCGACCGGCTCCCCCCGGTCCTGGGCAACGGCCTGATCACCTCGAACGGCGCGTTCCACGCCCGGCAGCGCCGACTGGTCCAGCCGGCCTTCCACCACCGTCGTCTGGTCGGGTACACCGAGACCTTGGCCCGCGCCGCGGAAGCCCACGTCGCCTCCTGGCGCGACGGGGACCACGTCGAACTCCACCGCGCGCTTATGGACCTCACTTTCGCCACCGCCGCCGAGGTCATGTTCTCCGCACGATCCACCCGACCCGCTGAAGACACGCCCGTCGCCCGCATGATGGCCGATATCAACGCGGGCATCCTCCCGCAGGCGTTGCTGCCCGCACCTCTGACGCGGGTGCCTTTGCCGGCCAACCGTCGCTACCGTCGCGCTATCGGCGAACTGCACAACGTCATCGACGAAACCGTCAGCCGCTACCGCGTCCACGGCCCCGAGCACGACGATCTCCTGTACGCCCTCACCGCCGCCCGCGACGAAGACGGCCAGGCCATGCCGGACGCCCAGATCCGCGACGAGGTCGTCAACCTGATGCCGGCCGGAGCCGAGACAACGGCCACCGTTCTGGCCTGGGCCTTCCACCACATCGCCCGGGATCCGGACGTCGAACGCCGCCTCGCCGACGAGGTCGCCGAAGTGCGGGGCGACCGCCCGCCGCGACACGCGGACCTCGACCGACTGACGTACACGCAAAGGGTGTTGCGGGAGACCGCCCGCCTGCACCCGCTGGCGCTGATCATGCGCCGCAGCAACGCCCCCGCGGTCGTCGCCGGCATCCCGGTCCCACCCGGGGTCGAGTTCGTCGTCAGCCATTACGCCATCCACCGCGACGCCCGCCTCTACGACGATCCGCTGGCCTTCCGCCCGGAGCGGTGGCTCGCCCCACAGTCCGCCGCGCTGCCCAAGGGCGCGTACGCCCCCTTCGGCTCAGGGGCCCGAAAGTGCATCGGTGACCACTTCGCCTGGCTCTCCATGACCGTCGTCGTCGCCACCGTGCTGCGCCGCCACCGTCTGGTTCCGGAGCCGGGCCACGCACCCCGTGAGGTGCCGGCCGCCCATCCCCATCTGGACCGTCTTCCCATGACGGTCCGCCCGCGGCGCGCACGGCCCGGCGGGCGGGGCGTCAGAGGGCTGCCATGACCAGGGGGCGCAGTCGTTCGGTCAAGGTCTCCTCGGAGACGGCCTGATAGAAGGACGGAGCGCCCTGCCCGACCTGGTACGTGAAGGCCGCCGGGCAGCCCACCGCGGCGCCTTTGGGATCGACGGAGTCGCTGTCGATCTCGACCGCGGCAACCTGCCGGCCGGTCTTCAACTCGTAGACGGTGAAGGTGTACGTCGCCGCGTACAGGTCCACGTTGGGGATGGTGTCCGTGCACTCTCTGAGCAGGGTGTCACCGCGCTTGCGCACACCGGTCTCACACACCAGCAGTTGCGCCCGCGGCACTTCCCAGTCCCAGCGTGTCCTCGCCTTGTCGTACGCCACCCACTCCCGCGGCAGCGAAGAAGTGGCCTCGCCGACGGTCAGGTGGGGTGGTGGTCCGGCGTACGGCGCCGCCGCCGGGTCGGGGAAGGTGAATTCGAGCGCGTCCCCGCAGTCCAGGTAGGGGAGCGTGCCGGTCGACGGGGTCCCCGTGCCTGCCGACCCGGACAGCGGGGGAGGTGTCGAGGCTTCCGGCCCCGCCGCCGAAGCCGCGGACGACGAGGTCCCGTTCGATGCCGTACAACCCGTCACCCCGAGCAGCAGCCACGCGGTGACCACAACGACGGCTGTTCGCACCGACATACGCACCCTGTTCCTGATCTCTGACCTGTCATTTGCCACCTTTGCGCAGTTCGAGCCCGGCGTGGGCGCGTACCAATGGGTAAGTTCTTTGCGCGCTTTGTGGGTCCGGACCGTGCTCCGGGGTGCATGTGGCAGCAACAAGCTTGGAAATCAAGCGTGTTGGGGGGCGGTCCGGTGGTTCGAGTGCTGATAGAACCGGTAGAGGCCGCACAGCGACCAGGCAATGCGCGCACCGATTCCGCAGGGAGCCGCCCGTGTTGTGGACCGACCGCCGTGGCGGCGATTCCGGCGTGGCGGAGCACGCTCGGCACCGACCCCGTTGACCCCAGCCACCGTGCAGGAGGAACAACCCATGGCCGTCGGATTCTCGCTCTCCCCTGAGCAGGTCGAACTCAAGATCCAGGCAAGGGAATTCGCGCGAGAGAATCTCGCCCCGCTGGTCGATCGGGTACGCGGCACCGCGGACCCGCACGAGGCCGCGCTGCTGGTCCGGCCCGCGCACGAGGCGGCCGTCCGGGCGGGGCTGGTCAAGGCGATGATCCCCGAGGGCTTCGGCGGGTCGCTGCGCAACGGCGTCGACGTCGCCATCGTGGTCGAGGAACTCGCCACGGTCATGCCGGACTTCGTGGCGGGCATGGGCGGCGTCCTGCTGGCGCTCACGCCGGTGTACTTCGGCGGCGACCCGGAGCAGACGCAGCGGTTCCTGGCGCCGTTCCTGGCCGACGAGGGCGCGCCGCAGGCGGTGATGGCGCTCAGCGAGCCGTCCGGCACCGCCAACTTCGCCGCCCCTCCGCCGGCCGAGGGGATCCGGACGACCGCGGACCTCGACGGCGACTCCTGGGTCATCAGCGGGGAGAAGCAGTGGTCGGCGAACCTGGCTGGTTGGGACGGCAGCGGCCCGGAACTGATGGTGGTGGCCTGTCGTACACCCGGTGGTGTGTCGCTGATCGGCGTCGAACACGAGCACTTCACCGCCGACAATCTCAAACTCCTGGAAACCATGGACCTTCCCGGGCTGCGTGGCCACCTCACGCAGCGGGTACGCCTCGACGGCGTCCGCGTCCCCCGCGGCAACCTCATCGGCGCGGAAGGCATGGGCCCCGACCTGGCCCACCTGGCGTTCGCCACGACCTCGGCCGCGGTCGGCGTCATGGCCACCGCGTCCATGCGGGCGGCCTTCGACATCGCGTTCCGCTTCGCCAAGGAGCAGACCCGCGGCGGCGGCGTGCCGATCATCGACCACCGCCCGGTGGCGGACCTGCTGAGCGATGCCAAGGGCAGGATCGAGGCGACCCGGCTGCTGTCCTGGCGGGCCCTCGACGCGGTCGCCTCCGGCGACCCGGCGGGCCTCGAACTTGCCTTGCACGCCAAGGTCTTCGGATCCGAGACCGCGGTCGAGGTGATCCACGGGCTGATCCAGGTCGTCGGGGTCCAGGCGTACAACCGCGAGTTCCCCCTCATCCATCACCTCCTGAACGCGACCGCCTATCCCATCTTCGAAGGCGGCAACGTCGGCGTCCGCCGCCGCCAACTCCAAGGTGTGCTCGCCGCGGACGGCTGGAATCCGCTCACGGCGTCGGGGCTCGCCTGACAGTTGCGTCGTCGGGTTGTACGGGTTGTCGCGCCGACGCGCCCACACTCCGACACACCGCTTCCGGCCGTCGCGCGCCGCCGGGCTCGGGGATCGCTTGATGCCACTAGGGCGTGATGTCGAACGGGCCCCGAACGGGCCCGGAGCAGGCGCGGAACACCCCCGGAGCGCCCCCGTCACGGGACGCGGCACGGTCCGGGATCGGCTCGGCAGACTGGAGGCATTGGTAGTCTCGCCGAGCCTGGACGACGTGTGCATGCGGGGAGTGTTGTGAGCGATCAGCCGAAGTGGGCCTGGTGGGTCGTGGGGATCGTGATCCCCGTGGCGGGGATCGTGGTCTCGATCCAGTTGGCCACAAACTCCGGTTCCGACGACGACAAGGCGCAGTCGACGAACACCGCGCTACCGGCGCCCGCCGCCTCGGGTGGCGGAAACCCGCCCCCGGCGTCCAACTCCGCGGTCCCGCCCGCGGGGAGTGGGCCCGCGAAAGTGCTCGCCGGGCCGACGCGCATCACGCTGAGCGAGGACGCCGACTACATCGACCTGGACAGCCCCTCGCCGACCGCCCAGCCCTCGGGCAAGGGCGTGGACGCGTTCGTCGGATTCAACCTCCCGGACCTGACGCTCGGTCCGCCCCGCTCCGGCGACGTCATGGCGGTCGCCCCGTCCGAAGGCCCGGACCCGACCCGGGACGACTGTAACCAGGCCATCGCCAAGCGCGGCACCTCCTCGAGCGGCGAACTGGCCCAGGGCATGCGGCTGTGCATCCAAACCGACGAGGGTCACACCGCCTACCTGCGCATCACCAACGCTCCCACGCGCAAGTCGGTCACATTTGAGGCCACCGTCTGGGAGTGACCTGGGAGTGACCGCGGCCCGGCGAGGCCCGCCCACACGCGGAGTTGGTACGCGTGGGCAGCGCGGTTCGTCAGGTAGCCGAGTTCGTCGTTGACCAGCCGCAGCCGCAGCCGCAGCCGCAGCCGCAGCTGCGGGTCGTTGTCGGCGGCGGCCGCGGCGAGCACCAAGGATTCCGCCCCGCGGCGGCTTTCGGCCGCGTGGAGCTGGACATCCGGCCCGGCGCCGCGCCGTCGGGGAATCAGTTTGCCGCGTACACCGCCAGTTGCGCTGCCAAGTACGCGGTGAGGGCGCCCTCGTCGACCAGTTCGGCGAGTTCGGCGGTCAGGGGCATGTCCTCGGCCGGTTCGGTCTCGGCGTCGTACCACTCCGCGGAGTGCGGGCGGATCACGACGGCGAGCCACCCGGCGAGATCGCGTGGTTCGGGCACCTTCGCGTCCATCAGCGGGTGCCCGTCCTCCGGCGCGAACTGGCCGACCTCGTGCGGGAACACGTACCGCCATCCGGCGAGTTCGTCCCAGCACAGCCGCAGCCAGGCGGGCGGGTGGTCGCATCCCGGGGCTGGTTCGGGGCCGTCGTGGACCTCGATCACAATGCCCAGCACCGGTACCTCGGCGTCGGTGCCGCCGTCGGGGGGCACCGCGCAGCTGGGGGAGTGGTGGGCGACCACCGATACGTGCTCGACCAGCGGGGCGAGTGCCTCGCCGACCGCGGCCGCGTAGCCGGCGTGTGCGAGCGCCATCCGGCTCGCCTGATTCGTCGCGTGACGCTTTGTCTCCATTGTCTCCACACCCAGGTTCAACGAGCCGACGCGCCGCAGGTCCCCTCGGCGTCGGTCACGCCTTGGTTGCGGCTCGCACCCGCCAGTTGGCCGCGCAGCGTCCACGGCCGCGGGTGCGGCGGCCCGGATGCCGGGGAAGCGTCCGGGCCGCCGAGCGGGGAGGCCGCGCGCCCGGTCGGGGGAGTGGGGCACGCGGGTGGAAGACCGTGCGGCTTTTGTATCGCCGTACGCCTCCCCGGATGACTTCACGGTAGGCAGAGGCATCCGTCCGGAAGGTGCGCCACGCGCAGTCAAAAACGATCAACATCAAGCGTGTTGCGACGCGCGCGGTCCACCTGCGGGCGGCAACACCGAGGACGCTCTGCGGCGACGGTGTGGAACGTGATGCGGCGGCCGTTCAGGGGCCGCACTCGTTCTGGGCGAAGCGGCCGATGAGGGTCATGCAGACCTGGTCGGGACCCACGAGGGGGTGGTCCGGCAAGGCCGCCAGAGCGCGTACGACGGCTTCGGAGGCACGTCGGGCGCGGGCATGTGCGGCAAGTTGGCTCGGCCTGGCCGGGTACGTGGCGCCGTGCAGGGCGTGGCGCAGGGCGCCCAGTTGGGTGCGGTCCAAGGCCGGTCTGGGCGGCGGGGCGGTCACCGTGATGCTCCGGGGGGCGGGAAGGGGCGTACGTGGCAGGGTCAGCCGGTTCGCCGCGGGCGGGCGGCGGTGCCGACCGGGGGAAGAGTGTCGGCGGGGGCGCCGTCGGTACGGAAGAGGACCGCGGTGCCGGTGATCTGCAGCAGGCGTTTCAGCTGGCGGCTGGGCGTCAGCGTCAGCGCGACCCCGGCGTGCTGGGCGTGGTCGCGTACCCGGAGCAGGGCGTGCAGCCCGGCGGAGTCGCAGAACGACACCCCGGCGGCGTCCAGGTGCAGCCCGGACGGCCGCCGGTTCAACGCTCTGTCCAGTGCGCTGCGCAGGTGGGCCGCGTTGTCCTGGTCGATCTCCCCTGCGAGGTGCACGACGGCACGCTCGGGGTCGTGCTCGATGCGCATCTCCAGCGGCGGGAGGCCGGTGACGTCGATGCCGGCGCGGGGCGGCGGGGAATGTGGACGCGACATGGCAGGAGTCTCCTGGCGAGTCGAGTGGAACCCTTCCGACCACCATGCTCCCCACCGGGATGCACGTCAAGGAATACATGAATTGATTTTCATGTGTTCATCGCTTGCGGGCATCTGTCCGGCGGCCCGCACCCGCCGGCCCACCTGCGTCGAGGGCCGGTGAGCCGGACCGCCGCGCTGGTCAGGGCCGCCGGGTGACGACGGCGGTGATCACCTTGCCGTCCGGGACGGTCCGCAGGTCGAGCGTACGGCTGAGGCGGCGCACCACGAGGAGGCCGAATCCGCCGGGCGGCCGTTCGTCCGGTACCGCGGAAAGCCACGTGCGTCCGCCGTCCCGCATCGACACTTTGACGGCGTCCGTCGCGACCGAGACCGTGAGGCGGTACGGGCCCGGGGCGTGGCGGTGGGCATTGGACACCAATTCGGCAACCACCATGACCACGTCGCGCACGGTCTCCTCGGCGACCGCGGGATCGGGGTCCGTGAGGACTTGCGCGGTCAGGTCGCGCGCCCGCCGCACCGCCCCGGCGGTCTCGTCGAGATCGAGCGTCAGCACAGGCGGCCCGGGCTCCATCGGCGGTTCGTCCTCAATGTCGTCGGGCATCCGAAGAGCCGCGTCTCCTGTCGCGGCGGGGTACGGGCCGATCATGGCCGCAACAGCACCTTGACGGCGCCGTCGCTCTTGCCGCGGAACATCTCGTACGCGTCCGCGGCCTGGCCCAGCGGCAGGTGGTGGGTGGCGAACTGCTCGGTGCCGAGCGGGTCGTCGTCGCCGAGCAGCGGAAGGATGTCGTCGGTCCAGCGGCGTACGTTGGCCTGTCCCATCCGTAGTTGGATCTGCTTGTCGAACAGCGTGAGCATGGGCATCGGGTCGGTCATGCCGCCGTACACGCCGACGATCGAGATCGTGCCGCCGCGCCGGACCATGTCGATTGCGGTGTGAAGCGCGCTGAGCCGGTCGACGCCGGCCTTGCGCATGACCTTCTCGGCCACCTTGTCCGGGAGCAGGCCGGTCAGTTGCTGGGCGGCCTTGGCGATCGGCGCGCCGTGCGCCTCCATGCCGACCGCGTCGATGACCGCGTCGGGCCCGCGGCCCTCCGTCAGGTCGCGCACCGCGTCGGCGACGTTGTCGTGGTCGCGCAGGTCCAGCACCTCGACCCCGCGTTCCTCGGCGCGGCGCAGGCGTTCGGGGACGAGGTCGACACCGAACACGCGTACGTCGCCGCGGTGGAGCGCGATGCGGGCGGCCATCTCGCCGATCGGTCCGAGGCCAAGCACGGCCAGCGTTCCGCCGGTCGGCACGTCGGCGTACGCGACGGCCTGCCACGCGGTGGGCAGCACGTCGGACAGGAACACGAAGCGGTCGTCCGGCGGGCCGTCGGGGACCTTGATCGGCAGGTGGTCGGCGAACGGCACCCGGACGAACTCGGCCTGCCCGCCGGGGACCTGCCCGTACAGGCGGGTGTATCCGAACAGCGAGCCGCCGGTGCCCTGGTCGCGGTTCTGCGTGGTCTCGCACTGCGAGTGCAGGCCGTGCCCGCACATGAAGCACGTGCCGCAGGAGACGTTGAACGGGACGACGACGCGGTCGCCGACCTTGAGGGTCCGCACGTCGGGGCCCGCCTCCTCGACGACGCCCATCGCCTCGTGGCCGAGGATGTCGCCCGGCGTGAGGAACGCGCCGAGCACTTCGTACAGGTGGAGGTCGGAACCGCAGATGCCGGTCGACGTGACGCGGACGATCACGTCGGAAGGCTCCTTGATCGTCGGGTCGGGGACGGTGTCCACGCGGACGTCCCGACGTGCTTGCCACGTCACGGCTTTCATCGCGTCTCCTCAGGGTGCGGGGGGGTCATGGGGTTCGTGGGCCCAAGTCCGGTCACGGCCTCGGGCGTTGTCATCAGGTCCCCTGGGGGCCCGGCTCGTTGAAGCGCCGTGCCGCGCGCTCTCCCAGTACCGCCGCCTTGCGGGACCATGCGGGGGTTCCGCGCTCGCGGGCGACGGTGCCGGGCACATCCGCAGATACGCCGCTACCCCCGTCGGCCGATGAGCCGGCCGGTGAGCCGGTCTGCGGGTCGGCCGGTGCGTCGGGCAGCGCCCGCGTGGCGAGCGCGAGGGCGCGTACGGTCGTCGCGGGGAAGATCCCGTGCGCCAACACCGCGGCCTTGGCGGCAGGGGTGAGCACGAGCTCCGCCCGGCGCCGGGCGGCGGCGCGCACGATCGCGCGGGCGGCGCGCTCGGCGTCCATCGACAGCAGCGGGAGCGACGCGGCGGCCGCGAACCACGCGTACTCCTTCTCAGGTTGGCCGCCGAAACGGGCGGCCCGGTGCGAGCCGGTGCGCATCAGGCCGGGGACCACGGTGGTCACCGAGACCCCCGATCCGGCGAGTTCCGCACGCAGCCCCTCGGAGAAGCCGACCGCCGCGAACTTCGCACAGTCGTACGGCAGAAGGTGCGGAGCCGCGATGCGACCACCGATGGACGTCACGTTGACCACCCGCCCGTCACCTCGTGCCCGCATGTCGGGCACCAGGGCGAGGGTGAGCCGCATCGGCCCCAGGAACATGACGTCCATGGCCGCCTCGAACTGCTCGGGTGCGACGGACTCCACCGGGGCCACCGAGATGATCCCGGCGTTGTTGACCAGGACGTCGATGCTGCCGAAATCCTTGCGGATCGCGTCGACGAGCCCGTCCACCTGGCGGGTATCCGCCAGATCGCAGACGAACGGCGTGACCCGGCTGCCCGTCGCGTCCCGGATGTCCTCCACGGCCCGGGCGAGTTCCGCCCCGTCCCGTGCGCAGATCGCCACCCGCGCCCCGTGCGCCGCCAACTCGCGCGCGATCAGGAGCCCGAGTCCGCGGGAGCCGCCGGTCACCAGGGCGGTGCGGTCGCGGAACCACGCCCGCCTGCGACGGGTGAACGTCAGCATGGTCCCGCCCATGGCAACCTCCGATCGACGATTTTTCGCCGTGTCCGTGTTGCGCGGCTGTCCCCGCTGTCGCGAGACAAACCCGTCATTCGGCTCCGAGCCGGGCGAGCGGCCGAGGACGCCTACTCCGGCGGGGCACCCAGCGGCGTGGCCTCAAGCGCGCGGGCGACACCGACGAGATTGGCCGCCATCGCGCGTCCGGTCTTGTGCGACCAATCGTGGCCGCGCCGCTCCTCGAGGTAGTCCGGCCCCGGCCCCGGGCCCAGGTGCCAATAGGTCCAGGCCTGGCCGGGGACGGTGTAGCCGATGTCGCCCAGGGCGCCGGTGATCTCGCTGACGACGTGATGGGCGCCGTCCTCGTTGCCGGTCACCACCACTCCGCCGACGCGGTTGTACGCGAGCGGGACGCCGTCGTCGTCGGTCTCCGCGATCATGGCGTCCAACCGCTCCAGCACCCGCTGCGCCACCGATGACGGACGCCCCAGCCACGTCGGCGAGGCGATCACGAGAATGCGCGACGCCAGGACCTTTTCGCGGACTTCGGGCCACGCGTCACCCGGGCCCATGTGGCTTTCGACGCCGGGCTTGATGTCGAGGTCGACCGCGCGGACGTCGTCCACTTCGACACCCCGTTCGCGAAGCGCGTCGGCGACGACGGACGCGAGGGCGTGCGTGTTCGAGTCCTGCGGGGTCGGCTTGAGGGTGCAGTTGATGATCAAAGCGCGCATGGTCCGGCGACTACCCGCCCGGACCTCCGACATGCGGGCGCGACTCCGGCCAGGTCGGAGGAATTGCCACGACGCGAACGCCCGCGCATCCTCCGGGTCGGCGGCGCATACCTCGTTCCGCGCTCGGGCCGACGCGCCAGGGTGCGCGGTCCTGCCCGCCGGGCTGCGGTGACGGCCGTGTGGTCCGCCGAGGTCGGGGTAGCCGCGAGCCATGGCCGGACGGTTCGAAGGGGCTGCGGGCTACGTGCCCAACGACGGACGCCGCACCGTGCGCACGCTGGGCAGAGCCGTCGAGAAGTGCCGCGGATGCGACCTGTACAAAGAAGCCACGACCGCCGTGTTCGGCGACGGACCGCCCGACGCCGCGGTGATGCTCGTGGGCGAGCAGCCCGGTGACCAGGAGGACCGCACGGGCGAGCCGTTCGTGGGTCCCGCCGGGCGGTTGCTGGACAAGGCACTGGCCGAGGCGGGCATCGACCGGGCCGACGTGTACGTGACCAACGCGGTGAAGCACTTTCGCTTCCGGCGGGAAAGCCCCGGGGGCAAGCGCCTGCACCAGGCTCCGACACTCTCCCAAATGGTGGCGTGCCACCCGTGGCTGGAAGCGGAGATCGACGTGGTGGACCCGCGCGTGATCGTCGCTCTCGGGGCAACCGCGGGGCGTAGCCTCATGGGTCGGGACTTCCGCCTGACGCAGCACCGGGGCGAGGAACTGGCGCTCCCGGGCGGGGGCCGGGTCGTGGTGGCCACGACGCACCCGTCGGCGGTGCTTCGGGCCCCGGACCGCGACGCGGTGTTCGCCGGGCTCGTCGACGATCTGAGGGTCGTGTGCGCTCTGGCGGGCTGAGCGTCCTTGACGTGTGGCGGGGCGTACGAGCGACTCGGCTGCCGTGCTCCGCGTGCGTTTGATCAGCCGCGTTTGGGCCGGGGGTAGGCCGGGCAGTCGCGCGGGGCGGGCGGGGCGCCGACCGCGGTGCCCGCCGCGTCGACCGTCGACTCCGGCGCCGATATCGGCGCCGACGTCGGCACAGAACACGACCCCGGAGCCATACGGAGGCCGACATGGGCAACTCGTCCGACAACACCCCGGCGTACACCGTCCCCGGTCTGAAGACCGCCGAGGCGGCGCACGTGGCCAAGGCGCTCCAGCAGCGCCTGCATGCGCTCAACGACCTGCACCTGACGCTGAAGCACGTGCACTGGAACGTGGTCGGTCCGCACTTCATCGCCGTCCACGAAATGCTCGACCCGCAGGTCGCGGCCGTGCGCGCCATGGTCGACGAGATCGCCGAGCGCATCGCGACGCTGGGCTGCTCGCCGGTCGGCACGCCGGGCCGCCTGGTGGCCGAACGTTCGTGGAACGACTACGAGCTCGGCCGTGCCGACACCATGGCGCACCTCGGCGCCCTGGACATCGTCTACGACGGCGTGTGCGCGGATCACCGTGCCGCCGTCAACGGGGTCACCGAGGCCGATCCGGCGTCGCAGGACATGCTCATCGGCCAACTCCGGCAGCTCGAACAGTTCCAGTGGTTCGTCCGCGCCCATCTCGAACAGTCCGGGGGCAGCCTCTCGACCGCCGGGGCGGACTCCCTCGCCGACGCCGCCAAGCAGGCTCAGAACTCCGCACGCTCCTGAGTCCGGTTTCGGCTCGGAGACGGGGCCTCAGGCCCGGGATCTGGTCGGCGCCCGGATTTGATGCGTTTTGATGGCAATCAGCGGGTACGAGGGCAACGTACGCGCCCACGTCGGGCAGCGTCGCCGGGCGGTAGGTGAGCTCCGCCCGGATACGGCACACGATGCCGGTCCGCAGCGCCTGAAGCAGTCCGGCGCACGGCGGGCCCTCCGCCGGATGCCGGCGGCGAACGTCCGCAACCCCGTTGAAGGAGCGGATAGCCATGTCGAACATTCGCACGAATGCGGGTGCTACTGCGCCCGTCCGCGACGCCGAGGCACGCATAGCCGAGGCACCCATATGGGAGACCGAGCCGCCGTCGCGGGAGAACCGGACGTACGAGCACACGGGGTCGGATGGCGCCGGGCCCGGGTCGGCCGCGCGCGTGGTGGACGAGGCGCTCGGCTGGACCACCGAGGAGATCCGGGCTCTGGACGCCTCGCAGGCGCGGACCGCGACGGACGCGCTGCTGTGCAGGCTGCGAGCCCTGGACCAGGGGTCGGTCGCCTACAGCCGGGTGCGGGCGCGATTGGTCGAGGTCAATCTGTCGCTGGTGCGGTTCGCGGTACGCGGGATGAGCAACCGCGGGGCGTCCCGCGAGGACGTGATGCAGACCGGGATGGTCGGGCTGATCAAGGCGCTCGACGCGTTCGACCCGGAGCGCGGCATCGCGTTCGCGTCCTATGCGCTCCCGACCATCCGCGGCGAGGTCAAGCGGCTGTTCCGCGACACCTGCTGGCCGGTCCACGTGCCGCGCGGACAGCAGGAGCTGTTCCTCGCGGTCACCAGGGCGGCCGACACCCTCCACCAGCGGCTGGGGCGCGAGGCGTCCAACGGCGAGGTCGCCGCCCATCTCGGCATCGACGAGGGCGAGGTCGCGTACGGACGCGACGCCGACCACGCCTACACCGTCGACTCCCTGGACACCCCCGTCACCGACGCCCGGCACGGGCGGGCGGCAGCCCTGGTGGAACGGCTCGGCGCCGAGGAACCCGAGCTGGACCTCGTCGAGTTCCGTGCATCCGTCCGCCCCCTGATCGCCCGGCTCGACCACCGTGACCAGGAGATCCTGAAACTGCGGTTCTGGGACTGCCTGTCGCAGAGCGAGATCGGACAGCGCCTGGGCCTGTCCCAGATGCACATCTCCCGCCTGCTCAACCGCATCCTCGGCGAGCTGCGCGGCAACCTGTCCGCCGCGTGACGCCGTCGGCTCTGGGCCGTGACCCCGTCGGCTCTCGGAGCCGTGACGCCTTCGGCCCCCTGAGCGGGCCCCACCGAAATCGGAGGCAGGCTTGCCGGTGAACACCGCCGTGCTGGTCATCGACATGATCAACACCTACGACCACGAGGACGCCGAACTCCTCCTCCCGTCGGTGCGGCAGGCCGTGCCCGGCGTGCGTACCGTGCTGGACAGCGCACGGAAGGGCGGCGTGGACGTCATCTACGTCAACGACAACTTCGGCCGCTGGCGCTCGGACCACACCGAGGTGCTGCAGGCGGCGCTGGAGGGGCCGTACGGCGACCTGGTGCGGCCCGTACAGCCGGACGAGGGCGCGATGTTCGTGATGAAGACCCGGCATTCCGTCTTCTTCCAGACACCGCTGCAGTACCTGCTGGAGCAGCACAAGGTGCGGCACGTGGTCCTGTGCGGCCAGGTCACCGAGCAGTGCGTGCTCTACTCGGCGATCGACGCACATGTGCGCCACCTCGAGGTCACCGTCGTCCAGGACGCGGTGGCCCACATCCACGCCGATCTGGCCCAGGCGGCCTTGCGGATGATGGAACGCAACCTGGGCGCGCGCCTGTCCACGGCACGGGACGTCGACCTCTCGTGACGTCCAGGACGGCCGAGGTCGTCACGGCGGCCGGTCGAAGCGCCGCATGTCCCGGCTCAGTGGGCGGCACGATGCCTGTTTCCTTCCCTGATCGGCGGATAGCTGCTTGCAAAGCGGCGTTTCGAGCACTGGCAAGCGATGCCGGTGCGCCGCGTATGGAGGAGTCGCATGTCGGAGAAGGTCGCCGATCACGTTTTGGCCAGGCTGCGGGAGTGGGGCGTCGAGCATGTCTTCGCGTACCCGGGAGACGGGATCAACGGCCTGCTCGCCGCGTGGGGGCGGGCCGGGGACCGGCCGCGCTTTGTGCAGTCCCGGCACGAGGAGATGTCGGCGTTCGAGGCGGTGGGCTACGCGAAGTTCTCGGGCCGGGTGGGGGTGTGCGCGGCGACCTCCGGCCCTGGCGCGATCCACCTGCTGAACGGACTGTACGACGCCAAGCTGGACCACGTGCCGGTGGTCGCGATCGTGGGCCAGACGGCACGGAGCGCGATGGGCGGGTCGTACCAGCAGGAGGTCGACCTCGCGAGCCTGTTCAAGGACGTCGCCTCGGAGTTCTGCGAGACGGTGACCGTGCCCGAGCAACTGCCGAACGTGCTCGACCGGGCGATCCGGATCGCGTACGCGCGGCGCACCGTCACCGCGGTGATCATCCCGGCCGACGTGCAGGATCTCGACTACGTGGAACCGGGCCACGCGTTCAAGATGGTCCCGTCCAGCCTCGGCATGTCGTTCTCCCCACCGATCCCCTCGGACGAGGACCTGCGCCGCACGGCCGAACTGCTCAACGCGGGCGAGAAGGTCGCGATCCTGGTCGGCCAGGGGGCTCGCGCCGCGCGGGCCGAGGTCGAGGCGCTGGCGGACCTGATGGGTGCGGGGGTGGCGAAGGCACTGCTGGGCAAGGACGTGATCAGCGACGAACTGCCTTACGTGACAGGGTCGATCGGTCTGCTGGGTACGCGGCCGTCGTACGAGCTGATGACCGGGTGCGACACGCTCCTGACGATCGGATCCAACTTCCCGTACTCGCAGTTCCTCCCCGAGTACGGCCAGGCCCGTGCCGTGCAGATCGACATCGACCCTTCGATGATCGGTCTGCGCTACCCGTACGAGATCAACCTCGTCGGCGACGCGCGCGAGACCCTCTCGCGCCTGCTGCCGCTGGTGCGGCGCAGGCAACACGGCAAGTGGCGCGCGGAGATCGAGGAGAACGTCGCCCGCTGGTGGCAGGTCATGCAGCGGCGTGCGGCCGTGGACGCGGACCCCGTCAACCCCGAGTACGTCGTGCACGCCCTCGACGCGCTGCTGCCCGACGACGTGATCCTGACCGCCGACTCCGGCTCGGCGGCGAACTGGTACGCGCGCCACCTCCGCCTGCGCCCCGGCATGCGCGGCTCGCTGTCGGGGACGCTGGCGACGATGGGCCCGGGCGTCCCGTACGCGATCGGCGCCAAGTTCGCCCACCCCGACCGCCCGGCGATCGCCCTCGTCGGTGACGGCGCGATGCAGATGAACGGGCTGGCGGAGCTGATCACCGCGGCGAAGTACCACACCGAATGGCAGGACCGCCGGCTGGTGGTGGCCGTGCTCAACAACCAGGACCTGAACCAGGTCACCTGGGAGATGCGGGCGATGCAGGGGGCGCCGCAGTTCGAGCCGTCGCAGCACCTGCCGGACGTGCGCTACGCCGACTTCGCGCGCTCCCTCGGGCTGGGCGGCGTACGGGTGGAGAAGCCCGAGGACGTGGAGCCGGCCTGGCGCGAGGCGCTCGCCGCCGACCGGCCGTTCGTGATCGACTTCCGCACCGACCCCGCGGTGCCGCCGATTCCGCCGCACGCGACGCTCGACCAGATCGAGGCGGCGGCGTCCAGCATCCTGCGCGGCGACAGCGACCGCGGCGGGATGATCCGGCAGGGGTTCAAGGCGAAGCTCCAGGACATGCTGCCGGGCGGCCGAGACCGCGACGACCGGCCCGGAGCGCGCGAAGGGCAGTGACGTCGGCAGACCGGTGCGCGGGGACGCAGATGTGTCGGCGTGCCACGGACGGTGGGAACCCGGATGAGCGGAGGCGAACGGCTTGCGGGACAGCGACGGCGACCATGGCGGCGGCCACGACAGTGAACGCGGCGGTGAAGTCGGCGGAGACAGCGGCGGTGAAAACGCGGACCAGAGCGGTGGACACGGCGGCGGCATCGTCGCCGAACTGACGGCGGATCACCGGATGGTGGAAGACCTGGTCGCGGTCTGGGAGCACGCCACGGACGGGGCCGACGGGGCAGACCCGGAGGCGCAGCAGGCGGCCGAGCGGCTCGTCGCCGCCGTTGCCGCGCATGTCGCGGCCGAGGAGGAGTACCTGCTTCCCGCCGTACGCGAACACCTGGCCGACGGCCACCAGTTCGCCGACGCCACCGCGGCCGGCAACCGTCGGACCGAGGAACTCCTGAAGGACCTCGAGGACGGCAGGGACCCGGCGGCGCGAAAGGCGGCCGCATCCGAGTTGGCGGCCGGCCTGCGTGCCCATGTGCGCGAACAGGAACGCGTCGTGTTCCCGGCGCTTGCCGCCGCGTGTCCCGCCGGCCTGCTCGACGACCTCGGCGCCAAGGTCCGCGCGGCGCAGAAGATCGGCCCCACACGCCCCCATCCGGGTGCGCCGCGCAACGCCGTCGCCCGCAAGCTCCTGGACCCGGTCACGGGCCTCGTCGACCGGCTCCGAGACGTCGCGCGGGGACGCGGCCGGGCATGACCCTCCCCAGGTCGGCGGCCCGGGCCGAGGAGGTACGGCTCGGGCGGGCCCGTCACGCGTCCCATGTTTGCGGCCTTGCGACGAGTTGGTGAGCGGCGATGGCCGGGCGGGCATGGGTTGGTCGGGTCGGGGGTATCCGCGGCGGATGAACCTCCCCAAGATCACGGATACCGCGGATCGGGTACGTCGCGGCGCCACCCGGGGCGGCGTACCGTCGCGCGTCGCGTCGGCCCAGGCGGGCGGGGACCATGAGGGACCGGACCACCGCGACGAGGTCGCCCGCCGGTTCACGGAATTCGTACGCTCCGTCGCCGACGGCGGCCCGGGATCGACCGGATCGCCGTCACCGCCGACGCGCCCGTTGCCCCTGCCGGGCTCGGGTGAGACGTGGGAACGCTGGAAGGTCCTGGCCGAGACGGCCGAGCACGATCTTGCGCTCGGCCGCCTGGCGGAGGGACACGCGGACGCGCTGGCGATCATCGCGGAGGTCGGCGGGGAGGCCCCGTCCGTCCCGGACGGGGCGCGTTGGGGGGTGTGGGCAGCAGAGCCTCCGGGCAGCAGGCTTGCCGCGTCCTCGGTCGGCGGGCGCTGGGCGGTGCACGGCCTGCGCCGCTACTGCTCGGGTGCGTTTATGTGCACGCATGCGGTGGTGACCGCCGACGCGCCCGACGGACCCCGACTGTTCACCGTCGACCTCGCGCAGTCGGGATGCCGACCCGTACCCGGTTCGTGGCCCGCCGTCGGCATGGCGGCGAGCGAGACACTCGACGTGCGGTTCGACGAGGCCGCCGCCGAGCCGCTCGGGCCGGTCGGGGCCTATCTCGGACGGCCCGGATTCCACCACGGCGGTGCGGGTGTCGCGGCCGTGTGGTGGGGCGGGGCGAACGCGGTCGCCCGGCCGCTGTACGAGGCCGGCCGGGCCGGCCGACTGGACGCCCACGGGCCGGCCCACCTCGGTGCCGTCGACATCGCGCTGACCACCGCCCGGACCGTGCTGCACCAGGCGGCGGACGAGATCGACGCCGATCCGCACGATCACGACGGGGCGGCCGAGACCCGGGCGCTGCGGGTGCGCGCCGTGGTCGAGAAGGCCTGCGCCGAGGTGCTGGAACATGTCGGCCGCGCGCTCGGCGCGGGACCCCTGTGCCACGACGCGCGCCACGCCCGGGCGGTGGCGGATCTGACGGTGTACGTACGCCAGCACCACGCCGAACGCGATCTGGCCCGGCTCGGGTCGCTGGCCGCCGAGGGGGACTTGTGACCGCCAATCGGCCCCATGGGCCTGAACAGCATGAACAGCCTGAGCGGTCTGGACTGCGGCCCGAACGGCGTGGGCGTCCCGAGCGGCCCGGTCGAGCTGCACCCGACCACCCGGACGCCGGGACCCGGGATCACCCGTCGGCCGCGGACGAGATCCAGGGCCCGGGGACGCCGGAGGAGGCGTGGCGGACCTGGGAGCGGTTCGACCGGCTCCCGCGCGTGGCGGCGGACCGCGCCGAGGGCATTGTCGTGGTGGCCGCCCACCCCGACGACGAGGTCCTGGGCGTCGGAGGGACCATTGCGGGCGCGCTCGCCAACGGGCGCCGGGTCCGAGTGGTGCTGCTCACCGACGGAGGCGCGTCCCACCCCGACGGACCCGTGTCTCCCGACCGGCTCGCGGTCCTGCGCGCGCGGGAAACCGAAGAAGCCCTTGCCGACCTCGCCAACGACCGCCCGGCCACGTGGGATCCGGTCGGTCCGGACCAAGCCGCCTCCGGTGCCGCAATGGCAGGTCCGGCGGCCCCGGGCCCGGAAACCTCGAAGATGTCCGCCGACCGGCCGGCCACCGAGGGCCCTTCCATCGAGTCCTTCGAGCGCCTGGGAGCGGCCTCCGCGGTGGTCGACGTCGTCCGGCTGGGGCTCCCCGACACCGCCGTCGCCGCCCACGAGGCGGCCGCGTGCACGGCGCTGGTCCCGCTCCTGGCCGGTTTCGAGCTGTGCCTCGCGCCCTGGTCGCACGACCTTCACGCCGATCACGAGGCCGCAGGTCGCTTGGCCGCGCGGGCCTGCCACCAGGCGGGTACCCGACACGCCCAGTACCCGGTGTGGATGTGGCACTGGGGCAGGCCGGGAGACTCCCGGGTCCCGTGGTCGCGGGCGGTCCGCGTCGACCTCGCGCCCCACACGCTCGTGCGCAAGGAGCAGGCCATCGGCCGCTTCGCCACACAAATCGCCGCGCTCGCCCCGGGCGAGGACGACCGCGTGATCCTGCCACCCGAGGAACTAGCGCACTTCACAAGGCCGTTCGAAGTACTGTTCCGGTGCTGACGATGGCGCGGCGTAGCGGCGACGCGCCGGATCCCGGGCACTTCGAGGCGATGTACGGCGCCGCGCCCGACCCGTGGCACCTGGCCGAACGGGCTTACGACCTGCGCAAGTACGCGATCACGACGGCATCGCTGCCCCGCGAACGCTACGCCTCCGCCTTTGAACCGGCTTGCTCGGTCGGCGTGTTGACGCGCATGCTCGCCGAGCGCTGCGACCGGCTCCTCGCCTGCGACCTGTCGCAGGTAGCCGTCGACCAGGCCCGGGCCCGCTGCGCGGACCTGCCGTGGGTGACCGTGGACCGCCGGGTGCTGCCCGCCGAGTGGCCGACGGCGAGCGGGAGCGCGTACGACCTGATCGTCTTGTCCGAGTTCCTGTACTACCTCGATGATGCCGACTTCGACGGCGTGCTCGACCACACCACACGATCCCTGGCCGAGGGCGGCACCCTCGCCGCCGTCCACTGGCGCCCGCACGCCCGCGAACACGTACGCCCGGCGCCGGACGTCCACGAGGCGCTGCGTCGCCGTCCCGGCCTCGTCCACCTTGTCGAGCACCGCGAACCGGACTTCCTCCTCGACGTGTTCGTCGCCGGCAGCGGCTCGCCCGCGTCCATGTCCCCGGCCGCCGCCGAGGGGCTGCGATGAGCCCTGTCCGACGCGCCGGCACCGGACGGGACGCGGGGGATGTGACGCGGGTGGTCGTCGTCGTGCCGGCGCGCGACGAGCAGGACGAACTCCCAGGCTGCCTCGACGCCTTGTCCGTCGCGGCCGCCCGTGTCGAGCCGATCGGGGTGCGCGTGGACGTGGTCGTGGCCGCGGACAGTTGCGTCGACCGCACCGCCGCCGTCGCCAGGGACTTCGGTGCCAGGGTCGTCGAGACCGACGTCGGCACCGCGGGCGCCGCCCGCGCGGCGGGGTTCGCCGCGGCACTCGGGCAGTCCTGGATCACCCGAGCCCCGGAAGCGTCCAGCCACCGCGACCGCCTGTGGCTCGCGACCACCGACGCCGACAGCCGCGTACCGCGCGGATGGCTCGCCTGTCAGATCGCGTGGGCAGCCCGGGGATGGGACGCCGTCGCGGGGACCGTACGCGTGTCCGACTGGAGCGGACACCCGCCAGGCGCCGCCGAGGCGTTCGCGGCCCGATATCACCACTGGCACGGACGCCCGCCGCACGTGCACGGCGCCAACCTCGGATTCCGCAGCGCCGCCTACCAGGCGGTCGGCGGATTCACCACCTCGGCGGTCGGTGAGGACCACGACCTCGTCCGCGCGCTGGAGAACGCCGGCTACCGCGTCTTGCGGACCGCCGCGCACTCGGTCGTGACCTCCGCGCGGCTCGACCCACGCGCTCCGGGCGGCTTCGGCCACGCCCTGCGCGCCTATTCCGAGGCCCAGGCGCATGCCGATGCCGACGCCCACGCCGACGCGCTGCGTGAGTTCCGCTGAGCCGACCGTACCGACAACGCGCACCCGCACGCGCGTGAACTGTCGCCCTCGTGCCACGCCACCGTGCGCCCCGTCAGGCGTGGATGGATGCGAACAGGCCATTCGGCAAAGGGGATTCCACTTCGCGGACCTGCTCGTCGTGCGCGTGTCGGCTGTAGGCCGGGATGCTGCCGACAGGCGGCGGGTGCGCCGCAGCCGTCGCGGACGGAAGGATCACAGGTACGCGGCGGGCCTGGCGGTGGCTTGCCGCACAAGCCGCGCACCGGTCAGGGTGTGCCCGGGATGACGGCGGGCGCACCGTGTCGGGGGCTCTGTCCTGACGGGGGAGCAGCCGGTGGCGGAACAGCAGTGCGCGGGCCGCGGTGACCCAACCCCGGCCCGCGCATTGCCTCGCCTCCGCGACCGCATCCGGCCGGTACCCGAATGCACCCGGGCGGCCGACCCGTGATCGCCGCTACTGCACGCGGGGGACTCGGCCGGTTGACGGTTTGAAGGAGTCTTCAATTGCGCACATGAATTTCCGGGTATAGGACCAGACAGGCCGCCCGACGGGTTGCGGAGGTCGGTCGGCTCTGGTCGTGTGCGGTCGGTCGCGTTCGTCGGGGAGGCGGTCGACGCCAGGCCGGATGCGCGTTGTGCGCGTCCGGGGATCCGGGAGGTCGCCGCGTGGACGTATCCGCAGAGTCGGTGCGTGCGCGGGTGCGCCGTGCCCGGGAGGCACTTGCGGACGCTGCCGAGGGCCAGGACCCCCGTGCCGTTTCCGCCGCGCTGGACGAGTTGGAGGGCGCCCTGCAGTCCGCCCGGGACAACGGCGTGGCCATTCCGGCGGCCGGCGAGGACCAGGAGCCCGGGCGCCCGGGGCCGCCGCGGTCCGGCGGCGGGTCGGACGGGCGCGGAAGGGGTTGAGCGCGGTGCCGGTTCCGCTCTACCAGGCGAAGGCGGAGTTCTTCCGGATGCTCGGCCATCCGGTACGCATCCGGGTGCTGGAACTGCTCCAGGAGGGGCCGCTGCCGGTCCGCGACCTGCTGGCCGCCATAGAGGTGGAACCGTCCAACCTCTCCCAGCAGTTGGCCGTGCTGCGCCGCTCCGGGATCGTCACCTCCGAGCGGGACGGCTCCACGGTCGTCTATCAACTCGCGGGCGGCGACGTCGCGGACCTGATGCGGGCGGCGCGCCGCATCCTCACCGAAATGCTGGCCGGGCAGCGGGAACTGCTGGACGAATTGCGCGAGGCGGAGGCCGCCGCCTCGTGAGGGCACGCTCCGCAGCCGCCCCGGCCGGGTCGGATCATTCGGGTGCGAAGACCTCGTGGTCGGCGGCGGCGGTTCCGAGGCGGTGCAGGAGCACGCTCGTGATCGCCGGGTCGACCTTGAGGGTGATGCCCCAGAGGAAGAAGCCGTGGACGATGCCCTGCCGTATGCCGAGCCACGCCTCGTCCCACTTGGGTGCGTCCACTCCGGCGGCGGCCAGGGCGTCGAGGTAGTGGCGCAGGAGGTCCTTCTCGGTACGCCGGCGGTCCTCGACGGTCAGCACCGACGCGATGTGGTAGCCGACGTCGAGGTACCAGGGGCCGCGCTGCACGAGCTGCCAGTCGACGAAGGCGGGGTGCCCGTCGCTGTCGAGGTAGAGGTTCCCGACGTGGGTGTCGCCGTGGACCACGGTCCAGGGCGAGGCGTCCTCGGCCCGTGCGGCCATGTTCCGGTACGCCGCGAACAGCGCATCGGCGTCGCGTACTTCCGCCGGCACCCCGGCACCGATCTCCGACTCGAAGTTGCTGCGGATCTCCGGCAACCCGCGCCGGGTGGCGTACGAAGCGAGCCGCGGCGCCAGCCAGTTGGCGGTGGCCGCCTGCTCGTCCCCCCAGCCGGAGGCGTGCAGCAGCGCGAGTTGGGACAGGCTCTCCGCCGCCAGGTCAGGGGTGTAGTCGGCGGCGGCGTCGAGGAACACGGCGCCCCGGTGGACGACGTCCTCGGTGATGACCACGTTGTGCTCCGACTCGCGGTCGACGTCGGCGTACACGCTGCTCAGGGTGCGCACGCCGCTGCGGGCCGCGAAGTGGCGGTAGAAGGAGACCTCGAAGAATCCGGCGTGGCGGGCCGGCCAACCGGCCTCGGAGAAATACCCCTTGGCCCACAAAATCGGGGACAGGCCCTCCGGGACGCCCCCTTGGCACTCGATACTGAACGACGCGTTCGTCGCCACGCGACTGATCACGGGGCCCGGCGTCACGTCGGTGACCACGATGCCCGGAAAGCGCGCGGACAGCGCGCTGCCGAGCCAGGACGGCGACATGAGGTCCGACAGCGTCCGCGGAACGGGAGGAGCGGGCCGAGTCATGGACATGGCACACCGATCGCTAGTATTTGATCATGTCGCTGGGATTCTATCCATCGACATGTGCGCGCGGTAGAGCCCGGAGCCGCCCACGCGGTCACTGCGCACGAAGTCCTCGACAAGCCCTGGGCTCCAGGGACATCCACGTCCTTCCGCGGACAGCCGCGCGGGTCGTACGAGCGGGTCCGCGCCGGCAAGCGGAACAGTGGGCGAACGCGCCCACGACGGCGATGATCCCGATCACCAGCGGCAGCAGGGCGGCGACCACGCTGCCGAACACGACCAGCAGCAGGACGAGGGTGAGCGGGATGACGATGGCCTCGGCCAACACCAGTTCCTTGCCGGTCTGTTCGCCCATCTCGCTGAACACCGCGGCCTGGCCGCCGGCCCCGACGGCCAGGCCCCCGCGCGTGGGCCGGTGTAGGCGTCGATGACGCTCTTGGCGTGCTTCTCGCGCTCCGTGTCGTCGCCCTTGACGTGGCGAGGACCACGTCTTCGCGGCCGTCCTCGGAACGGAGGTTGGGGCTGCCGGTGTCCCAGTAGGAGACCACGTTCTCCAGGTTCGGATCCTGCTTCAGGGCGGCGGCTCCGCCGCGACCGCATCGGCGGCATCCGCGCGCTTGCCGTCCAGGAAAGCGGTCAGGCACTCGTGCACGGCGGAGCGAGTCGACTCCCGCCATCGGGCGTGCGCACCCGTGGACGGCGGTGCCCCGCCACCGTGCCCGAAGGCTCCCACGACGGTCATCTCATAGCCTTCCTGCTGACCTCGGCGCGGCACCGCACGGGCCGGCGCTCCCCGGGCCCCGTCGAGGGCCGCCCTCTGCAGGATCACCGGTTGGAACCGCCCGCACTCAAGCGCACGCCCGGCGCCCGGCGGCACGCCACCGCGCACCCCGGGCGCGCCTGTCGACCGGCGCAGTTCGGCCGTACGAACCGTCCACCCCCGGTCGCGGGGCAAAATGCGCGTTCCAGGCTCGACGGGATGAGTGATCATGAGCCGGTCTTCAAACGCAGCAAGTGGGGATCCAACCGCTACGTCCACAACCACCCGGGCCCCGTGGGCATGGCCCTCATCGTCAGCATGCTCATCGGCGTCAGCGTCGTCATGGTCACGCCGGCCACCAGGACCGGGCCGTTCACGGTTCCCGACGACAGCTACTCGCCGCCCCGGCCGACCACCGACAACATCCGGTACGGGGCCCCTGTCCGACCACGCCCTGCCTCTCGACCCTGCGCTCCGCCTCACCCGGCGAATGAGACGAGCCTGTCCCCGAACACGGTCACCACGCACCGCCCGTCGCCGCACTGACGAGGGCTGAAGACTGCCGGGTTCCGGCAGTGCGTTGCGGCCGGGTGGGAGGGGACGATGCGGTCGAGTCGTTGAACGGTGGGGCGAAGGAGGGTGCCATATGTGGGCCGGACCTGGGGTCGCGTGTGTGCTGCGCATTGCCGACGGGCATGTCACCTACCCGGACGGGACGGCGGCCGGGCGGGTGGTGGCGCAGGCGCAGGGCGGAGTGGCGGCGCTGCGGCGGGCATTCGCGCGGAACCCGGAGAGCGCGCGGCTGGACGTCGTGGTCTACGCCGCGGCGGGGCACCCCCTGCTCTGCGTCGTCAAGCACCGGTCGGCCCGCGCGCGTGTGGAGGTGAACGGCCCGAACGGCGATCCCGTGGGGTGGATCGAGAAGAGCAAGGGCCTTGTTCGCAAGACGTACCAGGCCAAGGACGCCTGGGGACGGGTGGTCGGCGAGGTCCGCGACCAGAAGCCGACGCGCCTTGAACCGCACTACTGGGCGTTGCTGCACGCGCCGGACGGAACAGTGGTCGGACGCCTCACCCAACGCACCGAGGTACGTCCGGGCGCGGTGATGGCCGGACTCGCCCGCAATCACCGCACGTGGTGGGAGGCGGACTTGGGGCCGAACGTCGCCGAGCCGTTCCGGACGCTGGTGGTGGGCTTCGCGGGCGTCGTCGGGATGGTCACCGGTCTGGACGCCCGACCGCCCGGACTGGGCGACGTGGCCGGGCAGTTCACCCCCTGATGGCCGAGCACGCGGAGCATCCGGAGCGCCTGGAGCCCTCGGGGCATCCGGAGCGCGCGGAGCCCTCGGAGCACTCCGAGGGCTCCGCGCGTAGGCAAGCGCGGCGTCGGCGCTACTGCCGGAATTCCGGTAGGGACGGCCGCCGGTGTGACCGGTGCCGTTCCGCCCTGCGACGGAAGGTGTGGCTGTCGGTGCTCGTTCTGGCTGCGGCGGCAGTGGTGTTGGCGGTGTTGAGCGTGGGAACAAGTCTCGCGCTGGCCGACCATGTCGAGGAGGACCGCGCGTACCGCGACGCGCGGCCTTGCGCACCGGCCGACGGTGAGGGCCGCGACCGCGCGTGCCTGCGGAGCGTACCGGCCGTGGTGCGTGCGGTGATCGACGTCGGCGGACGGAACTCGCGTCACGAACTACAGCTGACCAGTGCGGAGTTCTCGTACCGTAGGGTGCCGGTCAATGCCTCCGGCCCCCTGCTCGGACAGGTCGCCAGGGGTGACACGGTGTCGGTGACCCTGTGGCGCGACCGCGTCGTGGAGGTGCGCGCGGCGGGCCGTACCGAGGCCACGAGGGACACGCCCTACGAGGACGCGGTCGGCGCCGTGGTGGTGATCGGTCTGACCGTTCCCCTGGTTCCCGTGTCGGCACGGCTCGCGCTGTGGCTGGTGCGCCACCGCCGCGCGGTCGTGGCGGACGAGGTCAACGCCCTGGTGTACGCCTGGGCGCCGGTGGACGCCGGGCTGTCGGCCGCCGCCCTGGCATCGCTCGTCGGGGCGTTGGCCGCGCCGGGGCTCGGGTTCGGCGCGGGCCTGGCGACGCGCTCGGTCGTCGTCGTGGTGTTCGCGGCGCTCGCGTTCGCGGGTGGTTGGGCGGCGGCACGGTCCCTGGCTCCGGCGATGCGGCGGCGCGAGGCCGCCCGCACCGCCGGCACCGGTCAATCATGAGCCGTCAGTGATCCCACGGCGTGCCCCGGCCGCGCCTCCAGCGGGTGCGACTGGGCGAACTCCACGTGCCTGCGGGCGAGTCCGTGCGTACCGTCGACGTCGCCCGCGGCGATCAGGTCGACGAGTTCGCGGTGCACGTCGAGGCCCGCGCGGATGCGCTCGGTGAAGTCCGAGCCCTCGGGGACCTCGTCCACCCAGTGATGCTCGTGCGCCGACCAGAGCGTCTCGGCCGTCCCGAGCAGCAGTTGCATGGTCGTGTTGCCGCACAGCTCCACCAGGCCCTCGTGGAAGTCGCGGCAGGCGCGTACGAACGCGGGTAGGTCGTCCGTCAGTTCCACGCTGCGGGCGTGCAGTTCCCTCAGACGCGGCACCACTTCGACCGCGCGGTCCTCGCGCGCCGCGCACATGCCGGCGCACGCCGGTTCGAGGTTGCGAACGGCCGCCGCGAGGTCCTCGAGCGGGACGCGGCGGCTGCGCAGCACGAGCCCGAAGGTGCGGGCGGCGTCGACCTCGCTCGGCAGTTGGACCGCCAGGCCGCCGGTGTTGCCCCGGCGGACCGACACCAGGCCCTCGGTCTCCAGGATGCGGATCGCCTGCCGCAACGTGGTCTGGCCGACCTGGTACTCGACCAGCAGCTCGCTCTGCTTGGGCAGCAGGTCACCGTCGCGCATGCCGCCGTCCAGGATGCGGTCGCGCAGCACGTTGGCCAGTTCCTCGGCCACGCTCAGGCCCCGCACCCGGCCCCCGGTCGACCTGGCGCTCCCTGGTGTCGCGGTGCTCACGGGCGGCTCTCCTTCTCGTGGTCCTCGGCTTGGCGTTTCCTCGGCTGCTTCGCGGTCCTGGGCCGGCTCCGCGGCCCTCGGCTTCGGCGTCCTCGGCCGCGCGCCCATCGTACGGAGCGGACCCCTGTATTGCCTTAATTAGCTAACATAGCTAACTTAGCCGAATCAGTGAATGGAGGATTCCGTGACCACCGAAGACAGCCGCTACACGGTCATCTCGTCCGACGGCCATGCGGGCGCCGACCTGCTCGACTACCGGCCGTACCTGGATCGCGAGCACCACGAGGAGTTCGACCGCTGGGCGGCCCAGCTCGTCAACCCGTTCGAGTCCGAGCACCTGCTCAGCAAGGCGCAGGACTGCAACTGGGACAACACCGTGCGGGACGCGGACCTGGCGACGCAGGGCATCGTCGGCGAGGTGCTCTTCCCGAACACCGTGCCGCCGTTCTTCCCCCAGACCCAGTTCTTCGTCCCGCCCCCGCCCTCCGACCGGCGCGAGTACGAGCAGCGCTGGGTCGGCCTCCAGGCGCACAACCGCTGGCTCGCCGACTTCTGCGCCCAGGCACCCGGCCGCCGGGCCGGCGTCGCGCAGATCATGCTCAACGACATCGCGGACGCCGTCGCCGAGGTGCGCCGGGTCAAGGAGGTCGGCCTCTTCGGCGGCATCCTGGTGCCCGGCATACCGCCCGGCTCCGCGCTGCCCCCGCTGTTCGACCCGGTGTACGACCCGATCTGGGCGGCCTGCGAGGAACTCGACGTCCCCGTCAATCTGCACAGCGGCGGCGGCGTCCCGGAATACCCGCACGACCCGCGCGGACTCGCCGTGCTGCTCTCCGAGATCACCTGGTTCTCCAACCGCGTGCTCACCCACCTCGTCTTCGGCGGGGTCTTCGAGCGCTTCCCGGGGCTGAAGGTGGCGTTCACCGAGCAGGGCTCGGCCTGGGTGCCGCGCGAACTCGCCAAGCTGGACCAGTTCGTGCGCGTGATGCCGCTCGACGGCACCGCCCAGCATTTCTTCGGCGGCGAGATGATCCGCGGGCTCAGCCTGCTGCCGAGCGAGTACTTCGCACGGAACTGCTTCCTCGGGTCCAGCCCACTGCGCCCCGCCGAGTGCGCGATCCGGCACCAGATCGGGGTCGACCGGATCATGTGGGGTGCCGACTACCCGCACGCCGAGGGGACGTTCCCGTACACCCTGGAAGGCTTGCGGCTGACCTTCGCCGACGTGCCCGAGGACGAGGTACGCGCGATGCTGGCCGGCAACGCCGCCCGCTTCTACGGCTTCGACCTGGACGCTCTCGCGGTCCCGGCCGCCGCGTGCGGGCCGCGCGTCGCCGACGTCGCACGGCCGTTCGGCCGGGACGAGGTACCCGCGGACGCGCTGGGCTCGGTCTTCATCGACCACTTCGGCGCGGAACACCCGGCGCTGGCCGGGTAGTTCGAACCGTACGCGCCCTCCGCGCCACAACCCCGTCCGGCGCCCCGCGCGACCGCCTCCCCGCCGGTGACCCGCCGCCCGTACCCCGCCCTGGCCCCCCGCCCGTGAACCGCTCGCTACGACCCGCCGCGCGGCCGGTGGGTCAGGGCGGGATAGGGGGCGCCGGGCGCGGTGGTGGCGTACAGCGCGATGGTGAGCGGCCGCAGTCCGCTGAGGCGCTGGTCGTCGTCCTCCTCGTCGCGGTCCTGCGGCAGGCCGGTGATGAGGTCCCGGCGCAGCAGCGGCTCCGCGGCGCGGATGTGGGAGCGGACGGTCTTGGTCGCGATCCCCAGGTGCGCGGCGGCCGCGTCGGCGTTGAACTCGGCGAGGACCCAGGTGCGCAGGGTGCGGACCAGGTCGCGGCGGTCGTCGGCGAGCGGCCGCAGCATCTGGTCCGCCCAGATGCGCACCTGCTGGTGCGTCAGCACGTCGTGCAGGGACACGTCGGCCTCGGGGGAGTGCGGCGCGGGGGGAGCGGGCGGCTGGGGGAGAGAGCTGACGATCTGGATGGCCAGCGACAGAATGATGCGGTCCAGCGTGCGGTCGGGGTCGAGGCCGACCGCGGCGCACACCTGGTTGACGCGCCGGGCCACGGTGTTGCGGTGCACACCGATGACGCGCGCCGCCGCGGATGTGCGGAACTCCACTGCCAGCGCGGTGGATTCCAGGATCTGGCTGCCCGATCTGGAGGTGGCCAGGATGGGCCGGAGGAAGGCCTCGGCCCAGGTGTGCGCCGGGACGGCGGGGAGCACGTCCACGAGGGTCGGCGTACGGGTCGCGCTGATGACCGTGCGCTCGGGGTGGTGGGCGGCACGTGCGAGCGCGTCCGCGGCTTCGCCGTATGCCTGGCCGATCCCGGCGAGCGGGTGCACCGGGCTGCCGCCCACGGTCACCCCCGAGGAGCCGAACGTCTGGCGCAGCGATCTGAGTTCGCCCTCCGAGTCGTGCTCGGGGTGCTGCGGCGCGACGATGATGATGTGCTGGTGGAACGCGGGGCAGCGGACCGCCAGGGCGTTCCGGTCGAGTCGGCGTTCCACGTCGGCCATGACCGCCTCCCGGTCCGCGCGGGCACAGTCGACGATGAAGACCCGCGTGGTCTCCACGTCGAGGAGACCGGGCGCGATGCCGGCCAGGACGCGTTGCGCGTGGGTGGCGTTGCCGGTCATCAGGAGCTGGAACGCCGACAGCCGGATGCCGCGGACCGCGGTGGTGACGCTCGCGGTGTCGGCCTCCCGGTGGTGCGGTGCCAGTGCGAAGGCGAGCGTGGTGGCCGCGTGCCCGGTGAGGTTGCGGTCGGCGCGTCCCAGGGGTTCGTCGGTGGCGACGATCAGCACGTGGTCGGCGCCCACCGGGACGGTGCCGGCGAACAGGCCGGTGGGTGTCGTCTGGAGCGGACGGTCCGGGCGCTGCATGACCGACGCGAGGGTGAGCGGGGCGGTCGGCGGCGTGGCCGTGACGATGCCTTCCGGACCGCGCAGGACGACCTCCGCGCGCAACGCCTGCGCCAGCGCACGGGTGACACCGCCGACGGGGTCCGCGGTGTCGAGCTGCGCGATGAGGTCGCCGAGGGTCGCGGCGTGTCGCCTGGCCCGGTCGGCCGCGAGGTCGGCGACGCGCCGCGCGAGCCCGGACCGCCATGCGGACAGCGGGCGGGTGGAGGTCAGCAGAGGGAAGCGGTGGCGCGTCGCCGCGTCCCGGATCCAGGTGACGGCGTCGCCGCCGGGGAAGTCGGCCAGGACGAGCGCTGCGGCACGGCCGACCGCGAGGGCGCCCAGGAGTCGGTCGACGGCCTGGAGTTCCCCGGCGTCGGAGACGATCAGGGCTTGCGAGATGTCCGGACCCATCCACTGGCTGCCGGACAGGATCAGCGCCCGGTGCACCTCGCGGTCGGCGGCGATCGCCGGATCCGGCCCCTGCGGCGCCAGTCCGTACTCCGGTATGGCGGTCACGTCACGCAGAGACAGCATGTCCCGTCGTCACCCCTTTCTCGTCCGTTCGTGTGTCGGCGCCGCCCGCGTACGCGCTGCCCGCGTTTGCGCCGGTCGCGTGGGTAACGGCAGAAGTGTCCACGACACCGTCGGCGCCGCCGCCATCGGCCCCGGTCACGCCGTCGCGGCGGTCCGGGGCGAACACCACGCCCAGGTGCACGGGACACTGCTGGAACGGGCCGGGCCTGCCGGTGATGACCCGCGTCGGTGTCGACAGGTCCCACAGCGCGTCGACGACCGTCTCGATCGCCGCCTCCGCGACGGTCGCGGCCAACGCCTGCGCCGGGCAGTGGTGCGGGCCGGCCGACCACGCCAGGTGGCTGCGGTCCCGCGGCCGGCCGCGACCGGGGCGCGCGGGGTCGGTGCCGACGGCGGCGTGCCCCACCAGAACAGGCACCCCCGGCGCCACGACGACGCCGTGCAGGATCGCCGGACGACGGGCGTAGTGCACCGACGCGTTCGCCACCGGGCACCGCGCGGCGAGGGCGGCGTCCATCGCGCCGCGGATGGTCACCGCGCCGCCGACGAACTCCCCGGCGTACGCGGGTTCGGTCAGCAGCGCATGCAGCGCGGTGCCGATCCAGGCGGCCGTGGGCGCGATGCCGAGCAGAACCATGGAGGACAAAAGGAGTTCGACCTCGCCGGGGCCGAGCCGCGCCGGGTGCGCGAGCAGCCTCGACGTCAGATCGGCCCCGGGCGAGCCCTGCTTCTCCCGCACGATCTCGCGCAGCCGCCGCATGAGCTTCCCGGCCGCCTCCACCGAGTCCGGCCCGGCGTCGACCACCGACCTCGCGTACGCGCGGATCCGGTCGTGGTCGTCCGGGCAGCCGAGGACGTCGGCGACGGCGTGGCCGGCCACCTGGTCGGCGTACTCGGCCATCAGGTCCGCGTGCCCACGAGGCGCGAACCCGCCGACGAGCGCCCGCCCGTGCCGCTGCACGCCGCGTCGGACGGCGTGCAGGTCGACGCCGGCCAGGCAGTCGTCCAGCACGCCGCGCAGCCGCTCGTGCTCGGGGCCGTCGACGTGCTGCAGGCCGCCCGGGCGCAGCAGGGCCAGGTGGGTCGTGGCGACGACGTCCGGCAGCGGAGTCCAGTGCTCCGGGCTCCGGGCAAAGTCCGCGCCGGTGAGCAGCTCGCGCGCCGCGGCGTGGTCGGTGACCACCAAGGCGCGTACGCCGGGCGCGATCTCGGCCCACGCGACGGGGCCCGCCGCGCGCAGCGACGCGTACGCGTCCTCGGGGCTTTCGCTGAACGCCGCGCCGTGCAGCCGCGGCAGCGCGGAGCGGTTCATGGGGTGTGGCTCCCTGCGGGGCGGAGGATGTCGGTGACCAGTGCGACCAGCGCGTGCTTGGCCGATTGCATGGTGCGCGCGTCGACGAAGACGAGCGGGCGGTCGTCGGGAAGGGTCAGGGCGTCGCGCAGCACCGCCTCGGAGTATCCGGGGGATTCCGAGAAGGTGTTGACGGCGACCACGTAGGGGACTCCGGCTTCCTCCAACAGGTCGATGGACGCGTACGACCGGTCGATGTGCCGGGTGTCGACCAGCACCAGGCCGCCCAGCGCGCCGGTCAGCAGCGACCGGATCATGGCCGCGAACCGCGGCTGCCCGGGGGCGCCGAACAGGTAGACCACGATGCCGCCGGCAAGGGTGCGCCGGCCGAAGTCCATGGCGACGGTCGTCGTGGACTTGGTGTCCACCGCCACGTCGTCGACCAGTTCGCCGGCGCGCGTCAGCCGCTCCTCGGTGCGCAGCGGGCGCATCTCGGACACCGTGCCCACGAACGTGGTCTTGCCCACCCCGAACGCGCCCAGGACGACGATCTTCACCGAGCGCGCGCCGTCCGGCAGGTAGCCGCGCTCAGAGGCGCTGGAGGCCATGCAGAACCCTTTCCAGGAAATCCCGTTCGTGCGGTTGCGCACGCGGGACGAACGGATCGGCGGCACGCACGTGGCCGCCGGCGACCAAGCCGGCCGCCACCGCGCGCACCACGCCGCCGGGCAGCTCCAGGCGGGCGCTCACCTCCGCAACCGACAGCACGCCGGGCTCCAGCAGCGCCAGCACGCGCCGTGCCTGGACCGGCAGTCCGGCCGCCGGCGCGGCAGGAGCCAGGGACAGGAGCGTCGCCATGTCGACGCGTGGCCGACCCCGCTTCGGGGTGTCCTCGTATCCGGTGCCGCCGTCCCAGCCCTCCCCGCCGTGGTACGCGGTGCCGACCTCCGCGGGGCCGTCCGTCGCGTCGAACGTCCCGTCGTGGTCCGGCGTGTCCGTGTCGGGGGAGATGACCGTGTGGGAACGGACGACGCCGCGGCGCGTGTGGCCGCCTCCGCCCGCGCCGGAGGTCATACCCGGGTCGGGAACTGGCGGTCCCGGGCCGCCAGGAACGGCCCCAGGGCCTTGATCAGCTTCAAGGCCTTGGACAGTGTCAATTGCACGTTCGGGCTGATCGAGTCACCCTCCACGGCGACCCCCAGGCCGCTGTTCCGGCCGGCCGCGAACAGCAGCACCGTGTACCGCGTGAAGTCCATGATCTGATAGCGCATCAGCAGGTTTTCCGGGGTCGTACGGCAGCAGTCGGCGAACGCGTCCTGCAGCGACGCGATGCCCGCGAAGGCCGCGCAGGACCGCTCCATCTCGTCCCGGCCGAGGCCGTCGGTGCCCGCGAGCGGGAGCCCGTCCGAGGAGAACAGCACGGCGGAGACGACGCCGTCGCCGAGCAACGCGTTGAGCTGCGGGCGCAGGTCGGCCGTGTCGGCGGTGACGTGCGGGAACTCGGACATCCTCGGCTCACCTTCCACTGTCGCTGTCGTCGTCGTAGCCGGCCGCCAGGACGCCCTGCAGCCGGGCGAACCCGTCGGCGAACACCCCGGGGTCGGGCACCTCTTGCTGCCGCGGACGCGTCTCGCGGCGCAGCGCCTCGCGCGGACGCCGCTTGGGCAGGCCCAGCGCGGTGCGCTCCGTCGACTCGTCCGACGCCGCGGAGTCGGACGACGGCCCGTGCACAGGTGGCTCCTGTACAGACGACCCCTGCACCGACGGCCCCGGCGTGGATCGCCCGGGCACAGAAGGCTCCTGCGCAGACGGAACGTGTATGGCCGGCACCTGCGTGGCCGGCACCTGTGCGCGCGGCACCTCGGCGGCCGCCACCTGTGCGGCTGCCGCCTCGGGGTGTGGCGTCCCGGGGCCGGTCGCCTGGGGGAGCAGCCCCTCCGCCACCAGGTGCCGCACCGGGATCAGCAGGTCCGCCCGCACACCTCCGGAGGAGGACGGCGAGAGCCCGACCCGCAGGCCGTACGTCCGGCTCAGCCGTCCGATGACCGCGAAGCCGAGCCTGCCCGGGTCGGCCAGGGCGGTCACATCCGTCTCCCCCGAGGACAGCGCGCGCTCGGCCTCCTGGAGTTGGAGCGGGCTCATGCCCAGCCCGTGGTCGTCCACGGTCAGGCGCATGCCGTTCGGCACGAGCAGCACATGCGTCTGGACGCGGCCCCCGGAGTAGGTGGTGGCGTTGTCCAGCAGTTCGGTCAGCGCCACGATGACCGGTTCCACGACCAGGCCTTCGACCACCGCCTCGCCGGTCTGCGCGACGTACGTGTAGTCGACCGAACTGCTGTGCAGGATGCGCCCGCGCGCGCTCTCCACGATCTCCGCGACGGTGCAGTTCGCGCGCTGGACGCCCGGCCACGACTCGGTCAGGATCCGCAGGCGCTGCACGGTGTGCGCGGCAAGGGTGACGCTGCGGTCCACGCCGGCCAGCGTCCGGGCGTACGCCGACCCGCGTCCCGACAGGCCCAGTTCGTCGTGGTCGTCGAAGGCGTTGTCGATGTCGCGCTGGGCACGTGTCAGGCTCGCCTGGATCTCCTCCGCGGCGACACGCACGCCCGCGCGCGCCGAGTCGGAGACCCGGCCCCGCACGGCGAACGCCGCGTCCCGCATGGCCGCCTCGACCTGTTCGAGCCGGCCCGCCACCTCGGAACCGGTGAGCAGGTCGGGACGCCGCAGCCCGGTGGGCACCGCGGCCCGGGGTTCCCGGAGCCCCTGCGCGACGGCGGGCAGGCGTACGTCGACCAGGTGCTGCAACTCGGCCATCACCAGCTGGAGTTGCGACCAGTGCGTGGCGGCCTCGGTGCGGGCCTCCTCGACCTGCCGCCGCGCGTCGGCGACGGCTCGGTCGGCCGTGTCGGCGGCGGTCCGCTCGCCGAGAGCCGCGGTCTGCGCGGCGCGCTCCTGGGCCCGCCGGAGGCGCTGCGCCGCTCTGCGTTGTCCGGGCCGGTGCCCGAGCCAGGTCGCGGTGGCGGCCAGCGCCGCGCTGGAGGCGCCGACCCACACGTGCACGTCATCGATCATGAGCTCTCAGCCAATCGCCGGACCATCCGGATGAACTCGGCCGCCGCAACCGGCCTTTCCGTACGCCTTTCGGCACGCCTTCTCGTACGTCGTCCGTACGTCCTTCCGCATGCTCAGCCGCGCGGGTCCGCCGTGCCGGAGCGGGCCCGGGGGTCCCGGAACGGCGTGCCACTGAATCCAACGGGCATCGGTCTTCCTCGTCTGTGACGCCGCGCGGCCACGTGGCCGGATCCTGTCCCTCGGCCGGAGCTGCGGCGCCCAGCACGCTAGGGCATGCCCGGGCCGGCAACCACGGCCGTGGTGCACCATTTTCGGAGCGGAACAGGGCCGCGGTGCACACTTGCGGGCCCGAAACGGTGCGGCCATGCACACGTCCGGCCGCACGACAGGGCTGTCAGGCACCATGCGCCGCGACCGCGACCGGCCCGATCGCGGTGTGCCCCTGTCATGAAAAGGGTGAAACGGCCATCCGCATCGTTGTCTATCCCGGGTGCGCGGCGTGAAGTCACGCTGTCTGGTTGGCGGTCCGGCGGCCTCGATCGCAGAATGAGGCCGCCGGCCAACCGGTGCGTTCGAGCCCGCGGGCGGAAACGCGGAGATGGTGCACGGGGTCCCTCCGCGGAGGTGAAATTTGTGCACCAGGGCCGTGGCAGCGCGGCGCCGTCCCCGCCTACCGTTCTCGGCGCGGGCCGCGGAATCGCGGGAAATCCCGTACCCCTGAACGAAATTGGCGTGGAAGTCGAGGAATACCGATGCCTGCTGGATTCAGTGTCACGACGATTCAGGACACACCCGCAAATGCCGTCGTGGACGGAATCACCATGCGTTTGCTGAAGGAGGGAACAGCCGAAGATCCTTCGGTGGTGATGGAGCTGACATTTGCACCGGGTGCCGCGTTCGGCGAGGACCGGCACGCGCGTCCGGAGATCCTGGTGGTCACCGAAGGCGTGCTGTCGGACGGCCACGCCGACCACCCGAAGGGGAGCGTGGTCGTCGGCTCCCCGGGATCGGTGCACTTCCCTCGTTCCGCCGACGGCTGCAAGGTGCTGGTCGTCCACCCCGCCGGGGTGTAACCCCTAGCCTTGGTAGGGGTCTTCGAGCAGCGGGATGCACGGTGACAGGAGCGGCTCGGGGTGCTCGGTCAGCCGTCCGCGGACCATCCTGATCACGCGTACCTCGTTCTCGTGACCGGAGTCCTCGTCGTCGCGCACGTGGAGCAACCCGTACGACCCGGGCGCCCGTACGCCGACCTCGGCGAAGAACGCCAAAATCCCGGCGTCGCGGTGGTTCGGAAAGCCGCCGAAATGGACGAAGGCCTCTCCGTTCATCCATCGCAGGTCCAACAGATAGGGGCTGTCGATCTCGCGGATGCGCTCCCGGATTCCGTCGGCGATCCGGCGAATTCGGTCCACGTCGTGGTCCGCGTCTTCCGCGCCGGCGGTGTCCTGGACGTTGATCCACCCGTGGTACTCGAACATGGGCCGGACCCTACAGGCCCTCTCGGAGGCCGGCGGCCGCATTCCCGGCCTCCGAGAGATCGAGGGCTTTGGTCACGCTGAGCGGGATCAACCCGTTGACACGGGGGTGTCCATGACGCGTTCGTGGCCGACGCGGCGGGTTGCGCCGGTCAGGCACACCGTTGTCCGGAGCCGTATGCCGGCGTACGAGGCTCCGGTCATCAGGGCGTGCAGGTGGAAGGTCACGTGCGCGGATTCGCCGGGGGCGGGCGTGACCCGGTGAATCCGGCCGGCCGACCGGTCGGACGGACGACCTGGGCCACGGGCGGCCGACCTGGGCCACGGGCGGCTGATCGCCCGTGAAGGCGCCGCCTGGCGACCGGGGCGCGGCGCGACCGGCGGACAGTGAGAGGATCCGCGCATGAGCACGCCGGACGGCCCCACCGACCTGGTGGGGATGCGCGAACGCAACCTCGCCCTGGTGCTGGCGGAGATCGACCGCAGCCAGCCGGTGACCCGGGCCAGGCTCGCGGAACTCACCGGCCTGACCAAGACCACCGTCTCCGCCCAGGTGGCGGCGCTCACCGGGCTCGGCATCGTCAGCGCCGACGACCCGGTGCCCGGCGGCCGCGGGCGGCCCGGCGCCCCGGTGTCCGTGGCGTCCGGCCCGATCGCCGGGCTGGGTCTGGAGATCAACGTCGGCTACCTCTCCGCATGCGTCGTCGACCTGACCCGCCAGGTGCGCATCCGCCGGACCGTGGCCCGCGCCGAGGCCGGCGACCGTCCCCAGGACGCCGTCGCGGCGCTCGCGAACCTGGCCCGCCTCGTCACGCGCCAGGCGCGGCGCGCCGGGCTGGTACTCGCCGGAACGACGGTCGCCGTTCCGGGAGTCATCGACGGGAAACTCGTCAATGCCCCCAATCTGCGCTGGGACGCGCTGCCCGCGGCCGACTTCCTCTCCGACGCGATCCCGAGCCGGCCCCTCCCGATCACCGTCGACAACGAAGCCAACCTCGCCGCGCTCGCCGAGCTGTGGTTCGGCGCCGGTCCCGGGCTCGGCGACTACGTCCACGTCTCGAGCGAAACCGGCATCGGTGCCGGAATCGTCGTCTCCGGAGCGCTCTTCCGCGGCGCGCACGGCGCTGCCGGAGAACTCGGCCACGTCATCGTCGCCCCGGACGGGCCGCCGTGCCGCTGCGGCGGCCGCGGCTGCCTGGAGCAGGTCGCGGGACTGGACGCGCTGCTGTCGGTGGCCGGCATCCGGGTGCCCGCCGGCGCCAACTCCGACGCCGCGACACTCGGCACCGCGGTCCCCGACCGGCCGCCCGGTGCCGGCGCGGCCGAGCTGGTGCGCCGCCTCGAAGCCGGCGACCGGCGCGCCCTCGACGCGGCCCGGCAGGCGGGACGCGGACTCGGTGTTGCGCTCGTCGCGGTGGCGAACCTGTTCGACCCGGCTTCCATCGTCCTCGGCGGTCTGCACGCGCAGATCGCCCCTTGGACGACTCCCCATATTGCCGCCGCCCTGGAGGCCGGCGGAGGTCGGCTGCGGGGCCGGAGCCCCGTCCTCCGAACGTCAGAGGTCGCGGACGGCGCCGTCCTGGGCGCCGCCGGAGAGGTCGTCGCGCGCATCCTCGCCGACCCGCTGGCCGTGGCGCGGCAGGAACGAGCCAGGTAGGCCCGCCGCCCGCTGCGGGCAGCCCCGGCACTGGGCCGGGACCTCTAGGCAGCGCCTACGCAGGCCCGTAGCGGGCCCGGCGGAACTGTGAGGGTAAGGCCCCGTGCTCACCCCGCGGCCCGGTCACGATGCGGAAGGACCTGCGGTTCGGGCTGTGCCCGAGTCCGGCAGTGACACCCCCGGGCGTCGTGGCTACCGTCGTCCCAGCGTGGACCGCACGTGGCGTACTTCTTCGTGCAGCTCACGCAAGACTCGCCGATCCGCAGTGCCAAGGCCGGTGCAGGCCGACGTCCGCGTCCGCCTTTGCGGCGGCTGCGAAGTCGGCCGTACGGTCGACGCCTGCATGCTGCGCAAGCAGGACAGCTGGCTGATGCCGCAGAAGCAGCACATCGCATACGCCGGCACCGGCGCGGGGGAGGTCATCGCCGTCGGGATCCGGATGGGCCTGTTCTGCGTGATCGTCGAAGTCCCGTTCGTCGCCTCGTCCTTGGTTCTCCTCGTGCTCGCCGTCAGAACACCGGCACCCCGCCCCTGCCGCGACCCGAAGTGACTTGGCGCGCCTGCGGGATCACCGGAAGTCGAAGACCGACCAGCAGATGTCGTTGCGCAGGCGCTGGTCGTCCAGCACGAGTTCGCGGATCTCGTCGGGCAGCTGATCGCGCTGCCACCGGCACTCCAGGCGCCCGGCGCTCTCCGCTTCGTCCGCCGGAGCGGCCGCGCGCGCGGCCTTGATCGCGTAGGCCGCGGCACCGAGTTCGTGTGCCGCGACGTGCGCCACGACCGCGGCCTGGCCGGCGGCGAACGCCGCGTGCCGGGCGGCCCCGGTCAACACGCGCGCCGCGGCCATGGCGTGGCCGCCCGCCGCTCGGGACTCGGACATCTTGACCTCACCGCGGGTCCACGCCCGGACCTGCGCGATCGCCGCGCGGGGCCGGGGGTCCGACGGCTGGACCGCCTCGAAGAGCGGCAGCACGTGCTCCGCGCAGGCGGCCGCCCATCGGGCCAGGAGCCGGTGGTCGGCGTCGGTGAGCGTGCCCCCGCGCCGAATCGTGGTGAAGCGGGGGTCGCGCTCCTTGGGCAGGATCACCGTCCGACCCTAACCGGACACCGCGAAGGACCCGAAAGCCGAAGCAATGCGGCCCCACCGGACGGGCCCGTGTCGGTGCACTTCGAACGGGTGAATTCGGGGTGGGTCGCCGCATCGAGACCCATCCGGGCGGAGGGGCGCGCCGAACCTGCCGCACGTGCCCGCGACCGGCGGGCCGGACGGAAGGAGCCGTGGTGGCAGAGCCCATCGACACCCGGCTGTTGCAGGGCCTCACCGAGCAGTCCGAGGACCTGCACAGCGACGCGACGCGGTTGACCCGCGCCGCACTCGACGAATACGCCGACACGGCGGCGGAGCGGTACGGGCGCCGCCGCTGGTGGCGTCCCGGGTTCCTGGGCGGCGTGGCCGCCGGCGCGGTCCTGCTGGGCGCCGGCCGGGCCACCGCGGCGAGCGCCGCGGACGACGTGATGGCGCTGCAGACCGCCGCGTCGCTGGAGAACCTTGCGGTGAACGTCTATACGACCGCCGCCGGACTGCCGTTCATCCAGAACGGCAACGCGGTCGTCAAGGCGTTCGTCGAGAAGACGAATGCGCAACACGCCGCCCACGCCCGGGCGTTCAACGCCGCCGCGGTCAATGCCGGCGGCAAGCCGCAGACCGGGCCCGATCCGAGGTACGCGGCCGTCGTGCAGCAGGCGCTGCCGACGATCAAGGGCCCGGCAGATGTGGTCAAGCTCGCGATCACGCTGGAGGACGTCGCGGCGCAGACGTACACCAAGAACGTGTCGCAGGTCTCCGAACCGGCGCTGCGCCGCCTGTTCGGGTCGGTGGCGCCGGTCGAGGCACAGCACAAGGCGGTCCTGCTGGCGGTGCAGGCGCTGCTGGCGGGCAATGCCGCCGACCTGGTCGTGTTGCCGCCGGACGCCGCCAAGCTTCCGGCCGCCGCCGGGTCGGTCGGGTTCCCCGACGCCTTCTACCCCACCAAGGACGCCTCCCCGATCGATGAAGGGGCCGTGAAGTGAAGCGCGACCGACAGCAGTTCGACGGCACCGAGGCGGAACTCGCGGCACTGACCCGCGAGGTCGACGAGGCCCACCGGGCGACGCTCCCGGCGATGTACGCGGCGGCCGCCGAACTCGGCGCCAAGGCCGGGGAGAAGCGGCACGCCGCGAGGCGCGGCGCGGACGAGGGCCTGCCGGACGCGGGCCTGGACCGCCGCCGGTTCCTGCGCGGGCTGGGCGTGGTGGGCCTGTCCGCGTTCGCCCTGGCGGCGTGCTCGGACGACGACGGGAAGGGCTCGTCCGCCGACCCGAAGGCCTCGGCATCGGGGCAGGCCGCTCCGGCTCCGTCCGGCACGTACACCGGCGACCTCCAGGTCGTGGCGCTCGCGGCGGCCTTGGAGAACCAGGCGGTGGGCGCGTACCAGGCCGCGATCTCGGCCGCCGGGGCGGGCAAGCTGGGCACCGTACCCCCGGCCGTGGCGAACTTCGCGACCACCGCGATGGCCCAGCACGCCGACCACGCCAA
>NZ_JBEZFP010000055.1:0-52792 GCF_040649515.1 Streptodolium elevatio
AGCCAGTACTCGCGCAGCGGACCCGCGGTGGCCGGAAGCGCCAGGAACGGCTCGTCGAGGAGTTCGGCGAAGGCGACCTTGTCGCGCCCCGCGAGGCGTTCGCCGAACGCGGCCTCGAGGTCACGGTGTTCGCGGACCACATGACGGACAGCGCGAACCGGCACTACAACCTGTACAACCTCGCGGCCGGCTGCCACAACAACGAACGCGGCCAGCGCGCCTGGGCGTCGCTCATCCGCGACCACGTCGACAAGCTCGTGCGCGCGATGGACGCCCCTTCGGCCGTCGAGACGCTGCCCACCGACGAGCTGTGGGCGCGGCTCTACCCGCGCGTCACCTCGGACGACAACCTCCCCGACGACCCCGCCTTCGGGTACGCCCCGGTCCCGGCCCCCGGTCTGCGCGAAGTGCTGGCCCTCGACCTGCCGGAGAGCGTGCAGACGCTGCCGGGCGACGCGCTCGCGCAGCTCGGCGACATCGCCGAACTGCGGCTGCGCGCGATGAACAACCTGCGCGCGCTGCCGGTGGAGGACCACGACGTGGTCAAGCAGGACGACGGCGCGACGTTCCGGGTGGTGCTGGGCGACTCGTTCTTCACCGCGAGCCGCGTGCTGGTGCTCGACGACCTCGCCGAGCGTGTCTCGGGCGAGGGCATCGGCCCGGACGGCGCGCTGGTGGCCATGCCGTTCCGGCACATGCTGGCGTTCCACCCGGTCGTCGGCGTGGACGTGATCCCGTCGCTCAACGCGCTGGCGGCGTTCGCCGCGTACCGGCACGAGGAGGCGCCGGGCCCGGTCAGCCCGTACGTGTACTGGTGGCGTCGGGGCCGACTCACCCAGCTGAGCGAGCGCGACGAGGACGGGCAGTTGTCGATCGTCGTCGGCGCGGAGTTCCAGGCAGTGCTGGAACGGCTGTTGGACGAGGACGAGGGGCACTGACCGGTCGCCGGCCTGGGCTCGGGACGCGCCCGAGCTCCTCGCCGAGACCGTGCGAAGACCTCGCAAAGACTTGCGGAACGGCTTCCGGGAGTTGTACCGGACGACTTCCGGAATCGTGCGTAACCCGCGGCGCGCAAGGTCGTTGTACCCGTCGAGACCCCGGAGCGTCCCCCCGTTCGCTCCGGGGTCCCTTCACGTCCGGGGTCCCGTCACGTCCGGGGTGGGCTGCGGCCTACCAGCGACGGCGGCGCGTACGCGTGCGCGTGGTACGGCGCCTGCGGTACCCGCCGCGCCGACCGCCGCCGCCGCGGGCGCCCGCCCGTACTCCGATGCGCTGGCCGCCGAAGACGAAGGCCAGCAACCAGACGACGATGACAATGACTGCGACCCACCACAGTGCCTCGATGAGGAACCCCGCACCGAAGAGCAGGAGGGCCAGGATGAGGACCAAGACAACGGGAAGCATGTAATTCCGCTGCCCGGTTGCGCCCGGTTGATGCGGTTGGAGGTTGCCCCAATCCGATTGCGTCTCGCAGCGTCCACTGCGGTGTGATCGTCCAGGTCCGGCCGCGGCGGGGGCGCACCTAGCCTGACCCCGTGGAGCCCGCCGGAGAACAACGCCCGCCCTTCTCCCCCGTCGCGGCGCGCCGCGCCCGCGTCGGACTGCACATGACGCATGATCAAGTCGCCTACGGACTCGCGGCGTTCCGGGTGCACACGACAGCCGCCACGGTGGCTGCCTGGGAGTCGGGGCAAGCGGTGCCCGACGAATCGGAACTGCTCGCGCTCGCGGAAATCCTCTGGTGTGCTCCCGTCGACCTCATGGGATCGGCCGGGGCACTGCGCGAGCACCGGATCGGACGGCGTCTGTCGGTCGCGGAGTTGTGTGCGCGCATCGGCGTACCCGAGTCGCGCTACGTCGCCATGGAACGCGAGAACGCCTGGCGCGGCGATGAGCGCGCCTCGGCCGCCCTGGTTCGCGAACTCGGGCTTTCGCTACGCGATTTGGTGCGTGTCGCGGGCGCGTCCGGGCAGGTCGAGGATCTGCTCCACGAGACCCTTCAGGGCCGTCCGAAGTCGCAACTGGCCGCGATGACCCGGCTTTTGGGGATGCGGAGGAGTCGGATCGGAGCCGCCTTGGCCGGGGTACACGAGGAGTTCACGCACCGGGCTCGGGTGTCGCTGTCATGGTCCGACGGCGTTCCGGGGGCGCGACCGCGCGGCGACGCCGACGGGTCGGCCGTCGATCCGGCGCGCATGGCCGACCGCTTCTGGGAGCTCCTCGGCCACCCCGCCGCGGAACCAGGCATGATCGGCATATGGCACCGAGACCGCCTGGACGTGGACTGACCGACGGCATAAGGCTGTTCCCGTACGTCGGCCCGCCAACTCTGGCCGAAGCCGCCCGCACCCAGCCCCCGGGGACACCCGCCCGGACGCGCGCCGATCTGTCCGCATGGCTGGGCGCACGCCCGCCCGCCGAGCACGACGAGCCGTTCACCTACACGGTCGGCGCCGACGGCGTACTGCGGCTCGCTCCACGGCGCAGCGAGCATGTGGCCTGTGCGGGCGGCGAACCGGTGGGCGCGGCAGGGGAGATCGCGTTCGTGCGCGCAGCGGACGGCTGGATGGTCGACGAGGCCGACAACCTGTCGACCGGGTACTGCCCGGACCCGGACTGCTGGACGGTCCTGGCCGCGGCCCTGGACACCATCGGCGTCGGGCGCCCGGACGCGTTCACCCGCTCGGTCGTCTTCCGTCGCTGCCCGCGGTGCGGTGAACGCAACGTAGTGCGCGACGGCTACTTCACCTGCGCCCTGTGCGACGCGGACCTGCCGAGCGAGTGGAACTTCGCCTGACTCCCATCCGGGTCTCGTGCCACCCACGGTCGTGTGCGCCCTGCGCGGCGGGTGCGGCCCCGGTGCCGTGGTGCTACCCCCTGTTAACGTCGGGCGCCTATCTTGCCGACTGGGCAGCCGGCAGGTTGCCGAGCCGGACAGGGCGCCGCCCGGCGTCCCGGGATCGCGCACAGCACCAGGGAGGCGCCATGGCCGTGATCGAGACCATTGATGTCGAAGCGGGCGGGTTCACTTTCCGCGCGCGGGCCGCGGGCCCTGGGGACGGGCGGCTGGTCCTGCTCCTGCACGGGTTCCCCGAGACCTCGGCGGAGTGGCTCGGCCAGTTGGACGCCCTGGGCGATGCGGGCTATCGGGCCGTCGCGTTCGACCAGCGCGGCTACTCGCCGGGTGCCCGGCCGGCCGAGGAGTCGGCGTACGACCGGGACGCGCTGGTCGGAGACGTCCTGGCGGTCGCGGACGCGCTCGGCGCGGTCGGGCCGGCCGCCGGCGGAGCGGCCTTCGACCTCGTGGGCCACGACTGGGGCGGGGCGATCGCGTGGCAGGTGGCGGGGCTGCACCCGGCACGGGTGCGCACGGTGTCCGTCGTGTCGACGCCGCACCCGGACGCCATGTGGGCGGCGAGTCGGCAGACCGGGTCGGACCAGCGCGAGCGCTCCTCGTACATGAAGCTGTTCCGCACCCGGGGCGAGGCCGAGGAATTGCTGCTCGCGGACGACGCGAAGTACCTGCGGGCCGCCTTCAAGGGGCTCTCGGAGACCGCGGTCGCGGAGTATCTGGATGTTCTGCGGCAGCCTGGCGCGCTCACGGCCGCGTTGAACTGGTACCGCGCCATCGAGCCCAAGTCGCTGCACGACGCGGGAAGCATCGAGGTGCCCGCGCTGTACGTCTGGGGGGCGAAGGACCCGGCGATGGGGCGCATCGCCGCGGAGATGACGGCGACGTACGTGAGCGCGCCGTACCAGTTCGTGGAGCTGCCGGACGCGGACCACTGGGTGCCGGAGAACGCCGTGGCCGAGTTGAACGAATCGCTGCTGGAGCACCTCGCGACCGACTGACGCGCGCCGCGGCACCCCGGCGGGCGGCTCACGCGCCGCGTGACAGGATCTTGGAATGCGCGAACCGCTCCTCGAAGTCGTGGTCCTCTCCCCCGCCGACGCCTTGGCCGCCGTCGCGGGCGGCGCGGACCGGGTCGAACTGGTCACCGACATGGCCGCCGACGGGCTCACTCCGGATCCCGCGGTGTTCCGGGCGGTCCGGGACGCGGTCGAGGTCCCGGTACGCGTCATGGTCCGCCGCACGGCCGGTTTCGCGCGCGGTGCGTCGCCGGACGCCCTCCGCACCGACGCCGCCGAGTTGTGGGCGGCGGGCGCCCGGGAGTTCGTGGGCGGCTGGCTGACCGAGGACGGTGCCGTCGATGTCGAGGCCTGTCACGCGGTGTTCGGCGGACTGCCCGATGGTGCTTGGACGTTCCACCGGGCCGTCGACCACGCGCGCGACCGCGCCGAGGCGTGGCGGCTGATTGGCGGGCTGCCGGGTGTCGACACGGTCCTGACCTCAGGCGCCCGCGAAGGGGTCGGAGCCGGGGCGGCTGTCCTCGCGTCGCAGCTGGACGCGACGGGGCCGGAACGCGACCGCTCGGGCGAACACGGCGGCTCGGACGGACATGACCGCTCGGGCGGACTCACCGCAGCACCGCGCGTCCTCGTGGGCGGCGGTCTGCGTCTCGACCATGTACCGCAGTTGCGGGCCGCGGGCGCGGATGCCTTCCACATCGGCACCGGGGCGCGGGACGGCGGTTGGTCCGGCCCGGTGGACCCGGAGCGCGTTCGGGTCTGGCACGACGCCGTCCACCGGCCGCTCTGAACGATTGCGCCGACCACGCCCGGTCGGCCCGACCCGGCGGCGCAACTACGGTGCCACCAGGCCGAATTCATACGCCATGATGACCAGGTGCACGCGGTCGCGGGCGGCCAGCTTGGTGAACAACCGCGCCACGTGTGCCTTGGCGGTCGCGACGCTGATGTGCAGTTCCGCGGCGATCTCGGTGTTCGACAGCCCGCGCCCGACGAGGACCAGCACCTCACGCTCGCGCTCGGTGACGCCGCCCGGCACTCCGGAGCCCTCGCCCTGACCACCGGACTTCGCGGTGGCCGCCGGGCGCGCGGCGAACTCGCCGATCAGGCGCCGCGTCACGCTCGGCGCGATCAGCGCGTCGCCCGAGGCCACCACGCGGATCGCCCCGAGGATGTCGTCGAGTGCCATGTCCTTGACCAGGAAGCCGCTCGCGCCCGCGCGCAGCGCACCGTACACCGAATCGTCGTCGTCGAAGGTCGTCAGCACGAGGACCCTGGTGTCGACCGGCAGTTCGCCGATGCGGCGGGTCGCCTCGATGCCGTCGGTGCCGGGCATGCGGATGTCCATCACCACGACGTCGGGCCGCAGTCGGTGGACCTGCTCGACGGCTTCCGCGCCGGTTCCGGCCTCGCCGACCACCACGAGGTCCGGGGTGTCGGCGATCAGCACCCGCAGCCCGGTGCGGATGAGCGGTTGGTCGTCGGCGAGCACGACACGGATCGTCATCGGTTCTCCGCGGGAAGGGGCAGGCGGGCGGTCACCCGGAACCCGCCCTCGGGCCGTGGTCCGGCGGTCAGTTCGCCGTGCAGCAGTGCCGCGCGCTCGCGCATCCCGGTCAGGCCGAAGCCCCGCCCGGACGGCGGTCCGCCGCGCCCGTCGTCCGTGATCTCCAGCCGCAGTTCTCCGTCGTCCCGGTCGACCGCGACGCGGCACACATCCGTCCCCGCGTGCCGGATCACGTTGGTGACCGCCTCCTGGACGATGCGGTACGCGGACAGGTCGATGTCCGGCGGGAGTTGCCGGGGCACTCCGCCGCACGAGATCTCGACGCGTACGCCCGCGTCGGCACTGGTGGCGGCGAGCCGGTCGAGGTCGGCGAGTCCGGGCGCCGGGGCGCGTACCGGGTCCTCGGACCTGCTGCGGCCCGCGCGGCCGTCCCGGTCGCGCGCCGGTTCGGCTTCGGCGGCGCGAAGTGCGGTGACCGTACGCCGCATTCCGGCGAGCGCCTCCCGGCTGGTCGCCTCGATCGCCTTCAGCGCGTTGCGCGCCTCCTCGGGCTGCGTGTCCAGCACCCGGTGGCCGACGCCTGCCTGGATGGCGATGATGCCGATGCTGTGCGCGACCATGTCGTGCAACTCCCGGGCGATGCGCAGGCGTTCGGCGGTGACGGCCTGAAGGGTGTCGCGGACGCGGCGCTCGTCGTCCGCGGCGCGGCGGCGGCGCAGCGCGTCGCCCGCGGCCCACGCGACGGCGGTGGCGGCCAGCAGGATTTCGGCGACGAGGACCACGCCGGGGTCGCCCGCGGGCGGCCAGGCGGCGGCGTACGCGCCCAGCACCGCCGCGGTGCCGAGCGCCGCCGCGACCGAGGTCCGCCGTACGCGCGTCGCGGCGATGTGGGCGACCGCGGCCTGCACCGCGAGGACCTGTGGGACGGCGACGCCGCGTTCACCGAGGACGGCAGGTATCGCCATAAGGGCGACCAGCAGCACGGCGAGCACCGGCAGCGGGCGGCGGCGCAGCAGGGTCAGGGGCGCCAAACCGACGGCCGTGACGAGTAGCGCGAGAGCCGGCCCCGGCCCCGCGAAGCCGAGGACCAGGTCGCCGTCGAGCGCGCCGTCCGGACTCGTGGGCACGATCACGGCCGCGCCGACCAGCGCGCACAACAGCGGCGCCGTCCACACGCCGGGCGGCGGCAGGCGGCGGGCGGACGGGGTCTCCGGTTCGGTCGGCACAGCCAGATCGTAGACGTTTGCCCTGTTCAGTGGCATTGGCCTGGGGGCGTACGCCCGGAGGCCACCTCCCGGGCCGACTACTGTGGCCCACGGCCCGATGCCCGCGTACACGCTGTGGCGGCACCGTGGACGGCATGATCGAAGTCCACGAGTTGACGAAGCGATTCGACGGCACCACTGCCGTCGACCGGCTGACCTTCACGGTCCGTCCCGGCCAGGTCACCGGCTTCCTGGGACCCAACGGCGCGGGCAAGAGCACGACGCTGCGGCTCATCCTCGGCCTGAACGCGCCGACCGGCGGCACCGCGCTGGTCGACGGCCGCCCGTTCCGCGACCGCCCGCGCGGGCTGCGGCACGTCGGCGCCCTCCTCGACGCCCACGTCGTGCACGGCGGACGCACGGCCTCGGCGCACCTGCGGGTGCTCGCGCGGAGCAACGCGATCCCGCGCCGCCGCGCGGACGAGGTGCTGGAGGAGGTCGGGCTGTCCGCGGCGGCGGACCGGCGGATCGCCGGGTTCTCGCTGGGCATGCGGCAGCGCCTCGGCATCGCGGCGGCGCTGCTGGGTGATCCGCCCGTGCTGCTGTTCGACGAGCCGGTCAACGGCCTGGATCCCGAGGGTGTGCTGTGGGTGCGCGGACTGTTCCGGCGCCTGGCCGCCGAGGGGCGGACCGTGTTCGTCTCCAGCCATCTGATGAGCGAGATGGAGAACACCGCCGATCGGCTGGTCGTGATCGGGCGCGGGGCGCTGGTCGCGGCGGAGGGCGTCGCGGAGTTCGCGGCGCGGGGACGGCGGCCGAGCGTGGTGGTGCGTACGCCGGACCCCGACGCGCTGGCCGTGCTGCTGTCCGCCGAGGGCGCGACCGTGCGGTCCGAGGCCGCGGGGCGAATGGCCGTGACGGGACTGACCGCCTCCCAGGTCGGCCGCGTCGCGGCTGCGGGCGGGGTCGTCCTGGAGGAACTGGCGGCGCGCGCGTCGTCACTTGAGGAGGCGTTCGTGGAAATGACCGGTGACCGCGTCCAGTTCACCGCAGGCGGTGAGCGATGACGGGGACGGCCTCCCGCCCGGCGGCATCCGAGGGCGCCGGGCCCGCGCTGCGCAAAGTGCCCCGCTCAGAGGCTCGTTCGGAGGCTGGTGCGGGGGCCCGTTCCGACGCCCGCCCGGAAACCTGTTCGGACGCCCGCTCGGGCGACGGACGCGAGCCCGGCCCGGCGCCCGGTCCGGCGCCCGGTCCGAAGTCCCGTACGACGTACCGCTCCGCTCCGCGGCCGGAGCCCCGCGCCCGCTTCCGCGACCTGGCGGCGGCCGAGTGGATCAAGTTGTGGTCGCTGCGCTCGACGCCCTGGGTGCTGCTGGTCACCGCGGCCGCGGTGCTCGCGCTCAACGCGAACGCCGCTTACGCCGACTACGCGAACTGGCCGCACTACGACGCGGAGGCGCGCCGGTTCGTGGTCGAGGTCACCGCGCTGCGGGACGCCTTCAGCACCAACGCGGCCATGCTGCTCGTGCTGGCGTGCGGGACCGTCGGCGCGCTTGCGGTCGTGAGCGAGTACGCCACGGGGATGGTGCGTACCGTCTATGCCGCGGTCCCCGCACGGCAGTCCGTGATCGCCGCGAAGGCGGCCGTGCTGGCCGCGCTGATGACGGTGTTCGGCGCGGTGGTGGCCGCGGCGTCGCTCGGCGTGACGCGCGCGATCCTGGGGAGCCGAGGCGCGGGCGTGCCGGTCACGGACCCCGCGACGCTGCGCGCGCTGGCCGCGTCCGCGCTGCTCGCCCCGGTGTCGGCGCTGGTCGGCATGTGCCTGGGAGTGGTCGTCCGGCATGCCGCGACGACGGTGGTGGCGACGATCCTGCTCCTGATCGTGCTGCCGTCCTTCCTCGACGACCGGCGGCCCTGGACGGCGGCGCTCAAGCACGCGGCGCCGACCAGCGCGTGGGAGCGGCTGGTGGGGCCGGACTCGATGGCCCGGCTGGCCGAGTACCCGATGACCGTCGCGGAGTCGTGGATCGTGCTCGCCACGTGGCCCGCGATGGCCGTGCTGATCGCGATGCCGGTGGTCCGCAGGCGCGACCTGTAGGGCACCCCTCGGCCCCGTGCGGCGCAATCTGCGTGGCGCCTGCGTGACTCTTCGGGGTCCGCCGTCGTTGTGCTGCGCGCTGTGCGACGACCCCAACGGAAGGCGGCACATCGATGCGGATCATTCTGGGAGCCGAGGAGGGTCCGACCTCGCGGGCGTACCGCCGCCGGGTCGTGGCCGTGGCGGCCGTGGGCCTGCTGGCTGTGGTGATGGGCATTTTGGCGCAGTTCGCGCAGGCCGGATCGGCGCCGACGGGCGGCACGTCCCCGGGCGAGACGCCCACGGCGCCGATCGAGAGCCACTCGCGCCGCGACGCGGTGCCGGCGGCGGCGTACTCGACGCCGTTCGTACGCCCGGCCTCGCCCGTGGCCACGAACGACCCGATGGCCGTCGGGCGCGCGGACGCGCCGGTGGTGATGGTCGAGTACGCCGACTTCCTGTGCGGCTACTGCACCCGCTTCGCCCGCGACACCGGGCCGGAGATCGTCAGCCGGTACGTCGACGCGGGCGTGCTGCGCATCGAGTTCCGCAACTTCCCGATCCGGGGCGAGGGGTCCGACGAGTTGGCCCGGGCGGCCTGGGCGGCGGCACAGCAGGGGCGCTTCTGGGAGTTCCACAACTCCGCCTACCAGGCAGGCGCCTACACCCCGGCGGCGGAGAGCACCCCGCTCGGGTACGCGCGGGCGGCGGGCGTACCGGATCTGGACCGCTTCGCGGCCGACATGGCAAGTCCCGCGGCTCGGCAGGCGGTGGACGACACCGTGGCCGAGGGCGTCGCTGCGGGGGCGGAGATGACCCCGACGTTCTTCGTCAACGGGAAGAAGCTGGTGGGCGCGCTGCCGAACCAGACGTTCTTCGACGAGATCGACGCCGCGGCCCGTGAAGCGCGGTCCCCGTACCCGATGCGCGGGTACGGGCAGTTGCTCTGAGACGGGCGGTCATGTTCCTGCCCTGAGACAAGCGGTCAGGTTCCGCCGACGACGGGCAGTTCCGGAGGGCAGGCCACCGGCAGGACGTCGAAGCGTCCGGTCGGTCTGGCCTGCACCGGTATGTCGTACGTGAAGCAGCGGTAGATCGTCGACTTGCCGAAGGTCGTCGTGCGCTCTTCCTCGGCCTTCACGATGCCCTTGATGCCTTCGGCCGCTCGGTCCAGCGTCACCACGCGCACCTTGACCTCCCAGAAGTCCAGGCGCAGCGAGTCGCCCAGCGGCGACGCGCCGGCGTCCATGGACCCGGCCACGATCCCGGCCCAGTGCCGGGCGTGTTCGAGGGCGAGGCGTTCGGTGCGCTTGAGGTCGCGGCGCGCCTCGACCCTGAGGGTGACCACCACGCCCGCGACGACCAGGCCGACCACCAGCACCGTGACGACGACCATCGACAGACAACTGAACCGCGGCGTACCCCGCCTGGCCATGAACGAACCCCTGTTGTCGCTGATATGGCTTTTGTCGCTTGAGCCGTTGATGTCGCGTCACATGTGAACCGCTTGTCGGTTCATGGCCGGAAATCGCCTCGAAATGTTCGAGACGCCGACCGGAACCTGCACGGAAACCGCACCCTATCGACCGATCGTGGTCGCGGTCACGGCCCGTCGGCGGAGATCGCCGCGCGCAACGCCGCGTCGTGCGCATCGGCCACCGGGTCGGCGAGGTCCGCGACGAACACGGCCACGGCCCGGACCCCACGGTCGCCCGCGCGCAGCCGCGCGAGGACGGCGCGCCACGCGGCCATGTTGGGGTGCGGAACCGCGGTGTACCCCTCGGCCGGGGCAAGCAGCTCCACCGCTCGCCCCACCTGGTCGACCGTCAGGTCGTACGACGCGGTGCCCGTCCGGTGGCCGCACGCCGTCGCCAGCACCACCGCCGAGAGGGCGGCTCCCCCGGCGTTGGCCACCGGGAACTCCGCGGCCGCGCCGCCCGCTTCCGCGTCGGTCCCGGAAGCCACCGTGCCCATGCCGAACGCGGCGGGTGTCCGCCACCCGGGAATCGCCGCCTCGAAGCGTTCGCGTGCGGCGGCGAGGTCCGCCGCGGTGGTCCAGTTCTCGGCGGTGGTCATCGGCGGACTCCCGGTGGTTCGGCGTATGTTGCGTCGGCGCGGCCCCGGGCCGGGCGGTCGATGCCCCGGCGCCCGCGGAACACACCGCGCCGCGCCGACCGTACCCGCCCCGGTAGGCTCCCCCACGCAGTGGGCCCGTAGCGCAGCGGCCGACGCGCCTGACTTCTCATCAGGAGGACGCCGGTTCGAGTCCGGCCGGGCCCACTGCGGGCGCGAGTGCGCTGCCGTTGTGCCTGGCGGGGCCGCTGCGGCCGGGGAAATCCCGGTGCCCGGAGCGGCTTTGCGCCGGTACCTTGACGGCACGCGCGGGTCCGTAGCGCAGTGGTCGTCGCGCCCGTCTCATGAACGGGAGGACGCCGGTTCGATCCCGGCCGGGCCCACCGGCGGCCGTACCGTCGCCTCCGGGCACGAGCACACGAACACACGAGCACAACAGACCTGGCCGCACGACCGACAGAAGGCGACCGCCATGACGCACGCAGCACCGGCCGGGGCACGGCGCCCCGATCCCGCAGAGCCGTAGGTACCGGCCGCTCCGACCGTCCACTACCCCAAGGGGAGCGCCGCGTTGACCGAGACGACTCCGGCACCCCCTGTGGTGCCGTCCATCCATGCCCCGACCACGACAACCGCCCCGGGGGCGACGACCGACGGGGCCGCGCACAACCCGACGGCCCACAACCCGACGGCCCACGACCCGGGTCCGGGCCGCGCGCTGGACGCGTGCCTGGCACAACTGGCCGCGCTGGAGGACCTGGCCCCCGACGACCCGGTGCGCCGCCGCATCGAGCTGGCGGTCACGGCCTTCGTGAACTCGGGCCGCAAACAGCGCCGCGCCGAGCGGAAGCGCACGCGTGCCGCCGAGCGCGCCGAGGTGTTCGCGCGTACCGCGACCGGCGCCGACGACCGCGTCGACGACGAGCCGCTCGACGATTCGGCGGCCGACCCCGGACCCGTGGGCACCGTCCCCGGGCAGCGCTGCTACGTCTGCAAGCGCATCTACAGCGTGATCGACGCCTTCTACCACCAGCTGTGCCCGCGCTGCGCCCACGAGAACCGGGTGCGCCGGCGGGCCCGCGCCGACCTGGCCGGGCGCCGTGCGCTGGTCACCGGCGGTCGCGTCAAGATCGGTTTCGAGCTGGTGCTCAAGCTGCTGCGCGACGGAGCCGAGGTGATCGTCACGTCGCGGTTCCCGCACGACACGCGGACCCGCTTCGCGGCGGTACCCGACCACGGCGCGTGGTTCGACCGGCTGACCGTCGTCCCGATCGACCTGCGGGACCCGGGCCGGCTGATCACGTGGTGCGACGAACTCGTGGCCGAAGGACGCCCGTTGGACATCCTCGTCAACAACGCGGCGCAGACCGTGCGGCGTCCGCCGGAGTCGTACGCCCCGCTGCTCGCGGCCGAGCGCGCGGCACTCGGCGCCGCGGCCTTCGAGCCGGTCACCGCGGTCGCGCCGGCGGTACCCGGAGGCGCCGTCAAGCCGCTGCCGCAACTCGTGTCCGCGGCAGGCGGGTTGGCACTTCCTCTCGACGCCGCCGGACTGCTTCCCGACACCTCGCCCGCGAACTCGTGGTCGAGGCGGGTGCACGAGATCGACCCGGTCGAGCTGCTGGAGGTGCAACTCGTGAACGTCACCGCACCGTTCCTGCTGGTGAGCCGCCTCCTGCCACTGATGCTCGAGTCGCCGTACGCACGCCGCTACATCGTCAACGTCTCTGCCGTCGAAGGGCAGTTCACGCGGCACTACAAGGCCCCCGGCCACCCGCACACGAACATGGCGAAGGCCGCGCTCAACATGCTCACGCGCACGAGCGCGGAGGATCTGGCGCGGCACGGCGTCTACATGACGAGTGTGGACACCGGGTGGATCACCGACGAGAAGCCGTTCCCGGACCGGGAGCGGGTGGCGCGTGCCGGGTTCCGCACGCCGCTCGACATCGTGGACGGCGCGGCGCGCGTGTACGACCCGGTGGTGCGCGGTGAGCAGGACCCGGGCGCGGAGCCGCCGTTCGGGTGCTTCCTCAAGGACTACGCGGTGGCGCCGTGGTGACCCGGGACCGCTCCGACGGCGCCGACCTGGCGCCGCTCCTGTCCCGGCTCGCGCAGGACGGGCCGGTCGCCGGGCGCCTCGACTTCCCGGTCGGGACGCTGCTCCCGGACGGTCGCCTGGACCTGTGCAAACAGGACCTCGGACCGGACGGCGGGCGCGCGGTGGCCGCGGCGCTGCGCCCGGGCGGGCCGGTGCGGCATCTGCTGATGGGCACCGACCTGCTGGGCGACGCGGGTGCCGTCGCGGTGGCGCACGCTGCCGCCGGGGCCGGGGTCGACACCGTGTACCTGGGGTGCAACCTGATCGGCCCCCAAGGCGCGGACGGGATAGCGGCGGCGTTGCGCGACCGGCCCGGCGTCTCGGGCCTTTGGCTCAAGCGCAATCCGTTGGGCGGGGCGGGCGCGCGTACCGTCGCGGCACTGGTCCGCGACGGTACGCCGCTCACGACCGCCGACCTCGTGCAGACCGGCCTGACCGCGGCCGATCTGCCGGAGCTGGTGGACGTGCTGACGGCTCCCCCGCAAGGCGTACACCGCGTCGAGCGGCTCTTTTTGACCGGCAACCGGCTCGGCCCGGAGGCCGGTACGGTGCTCGCCCGATTGCTGGGAGCCCCTTGCGGGCTGCGGGAGTTGTACGTCTCGGCCACGGCACTCGGCGACGCCGGCCTCCTCGCGCTGCGTACGGGGCTCGCCCGCGCCGCGCGTACCGCACCGGGCCGCCTGCGGCGCCTCGCCGTCGGCGACAACGGGGCCGGCCCCGACGCGGTGGCCGCGCTGGTCGCGGCCGCGGTCGACGCGGGCGTGGAGGTGCTGTCGGTCGGCGGCGTACGCGCGTCCGGTTTCCTCGGCGCGGCGTCGAACCGCCTGGACGACGCGGCGACGGGGCGGATTGCCGGGGTGCTGGCCGAGCGCGGACACGCGCTGGTCTATCTGGACCTGCACGGCACGGGCGTGACGAGCCGCGGCGCCCTCGCGCTGGAGGCGGGGCAGGAACGGGCGGCGACGGAAACGCACTTCGTGCTGGGATCGGGCATCGCCCGGTCGGTCAAGCGGCGTCTGTCGGCCCGGGGGCTCCCGGCCGCGCCGATGGTTCCGGACGAGGTCCGGGCGATCCGGTCGGTGTACCGGACGGCGTGAGCGAGGCGCCCGACTCGGACGCAGAGGCGGAGGCGGCCCGTTTCGGGGCTGCCGGTGCGCTGCGCCCCGACGGCACCGGGCACGCGTAGACCCCGAGGCCGAGACCCAGGCCGAGGCTGACGCCGACGGCGAGGGGACCGGGGCGGCGGTCGAAGCCGGGCGCGGAGGCGGGTACTGCGGCGGTCCGCGACGAGGAGTGCGGGTGGCCGGGACCCTTCAGCCGGTCCCGGCTCACCGTTTCTCCGTCCCGCGCACGGCCGTCCCGGGGGCGGTGCCCCGGCGGGGCGGCACGTCTCGCGCGCCCACGGTTAGTCGGCCTCGGCCAGGATCAGGTACAGACGCTTGCGGGCGTCCGCCATGACCTCCAGGGCCTTGGCCCGCTGGTCCTCGCTGCCGGTCGCCATGACCTGGCGCAGTGCGTCGCCGACCTGGAAGACGGCGGTGCGGACCTCGTGGAACGCCTCGCGGTCGAAGCCCTGGTTGACGGCATCCCACGGGGCTGCGCCCTCGGGCTGCGCGGCGGCCTCCTCGCGGCCGGTGTCGGTGAGCGAGAACAGCTTCTTGCCGCCGGACTCCTCACCGGCGATGACGCCCTCGTCCTCGAGCAGCTGGAGCGTGGGGTAGACGGAGCCGGGGCTCGGCTTCCACGCGTCCTGCGTGCGCTCGGCGATCTCGCGGATCATCTCGTAGCCGTGCATCGGCCGCTCGGCCAGCAGGGCCAGGATCGAGGCGCGGACGTCGCCGCGCCGGGCCCGGCCGCGTCCCCGGCCGCGCGGGCCGTGGCCGCCATGGCCCCGCCCGAAGCCGCCCGGACCCCACGAGGGGTCGGGGCCCCACGGGCCGAACGCCGGACGTCGCATCTCTCGGTCGCCCCATGCGGGACGGTGCTTCTTGGCATGCATGATGTCTCTCCTTCATATCGCGAACCCTTCGCGATGGCTCAACGATATATCGGAACACGCTCACGATGCAACCCCGAACTTTCCTCGCAGTGATTCACCCGTTTTGCGGCACTTGCCGACCGCGTCGGCCGCGCTCGCGGGACGGCCCCCGCAGCCGTCCGGACGACACCCGGAACTCCCTTTCCCGCCACAGGGGTTGACGGCCTTTATCCGGGTACATTTCGGGCAAGTGCCATGAGCGAACACGGCACGAACTCCGGCAGGTAGGCCCGCCGCGCCCCGGCACCATGCGGCGGACACCGCGCGACCCGCGGCCTCCGATGATCGGGGTGTGTCCGGAAACGCCCTAGGATCGTCGGGACACCGAGGGTGACCGAGCCGTCGCACCGTGACGTACGGGCACGCCTGCCGGATTCGCGAGGGAGAGCACTGTGTGGGTCTGGCTCGGGGTCGGTGTGGCCGGGTACCTGGCGCTGATGTGCGTCGTGGTCCTCGCCCTGCGGGGCGCCAAGGCCCGCAACGCCGCCGAACGTGCCGCCGACGCGGCCGACCCGGAGACCCCCTGGTACGCGGGGTCCGGCGACCAGGGCCACCCCGGGGACGCGGCGGCCCCGACGGCGGTTGCCGCCGAAGCGGGGGCCGACGGCGACCGTGACGAGGCCGAGCCGCCGCCTCCCCCGGAGTCTCGGGAGATCGCGGGACCCGCGGAGAACGCCAAATCCGCCGAAACCACCGAAACCACCCAGCCGCCGTCGGGCGCGGTGGCGGACCGCGAAGCGGACGCGGAGACGGCCGGAGAAGCCGCCTCGGGCACGAATCCGGATGCGCGTGCGGACCATGAGCCCGGAACGGACACAGAGCCGCGGCCCGAGGCCGGCGCCGAGCCCTCAGGCGGGCCCGTGACCGGGCCGTCTGCCGATCCGGGCTGCGATGCCGCGACCGCCGCGCCTCCCGGCGCTCCCCGGCAACGCGGCGGCGAACCGGGGGTCGGTCCCGCCCAGTCGCCCGCGGCCCCCGCGTCTCCCCGCCGCCCGGTTCGCTGAGGCCGCGAGGCAGCGGCCGTACGCCCGTGCCCGCCTCGCGCGAGACAACTCGCGGCCCGCTCCTGACGGATCGTCAGATGCCTGCTAGCGTCGGCCCATGTTCCTCTCGCTTGGTCTCCCGACCCATCTGGTCGACGCCGGTGCCGATCTGATCAGCGCCGAGGCGGTCATGGAGATGGCCCGTGCCGCCGAGACGGCGGGCTTCGACGCGGTCTTCACCACCGACCACCCCTTCCCCGGGGACACCTGGCTCGCGCACGGCGGCCACCACACGCTGGACCCGATGGTGACGCTGTCGTTCGCCGCCGCGGCCACCACCACGTTGCGGATGCACACGAACCTGTTCGTACCCGCGTACCGCAACCCGTTCGTGTCCGCGAAGATGATCTCGTCGCTCGACGCGCTGTCGAACGGCCGGGTGATCCTGGGTGTCGGAGCCGGCTACCTGGAACCCGAGTTCGCGGCCCTGGGCGCCGAGTTCGAGGGCCGCAACGACTACCTCGACGAGGCGCTGCGGGCGATGCGCGCCGCGTGGACCGGCGAGTCGGTGACGTTCGAGGGCACCGGGTACACCGCGGTCGGCAACACGATGCTGCCGCGTCCCGCCCAGCAGCGGATCCCGGTGTGGGTCGGCGGCAACAGCAAGCGGGCGATCCGCCGGGTCGTCGACCTGTGCGACGGCTGGCTGCCGATGCCCGCGCCGGCCAAGGCGTCCAAGAGCCTCAAGACGCCTGGCATCGAGTCGCTCGACGACCTGCGCGCACGTCTCGACTACGCGCGCGAGTACGCCGAGTCCGTCGGGCGCACCGACCCCATCGACGTCATCTTCATGCCGCGCGGGCTCAGCATGTTCTCGGGCGCCGACATCGACGCCGACGCGGTTGTCGAGGACCTCGCCGAGCAGGCGGCGGCCGGCGTGACCGGCGTGACCATCGCGCTCCCGGCCCGCACCCGCGCGGAATTCCTGGAGCAGGCCGCGTTCTTCGGCGAGCGGATCGTCCCCGGGGTCAAGAAGCTCCCCTGAGTCGGAATCCGGGTCCGAATCCGGGCGCGTGGAACGGTGCACGCCGGGATCCGCAACTCCGCCCGACGTAGGGCGGTTTGCGGATCCCGGCGAGCGGCGCGGTCAAGATCGCCAGGTCGGACCAGGGCCGACCACACCAGATCACCCCAGATCAGGTCAGGTCGGATCAGTCCGGATCAGGCCGTCGGTACCGGAGCCGGCACCGGGTCGACGCCGAAGACCCACGGCGCGAGCACGATGATCCAGCCGTCCGGGTCCGCGAAGCAGACGCAGCCGCGCTCCGGCCAGTACGGGTTGGCGGCGGCCACCGGCTCGTGCCCCGCGGCGCCCAGCCGGGCCGTCGCCGCGGCCACCGCGTCCGGACCGGACATGTACAGCACGAGCTGGTTCTCCGGGTGTGGTTCCGGGATCACCGGCGGATTGCCGTGCTGGGTGATCTCCAGGTGCACCGCCGCGCCCGGCAGCCCGACCAGCACGCCGTCGTACCCCGCGTGGCCGTCGTCGCCACGCCAGCGGGCCAGCACCGGCAGCCCGAGCGCATCCGCGTAGAAGGCCACCACCTCGTCGTAGCGGGCGGTGGGCCGGGCGAAGCGCACGGAGCCTACGGGCAGGTGGGCGGGCCATTCGGTGCTCATGATCGGGAACCTAGCACGCGTCCTGGCGCGCCCGAGGGACGCCTGTCACCGGGCGGTACGACGCTCGGCGCGGGCCTCTGAGCGGTCTCTGAGTGGGTCTCTGAGTGGGTCTCTGAGTGGGTCTCTGAGCGCGGGTCCGGGCGCGCGGGTCACTGCCGGTAGGACCCGATGAACTTCCCGATCCGCGTGACCGCGTCGTCGAGGTCGTCGACGTGCGGCAGCGTCACGATGCGGAAGTGGTCCGGGGTCGGCCAGTTGAAGCCGGTGCCCTGCACGACCAGGATGCGTTCCTGCAGCAGCAGGTCCAGGACGAACTTCTCGTCGTCGACGATCGGGCACACCTCGGGGTCGATGCGCGGGAAGGCGTACAACGCCCCGCGCGGCTTGACGCAGGTGACGCCCGGGATGGCGGTGAGGAGTTCGTACGCCTTGTCGCGCTGCGCGAGCAGCCGCCCGCCCGGCAGGATCAGTTCGCGGATGCTCTGGTGCCCGCCCAGCGCCGTCGCGATCGCGTGCTGCGCGGGCACGTTGGCGCACAGCCGCATGTTGGCGAGGATGTTCAGGCCCTCGATGTAGTTCTCCGCATGCGTCTTCGGGCCGGACAGCATGAGCCACCCGGAGCGGAACCCCGCCACCCGGTACGCCTTGGACAGCCCGTTGAACGTCAGGCACAGCAGGTCCGGCGCCAGCGACGCGAGGGGGACGTGCACCGCGTCGTCGTACAGGATCTTGTCGTAGATCTCGTCGGCGAGCAGCAGCAGGCCGTGGCGGCGCGCCAGATCGACGATGCCGTCCAGGAGTTCGCGCGAGTAGACGGACCCGGTCGGGTTGTTCGGGTTGATCACGACGATCGCGCGCGTGCGGTCGGTGATCTTCGCGGCGATGTCGTCGAGGTCCGGGAACCAGTCGGCGCTCTCGTCGCACAGGTAGTGCACGGGGGTGCCGCCGGAGAGCGAGACGGCCGCGGTCCACAGCGGGTAGTCGGGGGCGGGCACGAGGACCTGGTCGCCGTCGTCCAGCAGTGCCTGGAGGGCCATCACGATCAGCTCGGAGACGCCGTTGCCGAGGTAGACGTCCTCGACGTCCACCCCGTGGATGCCGCGCTCCTGGTAGTGCTGCACGACCGCGCGCCGGGCGTGGAACAGCCCCTTGGAGTCGCAGTACCCCTGCGCGGACGGCAGCCCGAGGATCATGTCGTGCAGGATCTCGCCGGGAGCCTCGAAGCCGAACGGCGCGGGATTGCCGATGTTGAGCTTGAGGATGCGGTGGCCTTCGTCCTCCATCCGCTTGGCCTCGTCCAGGACGGGACCGCGGATGTCGTAGCAGACGCCGGCGAGTTTGGCCGACTGCCGAATCTGACGGTACGGCAGTTCCCTGGTGCTCACCGGCTGGTCCTCCCCGAGATCGCGTGGCGTATCGGGCGAGTCTCCCATATCGCCGTGTGCGCTCCGTCGGGAACGCGCCGGGTCGGCCCGCGTCAGCGGCGTCCCATCTTGGTCAGGAAGTCGCCCAGGAACCCGTTGGGGTCGGCGTTCTTGGCCCGTGCGGTGGCCGCGTCGCGCTCGGTCGCGTACGTGACGAACACGTCCGTGCCCAGGCAGTCCAGCAGCGCCGACGCGACCTGTTCCGGCGTCGCGGCGGTGGCGGGGTCGACGGGGAAGGGCGGGTCGTTGTTGTCGCGCTCGCGGCTGAACTCGGTGGCGGTGGTCCCAGGCACGAGAAGGTGTGCGGACACGCCGCTTCCGGCGAGTTCGAGGTAGAGCGCCTCGGTCCACAGCTCGACGGCGGCCTTCGACGCCGCGTACGCGCCCGCGCCCATGCTGAACATGTGCACGCCCATGCTGGACAGGTTGACGACGTGTCCGTGACCGCGTTCCAGCATGCCGGGCAGCAGCGCGGCGGTCAGGCGTACCGGCGCCTCGAAGTTGACCGCCATGACCTCGCGCAGGTCCTCGGGGGTCAGCTTGGCGGCGCGCCGGCGTTTGGGGATGCCGGCGTTGTTGACGAGGACGTCCACACCGCCGAGTTGCCTGGCGGCGTCGGCGGCGAAGGCCTCGATGCCGTCCAGGTCCGCCAGGTCGACGGGCAGCGCGACCGGCAGGCCGGCCGAGTCCGGCGCGTGCTCGCGGCACTCGGCCAGCACCTCGGCGAGCCGGTCGGCGCGCCGTGCGGCGAGCCCCACGGTGGCGCCCTCGCGGGCGAACGCGACCGCCGTCGCGGCGCCGATGCCCGACGAAGCTCCGGTCACCAGTACGCGCTTGCCCTCGAACCGTCCCGCCATCGCCGCCGCTCCCTGCCCTACGTAGCCCCACGTGTCCGGTGGAGCCGATCATGTGCCGGTCCGCCCGGTGTTGCAAGAGCTGACGGTACGTCAAATCACCCGTCGGCGCCCGTCGCCCGTCAGTCCGTGACCGCGCCGAGCCCGCCCGGCGCAAGGTGGTGCGGGAACGCGAACACCTCGGCGCGGCCGGTCGTCCGGGCGAGCGACTGGTAGCGCCGGTGCGTGAAGCGCCAGCGGTTCGTCCGCGGCTCGCGCCGGTACTGGTCGTGGTAGACGCCGAACGCGTTGGTCCAGTGCCCGTTCTCGCGGTCCTGCCGCAGTTCGCAGATGTACAGACGGCCCTCGGCCGCGTCCGGGTCGCCGCCGACCGACGTCTCCACGCGTGTGTTGAGCGGCACGAACTGGAAGAACTCGAAGCGCTCGATGGCCCCCGAGATGAACCCGGAGACACCGTCGGGACCCGCCAGCCGCAACGGTTCGCCGACCCCGGTGTCGACCACCACGACGGCGGCGGGGTCGAAGATGTCCGCGAACTCGGCCCACGCGCGGCGGCTGACCGCGTCGGCGTACCACGCCTGGAGCCGCGTGACGCCGACGTAGTCGACGGTCTCCTGGTCGAAGCCCATGTGCCCGTCCTCCCTCTGGAACGGCCGTCCCGGGGGATCCGGGGCGTGCGGCCGCACCGGCGGACAGCAGACCGGATACCGGCGGAAGGATCAAGGGCGATCCGCCGTCCGGGATGGCAGGATCGGCTCCATGACCTCGCCCGCCTCCCCCACCTCCCCCGCCTTCTCGGCGCGCCCGCCCGCCCCCGTCGTGCTGCCGCTTCCGGACGCCCCGGTACGCCTGGCCGGACTCGGCCTCGTCCTGCGCGAGTGGCTGCGCGAGGACCTGCCCGCGATGCGCGACGCGTTCGACAACCCCGAGGTGGACCGCTGGACGCCGCTGCCGTCGCCGTTCGACGACGCGGCCGCCGCCGACCGGCTGGCACGGGCCGAGACGGACCGGGTGTCGGGTACGCGCCTGTGCCTCGCGGTGACCGAGGACGGCGGGCTTGCACTCGGCGAGGTACTGATGTTCCCCGACGCGCACCACCCGGGCGGCGCCGAACTCGGCTACGGCATCAACCCCAAGTACCGCGGGCGGGGCCTCGCGTCGCGCGCTGTCCGGCTGTTGACCGACTTCGCGTACGGCACGCTCGGCATGACGCGCGTCGTGCTGCGCATCGACCACGACAACGACGCGAGTTCGGCGGTGGCGCGGTCGACCGGGTTCGTACCCGACGGTGCGGAGCCGGTGGTCGAGATGTCCAAGGGACGCGAACACCGCCTCGTCACCTGGGTGCATCCCGGCCCGGCCTGATTCCTCACGCCCGGGCCGCAGGACGCAACCGACCAGGAGGCGCGAGCGGTGGCTGTCGCACCGACGACGTACAGTCGCCGCCGACCGTCAATCCGGAGGAGAATCGTGGGTACGTGGGGCAGCGGCAACTTCGACAGCGACACGGCGGCGGACCACCTGGCGGACGTCATGGCACGCCTGATCACCGAGGTCACCGAGGCGATGGCCGGCGATCCGGTCGAGATCGAACCCGACGAGTACTGGGGCGTCGCGGTGCCGTGCAACCTCGAGATCCTCCACCTCCTCGCCGAGCAGGGCCACGTCGGCACGGAACTGCCGAAGGCGGCGGTCGTGGCGGAGTGGAAGACCGCCTTCATGGCCGTCTGGGAAAGCACCATCGACGGCCTGGGCCCCTCCCCCGCCTACAAGGACGAACGCCGCGCCGTCCTCACCGCCACCTTCGACCGCCTGACCCAAACCTGCACCGCCCGCGAAGCCGACCTCTGAGCAGCCCGTGCCCCGACAGCGCGAGGTGTCGGGGGAAGAGCGGCGACGTGCCGGGGCGGTGCGGGGGCCGGGGACGTTACGCGGGCGGGTCTGGGGTGGGGGTGGGTTGGATGAGGTCCCAGCGGTTGCCGTAGAGGTCGCGGAAGACGGCGACGGTGCCGTATGCCTCGTGGCGCGGCTGTTCGGTGAACTCGACGCCCGCCGCTGTCATGCGGGCGTGGTCGGCGGCGAAGTCCTCGGTGACCAGGAACAGCCCGACTCCCCCGCCGAGTTGGTCGCCGACCCGCTCGTCCTGGCGGGGGCCGTCGGCCAGGGCCAGGAGCAGGCCGGTCTCCCGGGCGCCGCGAGGGCGCACGACGACCCAGCGCCTGCCCTCGCCTAGGTCGGTGTCCTCGGCGAGTTCGAAGCCGACCGCGTCCACGTAGAAGGCGACGGCTTCGTCGTAGTCCCTGACCAGGAGCGCGGTGAGTCCGATGTGCGACATGTCCCGATCATGCCGTACGGGGGTCGCGCGGGCAGGCGTGTCCGGGCTTCCGGTGGGCGGTGGACTCGTTACTCCATGCCCTTCTTGCCCGGCGTCCAGAACGGCTTGACCAGCACTGACCGGCGGGGCCAGCCGCGGTCGCGGACCAGGTGCGCGCGTACCGCCTGCACGGTGCGTGCCTCGCCCGCGACGTAGGCGATGCCGGGCTCGTCCGGCAGCGCGAGCCCGCGTACCGATTCCACCAGGCTGTCGGAGGACGCGGCCGATCGGTCGCCGCGCTCGGTCCAGGCGATGTCGTCGGCCCGCGGCAGCGGCAGGCGGTCGTCCTCGGTGGCGGTCTCCACCGCCCCGAACACCCGCGCGTCGTCGCCGAGCGCGGAGAGCATCGGGCCGAAGGCAACCTGGGCGGTCTCCTCGCCGACGAACACGTGGTACGCCGCCTCCCGGCGCGGTGTCATCGACCCTTCCGGCTTGCCCAGCCGCACGCTCAGACCGGGTTCCGCCTCGCGCCCCCAGCGCCCGCCCGGGCCGGTGCCGCCGTGGTCGAACACGCACAGGTCGAGCACGCCGGACGCGTCGTAGTCCCACACCGAGTAGGTGCGCAGTACGTCGCCGAGCGCCCCCGGTTTCCAGGAGGAGGCGGCGAAGAGTTCGTTGACGTGGAGGCGTACCTGCTGGCCCGGTGTCCAGGCGAGACCGGCCACGCCCTCACCGCCGATCCGCACGCGGCGCATCCGTGCCGCGATCTGCTCGACCTCGGTGACGGTGCCGCGCGCGAACATACGGTCGAGGAGGCGGCTGCCGAGGCCGCGGGTCGGTGCGGTCCCTGCGTCGTGGGTCATGGAGATACTCCCTCTATTGATCAGTAGAGCTACTGGGCAATCAGTCCGTTGACCTGCGAAGGAGGCAAGGCATGGCGCACGCTTGGGGAAGTACAGCGGTTCCACTGGGAAATACTCGCCCCTCTTTGACGGCCCAGGAGCGCGCATGCCCTTCGACCTTGACCCGCTCATCAAATCGTGGAGACGGTCCTTGGTGGCTCGCAATCTGACCCCAGGAACGGTCGTCGGCTACGTTCAAGCAGCCTACGGCTTCCGTGACTTCCTCCTGTCGTACGAACCAGCTACGCCCGAGGAGATGCGGCCGGCCCCCGAGCACCTGGAGGACTTGCATCGCGAGCACGTGGAGGCGTGGGTCTCCGCCAAGCTCGAATCCCTCGCCGAGAGCACGACGTCTCTGCACCTGTCACAGCTCAAGGTCTTCCTGAACTGGCTCGTCGAGGAAGAGGAGTTGGAGCGCTCGCCTGCGGAACGGGTCTCGCCACCGGTGGTGGAGGAAAGGCCGCCAGCCGTCCTGTCCGAGGACGCGCTCAAGGCAATGCTCGCCGCCCGGCAGGGAAAGTCGTTCGCGCACCGCCGAGACAATGCGATCTTGAGGTCGTTCATCGACACGGGCCTGCGCATCAGCGAGTTGAACAAGCGCTGCCTCGACGATGTCGACCTCGACCTGAAGGTGCTGCATGTTCTTGGAAAGGGGCGCCGCGGACGAGCAGTCCCTTTCGGTCGTCAGACCGCGCTTGCGCTTGACCGCTATCTCCGCGCCCGGGCGCGGGACTATCCGACGCTCGACGAACCCTCGTCACCGTTGTGGATCAATCTGAACGGCCAGTCGCTCAGCGTCGGCGGGATGAGGTACCTAGTGGGGGTCATGGCCGAGGACGCCGGCGTCGGCCCCATCCACCCGCACCTCTTTCGCCATACGTTCGCCCACTTGTGGCTGGCTTCGGGAGGCAGCGAAGGCGACCTGATGCGCATCGCGGGGTGGCTGAGTTCGGACATGCTGCGACGCTACGGCGCGTCCGCAGCGATGGAACGGGCACACGCGGCGCACAGAACACTGAGCCCCGGTGACCGGCTCTGAGCTGAGCCGGGCCGGGGCGTCGGTGGCGCTGGTCAGATGGGGAGCAGGGTGTTGAGCAGGCGTACCCAGTGGGACTGTTCGACGTTGTGGCGCGTTGCTTCGGTGAGTGCTTCGGCGAGTTCTTCCGGGTCGAGGTCGCGGTTGAAGAAGATGTGGAGTTCGTGGAGTTCGGGGTCGTCTGCGACGAGTACGCGTACCCCTTCGTCGAGCTTCTCCGCGTGGAAGAAGACTTGGGGTTGGGCGGCGCGGACCCGCGGTTCTCGGGCGCGGGGGATGCTGGCGATCACGTGTGGCCCCCCTCGGCACACATCGATCTTCCCGAACACGTGTACGAGTCGGGCGCAGGGAGAGAAGCACAAAGCTACGCGTGTCGCGCCACCCCTGTGGCTTGAATCACATTATTCGGCGAAAAAACATCCCGAGCGTCACGACTTGATCACGCTTCGGCGGCGTCGTCGCCTTCCGGAGAATCGCGTTCGGCGAGACGCTGCTCCCGCAACGCGAGGTACTTCTCCAGTACTTCGAGCGTGAGCGGCGTATTGGCCGCGTCGATCCCAGGGACTCCGGTGACGCCGATGTTGACCTCGGGCGGGTGCTGGTCCGGGTAGATGTCGCTGGTCTCCAGCGGGGTGCCGATGTACTGCCGGTGGGCGGCGATGCCGACCTCACGCGATGACCGCCCGAGGCCGGCGGCGATGGCGCGGACCAGAGACGGGTTGATCTTCACGAGGCTGCCGTCCCGAATCTTCTGGATCAGGCCGGTGCTGGGGCGGTAGCCGCTGTCCGGGTCAACAGCGCGCGCCTGGAATGCCTGGAAGGTCAAGCCTCCCGGGCCCAGTGCGGCGCTGACGAGGTCCGTCAGCGTTTCTCGCTCTACGGTCATGCTGGTCCTCATGTGCTGTACCCCCGAGCGCCCGCGCTGTCAGGGAGGTGGACGTGAGTCCGGCGCGCGGGCGGTGTCCGGACAGCCCATTGTCTCTGTCTGAATACGCAGACGCTATGTGCGAAGTCCACAAACGACCGAAACTTTTCCACGCTGACCGGCACTAGCCGGTGGACACTCCGGGCACCGCTGTGCTTAGCTATGCACATCTGCAAATGTAGATGCCAAGAACGCAGACGCGTCCAACTTGGCCACCCCCTGCACGTCCGCGACATGCGCATATGCAGATGTACATGATCGGAAGGAGTCAGTCAGATGCCCCTCGATCCCGCGGAGCGCAGTCTCCGAGCCCGGCTCGGCGCCCATGAAAGCTGGGCCAAGACACGCGACCGCTCCGCCCGTACGGCGCCGGCCCGGCGCGGCCTGATGGCCCGCTTCGAGCGTGAGGTCGACCCGGAAGGCCGTCTGCCCGCCGAGCAACGAGCCGAGATGGCGCGCCACAAGTACGTCGCCCACTTCCAGCGGCTGTCCCTCATGGCGGCGGCCGGTCGGCGCAAGAAGCGCGAAGCCGCGGCCGACCCGAAGGCTGCCTGACGCCACGAAGGAAGGCCCTGTTCCTCGTGCGCAAACGCATCAAGAGCCAGTGCCCCGCGCTCGCGCAGGTCGTCAAGGACGCCATGCGCGAACAGCGGATCTCCTACCGGGCCTTCGCCAATCAGGCCGTCGATCCGGACACGGGATACCGCATGTCGCACGGGCTCGTAAACGACATCGCCCGCGGCTTCGACTTCAAGGTTTCCCCGCCCGTGCTGCGCGCCCTCGCAGCCGGGACCAAGAAGCCGTTGGCGGTGATTCAGGAAGCCGCGATTCGGCAGTTCATCAGGCCGTTCGCCTGACGCAAACGGCCGGCCCCGAAGGACCGGCCGTGCGGACCTACCCCTATGCACCTAGGAGCACGTCTTGATCCCCAGTATCCCTGAGCCGAGCCGATCGAGCGTCTTCGACGTGCTCGGTCACAACATCCGCTTCGGTGTGACCGAGGGCGACGTCGTGTACGCGGTCGCCTCGGACTTCGCCAAGACGATGGGCCATCGCGACGCAGAGAAGGCCACGCGCCTGCTCGCAGAGGACGAAAAGGGTACCCAGATTGTGGGTACCCCTGGCGGGCCGCAGTCGATGAACGTCATCTACGAGGACGGCCTTTGGGAGCTGATCTTCCGTAGCTCGCTGCCCGGCGCGCAGGCCATCAAGAAGCGCGTCAAGGAGATCCTTCGGCAGATCCGCCAGACCGGCTCCTACTCCGTGGTGCCCGCGCTGCCGGACATCACCACTCCGGCCGGTGTCCTCGCGATGGCGGAGCAGTTCGCGCTGACGGCCCGCCAGTTGGTCGACGCCGACCGGAAGATCGCCGAGCTGGAGCCGAAGGCGCTCGCGCACGACACGTTCCTGTCCGCGCACGACGGTGACGTCCTGGTGCGGCAGGCCGCGAAGGTGCTGGGCCTGAAGGAGAAGCAGCTCCGGCAGTTCCTCGCCGACGAGCACCTGCTGTACCGCCGGAAGGCGACGTGCGGCGCGGACCAGTGGGACTTCTACGCGGACCATGCCCGGCACTTCCACGCGGTCGAGCAGACGGTCGAGCACACGTGGGGCACCTGCGCGCACTACACGGTTTACGTCCGGCCGGCCGGGCTGGCGCTGATCCAGAAGCGGATCGCGAAGCGCAAGGCCGAGATGGACGAGGCGATCAAGAACTCCCCCTGACCTCATGGGCGCGGGCCGCCTCCCGTGGAAAGCAGGCGACCCGCTGTGCCCACCACCACGAGACCGATCGAGTCCCAAGAGAGGTGGCAAGGCAATGAACATCATGACGCAGGTGTCTGCGATGACCAACATCGCGCGCCTGATCGCCGAGGACGGCGAGCTCCCGCCCGTGAACGTCGACGTGACGTGGGAGGGGCACGTGCGGCTGCGCGGGTTCTACGCGCCGTCCGGCGAGCGGTTGACTGCCGACGAGGCGGCCCCGGTCCGGGACGCGTGGGCGAACGCGCTGGGCATCCCCGCCACTCCCGCGTTCGATGCGGAGTCGAGTGGCCGCCCGATGCGGTACTTCGAGGCCGAGGGCATGTGGGCGGGCTTCGCGGTGACGCTGATGGTGATCGGCGAGCTGGCGCCTGCCGAGGTGTCGCCGTGACCGCGCACACCCGTATCGACGCGGCGACGAAGGCGATCTCCACCGCGTACACGGAGGCGTCGTGGCGTGACCGCGACACCTCGCACGCCGCGGCGGTCGAGTTGGAAGCGCGGAAGCTGCTGACGGAGACGCGGGCCCAGTTGGAGCGGGAGATCCGCGCGGAGCACGCCGCGCTGATCCAGCGGGCGATCGACGCGCACCGGGCGGAGCACCCATTCACGGAGACGGCGTTCCGGCTCGGCATGAACGAGGCGCTGCGGCTGGTGCTGAGCGCCGGCCCGGTCGTCGACGGTTCCCCGGGTGACCTGTTCGACCCGTGCGACCCGGCGGACGGTGCGTGATGCAGTTCTTCGATCGCCCGCGCAGTCTGTCCGAGTTGGCCGAGGACGCGGTGTGGCGCCGCTACCAGCGTGGCGAGCACGACCCGCGCGTCCCGGCCCCGGTGGTTGTCGCGTCCGAGCCGTCGGCGCCGAGGCGTCCGGATCACGCGACGCGCGCCCGTTTCGACGGCGGCTGCGGTTGCTTCCTGTGCGCGGAATACGCCGAGCGCCATGGCCTGATCGCGGGTGACTCGTGATGGCTGCCGAGTGCACGCGTTGCGAGGACCCGCTGTGGTCGACGCCGCCGGAGGAGCGGACTGCCGCTCAGTGGGACGAGTTCGACCACCTGAATGCGCTGCGTGTCGACCCGTGGCGGGACCGCTCCGGTGAGGACCGGTACGCGCGTATCGCGGCTGAGCGCCGCACCACCACCCCTGCCGCTGCCGTGAGGAGCACGACGTGAGCACGTACCTGGTTTCGTTCGAGCGGATCGGACGCTGCCGCGACGTTCCTGACCTGCCGGTGGATGTCGACGACGCCTCGGCGCACGCGCAGCAGATCGCCGAGGTGGTGTACGGCTACGCGGGCCGCTTCCTCGGGTCGTCGTGGTACCAGGTCGACGTTGACCTGACGGACGAAGGAGCGGACGGCGCGGGGACGATCGACGGCGGTCGCTTCGGGAAGTTCACCGTCTCGTACGTCGCGGCCAAGGTCGGTGAGTCGAAGTGACGACGATTCCCAACCCGCAGATCTACCGCAACGCGATCGACGTGATCCGCGAGCGCGGCTGGCACCAGGGCGACTTCTTCAACGACGACGGCGTGGCGATCGGTGGCTGCTGCATTGCTGGTGCGATCCGGTACGGCACGAACGGCTACCCGTCGGTGCCGTCGGACGCCACGGACGAAGCCGAGATGTGGCTCGTCGAGAAGGTGCTCGGCGCGTACTACTTCGACTGGGTGATGCTGTGGGCGTCCGGAGGCTGCGCCGACGCAGTGGGCAAGTGGAACGACGCCCCCGACCGCACCAAGGCCGAGGTCATCGCCGCCCTCGAAGCCGCCGCCACCGCTGCCGAGTCCGCGCGTGCCGCCAGCCAGACGGGCGGTGAGGGCCGTGGCTGAGTACGACGACGTCGCGGCCCGGTTCGCGAGGGACACCAAAGACCACGAGATGACCGTCCGCCTCGACGACGGCCTGTACCGGCACCTGACGTTCGCCAAGCCCGGCACGTTCATGCACTGGTTCGACCTGGTCACCTGGCCCGGGAACCTCGTGATCCGTGGCGACATGGACGACTTCGCGTTCTCCCGCCACGAGGACATGTTCACGTTCTTCCGGGGCTCGAAGGGCATCAACCCGAGCTACTGGGCGGAGAAGGTCTTTGACCGCCGCGATGCCACGGAGCGGTACAGCGAGGACGCTTTCCGGCGGGCCGTCGCCCATCACGTCGCAGGCAACCGTGTCCTGTCGGCGCTGGTGAAGGTGGAGATTCTCGACGCGCCGGGGCTCGGCGACGAGGACGTGGCGCGGTCGCTGCTGGAGGATTTCGAGTACGACGGCTTCCGGTTCTCGGACGTGTGGGAGTGGAACTTCCGCGAGTTCACGGACCACTTCCTGTGGTGCTGCCACGCGATCGTCCACGGCATCCAGCAGTACGACGCGCACAAGGCCGCGCTGGTCGGCGGTGGTGCGAAGTGACTCCCGACGACTTCGACGCCGTGCTGGCCGAGGCGTACGACGAGCCCGCGTTCTCGAACGGCTCCGAGGGCTACGGCTTCATGTGGGCCAACTGCGACCACTGCATCCACGACAAGCCGCACCGTGACGACACCGACCCTCGGGGCTGCCCGGTGATCGGCGTGACGATGCTCGGCAAGCGGCCCCGTCAGTTCGTCGACGGGCCGCGCGACGCCGAGGGCCGCTACTCCCGCGCGCACCAGTACGTGTGCACCGAGTACCGCCACGAGGACGACGGCCCGCCCGACCCGCAGCCGATCCCGGACCCGCCGGGGCAGGACGGGCTGTTTCCGCGCGAGGACCACGAGGGCGTGCGGATGCTGACCGCGCTGCCGACACGGGAGCACGTGGGCGGTGGGTCTCGTGGCTGAGATGACCCGCGACGAGCACGTGGCCGTGATCCGCGACTTCCTGAAGGCGGCCGATGAAGTCGGCAACCTCGACGCCGACGAGCATCTGAAGAAGGCGACCGTCGAAGCGCTGATCTACATCGGCGACCAGCTCGGCAAGCTGTTCGAACGGCTCGGGCCGCCGCCGGTCGAGGCCGCGCCGCTATGGGTGCCGGAGCACAAGGGCTGCTACCGGCGCGCGGGCGGATGGGCCCTGATCCTCTTCGACGAGCCGACGCCCGGACGCGAGGAGATCGGCTGGTACCTGTTCGGGCCCGGCATGGGACCGAACGGCTACTGGACCACGACCACGCTGACGGGCGCGCAGGCGACCGCGAACCGCGTGATCGAGGTCTACTACGCGAACTTCACTCCGGAGCGCTTCGGCGGCCAGTTCGAGGGCGACTCGTGACCGCCGGGACCGAGGCCGCCGCCACCACGGCGGCGGCCGGGCGGGCGGGGTCGGCGTTCCTGGTCGGCCAGTTCGCGCCTGGCTCCCCGGAGTGGAGGGAGGCGCGCGCCGGGAGCATCACCGCGACCCGGATCGCCGCGGTCCTCGGGCTCAGCCCGTGGGAGTCGCCGTTCTCGCTGTGGCACCGCATGCGCGGCACCGTTTCCGACGACATCGACGTCACGCCGCACATGGAGTGGGGCACCCGCCACGAGCCGGCCATTTCGGCGAAGTTCGCGGAGGAGCACCCGCAGTGGGACGTGCAGACGACGGGCACGTGGGCGAACCGCGAGCGGCCGTGGCAGCGCGCCACCCCTGACCGGCTCCTCGTCTACCGCGGCCGGGTGATCGGCGTCGGGGAGCTGAAGACGTCGGCGAAGGACGACGACTGGGGCCCGGACGGATCAGACGTCATCCCGGTGCACTACCGGTGCCAGGTGCTGTGGCAGCTCGACACGCTCGGGCTTCCCGTCGCGCACGTCGCCTGCCTGATCTCCGGGTGGGACTACCGCGAGTACGAGATCCGGGCGTCCTCGGACGAGCAGGAGTTCATGCGGGAGCGGGCACGCGAGTTCCTCGACTCGATCCAGGCCGGCGCCGCGCCGAAGATCGACGGCCACGGCGAGACGTACCGCGTCGTCAAGCAGCTCCCGGACGGCGTCGAGGACACCCACGTCGACGTGTTGCCGCAACTCGCCGACCGGTACATCGCAGCCCGCGCCGCCATGAAGGACGCCGAGACCGAGCTGAACGAGACCCGGTCCCTGCTGCTCGACGAGATGGGCAACGCCCTGCGCGCCAAAGCCCTCGGCGAACTCATCGCCTACCGGACCACCAAGCCCGACGGCAGCACGCTCGCGCTCCAGCCTGCGCGCGCCAAGAAGAAGGACACCGCATGAGCCAGATCACGAACGCTGTTGCCGTCCGGGACAACGGGCCGGGCGCGCTTGTCGAGCAGTACCGCGGCGACTTCGCCGCCGTCATGCCGTCCCACGTGAAGCCCGAGACGTTCATGCGCCTCGCGGTCAGCGTGTTCAACCGCGACGAGCGTCTGGCCAAGGCCGCCGTCAACAACCCCGACGCCGTCATCGCGGCGCTCCTCGAAGCCGCACGCCTCGGGCTGGAGCCGGGCACCGAGCAGTACTACCTGACGCCGCGGTGGAACGGGAAGACGCAGCGCGAGGAGGTCGCGGGGATCCGCGGCTACCAAGGCGAGATCGAGCTGATCTATCGGGCAGGTGCCGCATCGTCGGTTGTCGTCGAAGCCGTGCGGCAGCAAGACGCTTTCATCTGGGCGCCGGGCCTGTTCGACACGGCGAACCCGAAGCGCTGGGAGGGCCCGCAGGAGCGGCCGTTCCACGGCGTGCACTGGTTCGAGGAGCGCGGGGACCTGGTCGGCGTCTACGCGTACGCGGTGATGAAGGACGGCGCCACCAGCAAGGTCGTCGTCCTGAACCGCAAGCAGGTCATGGAGGCGAAGGCACTCCAGTCCAGCAGCGACAAGTCCTGGTCGCCGTGGCAGCTGCACGAAGAGGCGATGTGGCTGAAGACCGCCGCGCACCGTCTCACAAAGTGGGTCCCGACCAGCGCCGAGTACATGCGCGAGCAGCTGCGCGCGGTGCGCGACGTTGCCGCAGAGCAGCCGAGGCCGGCGCCCCGTCCGCAGCCCGCACCCGTCCAGCAGCAGCCGCAGGAGCCGGTGTACGAGGCCGAGTTCGTGGACGACGGAGGCGAGTCGTGAGGCGGGCTGTGCGCCGCGCCTGGCGCAAGGCCATGACGGAGGCCCGCTGGCTCCGGGACAGGTACTTCCCGTCGGAGCTGGACCCGTACTTCCAGGGCCCGGACCCGATCGAGCCTGACGTGCATTCGGTGCGGGTGGACCCCGAGTTCCGCAGTTGGCGTGAGCTGGCGTGGGAGGCCCGGTTCGCGGAGGTCGCGTACGAGACGCCTCAGGCCGACATCGACGACTTCCTTGCCGAGATCGACCCGAAGTTCGCGTCGTGGCTGCGGCAGGAGAGGCGGTCGTGATGGCCGGGATCGGCGGTCACCACCGCCCGCAGCGTACGGCCCGGGTGCTGACCGTGGAGGAGCGCGCGAGGCGTGAGCAGCGCGCCCGGCTGCGGCAGTACCAGCGGGCCCTCGACGACCTGCTGATGGACCCGGACGAGTGGCTGGACGGGCTGCTGCCCGACCGGCCCGAGGCCGACACCGACGAGGAGAACCCCTGATGGGCTACATCAAGCACGACGCGGTCATCGTCACCACTGCCGAGTGGCGCGACGGTGGCCTGCCGGACATCGACGCGTTCCGCAGGTCGTTGCCGGAGGGGTTCCGTCCGCTGGTGGTCGGCCCCATCAAAGCACCGCTGAACGGCTACGTGTCGTACGCGTTCCTCCCGGACGGCAGCAAGGAGTACTGGGAGGACAGCGACCTCGGCGACGTGTTCCGCGCTCAGTTCGTCGGCCAGTTCACCGCGTTGAGTGACAACGTCGTGGCGGTCTCGTTCGGCGGGGACTACCGCACGGAGTTCGAGAAGCCCGCCGCCTGGTACCCGGACGACGACCTTCCGGCGGTGGAGTCGTGACCGTCCTCATCGTCTGGCTGGTCGTCGCGGTCGTGCTGGCCCTGATCGTCGGCAGGCTCCTCGGGATCCTCGGCAAGGAGGACGACCGGTGACCGACTTCCTGTACGTCCTCGCCGCGGGCCTGATCGTTTTCGCGGCCATCCTGCTCATCCTCCTCGGCATGTCGGCTGCTGCGTCGCTGCTGTTGGGCACGAGCCTCGGCGTCCGCTGGCTGGCCCCAAGGGCTTTCCGCCTCGCACGCCGTGCCCTCGAGGCGCTCGCCGCCGCGGTGCGGGATGTGCGTGAGCCGTCCGGCCGCCACCGCCGCATCGGAGACCCGCCGCCCAAGACCGCCGACGTCGTGTGGCTCGACCCCGACGCGACCCACGAACTCGAAACCGTTCCCGAGGAGTACGCAGCATGAGCGCCAACCCGCGCTTCGAGTACACCGACACCGACGGCGTCCGCATCACCTTCGACCCCGACATCACCGAAGACGTACTGCGCGTCGTCATCCGCGTCGGCCGCGAGTCGGTGGCGGTTCCGGTCAGCGACATCGGATTCCTGACGGGTGCTCTGGAGGAGATCGCCGAGACGATCCGCTGGGAGGCCGACGGTGCCTGACACCCCGATGACCGCTGCGCGCCTCGACGAGATCGACTGCTGGCTCGCCAAGCACAGCGGCCTCCGCGCAAGCATCCAAGCCGCCCTCGAAGCAGGCGCCACCACCGCCGACATCACCCGCATGGAGAACGACGCCGACGCCGCAGCCGACTGGATCGCCGAGATCGGAGCGCCGGAGATGGCCGCCGAAATCCGGCGGCTCCGGGCGGAGGTCGGTCGCCTGCGCGCTGGGGCCGACGAGCGGATCGCGCTCCTCGAAGCCGCCCGTGACGTCCTCTATGCCGCCGGGATCAACCAAGCCCACGGCGGCGACACCTGGCCCCGCATCGACGACTCCATCGAAGAACTCGCCCAGCAGCGCGACCAAGCCCGAGCCGACGCCGACCGCTACCGCGAGGAGCACGCCGAGGCGTGCGCCCTGCTCGTCGCCGTGTACCAAGCCGCCGTCGGCCACACCAACGGCACCACCCTCGGCTTCGTCGCCGACGTCGAAGAGGTCCGCACCGAACTCCTCGACCTCCGCGCCCGGCTCGCGGCGAAGGAGGCGTGACGTGGACACCTCCACCCGCCATGCCGCGGGCGCCGTGGCTGCCACCGGGTACGTCGCCGCGATCACCCTGGCGAACTGGACCACCACCAGGTACGGCTTCGTCCCGGTCGGGTTCGGTCTCACCGCCACCGCCGGCACCTACGCCGCGGGCCTCGCCCTGCTCCTCCGCGACCTCGTGCAAGACACGTGCGGCCGGGCGTGGGTCATCGCCGGGATCCTCTTCGGCGCCGCCTTGACCTGGTGGACGTCGCCCGCTCTCGCCGTCGCTTCAGCCACAGCTTTCCTGGTGGCCGAGGCCGTCGACATGGCCGTGTACACGCCGCTGCGGCGCCGCGGATGGGCCCGCGCCGTCCTCCTGTCCGGGCTCGTGGGAGCGGTCGCCGACACGTGGGTGTTCCTCACCCTCGCCGGCTTCCCGACCACCTCCACCGCCATGGCCGGGCAACTCGTCGGCAAAGCCCTGTGGGCCACCGCCGTCCCCGTCGCCGTCGTCGTAGCCGTCAGGCAGGTGCGCCATGCGGTACTTGGCCACTCCGTCGGGGCCTGACGTGCGGGCCGCCATGACCGCCGGACTCCTCGGGTGCATGACCACGCCCGCCCAAGGCAACGTCGTCCCGGACGGCGCCGTGTACGCCTGCGACAACGGGAAGTTCGGGAAGGGCTGGCCCGGCGCCGACGCGTGGTGGGCGTGGCTGCAAAAGACGGTCGCCCGGTACGGCGCCGACCGGTGCCTGTGGGCCGTCGCCCCCGACGCCCCGTTCGACGCGGCCGGCACCCTCGCCGAGTCCCGGCCGTGGCTCGCCCGCATACGCAGCCTCGGCATCCCGGCGGCGTTCGCCGCGCAGGACGGATGCGACCGACTCGGGCTGCCATGGGACGAGTTCGACGTGCTGTTCCTCGCCGGATCCACCGAATGGAAGATCGGGCCGGTCGCTGCCCGCCTCGCCCGGGAGGCCACGGACCGCGGGCTGACCGTGCACATGGGCCGGGTCAACTCCCGCCGCCGCCTCGCAATCGCCGAATGGTTCGGCTGCGACTCCGCCGACGGCACGTATCTCGCCTTCGGGCCTGACCAGAACTTGCCCGCCCTTCGCGGCTGGCTCGACGAAGTCCACCGCCAGACCACCATCCCGGTGGCCACATTCGCCGACGCGAAGCCCTCCTTCAACGCCGCACAGGAGGCGTAACCGATGACCCTCGCCACCCTCCTCAGCGTCTTCGCCGTCCTCGCGCTCACCGGATTCGGGTGGGCCGCCCACCACTCCTCGCAGCAGCGACGCATGGCCGTCCACATGACCCACATCGCGCGCGCCGTCACCGAGCAGGCCAAGGCCATCAGCGCCATCGAGAAGCGACTCGACGGCGGTGAGTGGTGACCGAGCCGCGCGTGATCGGGATCGACCTCAGCCTCACCGCCACCGGATGGGCCGACAACCGACTCGGACTCCTCCACACCGACGTCATCACCAGCGAGGCTCAGTCCGGGCACCTCGCCCAGTGCCGGCGCATGGCAGGCATCGTCCGCGCACTGTGCTCCGTCGTCGAACGCGGCCCCGTCAGGCCCGACCTGATCGTCGTCGAAGGCCCGTCGTACGGATCCAAAGGCGCCGGCACATGGGACCGCGGCGGCCTGTGGTGGCTCGCCTACGACTCCCTCCACCAGTACGCGCCGATCGCCGTCGTCTCCCCGTCGCAACGCATGCTCTACGCCACCGGGAAGGGCGCCGCGTCGAAGGAGAAGGTCGTCGACGCCGTAGCCCGCCGCTGGCCGGACATCAAGACCGACGCCGACAACAACCGCGTCGACGCCGCCGTGCTCGCGCTGATCGGCCTCGACCACCTCGGCCACGCGCCCGTCGCCATGCCCGCCACCCACCGTGCCGCGCTCGACAAGGTCGCGTGGCCCGCCCTCGACCCCGCCCGGAGCCTGTGATGCCCGCTGCCACCGACACCCCCGACCTGAAGATCTGCGACGACTGCTTCGACGAACTGCCCGCCGCCAGCTTCAAGCGCCACGGCTCCAGCGCCGACGGCCTCCAAGCCCGCTGCATCCCCTGCGCCGAGAAGCGCAAGCCGCGCGCCAAGAAGTGCAAGCAGTGCGGCCTCAGCAAGCAGCTCACCGCCTACCCCGTCAACCGCCTCCGCGACGACGGCCACGGCTCCTGGTGCACCGACTGCCACAACGCCGAAGCCCACCGCACCCGACGGCGTCTCGACGAGAAGCGCATGCAGCGCCTGTACGAGGCCGGGCTCCTCGCTGCCGAGTCGGCGTACTCCGCCTGATCTCCCGTGCCCGGCCGTGACACGCCGGCCGGGCACGGGCCAAGACCGACACGAGCGCCGAGAGGAGACGGCCGTGGCAAACCCCGTATGGCACACCGAACTTCAGATCCGCCTCGACCTCACGCGGCCCGACCTCGGGCACCCCGACATGCCCGACCTGTGGGAGCGCTTGCGGGCGGACAAGCGTGAGCCTGCTCGTCGTCGCGGCCTCCGATGCGCAGGAATCTGCTGGGACCGGGGCGTCGAGGCGTACATGTACCTGAGGGAGCGCAATGGGCTTCGCGAGGCCGTCCATCTCAGCGAGGCACACCAGCAGCTGCACTTCACGCCGACGTCTCCCGAGCACAAGGCGTACCAGGAACGGCTTGTCCGTACTGCGGAAGAAGCAGGTCACCGGGCGAAGACCGAAGTCTCCTCTCCGGGGCGGCGCATACGCAGCGACGTCCTGATCGAGGGCGCCGGCGGGATCGTGGTCCGCGGAGAGGTGCAGGTCTCCGACGTGTCGGCGCCGAATATCGCCTACCGCCGGCGTGTCGGCGAGGAGTTGGGCTACGTCCAGATCTGGCACACGGACAAGCGGGACCTGAGCGCGCGGTCGGACACGTGGTGGACACGTGCCGACGTGCTGCCGCCGGAGGCCATACTCGGGCGCCGCGACCTGGAGATCCGGTCCGGCTTCCGGCGCCTGACCTGGGACCGCTGCGGGGTGCTGCGCGGACTGCCGTGCCCGGACCGGCGCAGTGGTTACTGCGGCGGTCTGCACCCGAAGCATGAACCCGCGGCCATCGGCCTGGACTCCCTGGTGCGCGGCGCGTCCTCCGGGCTGTTGGCCCCCATCGAGTTTCAGCTGACCCCGACTTCGCGCATCCACCGGATCTGGGTGACCGCCGCCGACAGGGACCGGTACCTCGACGGGGGTGGCCCTGCATCTCCAGAGCCCGAGGCGGCCGCGGCGTCGCACGCAAGCCGAGGCGGCCCGACCTGCCGGCCTGCCCTGTGTGTCGGCGGCTGCGGCCGAACGGTCTCGCTCCTGGACAGCACCGGGTCTCGGCGCTGCTGGCACTGCACGCAGCCCGCTCGGCCGCAGCGACCGGCCGGCAGCTGCGCATGGTGCGGATCCACCGAGGGCGTGCGCCTGTACGCAGCAGGTCGCCGCTGCCGCTCCCATACGCCCGCTGCTCTGGCCGAGGCGGAGGAGCCCGGGCGGGACGCGTACTGCCCGCCCCGCATCTGCTGGTGCGGCAACTGCCCGCACGCGGGAGCCAGGCAGGCCCGCGACCACTGATCCCGCAACACCCGATTTCCCTCCACGTACGAGTGCAAGGAGATGCCGCGCTGATGGCCCGCATCCGCAGTACCAAGCAGGAGACGCGCGAAGCGTGTTGGAGCCACTCCGGGCTTGCCGTGTCCAGCATCCTCGGCGCTGCCGCTGGCGGTGCCTGATGGCGCGCGCGCACGGCCGCACCCTTACGTCCATCTGGGACAACGAGGATTTCTGCGCGCTGGACGAAGGGCCGCAGCGGCTCTACCTGTTCCTCATCTCGCAGCCCAACCTCAACCACGCGGGGCTGTTGCCGCTCACGCTGAAGCGCTGGGCGAGGAAGGCCCGCGGGTTGTCCGTCGCCGGACTTGAGGAGCGACTCCACGTCTTGGCCGACGCTCGGTTCGTCGTCCTCGACGAGGAGACGGAGGAAGTCCTCATCCGCACGTTCGTCCGCAACGACGGCGTCTGGAAGATGCCGAAGGTGATGGGCGCGATGGTGTCCGGCGCACAGGAGATCTCGTCGCATCACCTGCGGCGCGCGCTGCTCGCCGAGATGGACCGCATCCCCCTCGACGAACTCAGCGACGAGGCTACGGCGCGCGGTGGACCGTCTGTGCGCCGGCAGATCGCCGACCACATCGGCGCGCTCCGCAAGGCCATCGCCGTACCGGACCCGAGCCCCCTGCCCGACCCCAGCGGAGGGGGATCGCCAGGGGTATCGGAACCCCCTGCGATACCCCTGGCGAACCCTTTCGCAGGGGGTTCCGCATCCTCCTCCGAAACCCTCTCGGATCCTCCTCGCGAACCCTCTACGCACGCGCACGCGCGCACATCACACGCGCATTCCCCTGCCCCTGCCCCTGCCCCTACCCCTACCCCTGCCCCTGACCCCAGTTCGGCCTACGGCCGGCAAGAGGCCCTCCCCGGGACGCCCGAGCCCGAGCCGGACGTCGTCGACGCCGAACTCGTCGACGACACCGCCGCCGGCGCCGAGCTCGTCCTCGTCGAAACGACCACCGCCCAGACCCTCGTCGGCGAGTGGATCGACAACGTCCGCAACCGGCCGCCCGGCAACGTCATCGGCCAGGTCTCCAAACAGCTCAAGCAGCTCCTCGACGAAGGCATCGACCCGCACCACGTCCGCGCCGGCCTCGCGCAGTGGGCTCACCGCGGCCTGCACCCGTCGGCGCTGCCCGCGCTCGTGAACGAAGTCATGAACCGCACGGCGCCCACCGGAGCCGGGTCCCGGCAGCAGCAGGAGACCGACGACATGTTCGCCCGCATGGCCTCCCGTGCCGCCGCCCGAGTCGCAGCGAAGGAACAGGAGGCGTCGTGAACGAGCTCGAAGCGGTCTCGATCACCCGCTACGTCAAAGCGCTCTGCCCGCACCAGAAGTTCGACGAGTTCACCGCGGACGCCTGGTTCGACGTCCTCGGCCCGTACGGATTCGACGACTGCAAGCAGGCCGCGGCAGCCATCGCCGGGCGGCAGGCGTTTATCTCGACGTCCGACATCGTCGCCGAGGTCAGGCGCATACGCGCCAAGCGCCTCGACGGATTCGTGTACGTGCCCGGCGACGGAGACGGCGACCCGCAGGTGTACCTGGCCCGGCGCCGCGCCCAGATCGAGCTGGTGGCGTCCGGCCGCCGCGCCGCCGACCCCGAGAAGGCGCTCACCGCCGGAGCCGACCAGGTCGTCGTCGGCGAACTCGTAGCCGGCGTCGGCCAGCCCGTCCCCGAGGAGTCGACGTGACGTACCGCATCACCGAGGACGACATCCGCGAGGTCCGCGCGCAGGGCGACCTGAAGGCGCTGCTGACCGCGGCCCGCACCCAGGGCACCGCGGACGCGGCCCGCAACCGCGCGGCCGTCCTCGCCCACCCGGACCTCGCCGAGCAACTGTGCGTGGCGCCGTGCAAGTTCGCGGCCCCCGAGATGTGGACGGGCTACATCGGCCCGAAGTGGATCGAGGGCCGCCACGGCGAAGCGGTTCTGAACACCAGCCCGTACCGCGCCCAGCTCGTCGCGCTCGTCGCCGAGGCCGAGCAGCGCAACACCCGGAAGGACGCCGCCGCATGACAATCCGCGTCTACGGCGACCCCGCCGCCAACCGCTGGTACCCCCGGCAGCGCACCCAGTGGACCTGCTCCGACGAACTCCAGCCCGGAACCATTGTCGTCTGGGAACGCGAACCGCACCGCGTGATCGAGGTCCGCGAACGCCCCGACGAACTCTGGGGCGACAAGTTCGAGCAGGCGTGGCAGGAACGCGGGCGAGGCGACCGCTCCACGTGGCGGTACCGGCCGGTGGTCGTCGTGCTCCAGCCCGACGAGCAGCCGACGGCCAAGCCGCTGCACCTGTGCGGTCCCGCCAACCATCAGTGGTGGGTGCTCCCCGAGCACTACGCGATCTGCCGGATCTGCCGGGAGCTCCCGCCGTGCCGGCACGAGATCACCGAGGGCCACATCTCGTTTCAGATGAAACGCACCACCGAACTCCTCGCGATCCCGCGCGGCCACTGCCTCGCCTGCGGCGAGGCGATCACCCGGCGCATGAACGCCGCCCGGTTCCCCGGCCCGAACCTATGGCGCCCCGACCTCGGCGACAACAGCGCCGTCTTCCACGCCCGCGCGGCCTGCGCTGAAGGACGCGCCGAGTACAAGGCGCAGTGGGACGCCCGCGGAGACGACGCCGACGAGCAGTTGTCCATCGACCCTCCCGACACCGGAGGCCCCGCATGATCCCCGACGCTGCCGTGCCCGTCCTCGCCGAAGCGCTGTACGCCGTCGGCGACGAGATCGGCATGAACGCGGACGCCGACGCGCTGTTCGTCGCCCGCCACCTGGAGACCGCGGGCTGGGCCGTCGTCGACGCCGACGAACTCGCCGAGCTACGCGACCTCGCCTCCCGCCTCGCCGCCCGATCGGAGACCCCCTGATGCCCGCCCGTGTCCAGCGCCGTCGCACGAAGGGCTGGCGTCTGCCGCCCGGCGCGGTGATCGTCGACCGCAGCAGCCGCTGGGGCAACCCGTACCGCGCGTACGACTCCAGCGCCCGCGAGCACTTGATCGCCGCGTCGCAGTTCGCTCTCCTGCTGGCCGGGCGCGCGGACTTCCCGCACCCGGACCTGCTGATGCCGTATCCGCCGGACGAGGAGATCCGCGCCGAGTTGGGCGGTCGGGACCTCGCCTGCTGGTGTCCGCCGGAGCACGCGTGCCACGGCGATGTGCTGCTGGCCGTCGCGAACGGGCTGCCGATGCCTCGGCTGCTGAACGACGAGGCGATCTTCCTGGCGCTGATGGTGAAGGGCAGGCCGTCCGGTGCCTGACCTCGATCTCGCCGCTGTGCGTGCGGACCTGGCTACGTACCAGGCTCCGGCTGCGCCTGGGCAACCACTGGTCGCCACGGCGCCCTTGCCGCTCTTCGCGGTCAACGCACTCGGGCGGATCCTCCAGGAGCACCTGCCCGCGTTGCTGACCGAACTCGCCCGCCGCGATGCCCGCATCACCCGCCTGCGGATCGCGCTGGCTGCCGAGCGTCGTGAGGCGGCGTGTTTCCGGGCGGCGCACCGGGACCGGCAGGGCCTGCCGTCGGATCCGAGGCACGCGGTGTGCCGGATGGCGGACGACGACGGGTTCGAGCGGGCGGTCCTCGACAGGTGGCACGCGGCGTCGGGTGCGGACTGCCCGGTGCACGGCTGCGACGGGGAGCGGATCGAGCTGGAGGTCGTCGGCAAGCCGTCGTTCGTCCGGCTCACGTGCGGCCACGACCCGGTGCCGCCCGCCGTGGGCGTCGTGATCGACGAGACGCACGTGTGGCAGCCGGGCGAACCTGCGCCCCTCCCTACCCCCGCGAGCGCCCCTGTGCGCCCGCCTGAGCCCCGCGACCCCACTCCGGCGGGCGCGGACTAGACCCGCACCCCTCCCGGGCCCGCAGAGAGGCGCACAGGGCCTCGGGTGGGCGAACTCCGCACAACAGCCGCAACCGACACGAACGAGGAGAACCCCATGGTCTACAAGATCCCGCCGCTCACCCGCGAGGAACTGGCCGCCGAACGCGACGCCAACCCGCGCCCCGCCGACTGCGAGACATGCCAGTCCGGCACACCCGTGGAGCACTGGCCGTCCACCGTCGGCTGCCGTTCGTCCTGGCGCCGAGGCGACGACGGGATCGAGCGCGTGTCCCGCACCCACTGCACCTGCGACTTCTGCTTCTGACCCGCCCGCCGTCGTCCACCCCGGCATCACCCCGACCACCTGACCACCCATCAGAACCAGCCAGCCAACCAGTCACAGGAGACCCCGTGAGCCTGTTCCGCAAGTCCACCAAGACCGACATCCCCAACGGCCTGATCGACCTCACCAAGAAGGCCGCCGTCAGCCTCGAGGGCTTCTACCGCGACGGGTCCGTGCAGCGCCTCGCCGAGCAGACCCTCGCCCTCTCCGCGAACCTCGACGACGACGGCACCGTGCCCATGTCGTTCTTCTCGTCCGCCGTCGACGCGACCGTCGACGTCCGCCTCGACAACTACGCCGGGATCGTCGACCGCGAGCACGTCAAGTGCTACTGGGGCGGCACCAACTACGCCCCGGCGATGACCACCGTGTTCCGCGACTACTCGCTGAGCAACGCGACCGACCCGGCCCTGGTGATCTTCCAGACCGACGGCGCGCCCGGCGACCAGGCCGAAACCGAGCGCGTCCTGCGTGACCTGTCGTCGTTCCCAGTGTTCTTCGCGTTCGTCGGGTTCGGCGGCTCGATCCAGTTCCTGGAGCGCCTCGACGACCTGACCGGCCGCCGCGTCGACAACGCGTCGTTCTTCCACGCCGCGAACCCGCGCGCCGTCACCGACGAGGCGCTGTACGACGGCCTCACCTCGGAGTTCGCGTCCTGGCTGGCCGACGCCCGCAACGCAGGCATCGTCCGCTAACCCGCAACGGCCCGGCTGTCGCCCCCCGGCAGCCGGGCCACCCACCCCGGAGACACGCATGGACACCATCGCCACCACCATCTGCGGCCACAACGACTGCACCCGACGCGTCGACCAGGCCGAACACCAGCTCTGCGGCACCACACCCGGCCGGCCCGGAGGCATCGGCTGCGGCCACTGGTACTGCGACCGGCACCTCCACACCGACGTCAGCACCGTCGCGTACACCTGCGACACCTGCCGCGACCAGGCACTCCGCCTCCCCAAGGCCGCCGCCGGACTCGCCGAGTCCCACCCCGCCGCGCTCGCTGCCGGCCTCGCCCACCTCGCCGAACACACGGAGACCCGATGACCTGCGACGTGTGCAACCTGCCCGACATCCACGACGGCCAAGGCGACGGCATCGGCTCGTGCGAATGCCCGCGCTGCGACTGCGGCGTGGCCTCGTGGTCGTCGCTGTGCACCTGCCCAACCGAGGACGACGCCAGCTACTGGGACCCGCAAGACGAGGAGCCCCCGCGATGACCGAGCCGATCCCCGCGCACAGCCACGCAGCAGACAGCGACACGGCAGACAGCGACGTGGCGTGCGACCACGAGTGGCCGTCGGATGACGTCGCGCCGAACTACCTCTGGTGCGTCAACTGCGGCCACCACGAACGCTTGTCGCCGGTCGTGCACCCGACCGGGAAGTGCCCCGTCCCGACCGCGAAGTGGGTGCCGCGCAGCCCGTACTTCACCCGCGACAACGTGACGATCCTGCCCGACAGCGGACCGCCGCTTCCGAAGATCTTCGGCGAGGAAGCCGACCGGCTCGGCGACCAGCTCGACGCCGAACGCGAGGCCGCCGCCCAGGACATCCCGCCCGGCGAGAACGCGGAGGACTGTCCGTACTGCGGCAGCGACCTGCCCTACCCGTGGATCTGCAAGGGCCACCCGGCGGCGTACGCCCAGGCGATGGACCTCGCGCGAGGGCAGGAAGACGACGACCGCCTCGACGCCTTTCGCGTAGCCCTTACGCGCGGCGAACGCTGGCCGCTCGACCGGCTGACGGACCCGATGGTTGAGGTTCTGTACGACGAGCACGCGATGCTCCGGAAGCGCAACACGGGCGACGAGATCTGGCAGGTCCAGTCAGCGGAACTGCTCAAGATGCTCGCCGACCGGGACGTACAGCGCTCTGGCCGCGACCACCTCATCCGAGGCATCCGGATGCTCGCCGACGACCTGACCAAGCTCGAAGCGACAGTCACGCCGGACGAGATCCAGGCCGCCCTGCGCAACCTCCTCGGTCAGCACCGCGACCGCGTGCACGAGACGTCCTGCCCGGAGCACACCCGCTTCAAGGTCTGCTACTGCGACTGCCGGACGTGCCGACCCGACGGGGTGTGCGCCTGCCCGCACTGCGGCGAGAAGCACCCGGACCAGCCGTGACCCACGACCACGACGACTGCCCGACCCCGACCTACGGCGCCCGGTGCACCAGCGGCGTCGTCTACGGCTACTGCGGCGCCGACGTGTGCACCGAGCCGGACTGTGTGGACATCGGGCACTGCGAATGCGCCTGCCACCACGGCCAGACGTGCGGATGCGGACACGTGTGGCCCGCCAGCGACGACACCACGGAGATGACATGACCGACAAGCCCGACGACGCAGACAAACTCGGCGTGTACCTCCATGACCGCGTCGACTACGACGACCACTGGGGCACGTGCATCGCCACCGACGTCACCGTCGTCGCCCAGTACGCCCTCGACTGGCTCGCCGCCCACCCCGAGACCGCGTCCGCGCTGTGGCCGGACGGCGTCGAGATCTACGTCGACGGCAAGTGGGTGTCCGCCGCGTCATCCGAAGTCGTCGCCAAGATCCGGCGGCTCGAAGGCGAAGCGCGCGCCGCCCACGCCGCAGCCGACAAGCGCATCGCCGACGCCGACCAGCGGATCAAGGACCTGCAAGCCGAGTTCGCCCGGCAGCGCCGCGTCTACGAAAGCCGCATCGAACGCGCCCAAGCCGCCCTCCACCAGCCCACCCAGGAGCAGTCGTGACCAAGCAGCCCGAGCACCGCGCCATGCCCAACCGTGGCACCGGCGGAGGGCGCATCGCGTGCAGTTGCGGCCAGTGGCGCTCCGAGTACGGCGACGCCCTCAGCAACGAGCGCGCCGCCCACCGCGCCCACTGCGCCGAGATGGCCGCAGCGGTGAAGCCGACGGTGCTCGAACGCCTCGCCGAACCGGTCCCGCTGCACCTGTCGCGTGGGCTCTGGTACCTGATTGCGGCAGGACTCGCCCTGAGCGCGTTCAACACCGTCTGCGGGTGGGTGCTGTGACCCACCACCCGACCGAGGCCAACCGGTCCCACTGGTGGCTGACTGCGTGGGGCAGTTGGCGTCGGCTCCACGCCGTACCCGCCGACGAACTCACCCAGCAGCAGCACCGCGACAGCATCGACCGGGGCGACCCGATCGTCCGGTTCACCGCGTGCGGCAGCCGGATCGCGCTCGCCGTCCCCGGCATGGGATCCCGCCTCAGCCTGCGCCGCTGCGTGCCGTGCTGCCGACGTCTCGGCATCCGTGGAGGGCGAGGGACGCCCGCGAACGAGCGGAACACGCTCAGCGTCGACATCGACGTGCGCGTCCCGGACTTCAAGGCGGCGACCGCCAACCCGTTCGAGCCGAACGTCCGCACCTGCAACGACTGCGGTCAGCCGTACGTCGCCGGATGGGCCGACATCTCGCAGTGCTTCAGCAGCCTCACCATCGACGGCCAGACCACGCAGGCGTTCAGCGTAGCCACCAACGAGACGCACTCGCCCTGCCCGGCCAAGCCCGCCTGACCTGCCCTCGGGGCTTGCCGCAGCCTCCCCGCCGCGACAAGCCCCACCGAAGCGTACGGATTACGAAAGGCCACCATGTTCCGCTTCATCCTCGGCACGTTCCTCGGCGTCCTCGCCGGAACCATCGCCACCCGGTACGTGACCGACCTGCAAGCCGGACTCATCGGATTCGGCGTCGCGCTGCTCATCTGGGTCGGCGTCAGCATCCTCGACGAACTCGCCTGAAAGGCCAGACCGTGACCCGCAAGCTCGCCGACGTCATCCCGCCCGACGAACTCGCCCAGGACATCGCCGACGGCTACATCCGCCGCCGCACCCACCCCGGCATCTCCCTGTCGATCTACACGTACACCGAGGCGTGCACCTACGCCGAGCACTGGACCACCGCCACCCGCCTGTGCCGAGGCCTCATCGTCGACGACAGTACGGATGAGATCGTCGCGTGGCCGTTCCCGAAGTTCTTCAACCACCACGACCACGTCAACGGCAAGCCGTTCGCCCCGCCGCTGCCCGACGAGCCGTTCGAGGTGTACGACAAGGTCGACGGATCGCTCGGCATCGTCTTCCACTACCGAGGACGCTGGCTCGTCGCCACCAAGGGATCGTTCGAGTCCGAACAGGCCAAGTGGGCGCAACGCTGGATCGACGACCACGACGCCGGGGCTTTCCTCACCCCCGGCTGGACGTACCTCACCGAGATCACGTACCCGGAAAACCGCATCGTCGTCCGCTACGACGGACCGGGCACCCTCAGCCTCCTCGGCGTCTACGACCAGGACGGCACCGAAGTCCCCGTGACCCGCGTGTGGGACGACTGGAACCTTGCGGGTGGCGCAGTGGTCGAGCCCTTCGCTGCCGAGTCCCTTGCCGCCGTCGTGCAGGCCGCCGCCGAAAGCCGCGACTTCCACAGTGGCCTGCCTATGCCCGGCAACGAGGACGAAGGTTGGGTCGTGCGCTTCCAGTCCGGGCTGCGCGTCAAGGTCAAGACCGCCGAGTACGTCCGCCTCCACGGCGTCCTCTCCCGCACCAGCCCCCGCACCATCTGGGAAGCACTCGCGGCAGGAACTGACCCCGCGTCCCTCCTCGGCACCGTCCCAGACGAGTTCCGCGACTGGGTCGAGAAGACCGCCGCCGACCTCCAGGGCGCGCACGCGCGATGGGTCTACGGCGCCCACGCCGATTACGCGGCGTTCGCCGACTTCACCGGCGACCGGAAGACGTTCGCGCACCACGCGCAGTCCAGCCCATACCGGGCCGCCCTGTTCCGGCTCCTCGACGGACGCGACATCACCGAGCTCGCATGGCGGGCAGTCAAGCCCGAGCCCGCGCTGATCGACACCGTGCCCAGCCCGTGGACGCCCGGCGAGGGATGACATGCGAAGGGCCCGCCGCGCCAACGACGGGCCCCGGAGGAACGCACAGCCCGGGTCAGGAGCCGCAACCAGCGTAGCCCCGCCGCGAGGAGCCACCGTGCACACCGACGACACGCCTGTATGCCCGCGACACACCAGCCGCCACGGCACCCCCGTCTGGTGCACCCCCTGCACCGACCAGATCCGCACCGCCCTCGTGGAACTCCCCGCACTCCACGCCGAACTCGACCAGATGTACGGCACCACACCCCGCCGCGCCGACCGCCGAGCCACCGGCAACCCCCCGCCCATGCCACGCCGCGAATTCGGACTCGCCGACGAAATCGCACGCGCCCTCGACTCGTGGGCACGCCTGTGGGCCGACCACCTCTCGGAGAACCCGCCCGAGAAATGGAACCCGCTCAACGACCCCGTCGACATCAGCGCAAAGCCCATCGGCCTCTACACCAACCGCGCCGAACTCGTCTGGGAACGCCTCCAGCAAGCCCGCGCCTACCACGACCTCCACCACCGCAGCGCACCCCGACCCGTCCTGCGCCCCCGCATCGCAGCCCGCTACCTCAACGCCCACCGCACCAACATCGACATCCTCGCCACACCCGGAGCCCGGCCCCTCGGCGAACACCTCCAAAGCCTGTGGAGCACGGCCCGCAACGCCGTCCCCGCCAACCAGCCGCAGAAGCCCAAGACCACACACCGGCGCTGCACCGGCGTCTGCGAAGGCTGCGACAGCGCCAGCCTCTACCGCACCAGCGACGACGCGCTCATCCACTGCTGGCAGTGCCCGCGGACCATGACCGAGGACGAGTACCGGGCGTACGCGCAGAGGGTCAAGGCCGTGTACTCCGGGGCGGCGTAGCTACTCGGCGTCCGGCCGGCGGGGCGGCTGGGCGTCGGGCCGGCGGACGAACCACTCCATGAAGCGCCGGACTTCGGCGGATCGGTCGCTGCCGAGGGATCGGCACGCCTGGTCGAAGTCGGCGATGAGGTCGTCGTCGATGCCGCGGACGACGCGCTGCTTGTGCTTGTGAGCGTTGGCCATGAAAAGAATCATGACAGGTGGCTTGCCACCCGTCTAGAGGCATGTCATATTGGAGGTGGCAAGCCACCCCGGATCAGGGAGAACGCCATGAACTACACACTCCGCAGCATCGAGATCGTCCGCGACGGCGACGGCATGACGTACGACGTCCTGGAGGACGGCGAGCACCGCGGCTGCGTCATCGACGAGCGCCACGCCGGCCTCGCCCGCGGCGGCTGGGCCGCATGGACACCGCGCAACCCCGGCAACGGCCGCCGCGACGGCGTCGTGGGGTTCTACGCCACCGCCGAGGAGGCCGCCGACGCCATCCTCGACACCTGGCCCGCCCCCGCCGGACCCAAGGGTGAGACCGAGCCCCGCGCCCAGTGGCGCGCGATCCACCTGCGCGCCCTGCCTGCCGGTCGCCGCCGCGCGGTCGCCGCGCACGCCGCGCGCCTGCACACCGAGGGTGGCCGCACGCCCGCGAGCTGCTGGAAGGCGGCGATCGACGCCGACTGGAGCGCGCAGCTCGACGCGTCGCCGGTCCCCAGCGAGGACGAGTTCGTGCGCTGCGTCTCGGTGCTGGGCGGCGACGTCCACGACGCGCCGCGCGAACAGGCCGGCGACCCGCACATGCTGCCGATCTGCCGGACCGGCGACATGACGAACCGCGGCACCCGCTACCGCGAGACCGGCGGCGAACTCACGTGCCAGCACTGCATCGCGCAGCGCGACCGCCGCGCGGAGCGTCGTGCCCGCCGCGCCGCATAGGACGGTCGCGGAACGGCTGTTGGAGCCGATGCGCCGAAGGGATCGAACTCCCCGACGGCGCGCGCCCGGGGCGCGCCCCATGGCCCCCAGGCCTCCCCGCTGGGGGGCGTGGAGTGCGCCGGGACCGCGCGATCATGGACCCATGACCGACGGCCTCCGCCCCGCACCCCGCGGCAAGCTCGGCGCACCAGTCCACCGACAGGAACTGGTCGCCGAGTCCGTCATGGCGCGCATCGACGGGGTGTGGGTGCCGGCCGACATCATCGCCCAGCGGCAGACACGGCCGGACGCGCCGTGGGAGGTGTGCCTGCAGTACACGCCGCGGCGAGGGAGCAACTGCCTCGGCTGGTTCGTGGCGGACCCGCAGTACCTGCGCGAGGACGAGCCTGGCAGCGACTGAAGCGACCGTTCCCCGGACGCGTGTCGCACCGGCAGCGCATCCTGAGGGCATGGCCGGCGACCTCCCGCTCATCGACGCCCTCATCGACGGCATGCCCCGGCGCGCCGAACTGATCTGCTACGTCGACACGGCGGACGGGCGGAAGGGCCGGATCTGCTGGTACGAGCGGGTCGGCGACAGCGACCCCGAACCGGTCACCGTCACCCTGCCCGAGGTGCTGCTCATCGACGTGCCCGGTGTGGACTACGGGGACGTGCCGGTCATCGAGGCGGAGGCCCGGCGCACGGGGCGGGTGGCCACGGGGTGGGACTGGCGGCGGACAGGGTGATCCTTTGGGGCGACTTTGGGGAAGGGCTTGCAACTATGACTCACGTGAGGCATAGTTAGTGGTGTCAGCAAGGCCCGGCACCACAACCCCGAGGAGCCCGCCATGTTCACCCAGACCGACCTCCGCAACCAGGTCATCACCGCCACCGACGCCAGCGAAGGCACCTACGACGTCGACGCCATCGTCGAAGAGATCCAGGACACCTACGGCACCGTCGACGTCGACACCCTCGACCACCACGAGTTCTGGGACATCGTCTTCAAGCACGTGACCGCCTGATGGCCGAACCCGAACTCTGGACCATCGACCAGGCCGCCGAACACATCGGCGCCGCATCCACCGGCAGTGCACGCAAGACCCTGTCCCGGTGGGGCGTCACCGCAGTCGGCTACCAGCGGCACCCCGAATCCGGGCGCCCCGCCGCCCGGTACCTCGCCGACGACGTCCGCGCCGCCCACGCCAACCGGCCCGGACGCGGCGCACGCACCGACCTCCAGCAGTAGCCGCACACGACGAAGGCCCGCCTCGAATGGGACGGGCCTTCGCCACGCAGCGGAACCCACCGCCCGCGCAGGTTCGCGAGAGCCGATGATGCAGGCAGCGTAGAGGGCGGGGCCGACAACAGCGGTGCGACACTGGACCATGCGCTTCCGTCTCCTCGAAGCCGCCGACCGTGTCGCGCACTTCCTGTACGAGCCCGCGACCCTCGGCCGCCGCTGCGTCGCCTACCCGGCCAGCCGCGACTGGCTCCACCGCATCCGGCTCATCCCCACGGCGTGGTTCGTCGCCATCTGCGACCGGTACGAAACCGCGCTCACCGGAGACGCGAGCTGACCATGCGCTTCCGCTTCCCGCGCCTCCGACGCCGAGGCAACATGCCCGCGACCGGGTCCGGTACCGCGTACTGCGGCACCTGCGGGCGCGGCACCCGCTACGGCACCAACGGACCCGACGCCCAGACCGTGCAGTGGCTCATGGGCGGGCACGACTGCGAACCGCCCGGGCTCATCGAAGGGATCGGTGACTGACGTGCGCTTCCTCATCCGCTGCTGGGACGAGATCGCCTACCGCGACCCGGCGCGAGCATGCCTCGCGCTCGCGGGGATCCTCGGGTGCATCGCAATCATCAGTGGAGTGACATGACCGACGACCTTGTGGCGTGGTTGACGGAACAGCTTGACCACGACCAGCGCATCGCCGAGAGCACCCGGCAGGCAAGCCCGAGCTGGCAGAACTTCGACATGGACGGCGAGCTTCGCGACGACGTCAACGCCGGAACCGTGTGCATCGCAGGCGACGCCGACCGCGCCCACATCGCCCTGCACGACCCCGCGCGGGTGCTGCGGGAGATCGCGGCGAAGAAGGCAATCATCAAAGCCCACGGCCCCCACCTGCTGTACCACCAGGTCGTGAAGGACTACGACGGCAGCCAACGCCTGGGCACGCTGGTCCGCTGTCGAAGCTGCGAACCACCGCAGGAGATCACCCGCGACACATGGCCCTGCCCGACGCTTCGCCACATGGCCGCCGTGTACGCCGACAGGCCCGGGTACGACGAAAGCTGGCGCCCCTGAGCGAACCGATTCGGCCAACTCCCTGACAGGGCACGGCGAAACCGGCAAGCTGGACCGCCTCAGGGTGGGGACCCTCCGCACAACCAGCGCGCCCACGCGCGCCCGCAGACGCCGAGCCCAGGGGGACACATGAACCGCGCCATCACTGCCCTCGCAGCCGCAGCAACAGCCCTACTCCTTGCCGCATGCAGCGACGACGGCGACAAACTCGTCACCCAACCCAACGCCCCGAGCATCGTCACCGCGCCCACCCAGCCCGGCGCGCCGCCAGCCGACGCACCCGCGGCCGACGCCACGACCCCAGCCGCTGCACCCAGCAGCACCGCGCCCGCCCAACCCCCAGCCGCCAAAATCGGCGACACCATCACCATCAAGGGCTCCACCGAAGGCAACAGCCTCGACGCCACCATCGTCAAAATCGTCGACCCCGCGGCCGCCAGCAACGAATACATGACCGCCAACGCCGGCCAACGCTTCGTCGCCGTGCAATGGCGAATCGTCAACAACGGCGTCCGACCCATCGACGTCGGCCCCACCTCCGGGTCGTCCGTCATCGACGTCGACGGCCAGCAGTTCAGCCCCACCTACCAGCCCACGACCGCAGGACCGGCCTACCCGTCGTCCTCGACGATCCCCGTCGGCGGCACCCGCCTCGGCTTCGTCGTGTACGAGGTGCCGAAAGCGTCCAAGATCCGCGAGATCCAGTTCGACCCCAGCATGGGACTCGGCTCGCAGATCGGCCAATGGACCGTGGGCTGACCGCGCGCCGACTTGCACGACGATCACCAGAGTGACACCATCTTTTCGGCACCCCATGCCCGAAAACGTTCGCCCCCAGGAACCCTGGGGGCGTTTTCGCGTCCAAGGAGGTGCCGTGTACGACGAGAACGAAGACCGCGTCCGCATCGGCATCAGCGCCGCCGCCTACGCCAAAGAAGTCGGCATCGACCGATCGCAGATCAACCGGTGGGCCACCCGCGGCTACCTCAACGCCGACGGCGAACGCGTCCACGTCAAGCCCGTCGGCTATCGCAAGGTCGGCAAACGCAAGTACCCCGTGTACGACCGCGGCGACCTCGCCGACGCCGAACGCGCCACCCGCGACCGCGCGCCCACCCTCCGAGGCGAACCGGCCATCGCCGCCCGCCAGTTGATGAAGCGGCCCCACCTCGCGAGCCAACTGCCCCGGGAGACAGCCGCATGATCGACGGATTCGCCATGGAGCCCTACCCCGACGGCGCAGACATCGAGATCTTCGAGCGACGCAACGGCACCACCGAAGGCGCCAACGTCGTCACACCCAACGAGATCCGCATCAACGGCGTCGGCGTCCTCATGCCAGCCGGCCGGGCGATCGTGATCGACCCGATCGACTTCGACCACCCGGCCGCCATCGTCACGGTCACCATGTACGCCAGCCGGGTCCGCATCCACCAGCACCCCGAAAACGACGTGGTGACCAAGGACGAGCCTTCGTAGTCTCGTTGCATGGGCGTTGAGCGCTGGGCGCGAGCGGGGCTGTAAACCCCGCGCCCTCACGGGCATGCGAGGTTCGATTCCTCGGCAGCGCACGGGCCAGGATGCTTGGCGGGTCGCTCCCGTGCAGGGCCTGGATAGGGCGGACCAGTCATTCGGATCGCACCACCCCCAGAACCATGTGGTGGTTGCCCCGTCGGCCCCGCCTGATGGCTTGTAGCTCAGAGGTAGAGCAGCGTCCTGATACGGCGTGCCGCGCAGGTTCAACTCCTGCCAAGCCAACGAAGGAGCCCCCGATGGCCAAGCGCGCCGACGTCACCACCGCCATGGTGCTGACCGCGATCCACGAGCACTACATGGACGCGTACGAACACCTCGCCAAGCGATTCCCGCCGAAGGTCGTCATCGCCGCGTTCTACCGCGACAACGACCGCGGCCTCATCGACTACGGCGTCAGCGCCACCCGCCCGTTTCTCACGCCTGAAGGTCGCGCGGCCCTCGGGGTTCCAGAACCGGGCTCCGGACCTGGGCACTTCGCTGAACTCCTGAGCCTTCTGGACGAGATGCGCAGGACGTTCGCGTAACCCCAACGGCCAACCGGCCGTTAGCAATCCGAGGCCCCGCAGCGCACCCCGTCGCTCCGGGGCCTCACCCATGAACGGGAGCGCTGCCGGCAGACGAGGGCTGTCGTCCCTGCTGGCCAGTACCGGTTCGACTCCGGAACGGCAGCGTCGCCTGAAACCCCGGCCGCCGCGCCCCGCCCCCGGGG